>ONAT01000039.1 GCA_900315885.1 uncultured Erysipelotrichaceae bacterium
CAAAGATAACTAAGCTCTTTAATAGTTTGAAATAATCTTTGGAAAAAGTAAAATTTACTATTTCGTTTTATTTGTTGCATTTACTTTTTCAATTAACACTTGAAAACCATTTATGAAGGTACCTGTAAGAGCGTTTTTTCTTTTGTCTTTCCAATTGTTAAAGATTATCAACTTGCGGAAGACATAATGCAAGCCACTTATATACAAATATACGAAAAAATCTCTTCTTATCAGCCAGGTACTAATTTACGTAACTGGATTTTAACTATTGCTAAAAATCTAGCTCTTTATGAACTTAGAAAAAGAGCAAGAGAGACTCTAACTGATGATGACCATCTCCTTGAGAGTCTTGGAGGATACACTTACGATAAGTCCTTATCCACTCCTACGATTGAATTAGCAAGTCAAATTCTCAGTGAAGAAGATTTTAAAATTGTTATGCTGTACGCTGTTGGCGAGTATAAACATCGAGAAATTGCTGATATGATGCATTTGCCACTAGGAACAGTTACCTATAAGTACAGTATGGCTCTTAAAAAGTTACAAAAAGCACTTAACAGTAAGGAGGTAAATCATTAATGAAAGAACGTAAGATTGTGAAAAACTTAAAAAATGAAAGTAAATTAATGTACGCTAACGTTTTTGATCGTGTCTTAAATGAAATCGGATATGAACCTCCTGTTAAAAAACCTTGGTACAAAAGAGTGGGGCTTGTTTCTACTTTATCGGGTGCCTTGGTTACTGCTTCTTTGATTGGTATAATTGCCATCAATGGCATTAATGATAGCAATAATGATGAAGCAGCGTACATAAATCTTGATATTAAATCAAGCAATGTAACTGCTAACCCATCTTTTAGTTACGCTTTAGCTAAGAAGAATATTGCTACTGATTTTAACGCCAAAAACGATGATGCAAAAATTATCGCTGAAGGTATTAATGTATCAGAGCAAAAAAATGGCACTATTTTAACCGAAGATATTATTAGAGAAGCAAATAGTACTGGATACATTAATACAGGCGATAAAAGCACTATTAACACGATTAATATCTTTGTTTCCAGTCTAAGCAAAACTAAACAAGATAGTGTTATTAAATCTCTTAAAACCACAATTGAAAACTATTGCAAGAATAATTATATTTATGCAAATATTACCTTTACTACACAAGCTATTGCGGATGAAAATATAACTTCAACGAAATATAAAAAGATATATGAACTTTATGAACTCGCACAAATATTTGATTATTCTGCGGATGAATCTTCTACTACTATTGATCCATATTATCCAAGTTCTGATATTAATTGGTGGGTTGAGCACTTCAAAAATGAAGATGAAAACAAGATTCAAGAGGCAATTAATAAATTATCTATCATTAATGAAGCATTAAAAACCGATATGGCTAAAGAACGTTTCAATAGTGAATTACATCGTGCACGCGAAAAATATTTACGTGGAGTCGAAAAAGTAACTAATAAAATTACAAATATAGAAAATCAAATAAATGATGTTCTTAATACTCTTCATAACGAATTTAATTGTTATGAATATGACAATTGGGAAAAAGAAGAGATTGATGACATTGATGAAACATTTGATGATGCTTGGGAATGGTTATTAGAAATCCAAGATTTAGATGACTACGATGATGATGAAGATCGTTATCGTTATGATTATGATGATGATTATAGACCATTTGATGATTATTTCGAGTACGATTATTACTATAAGCAAAATCATCGTTTTATGAATAGACATCCTAATCATGATGATAACCGTGAGCCACAGCAAGAATTAACTTCCAAAGAAGATTATATTAATAGATTAGAAGATTTGTTAGATCAATACGATTCTACTGTTGAAAAATATAACGATTTTGCCGAAAAATATAGTGAAAGTAAAAATTGTATTTTAGCAAATATCTATTATCAAGTAAAAGCTGGTAATAATGACTACTACAAAGACTACCAAAAAGAATATGATGAACGTAAAGATAAACACAATCACCACTCAGGCCCTGAATGGGAAGATTGGGTTAATAATTACGATAGATCTTGGTGGGACGACTAATTAGGCTAAGAAAAAAGGTCTCGTTTTGATGGGTACCCAGTTTCCTAGACACTAAATGTTTGTTAACTGGATTATATCATAAAGCTAACATGGATGCTTCTCTAAATTTAGATGGAGGCATCCAT
>ONAT01000035.1 GCA_900315885.1 uncultured Erysipelotrichaceae bacterium
TTATACCATCTGGCCAGATGGTATAATTAAACACTCAGTTCTCAAAGAAAGGAATGTTATAGAACTATTCTTTTAATTGAGTAATTCTATAATACAAGGATATATATGATTACATTAAAAGATTTTTTCAAAAAGTATGTTAATTATGTTTTAGTTTCATTGATCGTGGCTATTTCTGGACTATCTGTAATTAATGATTTAGTATCTTTGGATACTTTGATTGAAAGTTTAGACAATGGTAGCAGTTGGTCTATTCCTGTCGCTTGGTTTTTGGATATCATAATCTGTGGCTTTATTTTAACAGTCTCTATTATGACTTTAGTAAACATGCGCAAATTAACTGAAAAGAAAGAAGACTATGTATTTAGTTTCTTAGCGTTCAATATTTCAGTGATTTCCTTTGGAACATTCTTAAGTTCTTTATTAGTAATTATTGAAACAGCAGATTTAAATTCAACCGCTATAACAGCAAAACAAATTATGGCATTAATTATTATTGCTGCAATTGCAGTATTATCTTTATTATCAGTAGTTATTAAATTTAATGATAAGAAAACAAAGTATATTTTAATGTTAGTAGCACTTTTAATTAATTTTGTGTTATTTAGTAATGCCACAACTTTAATTGGAAGCACAAGCCCATTAAGCGTTTTGATGGTTTTGTTATCAGTATTAGGCTTTGTTGCTACAACAATCTATTTAGCTTTGACATGTACTAAAAAAGATGAAGAAACAGTAGAAGACAAGGAATAAACAAATATTTTAAATAAAAAACAAGTATATTTAACTAAATAAAGCCGCTTAGACATATATTTAGAAAAGAAAGTGTTAAAAAAATCAAAAAAACACTTGAAATAATATTGATTATTAGATATATTTATATGTGCGTGAATAAAACGCACATAACGTGGGGCCTTAGCTCAGCTGGGAGAGCGCCTGATTTGCATTCAGGAGGTCAGGGGTTCGATCCCCCTAGGCTCCACCATTTCTTTTATTAAATGGCTGTGTAGCTCAGTTGGTTAGAGCGGCCGGCTCATACCCGGCAGGTCGAGGGTTCAAGTCCCCCCGCAGCTACCAATAAAATAGATGGACCCTTAGCTCAACGGTTAGAGCTCCCGGCCCATAACCGGTAGGTTGTAGGTTCGAATCCTACAGGGTCCACCAAAATAAAAGACATTATCCCTTTGGAGGCTTACCCAAGTGGTTGAAGGGGTCGGTCTTGAAAACCGATAGGGGATGCAAGTCCCGCAAGAGTTCGAATCTCTTAGCCTCCGCCAGTCTAACTTAATTAATTTTATATCGCGGGGTAGAGCAGCCTGGTAGCTCGTCGGGCTCATAACCCGGAGGCCGGAAGTTCAAATCTTCCCCCCGCAACCAATGGAACTGTGGTGTAGTGGCTAACATGTCTCCCTGTCACGGAGAAGATCGCGGGTTCGATCCCCGTCAGTTCCGCCATCATGGCTCGATAGCTCAGCAGGTAGAGCAAGGGACTGAAAATCCCTGTGTCCCCAGTTCGACTCTGGGTTGAGCCACCATTTATCAAAATAAGCGCTATTAGTAGCGTTTTTTTTGTTTTCTTTTGTGACTGTGTGTTTATAACATAATATCAATATGATTTGCATAATTTAGTTAATGGAATGCTACATATGCTAATTGTAAGATTAACATTGAATTTGTAAATTTTATTTTAAGCAATAAATATGAATTCGTTTAGTTTATGAAGGAGAAAACGATATAAAAGAGAGAAAAAAATTAATTTATATACAAAAATAAGAGTCAAAAATACACTAATAATTTAATTTTATTAAATTTTAGTTGTTATTTTTTGCGAAAGATGTAAAATGTATATGTAGTAAATTACAAGAAAGGAATTATTTTTATGAAAACTAGTATCAGAAATAAGGCTACGCTTTGGGCTATTCTTACTGTAGTAACATTTAGTTTACTTTTCATGGGAGGTATGGCACTTGTTGGTGCAGGATTCTTTGATTACATCGCAAGAGCATTCCACTATGTTTATCATATGCTATTTGTTCGTGCATTCAACTACAAAACAATTATTGCACTTGCTATTATGATTATTGCATTTGTGCTTGCTGGTTATTGGATTGTTGATGCTTCTAAAAAAGAGTCAATTGGATTCTATGAAGTTTTAGTCCCAGCAAACTCAATTGTTATGCCATTCGTATTGCTTGCAGCATATCGTGGTAAAACATTAAAAATCTGGGAAGCAGATTCAAAATTCATTGTAGTTGTTGTAATTGCATTACTCATCATCTACGCTCTTGTATCACTTTGTTTCTTATTTGTAGCATTTAAGACATCTCACAAAGAACGTCTTGCTGCTATTGAGGCAGAAGAAAAGGCACAAAAAGAAGCAGAAGAAAAAGTTGAAGTTGAAAAAGCTCCAGTTGTTGAAGCTAAAGAAGAAAAACCTGTTGTTATTGAAAAGGTAGTTGTAGTCGAGAAAAAAGAACCAGCTCCTGTTGCGGCTCCTGCTGCTCCTAAAGCAAAAAAGGTTGTTAGAAAACCATTTGCAGAAAAGATGGCAAAAGCAAGTGACGACATCAAATCAACTTATAATGTTCTTAAAAATGAATTAATTAGTTATGGCGTAAAATCACGTATTTCTCATGGTGCTGATACATTCAGACTTAGAAAACAAGAATACGCTAAGATTACTTTAGTTGGTAAGAACTTAAAGCTTTATGTCGCAGTTGATCCTAAGAAATACGAAGGAACAACATTACCAGTTCGTGATGAAGGAAAGAAAAAATGCTTTGCTACTACACCTACAATGATTAAAGTTAAATCCACACTTTCTATTAAACGTGCAAAGATGATGATTGCAGATTTAATGACAGAAAGAGGATTAATCAAAGGTGATGTTGAAAACGTCAACTATGCAAAACAATTAAAAGCTAGAAAACCTCGTGTTGCAAAGAAATAAGTCTAATAAATAAAGGCTCTATGACATTTAGGGTGGAATAGAGTGGAATGATCAATAAAAAACCCTAAAACTATGACATCTAGAGTGGTGTATCCTAGTGGTATACATCACTCTTTTTTTTTATAAGATAAAATAAGCGGCTCTATGACATTTAGGGTGGAATAGAGTGGAATGATCAATAAAAAGCCCTAAAACTATGACATCTAGAGTGGTGTATCCTAGTGGTATACATCACTC
>ONAT01000033.1 GCA_900315885.1 uncultured Erysipelotrichaceae bacterium
ATGTTTCTATATCGTTTCATTTGACCCTTTTTATTGCTTGTTTTTTTGTTTTATTCTTTTTTTCCCTTTATTTGTCGCATTTACTTGTTCCACTAACAATTTATCAAAAACGCTCGTATTTTATTTTTTAACAATATGCAAAAAATATATCATTTAAATTTTTATGTAAATTAAAAAAGGAGGCTTATTCCTCCCAATTATTTAAGTTTCATTAATCGATAGATATCTTCCATCGATTGAAGTTCATGTCTAACTTTTTGAACAACATTACCATTTTCATCTTTATAAACAATAACATCTCTTTCTTCTGGAAGTAAGCAATGGTGGATTCCGCCTTTGCCGTTCATACTATTTTGATAAGAACCAGTTCCTAATAATCCAATATAAATTTCTTTACTATTAGGGAATTCAAAATATCCTGTTTTCTTATCATAATAAATATCATCACAGTCACATGTTAATCCTGCTAAACGGCCTTTTATTTTATCTTTATCAAGAGCGTTAACCGGTTTAACAATAATCACTTCTCCAAGTGCATACGTTTCTGGCATTGCAATAAGAGGGCTACCATCAACTATGTACCATGGATAAGCATCTGTATCTTTAACACCAACAACATGATATAAGTTAACTGTCGCATCTTTTTGTGTGTATTTGCCATTTTCACTAATTAATGTAGGTTCTTTTACACCAAATTTATTACTCATCTTTTTTAATAAACCAACAACATATTTTGCCCATGATTTATAATCAAATTCTTTATCAAATGGGAGAGGAGTTCCTCCACCCATATCAAAATATTCTACTGTTATATACTTCTTTTGAGCATAAACATAATAGTCTTCAAAAGTTTTAGCAAAATTCTTTTCAAATTTATCTTTTTCATAATCAAATCCACGTTGATGAAAATGAATTATTGATAATTTCATTTTTGTGTTTGCTAAGTCATCAATAATCTTTAAGAATTCATCTCTTGTCAAACCAAATCTATCATTTGCGACTGGATCATCTTCGCCTTCAAGATATAAAGATTTTAAATGAATACGGAGTCCGATTTCTAAATCAACATTTTTAGATTTTAAATATTCATACTCATCCATTGAATCAATGACATCAATAATGTGATATCCTTCGTTATGTACCTCAATAATTTTATCAAGATAATCTTTTGGCTTAAATCCATTAGATACGATTGGTTTAATAGATTTAAAGTTAGGATGTCTTTCAAACATTTTATGTGACAAAATCAAATCATAATAACTTGAGGTTTCAATTCCGTCAGCATAAACAAAGGCAGTTTCAATTTCTTCAGCCCCATAATTTGCTTTATTGGCGTTTAAATACATGAATTTTCCTTCATATCCTAGCTCTTTTATTGCTAAATCAAAAGCTTCTTTTAAATTTAAAACACGATCTTTTATCAAATCTAAAAATGTAACCTTTAAAGGTGTTCCAAATTTTTTGGCTATTTCGTGTAAGTTATAGCCATAGTAATACAAATCCCCATTTTTAACTTCTTCTAATTTTCCCATAATAATTAATTTCTAATCCTTGTTCCTTTTATGCCTTTAATGGCATCATTAACTTCATCAATATTTGTAATAATTGCCGTTCTATCGCTATGATTTTTAACAAAAGCAATACACGCTTCAATTTTTGGTTTCATGCTTCCAGCTTTAAAATGTCCTTCAGCATTATATTTTTCTAAATCTTTACAAGTGACATCAAATAAATCTTTTTCATTTTCTTTACCAAAATTTATTTTTGCGTTACTAATTGCAGTAATAATAAGTAAGCAATCAGCATTTACATCACTTGCAAGTTTACTAGAAGCAAAATCTTTATCAATTACGGCATCAACACCAATATATTTATTATCTTTATAAATAACTGGTATTCCTCCTCCACCGCAAGTGATAACAATATATCCTTGCTCCACTAAAGAATTAATTGCTTTTTCTTCTAAAACTTTTTGAGGTTTTGGAGAAGCAACCACTCGGCGGTATCCTCTATTAGCGTCTTCTACAACTGGACAATTCATCTTCATTGCCTCTTCTTTTGTGTAGAACGAGCCAATTGGTTTAGTAGGATGTTCAAACGCTTTATCATTAGGGTCTACCTCAACTTGTGTAATTAATGAAACAACTTGCTTATTGATGTTATTCACTTTCATTTCATTAATTAAAGCATTTTGTAAGTGATAACCGATATATCCTTGTGACATCGCGCCACATTCACTAAATGGCATTTGATAAACTTTTTCGTTTACTTTATTTCCTTCATCAAAAGCAAGGTTAATTAATCCAACTTGTGGCCCATTACCGTGCGTTATGATAAGTTGATGTCCTTCTTTAATAAGTGCAATGAGATATTTTGCTGTAATCATAGCATTTTGCTTTTGAATTGCAGGAGTTTCTCCCAAAGCATTGCCCCCTAAAGCCACAACGATTTTCATAAATTACTTAACCATTGAAGCGTAAATGACAGCTTTAATTGTGTGAAGTCTATTTTCTGCTTCATCAAATACGACTGATTGTGATCCTTCAAAAACATCTTCTGTTACTTCTAGACCATTTAAGCCAAATTTTTCATATACTTCAAGTCCAACTTTTGTTTCTAAGTTATGGAATGAAGGTAAGCAATGTAAGAAGATTGCATTTTTCTTTGCTTTTGACATTAATTCTTTATTTACTTGATATGGTTTTAATAATTTAATTCTTTCAGCCCATACTGAATCAGGTTCGCCCATTGAAACCCATACATCAGTGGAGATAACATCAGCGTCTTTAACGCCTTCATTAATATCTTCTGTTAAAGTAATTTTTGAACCTGTTTCTTTAGCAATTTCCTTGCATTTTGCAATTAATTCTTCACTTGGCCACAATTCTTTTGGTCCAACCATTCTAAAGTCAATTCCCATTTTAGCTGAACCAACCATATAAGAGTTACCCATGTTATATCTGCCATCGCCAAGATAAGCAAATTTAATTTTATTTAATGCCCCTTTATGTTCTTGGATTGTCAAGAAATCGGCAAGGATTTGCGTTGGATGGAATTTTTCTGTTAAGCCATTCCAAACAGGAACACCAGAATATTTTGCAAGTGTTTCAACAGTTTCTTGCTTAAATCCACGATATTCAATACCATCAAACATTCTTCCTAGAACACGAGCGGTATCTTTTATGCTTTCTTTCTTGCCCATTTGCGAGCCACTTGAACCAATGTAAGTTACGCTCGCACCTAAATCATTACAAGCAACTTCAAAAGCACAACGCGTTCTTGTTGAGTCTTTTTCAAAAAGCAAGACAATATTCTTACCTTCTAAAACATGCGTTTTAACACCACTTTTCTTTTTTTCTTTCAAATCTTTAGATAAATCTAAAAGGTAATTAATTTCTTCTGGTGTAAAATCTAATAATGTTAATAAATGTCTTCCGTATAAGTTCATAATAGTTAATCTCCTTTTTATTTAACCGGTTCTCTTTCAAGAGGCATACACATACAACGTGGACCACCTCGGCCACGTGACAACTCACTAGATGGAATCGAATGAATCTTTAAAGCATATTTTTTTAAAACATGATTAGTAATATCATTTCGTTCATAGACAATTACTTCTCCTGGTTTTAAGGTAATAGAATTTGCTCCATCGCTCCATTGTTCTCTTGCTGCGGCCACATCATCATCGCCACCACAAGGAATAAGTGTTACTTCGTGTTGCAACATTTCTTCTAAAACATCCTTAAATTTTGAATTAATCGTTTCTTCTATGATTGAATTGTCATTTTTAGTTAATTTAATAATCCCAACATTTTCAAAACATTCTTTGTAATAAAGAAATTTGTATTTATCAACTTGTGTGAACACAGTATCTAAATGCATAAATGTTCTTTTCTTCGGAATTTCAAAGGCAACAATTGTCTTGAAGCTTGTTTTGTTTTTTAAGAACAAGTTCTTTGCTAATTCTCTAATTGCCTCTAATTTTGTTCTTTGACTAATTCCTATAAGTAAGGTGTTTTCGTTAAGAATCATAATGTCTCCACCTTCAATGCTAGGAATTCCATTGTGTTCGTAATATTTTGGAACATTCTTATAATCTTTGTGATAGGTAAATATATATCTACCATATATAGTTTCGCGACATCTTGTTTTAAAGAACATTCTATTTATTAAAACACCATCACCAACACACGCGACAGGATCTCTTTCAAAATATAAATTAGGCATAGGGTATGTAATAAAAGGATTTCCTTCACTCTTAACATCTATTTCACTTTTTTTAATTCCAACCATAGTTTTTAAAACCAATTCCTTTGTGTCTTTTATTGATTTTAAATACATTGTTAATTTGCTTATCGCATCATTATCATCTATATTAGACTCCAAAACAAAATCACTAATAAATGAATCTCTAACTGATTCATTGCTATCTAGCGCTTCTGTTACTAAATCGGATAAATAAACAACTTTAACTCCGGCATTTCTAAAAACTTGTGCAAGAGCTTGATGTTCTTTTTTTGCTAACGGAAGCCATGGAATGTCGTCAAATAAAAAATCCTCTAAATAGTCTGGGACTAAATTTGTTAGTTCTAAACCAGGTTCATGAAGTAAAACAGTCTTCAATTTTCCGATTTCTGAATAGACCGCTATTTTATTCATAAAATAACCTCCGTTTTTAAATCACAACTATTATAGCAAAATATAATAAAAATCAAACAAAAAATTACTATAAGTTATATCTTTTTTTAGAGTTGTTTTTTTTGCGTATAAAAAGTGTGCTCATAGGCACACATTTATGGCGTCCTTGATGCGATTCGAACGCACGACCTTCCGCTTAGGAGGCGGACGCTCTATCCAGCTGAGCTACAAGGACATCCTAAATATAATACTACATTTTTCTTAATTAATACAAATAGAAAAGAGCCGCCCGCTAAAAAGCGAAACGACTCTCCATATTAGGATACGCCCTCAGTACCCCCTAAACTCTATTTTCATAGAGAACTAGGCTTATTTTGTTGGTGTGGTTACAAGCGAAGCCACCGTAACATACTCGGCAGGTTCATACGCATCATAGAACATTGGATCATCATATAATGTGTCATGAACTTCAACTAACACACAAGTATACGTTATCGTAGTTCCTAGCGCAGTTAAAACAACTTTTCGATAGAGTCTATAACCAACTGCAGCCATTTGAAAATGTGGAACATACGTTAAATTTTCTTGTAGCCACATCATCATCATTCTATTTTTATTCAAGTGTGCCAGCAAAACTGGTGCGGCTTGATTTGCAAATCTATTTGATGTTTCATTAATGGTTACAGCCCAATTATTTTCAGCACAGAACCATTTAATTAATTCTTTTGTTCTGTTATATGTTAATCCAATCATACTGCCATATTCTTGATATGCATGTTTTCGTAAAGCAATTCCTGGTAATGTGAGTTGGCTAGGCCTTGGTGTCCAGTTATTATCCCACATTTCTTGATAAACATTAGGCTCTTCTGTTTGAGCATCATAATTATGAGCTAACGCACGACCATATTTCAGTTCATAACTTTTTTCAACAAAGTCACACCCCATTGTTGCAACTGTAAGTCCATTAATATCATCATATATAAATGCATTAATACCTACATTTTTCATATATTGTGCGGTTAAATGAGTCGACAACAATGCAGGATCATAGTTATTATATGGTGTTTTAATTGTTCTTGATGCCAACATATTAAAGCCACTGCCATAGCGGTCCAAAACATATGCATCAGGATTATAAATAGCCCCTCTACCCGGTCGTCTTTGTCCATTATAAATAATATGTCCTTCTGAATCCGTTGTGCTATTTGTACTAGCAGTGTTATCAGTAGTCTCAAGTATTTCTAATGGCACAATAGAATTTGAATCATCTAATATTGAACTGGTGGCGCTTTCGCGTTCATAGAACCCGCCTGCATCATAAAATTCAATGTTGCCCGTACGCGCTATATTAATATCATTTGTATAAGACATTTTATGAATCATATTGTCTTCACCAAATAATATGTACCCTTCATTGAATTTTAGTAAACGACCATCTAGGGATTCTCCCAAGGCCGTGGTAATAGGAACGGTTTTGATGTATTCTATAGATGTTGGTCCATATCCATTTTGTGTCCTAAAATCATTATAGTCATCCATATGATTAACAAAATAGTTGAGACGCTCGAACTTAGTGTTCTCCGTGAACACAGTCGAATCAACATCCGCTGAGACACCACCAATCAATAATCCGGAAATTAAAAGCAACTTATTCATTTTTATTTGCAGGCGCCGCTCCTTCCACCATTATATTAGGGGATATGTCAACTCTACCTATATCTATAAAAATGGTTATTTAAAAAATCAGCAATGCACAAATTAATAAAAATGATAATAATTTTATGACAAAACCAAACTTTTTTCTATATAACAAGTATGGTTTATTAATTACAAGAAAAAATACAATAAAAAGTGTTGCAAAAATAAAAATTTCTAAAGCAGTATTTTTGAATTGTACAGAATACCAGAATACTATCTTAAAAATTGCTATTAAAACAGTGACAACTAAAAAAGAAATATTAGTTATCAGTCTGAATTGTTTAGTTTCTTTTGATTCATAACATGTCATATCAAGCCTCTCGTTGATAACATCAGTAATATCAAAATCCAGTGCTCTGCTTAAGCAATCCATAGATTCAATGTCAGGAAAACACGAACCATTTTCCCATTTTGATAATGTTTTATAATCAACACATACTTTTGCCGCAAGTTCTTGTTGTGAAATCCCATTATCTTTTCTTCGTTGTCCAATAAACTTGCCAAAATTTTCTTTTGAAATCATCTTAATTCACCTTTTTTCTTTTTTCTATAACATATAAATAAAACAAAAATATAATTAAGCAAATTTGTATGGCTAAAATACATTTAGACAACAAATATGTTCCGTAAAATGCAATGCTAGTAATTGAGCATAAGACAACAAATAGATAAAATACATAGTAAATCTCTCTATTTTTAAACTCAAAACATGAAGATACTGAAAAAGCTAGTGTAAGTGCACTTAATATTAATAAAACAAATGCGACATTGCATATATTTTTATTAAATGTCGAATAGCATACTTCACCTATTACAATCAAATCACCCGATTGAAAATATACACTTGCTGTTTCGATTAGTGAAATAACAAAACAAGCAAAATTTACAGCCGCTATTACTACTCTCAATGCAAAAAACATGCGCTTTTTCTTTCTTAACTCACAACATTCATTGTTTATGTTCTTATTAAAAATAATGCACATTTTTTGTAGATTCTCAAAACTAGGTTCTCCTCTACCACTTTCCCATTTAGAAACTGATTTTTCAGTTACGCCTAATTTTTGAGCGAGTTTTGCTTGTGTATATCCTATTGCTAGTCTTTCTTTCTTAATATCCAACTTATTTTTCATAAACTCAAAATACCCTTATAGTGTCTTTTATTATATCACAAATTAAAATCTTGTTAATATTTTTTAAGTCAACTGAATAATTAGATAATAGTTTATAGCGATATATCAAGAACCATCATTAATAGAAAACCTATTGCAACTCCAATAGTGGCTAAATTAGTATGTCTTCCCATTTGAGATTCCGGAATTAACTCCTCTACTACTGCATATATCATCGCACCAGCAGCAAAGGATAATAAGTATGGTAAGATAGGCACCATTAATTTTGATAATAGTAATGTAAGCCCGGCTGCTATAGGTTCAACAATTCCTGATAACATCCCAAAAATAAATGATTTAAATTTTTGTTTTCCATCAAGGGCTAACGGCATAGATACAATTGCACCTTCAGGAAAGTTTTGAATAGCGATACCTATAGCTAATGCCATCGCTGATGAATATGAAATGCCAACTGTTTCAGAAAGTAGTCCAGCAAAAATAACACCAACAGCTATACCTTCTGGTATGTTATGGATGGTAATTGCAAGCATCATCATCGTTCTTTTTTTGTGTTTATTATTATTTAAGCCTTCTGCTTTTTCTCCTAAAGCATGTATGTGAGGAATAATAATATCAAGAATTAGCAATAAAAACGTTCCTAACAAGAATCCTATAACTATAGGAAGCCATGACAATTTATAATTAACGTTTGCTAATTCAATCGCAGGTAAAATAAGCGACCATATTGAAGCCGCTATCATAACTCCAGATGCAAATCCTACCATTAATTTTTCAAGTGCCTCATTGCCCTTGCCTTTTGTAAAGAAAACCATTGAAGCTCCAAGTGTTGTACCTATAAAAGGAATAATAATGCCAAAAAATATATCCATAGACTCTCTCTTTCAAATTTTAAATAAAGTGTTCCTATTTATATTTATTTATATTTTTTGAAAAAGTGCATTATATACTTATATCTATTAAAAAAACCTATTTATTAACTTAAAAATAGTCAACAAATAGGTATTAAAGCAAAAAAAATGGAGCAGGCGACGGGAATCGAACCCGCATAACCACCTTGGCAAGGTGGTGTTCTACCACTGAACTACGCCTGCAACACGTGTTAATTATATATAGTGTTATATGATTTTGCAAGTCTTTTTTAAAATTTTTCATAATTTCAACCACTGTTAATTGAAAAAGTAAATGCAACAAATAAAACGAAATAGTAAATTTTACTTTTTCCAAAGATTATTTCAAACTATTAAAGAGCTTAGTTATCTTTGG
>ONAT01000032.1 GCA_900315885.1 uncultured Erysipelotrichaceae bacterium
TTTTTAAAGTATACTTTAATTTTTTACTGATTTTATCGTTTATTTTATCTATTTTTTCTTTTGCCTTTGGTTTGTTGCATTTGATTCTTTAATTAACCTAATTAAACGATTATTTCTTATTCCCTGTAATATAATAGTCGCAATATTCACCATCTTTAGCGATAGTTTGTGTTCGATGCAATATATGGTGTGACAAATACTAATGCAAATAGTTCGTTATATGTTGTTAGATCATCATTTCCAATATCGTCGACGTTTTTGACTATTTTTTTGTAGACTTTATAAAACATTAAAAAAACTTCGCCTGTTCTACTAAAAAAACATATATTTTTCCAATACGGCAATTTCATCTATTTTTCTCATGATTATGTGATTTTTTACTAACTGCGCAATATTTCAATAAAACTTATTATAATATTTCTATGTAATTCATCATCGCATAAATAATTTTGATTATTTTTACTTCTATGTCTATTTCATAAAAGCGATATAGTTATCAATTAATAATTTTCTTAATAAAAGAATTTAATCCAATATTGCCATCATTTTTTGTAGGATCATAGGTTGCTTTGTTTATTAGAAAAGCCACCTGTATTTTAGCAATGATTTCTTCATATAGTTCGACACTCATAAGAACCATATCACTATATCCATTTTTAATAATCACAATTGGTGTGTTACTTTTTTGTTTGCAAATTCTAGATAATTTGTCAGTATTTTTTAGCTCGTTAATTTTTGTAAAATCTATTAAATTAGCAAAAAAAAACAAAATTTAAATGGCTCTTTGAATTCTTTTGGGGCGATAAAAAATGTGACCCTATTTGCAATTAGATTTCAAAGCTTTTTTATTGTTAAAATTTATAACATGTTAATTACAACAATATTATTAATGCCAAAAACATTTGATATTACTTAATTAATCAATTTAGTATCTTTAAACCCAAAGAAGTATACTCACTTAATCATTTTTGTTTCTATTATAAAAGACTTAAAATTTTTCTTTTAAACAGTTAATATGGTAGCTTGGGCAACGCAATAACTAAAGACATAAACGTTGTAATTTAAGTTTATAATAATGTTGGCTATGATTATAACAATTCTGATCGTTTCAGAAATAGAATTCTTTATATTAATCATTCAAAAAATGCATCAAAAAAGCTAATCGCTCTTCACGATTAGCTCTTATTGTTTTCTTTCGACCCCACAAGAATTCAAAGAGCCAGATTTTTTTAAGAAATATATAATAATTAGTTCTTCAGTACTTTAACAGATCTTCTAGTAATTGTAGTAGTACAATCACCAATAGTTGATTCTTTTTTAGCTTTAACTCTCATAATTACTTGCATTGGATATGTACATTGATATGATTTTCCATCAATTAATGTTAATTCTGCTCCTGAAGTTGTATAAACACTAAATTCAAAATTAGTTGCATCACTTATTTCAAAATCATAATAATAAACATAATTTGCCATTGGCGATTTAACCATTTTTAATAAGTAATATTTATATTCATTAGCATAGAATGTATTGTTAGTGGAAGTAAATTTAAGGTCGGTAAATGAAACTTCAGTTTGTTTATTTAAATTACATAAATCACATTTACCAGTAGTTAAATATAAATTATTATGCTCATGCAAATTAGTAATAACGCCTCTTCCAATAGTTGTACCACCTTCATAAATATTAAATTCACCATTAATAACAAGTGGTCTAGGCATATCTAATGTAATCATAATATTTTCTTCAGTAGTTCCAGGCATAAATAATTCAAGATCTTCTGAGAATGTAAACTTACCACTAAATTGTGAGAAAGTATCAGTAAAACTTAATGTTGGATTATATCCATTAGTTAATGGAGTATGTCTACCACCTTCATCTTTTGATAAAAGAGTAACAGTAGCTTTAAAGACATCGTAATTTTTAACTGTATTTAAAGCAGAAATAATATCTCCTCTAGATAATTCGGATCTATCAACACCAGAAACTTTTAAAGCAACTTCATCACCAATAGTGGCAGATGTTAATTTAACATTGTTTTTAGAAATATCGTTGACAGTAATTTCTTTATAAACATTATTAACGAAGAGTTTATCACCAACTTTTACAGTACCTTTAACAATTTTAGTTGTAATAATTGTATTATCTCCTACTTTAAATACATCTTGAATGCCACAATAGAATGGAGAAGCATCTAAAACAACTAATTCAAAGCTATCTTTTCCTTCGATAGCAACTCGATAATTAGCATTATAATTAATTGATCCAGCAAAGCGAATAAATAATTCACTAGTAGGAATGCTAGCTCTACCTATAACATTATATTTAGCAGCAACACAGAATGATATACTATTAGTATCAATTGTACCAGTTGTAATTTCCAAATAATTATCAACAGGATTTTCTACATAATTTATTGTATAAGGACCATCAGATATATAAATAGTATCCTTATTAATAGTATACTCGCCATAAGTAGAAGCTTCTAACCATTCATCCGTGCCTTTTAATTTAGCAACATATTCATAAGTTCCAGCATTAACTGGGACGTTATTAGTAAATAGATTATCACCTTTTTTTCTATATTCAACAGTTAAGCCACCTATATTATTAGTCATAGTAAGATAAGGGTCAACTGGTTGAGGTACTCCGTTATAAGTTAATTCAGGAATATTAGCTTCAATTTCTCTAGTTTTAGGAGCAAGCTTAGTTCCTTCTAATGTTTTTTCTTCATGATATCCACACACTTCACAATCTCTTTGAATTACTTTATCAACACCATAATTGGCTTCTACTTTGGTAGTCCATTCACCACTATGATGAGCTTCGTCAATTTTCATTACATCATGAGCCGGATCTAATTCATTACAATTAGAAGCATGCCAATGGCTATTTTCATCATATAGCCATTTAGAGGTATCATAACTATGAATTGCTGTTTCTTTAATGGTTCTAGTAGTTTTATAATTACAAATAGAACAAGTACCTTCTTCTACTTTATCTTTATGAACTCCAGCAGGAGTTTTTTCACTCCAATTAAAAGTATGATTAGCTACATCTTTCTTTTCAGCACATGACGAATCTTTACAATCATGCCAGTGCTGAGTTTCATTATGGCTCCAAACATTAGAATAATCATGAACATGAGTAGATGTTTGTTGACTTGTACTTGTACTATTTTTATTACCACAACTTACAAGAGAACAAGTTAACAATAAAGCAAACATTGCGGCTATAATAGATGATTTTTTCTTGTACATATTATTTTGCACTATTTATTTTTTATTTCCCAATAGTACATTAACCTCCTTAAGATAGGGAATTTATATTTTTTCATTATAGTCTTCAGCTTAACAAACACTTCAATGATAATTTCCTTTATTCTCATATTTTGTAGACAAAATATTATTGTTTTATCTACAAGAAATTAACAATGGAAGTGTCAAAGAAAATATAGCCTTTTATTTTTCATTTCAAATTGCTCCTTTTAATACAAAAATATTCTAACAATTAGATATAAATATAAGAAGTGTCATTTGGCACCCCCTATTATCATTTTTATGAACGAATGTCACAAATTATTTGATGCGCAAACGCTCAATCGTTGATGTTTAACATCTATAAATTCTTATTAAAAAGAGCCACAAAATACTTGAGTGATGAAACATTTTAGCCTCTCGTTCTTTGTATTTCATAAAGTGGCACTCCATCTTCTATGTGTAATTTAACATTTTCAAGCTTTTCTTCTAGAGTTAATTTCATAAAAAAATCCCCCTTTTCATTTTACCCTATTTGGGCAAAATTTTGGGGGACATTTCATTCTAAATGGGGCGGATGATCAGAATCGAACTGACGAGTGTCTGGTTCACAGCCAGATGTGTTAACCACTTCACCACATCCGCCATACCTAGATATTTTACCGATTACAAAGGGAAAAGTAAAGTGTAAATTAATATTTTGTTATTTTTCTTTTCCCTTATTCATTAAAAATGTTAATAAATCATTGTTTTCTTAGAGTTTTTGCTATTTTAATAGTCACATAAATTGCAAATATTAATTCAGTAATAGGCATTGTCCACCAAATTGCATTACCACCAAACACCAAAGGCAATAAGATTAGAATAATGCCACTTAATACAATTCCACGAGCTAAAGAGATTACTATTGAGACTTTTTCTTTTAAAATTGCTTGGAAATAATATGTAGCGTATACGTTATATGGAAGTAATATAAATGATATTGCGTATATACGCATTATACGTGGTACTATAGCCAAGACTTCTTCTATTGGGGGACATAAAGACATTAATAATAAGATTCAGAATTGCTATAACAATTAATGTGCATATTAGTCCTAAAACAAAACTAGTTATAATATTAAGTTTTAACATTTCTTTGACTCTTTCACCATTTTTTGTGCCAAAATTGCTTGAAATAATTGATTGAACAGCTTGACCGATTCCATATGCTGAGCATTGAACAATTTTACTGACATCAATAATTACGGCATATACCGCTAAAGCATTATCGTTAAGATATAATAGAATCAAATTATTGAATATTATTGTTAGAAATCCCATAGTTACATCAACAATAAAAGTTGAAAATCCGTTTTGGACAATTGGCAAAATGCAATTTTTGGTATCTTTGTTAAAACTAAATTTTAATGTGTTCTTTTTACTAAAGAAATGCGTGAGCATGATTAATACCGATATCACTGAGCCAAGTGCGGTAGCAAGTCCTGCTCTTTCCATCCCCTATTTAATGGGAACACAAAGAAATAATCGCCAAATACGTTAAATATACCACCCTAAATCACCGCAATTGAGGCTAATAATGGATTACCATCATTACGCAAAAAGCAGCTAGAATTTGTGAGAAAACAAACGAAGGGACAATAAATTTGATTGTTAACAAATATTCTTTACATAATGTCATTATTTGTTCATTTCTCGCACCAAAAAAAATAATAAATTATCTTCAAAAATCCAAATAGCGAGCCATAAGATAATTGATATAATAACTCCTAAAATAATGGCGGTGGAAAAATGCAAATTACCTTTGTCTTTTTCTACTTTTCCTTTAAAGTAAGAAAACAAAACAGATTCACCAATACCAACAAGTAAACCTAAACTATAAATAATATTCCATATAGGAGCACTTACTGCCATGGCTGGTGAACCAGTTGGACCATAATATTGACCAACCACAGCCATATCTACTAATCCATATATGCAAGAGATAAGCGCACTTCCAAATGCTGCTAATAAGTATTTAGAATATAACTTACTTATTTTATCATGCAAAATATCCATTAATATAACGCTTCCAAAAGAAAAGCCAGACAAAGCCATAGGTTTCCCAACCTACCACCTTATCCAGCTAATATTTCTAACGAATACTTTGCCCTCCGAGTGAGCAATGTGAATTTTAATTCAATATGTTAAAATTTTCAAACTTTTTTATTCTAAATAATGTTCACGCATTATTTGGATTTTTTTATTATCAATCCCCAGCTTTTTATCAAGAAAATTTTCTACACTTCCATATTCTTTTTCAATTGTAGCGTATACATCTTCCATATATTCTCTTTTAATGCCAAATAAAGCTTTAACAACATCTTCAATAATAGGAAAATCATATTCTGCTTTAATACTATTAACCATTTTATTTATGTCATTTTGCACATATTTATTTGTTAACAAATAATCATTGATAATATCTTCACGAGGAATTCCTAAACATTCTAAAACTAAAACTGTCGCAAGTCCAGCACGGTCTTTTCCTGCAGTGCAATGCCATAAAATAGCTTTATAATTATTTGTTAAAAGCAAATCTAAAAACTTACCATATTGGCTTAAAGCATAGTCATTGTTAATTAAATCTTCATACATTTTGACCATGTATTGTTCAGCACGCTTTAAATCATTTGCCATATCTAAAATAATCATTTTAACTGTATCATTATCACTTTTTTTATCGCGAGTAATACCTTTAGTTATTTGTTTCATAATAGGGTTATAAATGTAATCTACACCCTTAATACTTGGATCTGGTTTTTCTTCCTTTTCACTTAAAGAACGGAAATCCACAATTAAGCCCAAATTGTATTCATTAACCAAAATATCGATATCACTTTGTGTCGCTGCATATAACTGTCCACTTCTTAATAACATGTGTTTTCTTATTTTTCTTCCGTCTTTACTAGTCATTCCGCCCAAATCTCTCGTATTAGGCATTTTTTCTAATTCAATATGCATTTATTATCACCTTTATAATCATATCATTTTCCTGTTCATTTTCAAACAAAAAGAAAAGACACATCTAATACAAGATGTGTCTATCTTAATTAATTATTCAAATAGTCAATTATGCAATTTTAGCTAAGTCGCCTTTGAAATATGCACCAGCAGGTGTTTCAAAATAAATAGCGATTAAATTATTAACTTCTTCAATTGTTAATGTTACATCTCTGTTCTGGTTATCAGTGAAACTAATTTCTGTGCCGTTTTTGATATCCGCATCAGTGAATGAGAATGTATATGTAGTGCCATTATATGTGTAAGTACCAGTTTTATCTGCCTTAATAATTAATGTGCAGTCATAACTACGACCTGTTGATCCTTCTAAAGAACCAGTGAATGTACCAACATAGAATGGATTAGTAGCTACTACATAAGCAGTAAATGTCTTTTCTTGAACATTAATAGTGTAGTCAGTTGTAACTCCACCAATTGTAACACTTACTTTTGTACCAGAGATAACGTATGTACCTTCTGTTCCATTGAATGTTACTTTGCCATCGCCATCAAGAACCATAGTGTCTGTACCGTTTGTGTATGTGCCGTATTCTGCACCAACACCACAAACCTTAATTAATTCACCATTTTTCTTAACAACGAATTTAGCGCCTGTTGCAAAGATATCATCGCCACTAATCATTGTGATTTCTGGGTTAAGTGCTGCAACTTTATTTGTGCCATCTATAGCAAGTGTTCCTTTAACAACACCATCTTCAGATAACTGATAAATTGCAAATGAACTGATATTTCCATATTTCTTAAATGAAACAGTTCCTTCAGCTTTAATAAATGCATAGATATCTGTGTATTTTCCTTTAGCATCTGGATCATATGTTGTCCAAATAATATCGCCATCATATCTAATTGTTCGAGTCTTTGCTTCAGTATCTAATGTAACTGTCTTATTTATTTCATCAACACCAGTAATAGTGTATGAAGAAGAACCAATTTTTGCACTTCCATCTGCGTTTAGTGATGCAGTTGTTGGACTGCTGGAAGAATAGAAGTTATATCCTTTGTAAGCACCAACGAATTCTTTTCCTTTGTAGATTAATTCTAGTTCAGGGCCTTTAATTACAATATCACCTGCTGCAGCAACAACGGTTGGTACAATAATTGAATAAGTATTGCCTTCGATTTTTGAAACAGAGATTTCATAATCAGATGTAGCGAATTTTGTAACATCTGTGTATCTAGAAACTTTTCCAGTTGGTGTTCCAAGTTTGAAGTTTTCTTCATCAGTACAAGCAAAGTCAATATAGACTGTTTGTCCTGCTAAAGCACTTGTAGTAGGTGTCTTATTACCATCAGCATCTTTAAAGTAGAAACTACTTGTAATATGAGCATCATTCTCAGTAGTTAAATTAATATGCTTTTGATCAGCTTGAACAGTTAATTCAACATTTTTAGCTGGCATAACAAATTTGTATGTTAAATATTCTTCATCTGTGCCTGTTTCCATTTGATTACCATTTGCAAAGTATCGAACATTATCAGCAAATGCGTTACGTGCACCGATTAATTCAACTTCGGTACCAGCACGAATGAATTTTGATGTTGAAGTTGAAACTTCAGCACCAATTTTAAATCCTCCGACGAAATCAGCAACTGTTTTCTTATTGCTATCATAAGATGAGCCTTCTGGTACGAAAACAATTTCTTCATCATCAGCAGTTACTTCAAAGTAAGCACCTAAAGCTTCAGCAGTAATAGTTACATCTGCATCTGGCATAACCATTGTGTAACCTGTAATTGGGTCACCAGTAACACGAACATCAGTTTCTCCTGCTTTTGCAGATACTTTTGTAATTTCATAGCCTGATTGAGCTGCTACTTTAAATTTAACAATTTCATTAGTATTAGCTTCACCTGGCATATTAATTGCATATGCTAAGCCATTTCCTTCAAAAGATAATGTGTGATCTTTCTTTGGAGCCTCTTTCTTAGCTGTGACAACGGTAATAGCAGTGTCTGCATCTGGCATTGTAAATTCATAATGCATAACATTATCGTTGTTTTCATCTTTTGTACCAGTTAAAACATTTTCACCAACACTAACAGTTTTTAACTCGTAATTAGATGGATCTGTCATTGCGACAGTGACTTTAACGACTTCGTCTTTAACAGCTTCACTTACTGATGCTGTTACATAAACTCCCTTAACATCTGTGGGGACTGATACTGCATGTTTTACTTCTTGCACTACGCTTGGTGTTGTCGATGGGACATCAGGTGTAGAAGGTGTAACGGAAGCACTTGGTGTTTGGTTACAGCTAGCAAGCATTAACATGCTTAATACAAAAAGAGCCTTTTTTTTCATAATTATTTTCCTTTCCGACAGGACATTCAATCGTCCTAATAGCTTTTTGTGGCTAAATAATATCATTATTTATATATTTTTGTCAATATTTTGTAAAATGAAAGCACATACATTGGAAAAAATGTTACTTGAAAAAGTAAATGCAACAATAAAGTCAAAAAATTAAATTTTACTTTTTCCGAAAGAAATGAGACCATTTTATTAGTCTAGTTTCTTAA
>ONAT01000031.1 GCA_900315885.1 uncultured Erysipelotrichaceae bacterium
CGTACGGTCTTCCGTATACGGCGGTTTAAATAAACAATCTATGCTATCACTTTAAGATAGTACTCAAGAGGGTCTAACAACCCTCTTTTCTTTAGTCGTGAATTTGAAATTGCTCTTTGGATTACACAAGAGTGGCTCTTAAATTGATAGCCTCTTCTACAATAGGTTAGTCCTTTTGCTTCTTCTTCATTTATTCCCAGTTTAACTAATGAAGGGATTTGTTTACTTGGGATTTTCCATTGTTTCAAAATAACTACTCTAATTGCATTCCTCACCCATGGACCAATCCTACCTTCTAACGCTTTTTTCATTGGGGCTTGTCGGTAATAATTAATCCAACCTCTTAAGACTTCATTTATCTTTTTAATTCGATAAGTTAAATCTACACTCCAAGAACGCTTTACTTATTTCTTTAATTTAAGAAATAGTTTCTTAAAACTTTCTTTATGGGGTTTAGACTTCCATTCTCCTTTGTCTTTCCAAAATGAAAAGCCTATTCTTTCTAATTCTTTATCAAGTTCATTTAAATAGATATTACTTAATAAAGGTGAAAGATTTCCTCCTTGTGGAGTCCCTATTGTTGTTTCTTCAAGCTCTCCATTAATGAGTACACCCGCTTTTAGATATTTATGGATTAATGCAGTTACATCACTATCATTAACCATATTATCTACAAGTCGGATTAATTTATCTTGTGGAACCTTATCAAAGAATTTCTCTAGGTCTAGACTTGAGTTTCGCTATGTAGTTATAACGGCTTTCCTACTCGGGACTTTCACCCTTTAGATATATGGCATGCCCGTCACACTAAAAAAACAGCTTATCACTTATGATAAACTGTCTTTCAAATAAACTATCCTTCAATAGCAATATAATTGTTTTGTTCTTTTTCTTCTTTTGGTTCAACTTTTGGAATAGATAATGTTAATACACCATTGTCAAATTTTGCTTTGATATCTTCTTTCTTTATTGAGTCACCAACATAGAAACTTCTACTAACAGATCCATAGAATCTTTCTTTGCGAATATATTTTTTCTTATCTTCCTCTTCAAGTGTTTTATTTGCATTTATAGTAATATATCCATCAGTAAGATCTAATTTTAGATTTTCCTTTTTAAATCCTGGTAGATCAACAAATACCTCAAAATCATGTTCATTTTCTTTAACATCAATTTTCATAAGATCTTTTGCCTTATCTCCATATAGTTTATTTTCAATTTGATGATTTTTATTAAAGTCAAACAAATCATCTAAAAGACTTTCTCCAAAAATACTAGGCATAAACATAATAAATCACTCCTTTTCTTTTTTATTAATACATTGTGTCTACGTTATTTGTTTGTTCTTTTTCTTTTATAGTTCCAACTGCAGCTTCAGTAGTTAAGAATAATCCCGCGATTGAAGCAGCGTTTAATACTGCGCTTCTTGTCACCATGGTTGGATCGACAATTCCTTCTTTAAACATATCTACCCATTCTCCAGTTTTCGCATTAAAACCAAAATTTTCTTTCTCTTTTAATTGTTGTTCAACAATATTTTTTCCTGAATATCCGGCATTTTCTGCGATTTGATATAGAGGTTCGCTTAAAGAATTCAAAACAACATTCATACCACGTTGTACATCCACTACATCGCTTGTTAATTCATCTTTTATTTCCTTATAAATATTGATTAATGAAGCACCACCTCCACTGACGATTCCTTCCTTAACTGCTGCTTTTGTGGCATTTAAAGCGTCCTCAATTCTTAATTTCTTTTCTTTTAATTCACTTTCAGTAGTTGCTCCAACCTTTATTAAAGCAACTCCGTTTGATAGTTTAGCTAAACGTTTAGCAATTTGTTCATATTCATTCTTAGATGTAGTTTCTTTTAATTGTGCTTCTAGTTTATCAATATGTTCTTGTAAACGTTTCTTATCACCATTACCTCCAATAATTGTTGTTGAATCTTTTGCAACAATAATTTTCTTACTTGTTCCAAGATCATTAATACTAACATCCTCAAGTTTCATATCCAAATCTTTTTCAATGAATTTAGCGCCCACTAGTAAAGCAATATCTTGTTCTTCTTGAATTTGACTATCACCAAATCCTGGAGCCTTCGTAGCAACGACATTAAATGTGCCACGTAATTTATTTAAGATAATAGTTTGTAATGCTTCTTGCTCAATATCATCTGCAATGATTAATAAAGGTTTATGGGATTGTACAACCTCTTCAAGTACAGGTAAGATATCTTGAATAGAATTGATTTTATTATTGGTAACTAATACATAAGCATCTTCTAGTGTGATATCTTTCTTTTCTCTATCCCCTAACATATATGGAGATATAAAACCTTTATCATATTTTAATCCTTCAGTTACTTCTAGTGATGTTTCAAATCCCTTAGAATCATCAACATTGATTACTCCATCTTTTCCAACAGTTTCCATTGCTTTAGCAATTATATCCCCTATTTCTTTGCTACCAGATGAGATAGTAGCTACAGAAGCAATATCTTTTGTAGATTCAATTTTTCTTGAATGAGCTAGCAATTTATCACTAACTTTTTTAGAGGCAATATCAATGCCTTCTCGCATAAGAACAGGGTTAGCACCTTTATTAACATCATTCAAACCTTCATGAATCATCTTTTGTGCTAATAGGGTCGCGGTTGTAGTGCCATCACCTGCTACATCATTTGTATTGTTAGCTACTTCATAAATAAGCTTTGCTCCCATATTTTTAAAAGGATCTTCAAATTCGATTTCTCGAGCAATTGACACACCATCATTTGTAATTAATGGTGAGCCATAAGATTTATCTAGAACAACATTTCTTCCTTTAGGGCCTAATGTAACCTTTACTGTATTTGAAAGTTCATCAATACCGGCAAGCATTTCTTCTTTCGCATTATTTCCAAATCTAATTGTTTTAGCCATAATAACTTCCTCCTAATCTAAGACAGCAAGAATATCTTTATATGAGACAACTAGATATTCTTCATCTTCATAATTAACTTTAGTTGTACTATAATTCTTGAAAAGGACTTTATCGCCTACTTTTAAAGAAAGTTGTTTAACTTCTTCATCATTACTTAAAGCAACTATATGAGCAAATTCCTCTTCTTCCTTTTTTTGAGATAAAACAATACCACTGGCAGTTTTATTCTCTTTTATTTCTTTTTTTAAAATAACATTACCATTTAATGGTTTTATCATATTAATTACCTCCTGCTTTCTTTATTTAAGCATATTTTTGTTTATCTGTTTTTAGCACTCTCTTTTTTCAAGTGCCAACCATATTATAGTTTTCTTTTTAGCAATGTCAATACAAGAGTGCTAAATTATTAAATCAATTTTATTATTATTGATAAAATTATTTTATTAATCTATCATTTTTATAGGAAGGTAATAACTATGAACACTTTTCAATTAGAATGTTTTCTTGCAGTTACAAATACATTAAGTTTTGTTAAAGCCGCTGAACAATTAAATATTTCTCAACCGGCGATCACACATCAAATTAAAACTTTAGAAGATGAACTTAATACTGTTCTTTTTAAGAGATCTACTCGTTTTGTAGAAATAACACAAGAAGGTATTTCTTTTATTGGTGACGCAAAAAAAATTATCTCTATCGCTCTACAAGCTAAGATGCGTTACAAATCATCTAAGGATATTCCTGTTAACGCACTATCAATTGGATGTTCCAATCTAATACAATTAAGAACTATTAAAGAAATATTGAGATATTTAAATGAAGAGATTGTTAATTTTCACCCAAAAATTGAAATTGCCAATAGAGACCAATTATTTTATTTTCTTGAAAATGGAACAATCGATTTATTCTTTGCTCATTTTGATTCAAATAAAACTAATGATAATATTTTATTTCAAAAAATAAAAGAAGATAAACTTGTTTGTATTATAAAAAAAGATTCCTCTTTATATTCAAAAAATGGTCTAACTTTTGATGACATAAAAAAAGAAAAGATCATTTTGATTGATCCTTTACTTTTAACTAATCAAATGAATCAACTTCAACTTAACTTAATTGCAGGAAAGAGTACATTAGATTTTCAATTTTGTTCTTCTTTTGAAATTGCTTCAACTCTTGTGGAATCTGGGTTTGGTATTTCATTAATTCCTGAATCTCTTGTAGATATAAATAATATTAATCTTATAAGTATTGATTTTATTGATTCCCCTTCATTCACTTATGGTATTTATTATCGAAAAGATACAAATGAAAAAATAATAAAAATATTAGTTGACCAATGTATAAAATAATTATTTATTTCTTATACATATTTCTATACTTTTATTTTCTTCGTCCCATTATGATTATTTATTGCAAATAACATCAATAAGGTCATGCGGAGTATTATGAAAATAGGAATATCAATAGAAAATTCATTTTCAGTTTCAATTTTAAGAATACTTCAGCAAAGTCTATAAAAATTTTGGAAAAACTTAGCTTTGTCAATGTTAATAAAATATATTATTTTTTTAATTGATAACGCATTAGACTTTGCTAAAATGCGAAGTAAATCGGAGGTGGATTTCAAGAATCTAGGCTAAAAGGATTAATATTAATTTTCTCAATTTTCTGTATCAAAGTTGTATCAAAAATAAAAAAAACGGGAATTCCCGTATAAATTTTATTTTGGCAAAGATGAACCATTTTAATACAAGGTTGCACACGCCTATCATAAAAAGTACACACCCCTAGAACGATTTGCACACCCTAAAGGTATTTTGAACACCCCCTATTAAATGGATGTTATCAATATTGAACACCCCTATTAAGTGGGTGCTTTCAATATCAAATCACATATATTATTTAATATTGATTATTCATCACTTTTTCTAATTCAAACATTCACGGCCAGTATAATTATTTAAGACAACATAATATTGCTTTATTGCTGTAAACTCTCAATAGCCATATCCATCAGATAAATCAATTGATACATCATCATTAAAGTCATCATTATAACCATAAGCATCTATGCTATATCTGCCAACTTTTTTTTGTTGAGTGATGCTAAATAATATCCATTCACGTCTTCCTGAATATTTTTGTGAATCAACCCAATAATAATATTGATACCCTCCAAATTGAGTTGGATATGTTTCTAAAACAAGCGTATCAGTTTTGTCTGGTTCGCCTAATAAATTAGTTAAATCTTGAAGTGTATATCTAAAATCATTAAAATTTTCTTTTTCAAATAAAGAATCAATCATATTATATCTAGCTACATAATCTTTTGATTTCCAAACGTCAGCATCAAATTCTATAGCATCTTTGTTTTCTTTATTATCAACTACATTTTCAGAATTATTGTTACAAGCGCTTAAAAATGTAACTCCTAGTAAAAGACTTAATCCGATACATAAAAATTTATTTTTCATGTTATTTTCCTCCAAGTTCTTTAAAATTATATCATTTTGGTGTATAAATTACTTTCAAAATTAAATCACAACAATTATTTAATATTATAACTTGTCTATTAAGTTAGCTAATTTGGCTCTTTGCCTTTTATCAAGCATTCTAACTTTCTCTTCTAATGATTTTTTGTGCTTTTTTGCTTCTGGTGGAGTTGTCTTTGTTAATGTAATTTTATCGCCATAACATTCAACCTCTACATATTCATCAACCACAAGACTAGAAGCTGTTATTTTATAACTTTCCAATATCCATTTTTATTAGCTCCAACTCTTTCAATAAATCCCTTTTCACGCAGATTAGATATATATCTTTGGACGCTTCTAAATGGTATATTCAAATTTTCACTTAATTCTCTTGTTGAAAGATTAGGATTAGTTTCAATTTCAGAAAGTATTATTTTTTCTTTTGCTTCTAGTTCATCTCTATTTACGCCACTTATTGCGCCACTTATTGCGCCATGATTTAATAGAACTTCTCTATTGAAAGGAATTGTAACCCTAATATAACTTTCACTAATTTCAAATGCACTTTCTCCATATTTTTCAACTATCACAGGTATACCATGACCAGTATGTTCCACAATTCCTAGTCTTGTGAAAATGTCCATCAACTGTTCATTTCTTGGTTTGCTAACGCCATTGAAAAATTCTTCTTTTGTTAAGCCATTAGGCAATCCTCCGTGTGAAATTATTTCCAACCTATCATCAAAATAAGCAACTTGAGGATCTGTGATTCTATAATCATTGTGAATAATCGCATTAACTAAAGCTTCATTGACTGCATCCATGTCATAAAGATATATATCTCTTCTTGGTCTCGGATTAGTTATCGTCTTACAAATATTTTCTAACCTTAATCTTTCTTTCATTCTCTCATAAGCTAAAACTATGCATTGGTTTCCGTAATCGCTTCTTTCTGAGAATGTTGCTTTAGTTTTTCCTTTAAACTTTGCAAAAATGAAAGGTATTGAGTTTTCATCTGACAATAATTCAGCTAGATAGTTATAAGATCCATCGTTAGTTCTTAATTTAAAATTTCTTTCAAATGAATTTTCTTCAAGATGATATCCATTTTCAATCAAAAGCATCTTAAGTTTAGTAAATCTCATTTCACTATAGTACGATTCTCTCCTAACCATCATATCTAAGGAAGACAATCCGGCTTCGAATCTTTTCTTAATCATTTCCATTGTCATTGATTTGCAAGTAGTCCCAACTCGATAATGGCAGCCATTAGAAGAAAAGCCATATTTCTTTATGCAATATAAAGATGAATATCCCTTTTTGATATTAATTTTTATGATGGCCTTACTGCCGACAAATTCAACTTCTGGTCTAACGCAATCAATAGCATTTGGTTCTATTTGATCAGAAAGAATATCGGAAATAAGCCTTAATATAGAATCGATATTTTCTACACCGACCACAGCTCCATCATCATTAATTCCTATATACAACACTCCACCTTCTGTATTTAGAAACGATTCAATTTCTTTTGGGAGAGAATCGCTATTTTTTTCTTTTAATTCAACTTTGTCAGTTTCAACAAATCTCATAAAATCTACCTGCCTTTGATCATATTATAACATTTATTACGCCAAAATACAAGTTTATTACGCCATTATTACGCCATTTTTATGTGTAAACGATGTCAAAAATGTATTATTCACCAATATTAAACTTTTAAAACACTATATTGCCCCTATCGTTTTTTATAGAGCTATCGTTTTTTTATTGGTACCTTTCGTTTTTTTTATAGCAAGCTATCGCTTTTTTATAGATACTTCAAATACACAATAAATTGGTGCTTATCTTTTATATTTAACAATTATTGTATCAAATTGATTCTTCTAACATACCAAAATCGGGATTTAAACCCTTATTTAAGTATGAAAAAAGGCTTGATAACGAGTATCAAACCTATGCTTCTTTAATGGTAGTCCCAGTGGGACTCGAACCCGCGATCCAGCCTTGAGAGGGCTGTGTCTTAACCACTTGACGATGGGACCATTGACTATATTTAACCATGGATAAAGATTTTTTGCAATCAATATTTATGATTAAATATAGCTTGGTTTTTATAATTTGTTATTGATGACAAAATCGATTCTTTCTCTAATTTGGTCTTTGCCTAAGATTTGTAAAACATAATACAAATTTGGACTTTGTTTTGATGATGTTAAAGTAATACGTAAAATTTCTGCAACATCACCTACATGACCAATATATAAGTCTTTGTTTTGCTTATAAATCTTATTACTTTCTGCAAATTTATATTTCTTTCCTAACTCTTTTAAAGAATTAAACCAGTTTTGCTCATCTAAAGATAAATCAAGTGTATCAACAAATTCATTGAGTAATGATTTGGTAACTTCTTTATCTATAAATGGATTAAATGGTAATTCATTTTTCATTAATTCAAGATAATAATCTTTATAGAAAAACTTAATAATTGGGAATATGTCAGAAAATTTTTCGTAATCTTTACGAGGATTTTCTTTTTCTCTTTCGATATTCATAATTGACATAAAGTATTGTTCATCACGTGTGATTAAATCTAATAAATTTGAATCATATTTTTTAGCCCAAGTTAAGGCTCTTGCGGTTATTTCTTCTTTGCTCATTCTTGATAAGATTTCTTTAGAAATGAACTTGAGTTTCATAATATCAAAAAGTGCACCATCAAGAGACATCTTATCAAAGCTTAATTTAAATTCATCGTTGGATGTTGTTTTATGCTCAGCTTTCCATTCTTCGTAATTGGAATTAGCAATTGTAAGCAAATATTCAATAAGTGCTTCAGAAGGATAACCATCTTTTAAGAAATAAGAAACAGCAGCTTCATCATCTTTTCTCTTAGATAATTTTCTTCTATTACCATTATCAAGTTTCATAATTACTGGTAAGTGAGCGTATTGAGGTAATTCAAATCCTAAAGCATTAAATAATTCAATGTGGATTGGCAAAGATGATAACCATTCTTCGCCACGTGTTACACAATTTGTGCGCATAAAGTGATCATCAACAGCGTGAGCGAAGTGATATGTTGGAAGTCCATCGCTTTTTAAAATAACTATATCTTGATCATTTTGTGATAACTCTAAATTGCCACGAATTAAATCATGAACTGTAATTTTATTTTCATGATTGCCAGAACTTTTGAATCTAACAACATATGGTTCGCCATTTTTAATTCTATTTATAGCTTCATCAACAGGAATGTTACGACATTTAGCGTATTGTCCATAATATCCCGGAGTGATTTTTTGTGCTTCTTGTTTGTTACGTAATTCTTCCAAATCACTTTGTGTACAGAAACAAGGATAAGCCTTTCCTTTCTTGACGAGTGCTTTGATAACAGTGCGATATATCATTGCGCGATCTGATTGTTTATAAGGCCCGTAATTTCCTTTTTCCGAGTCACCTAAATAGCCTTCCATTGGTACAATACCAAATTCACGTAGTTGCTTAAGTAGGTCTTTACCAGAACCTTCAATTTCACGTTTGGTATCTGTATCTTCAAGACGAATATAAAACACCCCGTTAGTGTCCTTGGCAAATTTATAAGCAATTAATGATGTGAAAAGAGAACCAGTGTGTAAGAAGCCAGTTGGTGATGGGGCAAATCTTGTGACTAAAGCTCCATCAGGTAAATCTCTTTTAGGAAATCTTTTTTCTAAATCTTCAATAGTTTCTGTTACATCACTAAACATTAAATCCGCTAAATCATTGTAATTCATAATACAAGCCTTCTTCCCAACTAATAATCATATCATAGTATAAAAATAATATCATTATTATTTTTAGAAAATAATTGAGATATTTGGTGGTTGAAATTTGTTAGTGGAACAAGTAAATGCGACAAATAAAGGGAAAAAAAGAATAAAACAAAAAAACAAGCAATAAAAAGGGTCAAATGAAACGATATAGAAACA
>ONAT01000034.1 GCA_900315885.1 uncultured Erysipelotrichaceae bacterium
AGTAATCTGCTAATTCTGTTGCATAAACTTTTGAATCTGTTGCATAGAATTGGATGTAATTTCCTGCATCATCAACAACTTCATAGTTAGTATAATTTTTTCCAGCTTGAGTGTATTTAGCAAGATATCCTCTTACTTTATAGAATCCACCAGAATAGTCTTCAGAGCCATCTGCTTTCCAAGCCTTAAATTGAGTAATTGTGAGGTCTTGGGCACCAGTTAATGGCATTGCTTCTTTACCGATAGCGGTAATAGTAGCACTTTCATTATAGATTAATTGGACTGAACTTTGATTGTATTGGCCTTTGTTTTCACCACGTAATGCTTTAAGTTTTACTTTTGTACCCCATTCAATTGTTGTACCAACACCAGCAGCATTGCTTTGGTCATAAACGTAGATTGCGCCAGTTCCATCGACGACATAGAATCCTTTGTTATTGTTTCTAGGATTTGCTACAACACCAGAAATAGTAACATTTTCACCAACTGCAGCAGCTTTAGCTTGTGCAACAGTTTGTTCATCTGAAACATCTTCCTTTTTAGTTGGCATTAGAGTTACTTCAAATTCACGAGTAGCTGTTGCACTTTCGTATTTTGCTGTAGCAATTATTTTTCCAGCAATTGGTTCCTCATTTTCTTCTGGAAGATTTACATTTGCGTAAACCATAGTATCAGCTTTTGTAAAAGTAATTCTATCAGCTGGCTCAGCTGAGAAGTCAATTGGAATTTGATATGACTTATCGTCAACTTTTACCGTCATCTCTGCAGGGAAATTATATTGAGTTTTTGTTAGTTGTTTGTCAACATAAATTCTCTTTACTGCCTCATCAACAATCTTTTTGTTTGTGTTATTACATGATGTTAATGAGAATCCTCCAACAGCCAATAAACTGGCCATTGCAAATAATTTAAATTTTTTCATTTTTTTTACCTTTCCTTTTTATTATGATAATTTTCCTAAATCAACAACATATGTTTCGCTAGTGTTATTAAACAACATTAATTGATATTTATCAAAATATGGTGATAAATATCCACAGCATTCATATGTATTACCTGGTTGGAAGTAATCAGGGTTGATTCTTGGATATTGTGTGCCATCGACACGTAAATTTAATACTAAATAGTTATTTCCATTTTTTGCTTGTGAATTACCATAGCAAGTATAATTGTGGTTAGCATCTTCTTTAAAGTAGTTATTGAATTCAGTTCCTGGAATAATTTGTCCATCGTCATCCATATCACCACTTTGAATCATACGAACTGTAACTTTTGTTTTAACAAATTTGCCTTCATATGGTGCAAATGCCGCATATTTTTTAGATGCATCAAAATTTTCTGTATCAGCTGTATCCATTTCATATGGATTTAAATCATAATCTGGATAAGTTTGTTGTAAAGTTTCATTAGTAATAATATTGCCTAAATTAATAAATGGTCGTTTACGATCTGTAAAACTTGTTTGTAAGTCAGATAGTTGCATTGTGCCATTGAATTTAGTTGCACGGCAATAGAATAATACAACATCACCAACGCTAACTGCGCCTGCTAAAGAAGTGTTATAACCTGCATAGCAATAAATACCTGCAAGCATATCTTCATCTTCTTGTTCTTTATCTCGTTGCAAGTCTCTAATGACCATATTATCACCAATCATACCAACAACTAAAGCTCTAATACGAAGCTGTTTTCCAGAAGATGGAGCTAACCCCTCTGCATTATCCGATTCAATCTTACCATATTTTTGGTAGTTTCTTCTTAATTCATAGATTGAAATTGATTCAACATCATTAGAATAGTCATATGTTGGATCTTTTTCACCATGAATTTTCAAGTTCAAACTACGAGCATGCTTTTCAGCAGCAGCGAACAATTCTCTATATGGGCAAAGAGTTGAATCTTTTGCCAATTGATTTAAAGAATAGCCTAACTCAACTAATTCTAGATTTAAACAACGTAAATTCTCTGGCTTTCCATCCATTGAATACCAAACAAATCCTAAGTACCTGGCTTTGTTGTTGTCCATACGTCCAAAGACGTCGACATCGTTTTCAAGAACAATAAGTTTAGCATTTTTTGTTTTATCTCTTGTAAATTCAGAAGCAGATAAACCCCAAGGTTCAATATTTGCTGTTGATTCAGGTGTGTTAATTCCTAAGTAACGGAACTTAATTTTCTCTGTTCCAACCCACCAGTTAGTGGTGTCACCATCCGTATGGGAACGGAATCTAGCTACGCCAATTCCGTCCGTTGTGAATGTTTTACCTTGATAGTCTCTTGTTAATTTTAAACTATCAGTTATGTCTGTGCTATTAGGATCTGAATTATTACTAGGAATATTGTTGCTGGTGCTATTATTATTATTGCAACCAGTAACTAACATTAAAGCTGTAAACAACAATGCTACAAATTTCTTCGTAAATTTCATAATGTTTACCTCCTAATTATTATTTTTCAACGTAATTTGGTAATTTATTATATACAAAGTCAATTGCTTTTTCAGGTGTATAAATTTCTCCACCTGCACCTGTTAAGATAAATGGAATAATATTTCCTACTTGAGTACGAATATCGCTTGATCCAATAAATGCTGCATCAACGAATTTATCCCAGTTTTGTTTTACATAAACATCATTTGCAACTTTTTGTACAGCAATTTTTGCTTTATCAGAAGGACTTGCTACTGTACTTGCAAGGTATTGTTGATACCAATCTGAGTCTTCGCCAGATTTATTAACTGGTAAGTAACCAGATGCAATTGCGAAGTTAACATTTTCATTTTCAGTTGTTTCTTTTGTTCCACCTGTAGTTGGATCAATTGCTGTTGATTTATATGTTACTCCACCTGTCATGAATCTAATAAATAACCAAGAAGCAAGAGCATGCTCAGCATCTGATGTTAAGATTGCCATGTTTGTACCTTGAGAAATAACGAATTTCTTGTCAGCAGTTTTGTAAGGAATAGGTGCAATACCTACTTCGAATTTATCACCAGATGCGATGTTATTTGTAACACCAGCTGATGAAGAAATTGTCATGAATGATTTAAGTGCTTTAAATTCTGCAGAACAATATTGTGGTTCATTCCATGTTGAAGGAATTCCTAATACATGTTGTTCATTCATTGATTTAACGAAGTTTAATGCATCTAATACATTTTGGTCTCCCTTAAATCTTAAATAACCTTCTTCAATTGTTTCACCCATTTCAGTGTATTTTCCACCAAATTGATAGCACATTGTAATAAAGAAGTTTGATTGTGAGTCGTATGATAATGGATAAACATCTTTTTCTTGGACCCCTGTAAAATCAAATGTTACAGATTTTTCATCTGAAATTTTGTAAGTCCATTCAGTACCAAAGTGGCTTACTTTATCTTCTACACGAGTAAGTTTGCTTGATGTTCCTTTGATAATGCTAATAATTTCTTTGCCGACTGTGATTGCATCATCCCATGTTTCTGGAACTGTTAAGTCAAATGCATCAAAGAAAGTTTTGTTATAAACCATAACTTCTGTTGATTTGTTGAATGGAATACCCATTGTGTATGGTTGAGTTTTTGCATCGTCTTTAAACATTAAGCTATTATTTTCTCTCATGTATTGTTCATAATAGTCAGAAATGTCGATACCATATTCCTCAGATTCAATATAATCATTAAGTTCATATTGGACGTTACTTGAAATATAGTCTGCAAAGTGATCAGGATAACCAACAACAACGTGTGGATAAGAATTTGAAGCAAGTGATTGCATAACTTTTGAATGTAATCCATCATATCCACCTTGCTTTTCGTGGTTAATAGAAATGTAAGGATATTGTTCTTCAAATGCTTCAATAGATCCGCTTAATGCCTTTTCCATTGATGCACCGAATCCTGTCCAGAAATTGATAGTGATTTTATTACTTTCACTATATTTTTCTTTTAATTGTGCTTCAGTAATTAATTCAGGTTTTTGAATTTCAATTGGGATAACATTAGAGCATCCCGAAGCTGTACCAACAATCATAAGTGTTGATAAACCTAAAATGATTTTTTTTGTTTTCATATTGTTTTTTTCTCCTTTCAATATTTAATAAAATACTAACCTTTAATACCACTACGAGATACACCACGCATAATATATTTTCTAAAGCACAAGAAGAATATAAATAGCGGTAATGTAACCATAAATGAGCCTGCTAATCTTAAGTTATCTGTGTATTCATAACCAAGTTGTAATAATTGGTCGCTTGTTGAACTGCTTGCAAATGATGAGAACAAGTCCATCAAGCCATTAGCAACAAGCTTCATACTATCCTTACTAGTAATCATTGTTGGCCACATGTAAGCATTCCATGAGCCCATGACAGATAAGATAATAATTGTGACAATAGTAGGCATAGCAATTGGAATCATTACTTTCCATAAGTATTGGAATACTCCATAGCCATCAACTTTTGCAGCCAAATATAGTTCGTTTGGTATTTGTTGGAATGTTTGTCTCAAATAATAGATATAGAATACCGAGACTGCATGCGTAACGATTAACGCCTGATAAGTATCTTTCCATCCCAAACTTGTAACTGTTGTAAAATTAGTAATAATCATCATTTCGCCCGGAACCATCATAGTTGCAAGGAGAAGAGCGAATAATAGATTCTTGCCCTTGAACTCTAATCGTGCAAATGCGAACGCTGATAATACACAAGTTATAACAGTAATAATAGTAGAACATACGGCTACAAATATTGTATTTGCAAAGTAACGTATGAAATTGCCTTCTGCGAATGTTTTAGCAGTGTCCTCATAACCATAAATTACTATTCGATAGTTTTGTAATGTTAATTGATTAAAACTAGGGAAGAGATTTAAGGTTTTAGTATTCATTTCAGTATTCAATGCTTCTGGCGATTTTAATGATGTAATAATCATATAGTAGAACGGAACAAGCATGAATAATGCACATATCGTTAAGAAAGTATATGTAAGAATATTAAACGCTATTCTTTGTCGTTTAAAGCGCTTTTTAGCTGCTTCATCAATAAAATATACATCTGATGCCATTTTAAGCGCCTCCTTAGTAATGTACTCTCTTCTTTGCTACTAGATTTTGAATTCCAGTACAAGCAAGAATAATAATTAATAGAATAACTGCTCCAGCTGAAGCTTTAGTATATTGACCTGGACCAGCGGTTTTCATTTGTTTATAAATGTAACCAACAACAGTAATCCAGTCATCACCTGCACCACCGAAGTCATAAGGACCTCTACCAAATACTGAAATAATACCAGTATATGCTTTAAATGCTCCAATAAACGAAGTAATCGTTATGTATAAAATCTGTGGTGAGAGCAACGGTATTGTAATTTTCCACAATATTCTTTTCTTTGATGTGCCGTCGATACGTGCTGCATCATAATATTGTTTATCAATACTTTGTAAGCCTGACATAAATACTAAGATTTTGAATGCCAAGCCATTCCATACTGTGTAAATAATAATTACCCAGAAGGAATCCCATTTCAACGCATTCATAGTCGTCCAATCTTTTGGAGTTCCTCCAAATGCCTTGATAATTTGATTTATTAAGCCTGTATCAACAGAACCAAACATAGCACCGAATACCATACCTAACGCAATTGTGTTAGTAACATATGGTAAGAAGAATATCGTTTGATATAGTCCTTGTAATTTTTTAATGCTATTTAATGCAACTGCCATAAATAGTGCAATGATAATTGTAAGTGGTACTGAAACCACAACAAGAATCAAAGTGTTAAGCAATGCATCTGTGAAAGTTTTGTCTCTTAATACATCAATATATCCTTGAAAACCTATACCTGTAAAGGAGTTATTAATAGCGAATATTCCAGCGCCTTTTGCAATTTTGAAGTTTTCCATGAAAGACATTGTTACAGTGTTAATAATTGGGAAAAAGGTAAAGATAAGTAATAAAATAGCTGCAGGAGCTAGCGCTATAGCGGCTTTCCAACCATCTCTATTTACGTCGCCCATTATTTTAACCTCGTACCAGATGTCTCAAACACATAGTATTTCTTTGCGCTGAATGATAACTTATCTGAAGTTACTTTACCACGTAAGTCAGATGGAATTAAGATTCTAACGTGATGTGTTTGTTTAGAAATTGTACCAACGATTGAAACATCTCTACCAATGTGTTCAACGTTTCTTACATCAACTGGAATCTTTCCTTTTTCATCAACGATGAATGATTCAGGTCTAACAGCAATTTTAACAATTCTGTTTAAGCCTAAGTCTTCACGAACTTTTTCTAAAGCTTCTTCGACTTCAGAATCTTTTAGTTTAATACCCATTGAAAGCATTCTTTCTTTGATTTCTGCTTCAAATTTGTAATCTTCAATAGGTTCGCCCTTTTCATAGACAACTTCTTGTTGAACTTCAGGATGTTCTTCTGTTCCAGTTGTTTCAGGAACTTCTTGAGTTTCTTCACCAAAGTGATAAACAAGTTTTAAGTAGTCATTGTAAGTGCCTTTGTAACCAGCAGTGACATAAGCATTATAAGCTTCTTCACTACCTAAATCTAATTC
>ONAT01000030.1 GCA_900315885.1 uncultured Erysipelotrichaceae bacterium
GATGTATTGTTTAAAATACAAAACCCCACATCAGTACAAAACTGACATGGGGTATTGAGACTTTTTTGAACTGTCTAATTTTTGTTGACTAGTTCAAAACGCATTCTTTTTTTATATAGCAATGAATAGTCCTAAAAATGTTGCTAGTAAGACAAATGGAACAATAATGCTTCCGTATTTAACAAAATCAATGAAGCGATATTGCACATTTTGTTTTTTAAGTAATGACATCCACATAATACCTGCTAAAGCACCAATTGGCGTTAGATAAGCACCGATATTTGAGCCGGCAATTGTGGCGTAAATTGCACTCATTTGATAAGTGCCGCCACTACTTAAAATTGAAGAAAAGAAAACAGACATCGGAATATTATTAATCAAATTATCACTTAGTGTCGAAACAATTAAATAAGTTATTGTCGTACTTGCTTTAGTGTTACAAAAGTTATTAATAAACGATGCAACATATTGACTCGCACCTGTATAATCGAGTGCAAGAACAATTATAAACATCGATAGAACAAATGGAATAAGGTTATATGGCAAATGTTTGTAGGTGTTTTTTAACAAAGAATTATCTTTATGAATTATTGAAGAAATAGTTAAGAATATAGTTAAAGATGAAGCACTAATTAAGCATATTAACCACATTTCAATATGAATATAATTAGAAATTACCAATAATATTGTAGTCACAATTAGATGCACTAAATTAATTACCATCATTTTCTTATTCTTTATTTTAATATCTAAGTCATATGAGGCATTTATCGGAGCACGCAAATCATTTTTAAACAAAAGCAAGATAACAAATAAACTTGTAATTCCAGCAAACAGAGAAGGTAAAGCCATTATTTTAAAATATTCTAAGAAAGATATATTAAAAGATTGTGACAAATAAATGTTTGTCGGATTACCAATTGAAAATGTCATTGAATATGTATTTGCTACAATAAATTCCATAACAAGATAAGGTATTGGATTGATTTTAGCATTTTTAGCAAAGTGACAAATAAATGGAGTGAAGGTAAGAATGATAATATCATTAGATGTAAACATAGTTAAAACAGCAATTAAACCATATAAAACAAAAAATAAAGAAAATTGATTTTTATTAAAACGCTTTAAGGCTGCATTAGCTAAATATTTAAAAAATCCTAGTTCATCTAGAGATATGGATAGTAATGATATAGATAAAAATAGCACTAATATTTTTATCGGATTCATATTAGCGTTACTTTGAAAAGAATTTAAAACATAATTTAAAGGAACAGCATTAAAAATTAAAAGTGTTATTGCACCAAGCAAAGGAAAAATCCAAAAAGTTGTAACTTCTCTTCCTTTAATCTTTATTGTTGGTTCTTTTAGAACCATAATAATTAACGCTAACGAAACGATAATTGCTACAATACTTGCAAATAACATAATTCTGCTCCTTAAACCTCAACATTATATAACTTTTTAAGATAATGTTAAGACATAAAAAGAAAAAGTGCCAAATTGGCACTTAATTTTTATTCTTCTTTAACAATCACAGCGTCTTTTGACCACTTAGCCACACTTTGAATTCCTTTTTTACAAGCATCTTTAGTAGAATAGCCATCCTCACTAATGCAAAGTAATTCCCCATTTGAAGCATATAAGCGGAAACGGAATTCGTTTGCTTTATCTAAATATATCTCAAACTTTGGATACTTTAGTGGTTCGCCTTTCTTTTTTAATGTTAAATCATCAATGTGTGCATTTGCGTTTTGTCTAACACTTTCTACACCTAATTTTAAAGCAGCTAATGAAGAATAGCCAGAACCTCCGCTTACCGCTATGGTAATTTTATTAAAACTCTTTAAGCGATAATTGAAGAAACCTTTCGCTGTTTTGTAATAAGCAAATTGACCCTTCATTTCCATAATAATATTCACTCCTTGTTATTATTTTAATATAGAAAATATATGTATTGCAAGATATATATTTGATAAATTATATGCAATATGCATAAGTTTTTATTAAAATAATGGGGTATACAATTTAATTAATGCACAGAACAATTTTGTAAATATATTTTGCTTAAAATCTTTCATGTCAATTGCGGTTTTAAATATCTCTTCAAAGTCATTTTTTATTTCAAGAACACTTGAACTTTTATACATCATTATTCCACATTCATAATGATGCAAAAAACTACGATAATCTAAATTAATTGTTCCCACCAATCCAATTTTATCATCAATTACAACTTCTTTTGAGTGAATAAAACCTTCTTTATATTCTTTAATAATTACTCCTTTTTCTTGTAAGTCTTTATAAGATGAGCGCGTGATTTTGAATATTATTTTTTTATCAGGTATATGAGGAGTTACAATCACAACTTTAACCCCACGCATACTAGCATTACATAAAGCGCTCTTAATCTTAGAATCAATAATTAAATAAGGTGTTGATATGTAAATATAATCTTTCACGTGACTAATCAAATTCAAATAAACATTTTCAGCAATATTATCTCCATATGCGTACTTAGGCCCATCGCCAAAAGGACAAACAACCCCATCACTAATTTCCTTAATATCACTATAATATTTAGAAAAATCCTCTTCTATTTGACTTTGAATATTGAAAAGCTGTAAGAACATACAGACAAGACTTTTGGTGGCTTCACCTTTTATCATTAAGGCACTATCTTTCCATACACCATATGGGTGAATCTCATTTATATATTCATCGGCTAAATTAACTCCTCCAACAAAGCCAATTTTTCCATCAATTACAGTTATTTTTCGATGATCACGATTATTATAAATCGAAGATGTTGCGTTAGAATATTCGTTAAATTTTACACAATTTATGCCTGCTTTTTTAAGTTTATGTGCAAAGTTTGATGGTAATTTGTAGATTGTTCCTAAATCATCATACATGAATCGTACTTCTACACCTTGTTTCACTTTTTCTAAAAGTATTTTATATATTGCTTGCCACATTTTTCCATCTTCAACAATAAAGTATTCCATGAAAATATATTTTTCCGCTACTTTTAAAGACGAACATAAAGCTTCAAAAAACTCTTCACCAGATTTAAAGAATTTTGTGGCTGTATTTTGATAAGATCTAAACATACCTATATTATACAAATAATTAAATTGTCCATAACTCTCATTTAATTGTTCTTTTAAATTTGCATCTTCTTTTTCATCAATTACTAAGCCATCTTTAAGTTGTGTAACAGTCTTACGAGCATATTTTTTTACTTTTCGTGGCAGTTTAATAATCAAGAATATAAATGAGAACGCTATACCTAAAACAGGTGCAATAATACACAATATTATTAATGGTATTTGTGCTTCTTGTGTCATATCAGAATTAATAATTGCTAGTACTAAAATTATTGCTAATATAGATAATATTAAGTTAATTGGTACAGTAGGAAAACTTTGACTTAAGATTATAGGTAAGACAATATATAAGCAGATTTGTAATATAATTGCTATTAAAATAAGGTTAAATCGACTAAATAATAACTTAAAAACTTTTTTCATATTATAGTTTCACCTCATATTTCTTATAATATCCTTGCAAAATTCCGTTATAATTATCTTTCCAAGGTTTATTTTTACCCAAATAATGGATAATTACATTATTATTTTCTACCCAATTCAAATCTATCTTAGTTTTGCTATGTAAATTATGTAATTTTATATGACGGTCAGACAAATTATAAATGTACTTATCTAATAGCTTTACTCTATCTCCGTAAAACTTAAAAATGACATCTTGATCAAACAAAATCATTCGCCATCCATTAATGTTAATGTATTGCATTATTTCATCTTCGTTTAATGTTTTTCTTAATTCCACTAAATTCATTAGCAAAACACCAGTATTTAAATATATTTTTTGTCCTTTAACTCCTAATCTCCATTTGTTCAACGTATTAAGCATTTTTCTTATTTGTGTACATCCCGCAAAAAGATTATTTTCAAAATCAATATTGTATAATTTCTTAATACTCTTATGCACTATTAAATCACTATCTAAATACAAGACTCTATCAAGATTATTTGGCAAATATTTTGCTGCAAATATTCGATAATATATTTCATAAGGATATCTTTTATCTTTTGGAGCGTTTTTAAATAATTCTTCATGCATAAAAATATAGTGAAATGTCATATTAATCGGACAATGACTGTTAATTAATTCCTTATCTTTATCATCCAAATTACTATGCATAATATAGATATCAAATGTTTCTTCTTCATTTGATTTTGATAATGAGTTAATCATAGTTAAGAAATATTTAATATATGGACGATTTATTGATACTAAAATATTCATACGTTACTCCTTTGCTAGATTTTTTGAATAATCGCAAAAAACGTTTCAATTTCATCTTCGCTTAATCTTGACACAAAGCCATTAAGTTTAGCATTTATAGATTGTTTTCGTTCTTCTAATTCTTTCTTACCTTTGTCAGTTAATTTAACAATGGTTTTTCTCTTATCTTTAGGGTCGTCTTCTCGAACAATTAAATCACTTTTACTTAATGAATTAAGAATCGCAGACATCCGCGCCGTAGAAATTCCTAATGTTTTTGCCAAATCTCCAGAATATACAACATCTTTAGAATCATTAATAGCTTTTAACAATACAAAAGCACCTTTAAAACTATCAACAAAAAAATCTGATAGATTCTTAGATTTTTCATTTAATGATTCCAGTAATTTAACCACTAAAACTTGTCTATCCATATTGCATCTCCTTTTTGCTAACCCCGTTAGTTAATTTATCACAATACGTTTATAAATTCAATTGATTGTAATTAAAACCTTATTTATAAATAAAAAGCGAATGACATTTAAATCACTCGCAATTCATTACCATCTAACTATTAAGTAGTTTAAGATGATATTGATAACACTACTCCCAAACAAAAGAGAAATCATGGAGCGAACAGGATATGTTTGAAAGTAATCATAGATAACACTACTCCCAAACGAGGAAAATCTCAGGATACCTTCTGTCTTGGTTTGAAAGTAATCATAGATAACACTACTCCCAAACTAAAAATAGCAGCAAAAGACAAACCAACATGTTTGAAAGTAATCATAGATAACACTACTCCCAAACGCTCATTAACTGAAGAACAACTCGAAGCAGTTTGAAAGTAATCATAGATAACACTACTCCCAAACAAGATACGTATATCGTTCGCCATTTGGATTGTTTGAAAGTAATCATAGATAACACTACTCCCAAACAAAAGGCAAATATTGGAACGAACAGGATATGTTTGAAAGTAATCATAGATAACACTACTCCCAAACAGCTTGTTGCAAAGATATGGATGGATACAAGTTTGAAAGTAATCATAGATAACACTACTCCCAAACGCTCTTCTACTTGAGTGTCGACTGCAGTTTGTTTGAAAGTAATCATAGATAACACTACTCCCAAACTATCGTGATAAACTACCAAAATTCAATAATGTTTGAAAGTAATCATAGATAACACTACTCCCAAACAGTTATTCTTTAGTAGCGTTTTAGTTTTTAGGTTTGAAAGTAATCATAGATAACACTACTCCCAAACCACTGATCCTGAGAAAGCTCTAATCTTATCGTTTGAAAGTAATCATAGATAACACTACTCCCAAACTTAAAGAACATTCATCACTTGAATTAACACGTTTGAAAGTAATCATAGATAACACTACTCCCAAACGTAGTATCATACGCTCTTACGGTGCAAGCAGTTTGAAAGTAATCATAGATAACACTACTCCCAAACTGGATACTAACTTATCACTAAAATCTATTTGTTTGAAAGTAATCATAGATAACACTACTCCCAAACCTCAAAATATTTGAGGCTATAGCAGTGCTTCTATTTTAATTATACAATTATTATTCTAACAAACAAATATCTTTATCTACTATTTTTTTATGGTCAAAGATGCATACACCATCATCAAAATACTCAATATCAATAATTTTTATATTAGAATATTTATAATTATGTATAAGTAATTCTATTTCCGTTTCAGCCAAAAAAGATAAGAGATTATAAAAAATAAATATCCTAACATTTCTCAACTCATACGAAAATTTTACATAATTATTTAATCGTTCAATCATAGTGTTTGAACATTCATCTATATTTATATCCATCATTTTAATAATATCATCTTCGGAAATATTAATATCGGAAATTATATCAAGTGGAGAATCCATTTTAATGATATCAAATGCTTCTTTTACTATGCTTGTCACATTTAAAGATGTCTTTTTTAGAATATCTGTGTTAGTTTTTAATTGTCTTACTAAGGCATTGATATTTTTCTTAGTGTTAACATCTATTGATAATATAGAGGTCACAATATCAATGTAGTCCATGGTTTTTATTTGATTATTACTCTCATCAAAAACTTTTATATATTCTTCATTTGTATTGTAATTATAATTTTGTAAAAAATAGTACAACAGTTGTTTGTTTTTGATAATTAGCAAATAACTATCACTATCATCTAGTGGCTCATAAACATTGAATAAAGGTATTGATAAATAACTCATAATTTAACTACTTTTTCCTCCGTAACTACAACATCTGTACTAATTTCACCTATCAGGTGATCTATAGACATAAATTGATTTTCTGTAATCGTTAAAACTGAAATAACACCCTCTGGTGGCAAATGCTTATTAATGTCTGTCATTATAGAATTAACAATTGACTGGTTTAAGGCTAATTTTGTAAAAACACTTTCTTGCATTCTAACAAAGCCATTTTTCTGAATATATTTTACAAATCGTGTGTATTCGCGAACATCCTTCTTTGTTGTTGATGGCAAATCAAAAAATAGTATCATACGCATAAATCTATTACTCATTTTCTTTTATAAATTTTATTACACTAACATCACCACTATTAAGTGCATTAATTAATGATGTTATATAGATATAAATTGCGTTTGACAATGTTTGTTTTTGTCCGTCTACAATATATGTTTCTGCTAGCATTTTAACTAATTCGTCTTTGAAATTATCATCATTTAAGGTAAACGCTTTTCTATCAACAAATGGACGCAAAGGCTCAACAAAATCACACGAAAGATTAAATTGATTAAATTCATTTTTATGGTGAATTCCTAACTGTGTTAAATATCCTTTTGATACAACACAGCGATTAACTTGTGAGAGCAATAAAGTATATCCATAATTTAAATAAGCATTTTTCTTGTTTTCATTATTACGCGTAAAATCATCACCAAAAATTCTATTAAAATAGTATTTCGCGGCATGACCTTCCCGATTAGTAATATCTCCATCTAAAACATCATTTGCAAACAATATCAACTCTTCGCTTGCGCTTTTATCTACACTTGATAACACTAAAGCTTGATTATTTATTTTTTCTTTAATTACTTCTTTCCATACTTTGTTTTTAATATCCATGCTCCATTGTATTTGATTATTAACACATTTAAACGATCCAGTGTTGCCATTATATGGCACTAATTCAGAAACAGGATTTTTCTTTTCATCGCAAAAGATTATTTTAACCTTTTTAGAGATTAATTCAGATAACAAAGCAGATGTTAAAGAAACAGCGGTTGATTCTATAATAAGAGTTTGTATTTCATCTATATTAATTCTTTTTACCTCATTAACAGTCTTAAAAACAAGATAGTTTAGTGATAATTCTAATTTGCTATGCGTCCCTATAACTACGATTCTAAAACCCATTAAATCTTTTCCTCATGTTTATATAGACCAGATGGTGATTCAAAAATCAAAGTAATGTCTTGATCAATTATATTATGAGTAACATAAAAAACATTTGCTTTTGCGTTACCTAAACGATAATCAAATTTAGCTCTTTCGGATTTTCTATTTAGAATAAGTATCATATTTTCAATAGTCACAATTTGTTCATATAAAGTTAAATTGCTGAATAAATTATCATCCATATTTCTTGCCTTTACAATAAAGTTACAGCCATCAAATACATAATTATCATAAATTTCTCTTATTGAATTAAAAATCTCTATGTTTTTAGATTTTGATACAACAAATGAATCACCATTTTTATTGACTTTAGTTTCAAATATATCGCCATCAAAAGAAGACAAGGAGTCAAGTAAAGAATCACATTTATTAAAATAGCAAAGTAAATCATTATTTAAGTAGCTTTGATAAGCTAATTTATACTTATTTCTTTTTCCATCAGCTGTATAAAGCAAATAGATACAATTTTTATATTTAATCTTTTGGTTCAAATGAATGCGTTTGATAATCTTGATATCACTAGCCACATCATTACCAATCACTTTTTTCCATAAAGTTTCATTGTTATCACCATATAATTTTATATAAAGTAATGGTACTCTCAACAAATCTTTATAATGTTTGCTACCTAAATTGTATTCAATAGCAACAATATAAGCTTGTGATAAATCACTATAACCACCATACTTACTTACATCAGCAAGAGGTCCATTAGTGTGAATTGGAATTAAATTAGAATCATTTGCTTTTCGATAAATTGTGGCGTTATAAAGTGCTCCGTTTTGATAATCAACCTTGAATGTTACTAAAGCATCGTGTCGCAAAGCATTTTTCTTGATTTTTTCTGCATAAGTTACACCATTTTTATCTAATTTTTTAACAAAATTTTTCAAATACCCATCCATATTAAAGAATCTAGAATCTTTGTCTTCCTTATTACTTCTTTCAGCATAAATACGACGAACATTTGAGAATTTCATTGTTAGTTCGTTGCCTGCGACAACATTTAAATATGCATCAACTGCATGGTGTGCGTCATTTATATCTCTATTTTTAGCAATATTTAGTTCTTGTCTTAATAATGCAGGATACTGAGCTTTAGAAAATATTAATTGTGTATCTGGATATTTAATTTTTAAAACATTTCTCAAAGTAATATTTGCGTAATCAACAACATTAATTTGACGATTAACGAACACTTCAATTTCTTCTAGAGTTATCTCGCTAGTACGCATCAAACTATTATATTTCTTATCGCTTATTGCACCTATTTTATGTAAGTATTGCCATGTTTTTATAACTTTGTCTGTTTTAAGTTCTCTAGGTAAAGGATATTGCGAACCTTTAATTCTTTGGTTAGCTAATCTATTAACTAAAACCAAATTATCTAACGAATCATCTTTAATAAGTGATTGAGGCACAATATGATCTAAATCGTATTTGGTGCTATCAAAAACATCTTCAATGTTAATTTTTTCGCCTGTATACATATCCAAACCCATCTGTTTAAAATACAAATAAAGGTGTCGACCTTTAACATTTGCTTGATTTAATTCAAGTTCATTTAATAATTCTTTTTTATTCTCTTTAGAAATAATTTCTATATCCTTAGAGATCAATCTTTTAAGTTCTACGTATCTTTTATCTTTTTCTTTGCCCTTCGACTTTGCATCATTTTCACGTGTTGTTTCAATAAATATCTTTTTAGGATTATTGCCGCTTGCTTTTACAATATCATCAAGGACAAGCAATGCTTGATTAATACTTCTCTTTGTAATAGTTGGAGTATCTTCTAAAATCATCGCAATCTTTTGATTTGTTGAAAGATTACCAGTGATTTCATTATTGTGCATATCCACCAAATCCTTAAATCCATAATCTTTATTGTTATAAACCATTTGGAAATTTTGGTTGGTTTCACGCATAACATCAAGTATTGACATCGCAATACCATTATCATCAACATAAGAAATTCCACACAATAACTTTTTAGATAAAGGAGCCCATTTCTTAGTTGGAAGATTTAGTATAGCCTTAATTTGTTTTTTTGATAAGTCTTTGCTATTTGTTAACAAAGATTTAAAAGATTTCTTATCATCTGCATAAATCGTCGCTAAAAATATAAGATGCTCTACTTTATCAAAATCATGTTTTAAATCAAATAATTTTCCTAAAGTTGCGTGGCTTGTTGCTTCGAAAGGCACATCTTCTTTAATTCCAGAAATGGTTATATCGTTTTCTTTTGTTGCTGTTTTGTTTTTCAAAAAGCTCTTTATTTGTGCGACAGTGGTTTTGTTTCTTGAAATTATATATTCATAAATAAGAGATTTTGTTTCATTAGTAAGCAATGCACCATTTAGTATCATAGTATTAAGTCTATCTCTTATCATAAATTCTTCAAAAATTAACGAGACTTTTGGTAACACTTTTTCGCCAAGCAAATAAGTACAATTATTAGTTAAGCGTTTAATAAATCTTTCTTTAGTTGCATTATCATCAACAATTTCAGAAATATTCCATGGTGTAATTTTTTCATTTGATTTTCTTTCCACCCACGCAAATTCACTTCTTGAGTCTAATGGTCCATAATAATAAGGAACTCTAAATTTAAATAATGTAATAATTTTTTCACTAATATCTTTGATAAAAGGATACTTTTTCTCTGCATTTTTTAATATTTCTTTTAACTCAATCAAATGCACTTGATGAGGAATAAGACTTGTAGAATTATGCGCAATTGTGCGTAGTAACTGTCTTGCTTTGACTTTTTCATCTAATTCTTTATAATCACTCGGCTCTATTATTTCTTTGTTGTTTTCTAAGATTTTTTCAATTTCTTTATTAAAATCTTCTAATGTTATTTTTTTGTTCTTAGGATTAACTCCCACTAAAGCAGCATAATTATTATTTTCTTCATTTTTAAAAACAAGATGATAAAGACTATCTTTGCCACTCAAATCTTTATTTTTATCAATTTCTTTAATAACTTTTTTTAGTGTTGCTAAATCTTCTTTATGTTCTTCATAAATATTTGCCATAACAAAAGAAATATATTTTTCGTTACCCATTAATTCTTTTAATGAAGCAAAGTCATATAGTTCTTTAGCGCATTTAACCAATTCAAATGCATCGCCCAAATCTTGGGCAATTTGGTCTTCCGTTTCTTCAAAATTCTCTGTGAAATTAATTCTTTCCTCTAATGCTTTGTCAATTTTGCTTAATTTGTAATTGCCCCCTGTAACAATAGTAGCGAACATATCAATGTATTCTTTGCATGATACAACATCAAATAGTTCAATAATCTTCTTTTTCTTGGCTGTCTTATTTATATTTTTATCTAATAAAATATTTTTAAGTTCAGTAAGCTTTGCTTTGCTTAATGAACTAGATTCTTCCTCAATATTTTCAGCTAAAAGAGATAAACAATTATTTATTCTTTCAATTACTTCTTCAGTTACATTATTATAATTTGTTTCTCCTTCTTTTAAAAAGTTTCCACGATATTTAATAATGTGATGAATTGCAAGATAAACATATCTTAAATCTGACAAAGCAAAAGAATCACCATTAATTAAATCTCTTCTCAAATGCCAAATAGTTGGATATTTATTATAAAATAACTTTTCTTCTTCAACGGATTTAAACAAATATTTGCTATCAATGCTCTTATCTTTATCTTCCATATGTAAATTTGCATTTTCTAATCGTAAGAAAAATGTTTTATCTACTTTATTTATTTCTTCTGCGAACAATGAATTTAATAATTGTATACGATATTTTTGTCTTTCTTTTCTTCTTCTTGAAGAGCGATAAACTCTACGTTCCTTTTTACTTTTTGCGCCTTCAAAAATACGAGACCCCCATGCAGTTTTACCTTTTAAACGTAAAAAATTATAATCTGTATCGGTCGCAGCCCAACCTAGTGAATCAGTACCTAAATCAAGTCCAATATAAAAATCTTTTTTCATGTTAATGCCTTGTATTATAGAATTACTCAATTAAAAGAATAGTTCTATAACATTCCTTTCTTTGAGAACTGAGTGTTTAATTATACCATCTGGCCAGATGGTAT
>ONAT01000029.1 GCA_900315885.1 uncultured Erysipelotrichaceae bacterium
AATCAATCTGGAGTTTCTAATCCCATTTTTTGATACCATCTTTCTAATTTTTCTTATTTTTTTCTTTTAATTGTTGCATTTACTTTTTCAAGTAACAAAAAAATTCCCGTAGCACCTATCTATCGTTCCATAGGTATTATACATAAAGAAAAAGCCTTGCAACAGTACCGTTTGATACTCCTACAAGACTCTGACGTTTACTTACAGAAAGGGAAGAACTCCCTTTAAGCAAAGAAAAAAGGTTCAATACTATTGTATCAAACCTTTGCTTTTCTTATGGTACAGCCAATGAGACTTGAACTCACATATCTTGCGATACTAGATTCTGATTCTAGTGCGTATACCAAGAAAAAAATTAAAAATAATTTAGAATTTATCTTGAGGTAAGAAAAATGAAAATTGTCGTTGTAAGTGATACACATGGAAACATAGATATTTTAAAAAAGGTTAGGATGTTAAACCCTAACGCTGATATGTTTTTGCATTGTGGTGATTCCGAATTACCGCCCGAACTATTAGATGGATTTGCTAGCGTCAAAGGTAATTGCGATTACTTTGATTACCCAATTAGCAAAACTTTTGATACTCCATACGGAAAAATATATATGGAACACGGAAATCGCGCAATTATACATAATGATTCTTACATTGAAAGTTTAAATGCCAAAATAATATTATTAGGACATACCCATCGCCATTCTTTAAGAATTGTTGGAGATACTTTTGTAGCAAATCCTGGCTCATTAACTAGACCACGTGATGATACAAACGGCACATACTTAGTTATCAATATTAAAAGCCAAAACGACTTCGATTTCGAATTCAAAGAAATTAATTAATTACATTATTTCTTTAAAAATTTCTAAGAAATCTTTTTCATCCCATAAATCAGGTACAGGATATAAAGGGTTAGCTTCTTTAATTGCACGTTTTACCATAATGGGTAAATCTTTTTCTTGAATAACATTTTCGATTTTGTTTGGAATGTTCATTTGCGCATTTAGTTCATCAATAAAATCAATAAAGGCTTCGGCCTTTTCTTTTTTGGTTTTATCTTTATCAGTTAAAGAAATATAATCTGCTAATTCGGCTAAACGAGTATAGCAACTCGAACCAAATTTACGCAAAACATGTGGCAAAATTACGGCATTTGCTAGTCCATGTGGCACTCCATACATTCCGCCTAATGTATGAGCAATCGCGTGAACATAACCAACATACGCTCTTGTAAAAGCAAGTCCTGCTTTATATGAAGCAATTTGCATATTGTTACGTGCTTCTAAATCAGTTGGATCTTGATATGATTTTAAAAGATTATTTTTGATTAGTAAAACAGCTTCTTTTGCTTCTTTTCTTGTTGCCTTAGTATTGCTTCCTCCAATATATGCTTCAACAGCGTGTGTCAAAGCATCCATTCCTGTCGTAGATGTAACCTTACCTGGTAAACTTACTAATAATTTTGGATCCAAAACAGCATAAAGAGGAATTAATTTTGGGTCGTTAATTGCGTATTTTTCATGTGTTTTAGCATTAGATATTACCGCTGCAACAGTAGCTTCTGATCCAGTTCCTGCTGTTGTAGGAATCGCAATTAAAAAGGCTGGTTTATGTTTGACTTTTAATAAACCTTTCATTTTTGGAATAGGACGTTTAGGGTTTGTTGCACGTGCCGCAATTCCTTTTGCGCAATCAATCGGAGAACCACCACCATAAGCTATAATTGCGTCACATTTATTCTCTTTATAAATATTTAAGCCTTCTTCGATATTATCTATTGTTGGATTAGGAATTACTTTATTAAAAATAGATACTTTAATATTGTTTTTTTCTAAATCTTCCACTAACTCTTGAAAGTAATCAGTGGAGCTTAAAAAAGCATCTGATACAAGCAAAACACTTTGCTTTTTATTTTCGTTTAAAACATCTTTAATTTTTAAAAGTGAGTCTTCACCTTTTAACAAAACTGGCGCTCTAAAATTTAAAAAATTAGAAGCAAATTTCATGGTTTTTTGATAAATACGGCAATAAGCTTTCTTGAATATATTCATAATTTTCTAGCTCCTTAATGATTCAAAAATTTCATAACTTGGTCAATTATTCGTTTGTTGCCTTTTGACCTTAACATCATATGGGAAATATTTTTAAAAGTAATCGTGACTTTTTGCTTACAATATTTTGATAAAAATTCATCAGATCTCTTTGGCACTAATTGATCAACTTCGCCCATAATCACTAGAGTTGGATTATCAAATTCTTGTAAGTGCTCATTACAAAAACGCACAACTTTTACGAATTGATTAATCGTGCGAATATTGTAATTTGGCAAAATATATTGCTTCATAACTACTGCAACTTCTTTATCATCAACTGTTATTTCTTCTCTACCATCTAATATGGCTAAATCTTCTTTTTTCTTAATCTTTTTATCAAGAATAGCACTTACATATTGAGCGAATTTTTTAGCTCTAACAAATGGATACAAAGCATTTAAATAAACATTCGCAGGAGCAAGTAAGACAACTTTATTTACCTTGAAATTACTTGCTACATATGTTGCAATCGCTCCGCCCATTGAAAACCCCATAACATCAATTTGTTCGTACTCGTTTTCTAATTTGTGCATCAAATCATCAACATATTTCATTGTTGCTTCACAAGTAAAACCCTTAAGTCCTTTTACATCATGGCCTGGCAAATTCTCGCATATTACATCATCGTATTGCTTTTCTAAGTATGGAATAATCGGGTCAAAATCATGCTTGTCTGTACTAAACCCATGAAATAATACAATTACATTATTCTTCATTTTTAACATCCTCAAACAAAATTTTTGCATTTGCAAAGGCATTTGATTTTCTCAAATCTTTTTTTATATCTCTACGTTCAAATATAAATTTATCGACTGCTTCCCAAATAAACACCCAGCCAATAATTTCTAATATTGTAATCCAAACTTGATCAACTTCTTTTAAAGTTAGAATTATCATGACTGTAATAATAATTACCCCTACAATAAACATCATAAAAGATGCCCAAGTGTTACTAATTAAATTCCTTACATCTTGTTTACAGTTGTTTTGATAATAATTTTTTATCGCACTTTGATAAACTTTCTTTTGTTTTTCATCAATATCTTTACATTTAATTTTTAATTTAACATCAAATGATGGAGGAACAGTTTTTATCGCGTTATCTAAATAAGAAGATACTTCATTACTTATTATAGGTAAATCTCCACATACGGGAGATAAAAACACCGAACTATCCAAGACCATCAAATCAATAACGACATTATTATTTTCATCTAAATTTAAATCTATCATTTTACTAACTTTTTTATTTTCCATGTTTTTACAATTATTAATTTTTGAAAATTAATAAGTCTCCCTTCTGGTCTTAACTTTTCTATTTTTATTATACAATAAAAATTATATTTTTTTATCAAATTTTTATATGTAATATTTTATGCTTTTAATAACTCAAAATCACATTCCAAAAACAACTTATCGCTTTTGTCACTTAAATGTAATATAATTCTTTCGGTGATAAAAATGAAAAAAAGAATATTTCCTTTGCTAATGCTTTTTGTGTTAGTTTCTTGTAATAATGAAAATAATAGTAACAACTCTTATAATTCTAATCAAAATCCCAGCATAGTTACACCTTCTACAAGTGTAATAGCACCAATAAGCAACAACACATCTAATTTCTCAACTACTCAAGCCAAAATAAAAATTGAAGAACCGCCACTTATCGATGATGCATCTTATGAAGAATATAGTGAATTCCCAAGCGAACTCATTAACAAATATATGAATGTTAATATTCCTCAAGTAACAGGCAAAGAATATTACGCTGCGACATATCGTGAAAAAGATGATACTTCTGACACCGTTGTTGTAAGTGTTAATATTTATGGCGATAACATTCAAACTATTTATAGTAACTACAAAGGCCAACTAGAAAAAATTGGATTCAAAGTAGATTATTATTCAAGCGATGACTTCTATTTTGCTTTAAATCAAACTGAAGATATTGCCGTGCAGTATTCTCTAGCAACCGATGATTATGAAGACAAATATTTCGATTTACTTGTCTTTAGAGATGTAAATGATTATGAATTTATAAAATCTGATGTGTCAAAAGAAGGCAGTTATTCATTAACAATTAAAGATTATGCGACTAAAAATAGTTGGAAAGACGCGACAAAGTATAACAGCGTTAAATTCGATGAAGTAACTACACTAACTTTAAATAACGCCTCCATCAATAGCGGTAAATACTATACTTCTGATGATTCTTGGCGTCTTTATTATTCTGAACTAACACAAATTGTTATTAAATCAAGTCTCACAATAAAAAGCATTAAATTTACTTATTCTAATACCAAAAACGGAATTCTTGCTTTTAATGAAACAAAGTACGCATCTAATAAAACAATCACATTAAATTCTAAAACTGCCACAATAGATTTAAGTGGCGATGCAGAAAATGCAACTTTAAAAATAACTGCAATAACTATTGAATATTAAACAATATAAAAAGCATCACTAATAAGAGAAATCTTAAATGTGATGCTATTTTTTTAGAAGTCCACTTTTTCTAATCTATTTGAAGCAACCTTATAAACTACATAATGCATAACAACATATATTACTATGCTAATTGCAAGATATATAAATTGTATACCTAAAGATATATTGCAGAATGTATTGTAGAACCATGTAAAATATGGATCAGGTAAAACAACTGTAACAACAAACATAAACACTATAAATGCTAATAAAGATAAAAGTGTCGAAGACAAAATTGCTTTGCCATTACGATAATAAATGGAGAAGAATATTAAATCCGTAATAGAATATCCGATTAATAAGAAAGCAAAGAAAGAGGCTAATGTTTCACGAGGAAAGCCAACATTAACAATATTAGGGTCTGCTTTTGCCATATTTCCTACTACTTGAATAGCCATTGGACACAATATTGCAGTAAGTACCATTGTAAATAGTTGTAAAATGCATACTGTTAAGATACGTGCTAAAACAATATCTTTTTTTCTTACTGGCAATAACGTCGTATATAATAAATCATTAGATTGTTGTCCTTTATTTGAACCCAAGAACAAAATAGGATAACAAGACACTACATAAATAAATGCCACAAATAATGGATAATTTGGAATAAAAATCATGAAAGGAAACAATATTACGAATATGTAACATAACGGGTGAACCGCTAACTTAAATTCCTTATAAAGTAAAGTCTTCATGTCTATCCTTCCTTTCTAGATAAATCATTATTTCTTCAAGGTCTGGTGCTTTAACTTCAACATTATTTTTCAAAAAATAGTCTTTATCTTTTGCCTCAATCAATCCTTCTAAATGGTCAGGATATTCTTTAAAAGAGATAAATTTTTCTTTCAATTCTTCACCAAATTCATTAGTGTCGCCTTTTACTAAAAAGTAAGCATTAATGAAATCTTTTTTAGTTCCATCATACTTAATTTCACCTTCATGAATATAAGCGATGTCGCTTGCGCACTTATCTAAGTCACTTGTAATGTGTGTGGAGAATAAAATAGCTCTTTCTTTATCTTTTACAAGTGAAAGGAAAATATCAAGAATCTCATCACGAGAAATAGGATCCAAACCACTTGTAGGTTCATCAAGTATTAATAATTCAGCATCATGGGATAAAGCAATTGCTAAAGAATACTTAACTTTCATACCACTAGATAATTCTTCTAATTTTTTATTAGTTTCTAATTTGAATAATTTGCAAAGTTTATCAAATTTGTCTTGATCAAAATTTTTATAAAACTTTTTTGTAACATCTGTAAGTCTTTTTATTGTCGCGTTTGGGTAATAATTAATTTCACTTAAAGCAAAGCCGATTTTTTGTTTTGCTTCTAATTCAGTATCGCGCATATTTTTACCAAAGGCATAGACTGTACCAGAATCAAAGTGAACTAAATTCATAATTCCTTTTAAAGTTGTAGTTTTACCTGCACCATTGCGGCCAATAAAGCCAACGATTTGTCCTTTTTTAATGGAAAACGACACATTATTTAGATAGAATTTCGGATATTTTTTCGAAACTTTATCTAATTTTAATAGCTCATCCATGTTATCACCTCTTAACTATTTTTTTGATTTTCTTCAGAGTTTTTTTTCTCAATTAAAACATGGCTTCCATAATCAAATATTACTGACATTATAAGGAAAGCAATACCAAGTCCTATCCCATTCACATCAGCGCTATATTCATAAGACATACCCATTGTTTTGGCAAATATTAACGCTATAATCACATTTAATAAAGCGGTAGCAATCCCGGAAATTAAAACTATAACGCCAAGTCTTAGTATGTTCTTAGAGCATTTTTCAGTAAATGGAGTCTTTTCTTCCAATTGCAATTTGAAGTATTTTTCAGCTTCATAAGCAACATAAATTTCTACGCTACATGAAACAATGGCAATCACAATTTCAGCATATAAATCACCTAAAGTTTTGCCATTAGTTTGCATGAAATTTGCTAATTCCGTATTCTTAAGCATTTCATCTTGTAAGAACATTACACCTAGTAGACCTATGAGTGAACAAACAAGACCAACAATAGAAAATATAAATGCAATTTTGCTTAAAATCTTACCTGTTTTTGCTAATTTTTGAATCGTTTCTAATTTTTCCATTACTTTTTCCCTCTATTTTTTTTCTTTTAATAATTTGTTGTTTCGCATGTTGATTAATACATAAATTCCAATTAAAACTACTACAGAGGCAATCATAATAATGTAATCTGCTACTGCATTAACATTTTTATCAAAGAATTTAAGTGAAATATCAAAGTTTTCACTAATACCATCTACTACTTCTTTAGGGAAGTTTTGTTCAACTTGAAGTTTTGTTAATACGCCGTTTTCAAAATGATGACGTAATAAGGCTGTGCCATATGTTCCAGGTAAGAAGCCCAAAATAATTTGAAGTGCTTTTCCAAATTGACTAATTGGCATATAAGCACCACAAATAAATCCATAGATAGATGAAACAAGTGTTCCAACCGCAGACATTTGTCCTTGTGTTGATAAGAAATGGTGAATGATTGACGACAAAGCTGTCCCAAAATTAACCAATAAGAATACGCCAAGTATAATTCCAAATACGTCACCAACGGATAAGAACCATCCTGTAGAAGCCATAATAATAAATCCTACAATCATTTCTAAATAACAAATAATTAATGTAACAAGCATGCTAGCAATATAATAAGAGATAGCAATTGTTGTACTTTTAACTGGCGCAATTTGTAAATCGTGAATTGAACCAGTAACTTTATCTTGTACCATTAATAAATTAGAACAGAATGATACAGTTACACATGATGTCGCTAATAAGCTTGAGAAAAGCCATCCATAAACGAACCCATTAATATAAGATTCATCAAGCGTCAAACCACTAGGCAAACTTGAATGGAATGAGTCAACATATACATTTCTTAAGAAAGTAACATAAAGTAAGATAAGAATCATCGGAGTAATTAATGAGGAAATAACTAATCCTTTGTCTTTGAAAAATAATTTAATATTTCTTTTAATAAGCGAAAATAAAACCATTATTCATTACCTCCTAACTTGATACCTGTTGCATTTAAGAACACATCATCCATCTTTCCTTTAATAACTTCAAAGTCTTTAAAAATTTCTGGATGTTTCTTAATTAAAACTGCCGCAGTTTCAGTATTTTCAACTTCAATACGGAAGCCATCAGGAATTGCTTCGTGTTTATAGCCTAATTTCTTGACCATATCTTCACTAACTCCATAAAGATTGATAAAGTCTCCAACATATTCATTTTTCAAATCTAGTGGTGTGCCTTCAGCGACAATAACACCTTGATTTAAAATAACGATATAGTCTGCATCCGCGACTTCTTCCATATAGTGAGTAGTCAAGAATACAGTTAAGTTTCTTTCAATTCTATATTTATGAATGACGCTCCACACTAATTTTCTTGTTTTTGGATCCAAACCTGTTGTTGGTTCATCTAATATTAAGATTTCTGGATCATGGAATAACGCTCTTGCGATATCAATTCTTCTTTTTTGACCACCAGACAATTTGCCATATACACGATCTAAAATATCTTTAAAATCTAAAAGCTCTCCTAATTCTTGAAGTTTGCTTTCAAAAGCATTTCCTGTTATTCCATACATTGCGGCACGAAATTTTAAATTATCACGCACAGTTAAAACTTTATCAAGGACATTTTCTTGATATACAACTCCTAATTTACGGCGAATTTTATTCATATCTGTATCAATATTTTTGTTATCGATAACTACTTCACCGCTATCGCGCTTTAGTTCACCACACATAATCGAAATTGTTGTGGATTTACCAGCGCCGTTAATACCTAAAAACGCAAAAAACTCACCTTTTTTTACTTTAAATGACAAATCATTCACCGCATGGACATTGCCAAACGACTTATGTAAATGATTAATTCTAATTATTTCTTCCATTTTCTTCCTCTTTTCTCTTTTTTGCTATTTTTTTCATCAATTCATCAAAATCAATGTATCCTCTTAATCCTCGATTAAGAATAGTATCAATTTCTTCTTCATTAAATTGATAAACTCCGGTCGCGGTCATTGTTGCAATGCCATGTACTAAAACCCACATACCTCGATATATCTCTGCAGCATATTTGTCATCTTCAACAAGCAATGATGTCTTGATGCTATTAATAATCCTGCTATAGTTTTGATCTTGCTTCATTAAATCAATAATGTTACTATATTGTCTATCAGAACTAGTCATAAACAACATTTGAAAAAGAAATGGTTCATCTTTTGCAAAGTAAATAATTCCTTTGCCGACTCCTCTAAATTCTCTTTCATCTGTTTTCATGCCATTATTAATGTGCTGCGTATAAACCTCATAAGCTTTTTTATACACTTCTGTTTTTAATTCTTCCATCGAATTAAAGTAACCAAATATAGGTTTTGTACTACTATTAAGTGCTTTTCCTAAGTTTCTTGCAGTAAGAGAATTAATGGAATTTTTTCTTACATAATTAAATGCTTCTTCCACAATTTCTTCTTTTGTAAATTTGGGTTTTTGTGGCATTACAATAACCTCCTTTCCAGGGATTAAAAACACATGTTGCGCAACGCGTGTTTCTTTTCTTTATAAGAATATCACAGCCCTATTTATAATGCAATATTGTTTATGATTATAGTCAAATTAATTAATCAATGTTAAACTATATAAAAAGGAGAGTAAAAATAAAATGAAAAAATATCTGACTTATATATCTATATTAATGTTTTGCTTATTTTTGCTCTATATTATTCCTAAATTTGCGCCATCTAAAGAAACTATCTATAACACTATCGTATATTATAAAACTTTGGGTACTTATTATAATTTTCAATCTGCAAAAGCGATGTTAATACGTCGAAACATTGTTGAACTAGTTTTAGGCACTATTGCTTTTGTCTATATGTTTATTGCTTGCTTAAAAATTAAAAACAACAAGCATTTTGTGTTGCCATGCATTTTGCTTGTTGTCTTTGGAAATATTTATGGAATAATTCTTGTATTAACCACAATTGTAATATTACAAGTTGACAAAGACGACTAATTCCAATATTTATTTAATTTATTAAAATCAATTTTACCTAGTGATGTTTTAGGCAAATCTTTTAATAATTTTATTTCTTTCGGCATTGCGTATTTTATTACGTGTTCACTTAGTAATAAATTTGTATTTTCTTTTATTTTTTCATTGCTTTCTTTAACACCTTTTTGTAAAGAAATAAATAAAGTAAGATATGGTTTTTGCGCATTACAATATAATAACGCTACATCCTTAATATATGATAAAGATTTAACTATCTTTTCAACTTCCGAAGGGAAAACATACACTCCACTAATCTTATAGACTCTCTTTTTTCTTTCGACAAAATGTACAAATCCTTTATTATCAATAAAGCCTATATCACCTGTTTTAATGCCTTTGCTATTTTTGTTTATAACAAACTCATTATTATCATTATTTAAATATCCATTCATTAAAGTATCCGCATAAACAACAATCTCGCCGTTTTTATTAACGCCTAAATCTTTTCCATATTCATCAATAATTTTTATATCATTATTAATTAATGGTTTGCCTAATGAATTTATACAAGAAGAAAATTTGGTATTAACAATACAAATAAGAGCTTCTGATAGTCCATACCCCTCTAATAATTTTGCTTCACTTCCATGTTTTGCCATTAAGGCATCAAAAGAATTGACTAAAGAAGTATTGCATGCATCTCCACCCATGAAACATAATTCAACATTTTTTAATTTTGCTCTACAAAACGCTTTTGATTTCAAAAGTTTTTCATACATTAAAGGAACGCCAATAATAAAATGGACATTGTTTTTATTTATCTCTTTTGCGATTGTTTTAGCGTTGAAACGCATCAACAAATTGATTGGCATAGAATTAAGTAAAGGAGCAACAACTCCCATTGCTAAACCAAAACTATGGAAAATAGGTAAAACCGCAAGCATATATTTTCCTTTTAAATCATTCCCAGCAATAAAAGACAATTTATGACTCATATTAATTAATGCTTCATTCGATAAACGCACTACTTTTGGTTCGCTTGTCGTCCCACTTGAATGTAAATAAATAGAATCTTCGTTTGCTTGACGAGAAAAAGGAATAAAATCTTTGGCTTTTTCTTTCATAAAATCATCTAATAAATAACAATTAGAATGTTTAATTCTTAAACCATAATAGTATTTAAGGATATTATGTGTGAATTTAAATTGATTTGTTACAATGATGGCTATGTTTTTGTTATCTTCTTTTTTAATTTTGTAATTAGAAGTTATTAAATAATGACTTTTTACTTCTTCCATCATTCTAAAAAGTGTTTTTCTTTTAGTAATTGGATGAACTAGATTTATAATCGCTCCTAAAGCGTCAAGAGCAAAAAACGCACATATGTTTTGAGGTGTGTTTGGAACCGCCAAAGTCACAACATCTCCTCTTTTTATGCCTACTTTTTTAAAGTATTCAATCATTTTAGCAATGTTTTTATATGCACTTTGATAACTAATATTTAAATTATTGAAACGTAAACATGTATCGGTATTGTTTCTATTTTGTACAAAGAATTCAACTAAACTAGCCATTAAAAGAATCCTCCTAATTTATATCCAGAGCAGAGCAAAATAATTGCGAGCAACAAGAAAATTACAACTTGATGTAAGATATACATTGATAAACTATGACGACCGATAAATGTAACTACATTGTTACTATAATCTTTTTTAATGAGCGATTCTCTCTTTTCATAAAATAATTTTCCAATAAATACACCAACAAAAACTTGTCCACCATATAAAAGAAAAGGCATACAGTCCGCACCATATTGTTTAGTTCCTAATATTTGATCTAAAAGCATTTGAAAGAAATTAGAATTTTTATAACTTTCAAAGCTTGCATCTTTATAAAAAATCAAGCCAAAAACAATCATAACAATTGAAATCGCCCAATAAATCCACTTGTTTTTTGTGAATTTTTCAAGAATTCCAATTAAAAATAACGCAAGCGCAGCGCAATGTAAAACTGAGAATGTTATGGTTATGTCTCTATCTTGCATAATAAGACTCATAACAAATGTTGCTCCTGTTAATATCATCGCACCGATAAATAACTTAAGTCCTCTTTTAAGATTATTTCTTGAGAAAGAGCAGCAAATACCTATCAAACACAAGAAAATAAAGACAACAATATTTCTTATGTGAAAACGTATATCGGATACCCAATATCTTTGAGCATTATTAACTAACCACAAAAAGAAAGAACTTTGGCCAGGAAAGCTATCAAACACTTTACCCATAACATAAGCCATGTCATACATAAAGTGATCAAAAAACATTAAAAGAATAGAGAATCCTCTCAAAAAATCAAGTTCTATAATCCTTCCTTTAAAATTTTTCTTTTCTTTAACTCCCATACTCAAATTCAACCTTTGCTCATATTGTATCACATTTAAGGAATACTAAAACATAAAATAATAATAACACTTTATTACTATTTTTCTTCTCAAAAGTTTAGATAATTAAAGGAGTCAAAGACTTCAGCATCGAACTTTTATTTTTTTAATCCATTATAAGTATCTAAAATAATATTTTCTAAAACATCTTGATTATCAACATCATCTACTAAAAACATTGGTTTTGCTCCATCATATGGAATAGCTTCTAACATATTATATTTAATATTATTTTTAGTAATTTTAACAAGCAATCTATTATCATAGATTCCACCAAACAACAGCTTTTTATAATAAAGAAGATATTCTCCCATCATTGGTTTGCAATTAATCTCTTCTAAATTATTTAATTGTTCTAATATAAAATCTCTATATTCTTTTGTTGTAGCCATATCATCATATCCTTTTATGATTAAAATTTTCAATGAATTCATTAAATGTTTCAAAGTATAAATCAGTCAATGAAATAGCGTAATACACATTATCGCCAAATGCGTGATACACTAATTAATGCAATTAATTATGATTTATGTTTAGTTTTAATAATAAAGCTTGTGCGACAACTGCCATATAACCATCTAAAAAACTCTTTAAAGCATACATTTCTTTGTCTTTATATTCAATGTCTTGGAGATTAATAAAAATAATATTTGTATTAGAATCGTTTTTCACAACATAATCCATAAACTCTTTAATAATACAGATTTTCCGCTTCTTCGCATACTTGTTATGACTTTAATATCTGGAGTATTTTGTAATTTTATAAACTTATCTAAATAATCTTGTCTAATTAAATATCTCATTCTATTCCCAATTTTTGAATAATTTTATTATTTTGGTAATAGTTTTTTGCTAGAACTCTTTTTAGCAATTATCCAATAGTAAGCGTATAAAATTGTAAAAATACATAAATAAAACTTATATGTATTAAAATTCGAATGTTCAAACCTACAGCAAAAATTAAACTTTCGTAAAAATAAAAATTCGACACATTGTATTAGAACTATTCTACAATTATGTGAAAGATAAGTAAACTTGATACTCTTCACCTTTATGAACCTAAGGTGCACCTTTTATGCCTATTTTTGATATTATACCCTTTGTGACACGTGACTGGCGTGACAGGTGTGACGCTTAGTTTTATACAACAAAAATATTTAAAAACAAGTTTGATACAATGCATCAATTTTTTAATGCTGTTATTGGAATTATATAAACTCCATCAGCATTTTTATAAGCCATATTACCAACACCATAAATTACGCATTTCATTATAGGCTCTTTACCACCATTATCAACTATATCCTTGCATACTTTGATTAAATTGTTTGAGCCTTCTTCTACTTTATTTAGTCCTAATTTTATTTCTATGGCACACCAATTACCATCTTCAAGTTCTATTACTGCATCTAGCTCATTATTTCTATAATCTTGATAATGAAATAATTTAGCATTTAAACTTTGAGCATATATAGATAAATCTCTTTCAACCATTGCCTCAAACATAAAGCCAAATGTATTTAAATCATTCATCAATTTCTTTGGAGTTAACTTAAGCATAGCACACGCCATCGCAGGATCTGAAAAATGTCTTTTTTCCATTTGTTTAACTCGTAAAGAAGATCTTATATTTGGAGAAAACGGCTCTTGATTATTAAACAAAAACATTCTATTAAAAGCATTTAAATATTTTGATAATGTGTTTTTACTAATAGATGAATTGTCATTTTCAATTATGTCATTTAAAATGCTTTGATTAGAAACGGTTGTTGATTCATTTCTAGCAAGTGATTTTAAAATAAGTTTTGCTTTATGCTCATTGTAATCAATATCTTTATCTAATTGTTTTAAATCCGTCTTTGCAACATTTTCCATATATCCTAAAGCTAGCTCATCACAATCATTTACATCCACATTAATATTGCCAGGCCATCCACCTCTAACAATTAAATACGCTAGTTTTTCAAGATTTGTTTCTTCTAATACTTTTGATTCAAATTTATTTTCACATAAATCTTTTAATGATATATCACCACTTGAGTCACCAGACTCATATAAAGACATGGTATTCATTCTGATACTTTTGATTCTTCCTGTACCACTATGCAAAACACCTTTATTTACTGGCGTTGATGAGCCTGTTAGAATTATTTGACCTTTATTCCCACTTTCATCAACAAAAGATCTAGTTGCATCCCATAATGCTGGTACTTCTTGCCATTCATCAATTAAGCGAGGAGTATCTCCTTTTAAAACTGTATATGGTTCAAGTTCAGCAAGCATTCTATTAGAAAAATTACCACTTGGATCTCCAACAAGAAATTCACTATTAGCATGATAAGATGATGTCCATGTTTTACCACACCATTTAGGGCCTTCGATACAAATTGCACCAAATATCCTTAAATCCTTTTCTACTAGTTCATCAATTATTCTTGACTTGTAATTAAAATTATTAGTTAATTTTTTCATGACATCAAATCTCCTTTGTTTTGTTCATATATAGTCTATCAAATTGACCAAAATTAGTCAATATAACTGACCCATATTTTGAATTAAAACTGACCCATATTTTAAAACTTGATACCAAATCAATTTTAGCATTAGCATTTTTTATTGTAATAAATTTATTATCTATAAACCAGTTTTCTCATTTCATAAAGCTTTCCCGCATAATATAGTGAAAATGTAAGAAAAACAAATAAACTTAGTTTAATCTTTCCCCACCACACTTCTTTTCACACAAAAATAGATGTTTTTTATGAATCATAAACAAATTGAAAGTGAAATAAAATATATATTCTTTTAGATCAGATAATCAGATTCTTGAAAATATAATCTCATTATAAGCGTACTGGAGGAAATTGATGAAAAAGATAATTAAAGAAATTACTCCTATAAAAAATGAAAATATTCCTTCTAAAAAACGCATTACAGCATACGTTCGTGTTTTTACTGAAAAGATGAACAACTTCATTCTTTACAAGTACAAAGAGATTATTATGAAAATTATATTGAATCTAATCCAAATTTGGAATTAGTTAATATTTATTCAAAAATGAATTTGTTGTTGCATTTGATTCTTTAATTAACCGTTTTATCCCAAAATGGTCTCAAAATTCAAATTGTATTAAAGCGCATAAAAGCAAAATAAAAGCTGCTAATAAAACTTCTAAATAAAGCCTACTAACTGCCTATAAAGCTAATAAAATTCAATTTTCAAAACAAAATATCGCATTTTAAACGTGAATTCTGTTATTTATACAACAAAAACCTGACACATGGCAACGATAAACTATTTTGATACAAAATGCGTAACGCTTATTTTTTTTTTGCGTAACGTTTCTATCAATTTGCGTAACCCAATAACATTCCTATTTTATAATCAACTTAATATTTATATACGATAGTTAATTAAATCTATTAATATTTCTTGTTAGGAGTTTTTACAATGACATTTATTTATTAACTTCTATATTTTTATTAATTCTTTTAGAGCACCAAGTCTTTTTACCACACTTAGGACAAGTTAACTTTCTTTTTTTTAATGTATGTAATCCTAAAGTATAATCTTTAACTGAAGGTATAAACCTTTCATGGCATTCTGCGCATTCAAAATATCCAATATTAGCATCTAATATTATTAATCCTGTTATTCCTACAACAATAAAGATGAATGCTAATGCAATTAGTATTATTTTCAAATATGTTGCAATAGGTGCAAATCCTGCAAATAATATTAAGGTGATTACAACAGCAATAAAAGCACATCCTGTTAAAATTTCACCAATTAAATCTTTTTTATTTCGTAGTCGTTCTTTTTCAAATTCATTTAAGAGTATTTGCTCTGTTATTAATTCGTAAGATTCTTCTTTAATATGCTCTCCTATAAATAGTTCACTTAAAGATATATCTAATTCATTACATAAGTTTTCCATTAATGAAACATCCGGTAAACCATGCCCCGTTTCCCATTTTGAAATAGTTTTAGCTTCAACAAATAATTTATCAGCCAACTGCTTTTGTGTTAAATCTTTATTTTTCCTGCATTCACGGATAAAATTTCCAATCTTTATTATATCCATAGTAGCACCTCCTAAAACTATGTTAACATCAAATAATCCCAATTGATATCCACGTTTAGTGGTACATAATGGATGCAACTGCAAATCAAAATATTTGAAATAAGAATGAAAGAAATGATTAGTTATTTTTAATTGTCAATTTCTTAAAAGTGATTAGTACTATTTCTATTAATTTTTCTCTATTGGATGTCTAATGACGGTTTTTAATTTATTAATATAACATTTTTTAGATTACTTAAATGATTTCATGATGATATCTTTCATCAGTTATATCTAGTTCAAAATCATTATTGTAATATATCAATTTTTCCTAATAAGAAATCTATTAAATTAGCATGCAAAATGCCATTTTCATCATAAAAACTCGAAATAATATCATTTCTTATTATTATCTTCTTAAAAAAATCTTTAGTTAACTTAAGTGAATCAAGTTCAGAATTCATTTTAGAATCTTCTTCTATTCTAAGAGCTGATTGAATATATATTTTGTTATCAAAATTATTTACAATAAAATCAATCTCTTTTTGTTTCTTTGCTCCACCTCTTCTATCTTCAATGACACCCACATCAACAGAATAACCACGCATAATAAGTTCGTTATATACAATGTTTTCCATTATATGTCCTAAGTCATTTTGTCTATAATTTAATCTTGAATTTCTAAGGCCTATATCTGTGTAATAATACTTATTTTGATAACCAAAATAAGTTTTACCTTTAATATCATACCTTTTTGCTTCAGATATTAAAAATGCATCTTTTAATTGATTTAAATATCTTGTAATTAGTCCATCATCAATTTTGCTTGATGTCTTAACATTAATAGAATTAGCTATATTTGAAGAATTAGTTAATGAACTAATTTGAGAAGCTAGATAATTTAATATTTCTTCTAAAACATCTTCTCTTCTTATTTTTCCATGTTCAACCAAATCTTTTAAATATATTTCGCTATATAAATTATTAAGATATGCTTTCTTTTCTTCATCAGTCTTTAAATTTATTAATCCTGGCATACCGCGATATTGCATATATTCATCCAATAAATCTCGTTTATCAATTTGCTTAAAAGAGTAAAGTTCCTTAAAAGATAATGGATATACTTTTATTTGACTGGATCTACCTCTAAATTCAGTGGCAATATCACTAGATAACATTTTAGAATTAGAACCAGTAACATAACAATCTAAATTAGCATATCCTTTTAATTCATTTAGCATATCATAAATAGTTACTACAATACCACTTTCTTCGTCTTTTACTTCATTAGTTAATTGAACTTCATCGATAAATAAATAATATTTATTATCTTTATCATTAGTAACTATATTTTCAACATAATCGCATAAAGATATTGGATTTCTATATTTCAAATTTTTTCTTTTATCTAATTCAATTTTTATAATATTATTTTTTTTAACTCCACTTTTAATTAAATAATCATAAAACAATTCAAATAACAATGTAGATTTACCGCATCTTCTAATGACCATGATAACTTTAATGTTACCATCCCACATCTTTGAAATTATTTGATTTAAATAATATTCTTTATTTATTATGTCAATCGCCCCTTTTATAAGAATTTAACGCCGTTTTTGTCCTTATCTTCGCATTCGTTGTATAACGAACAATCCATTAAAACAATAAAAAGTGCTTACTTAAACTACTAAATTTAATAACTAAATAAAAACACTAATACCTACTCATTATTTTAGTCGATGAATGGTTGAGTTTATGCATCAATTGTATAAATATAGATTCTTTTACTCCATAACCATCGCAAAAATCCTCTTAACTTCATTTTCTAGCGGAGTTTTCTTTTTCTAGTTGATTATAATTATAAAAAGAAAATAATGTCTAAGAAATGATACGGAAATCTTTAAATCTCAGACTAAATACCTTAAAAACAAGCAAAAATACCTAAAACAATAAAAATACTATTTTAGGTACAAAAAAAGGCTTAATACATTTTCCTTGTATCAAACCTATGCTTTCTATATGGCTACGATTACCTATTTTGATAAAATTACGCACTCTTAGGTGAAATCACGCATCTTGAGCACGTTTACGCACCCTAAAATATTTTTATTTATTTTTTTTCTAAGAGATCGGGATAATATTTTTCCAACAATACATTAACCCTATTTCTTTCATCAACATCTTTTGTCGTTCCTTTTATTTCAAGTAAATAGGATGAGAATACTTCTCTAAACGCAAAATCATAAATAAAATCACATATTGTATGTACTAGTTGCCAATCCTCTTCCTGTATAGTTCCACTCATTATTGGCAAAAAATATTTGTTTTCAACGAAACAATCTTTTATTTCTGGTATCAAATCATAAACGTTATCACTTCGAATGTGACAATAATCTTTTTGTTTTATCTCACTTAGTAAATTGCAAATTTGATCATAATCCCCTGATGAAAATTTTTCTTTAAGCCTTTTAATTAAATCATTGATTAGCAATTCATGATAAGCTTTCTTTATGCTAATTAATATTTCTTGTGTAACTCTAGGATACATGTTTAAAAAGTAAAAAGATTTAATAACCCTTTCTTCAGCTTTCAAACATTTTTCTGCCAACTTATTGACGATTACTTTTTTATCATACTTAATCAATTTAATTTCTTCGCATTCAAAGATTGATAATATCCTTTGAAATTGCTTCTCGCTCATAACATCGATAGCATCAATACTTCTGATTATTCTTTTTATTTCCTCGGTCCTATCTTTTGTGCTCAAATAAAACAAAGGAATATAGGAATCATTAACTTCATCATGAACTTTCAAAAGATCTTCAATTAAAGAAAAATCATCATATAAATAGGCAAAAGACAAAGCTAAGAGCAATCCTTTTCTATCTAAATAACCTCTATCAAGAATCTTTCCAATATGCTTGCTATTACAATCAAATTGATAGCATTTGTTTAATTTATCTGAAAGATTTTCATCTTTAAAATACGAATTAAAATATTTGTACGAATAATCAAAATCACTTTTTTGCTTTTTGTAATCAATTACTTGCAATTCTTGATTTAACGAAGTAACAATCAGTGATACATACCACAAGATAATATTATTTTTTATTGAATGGTACTTCTCTACATCTAAAGATTCCAAATATTTTTTTATTTCAAAATAGAATAAAGAAGTCTTTGATGCTGTTCTCAAATTATTATTGAATAATTCTATTGCTGTATTATCTAAGAAGATACCGTCTTTTCCAAAATACATTTTTATAATGTCTTCATTTGCTTTAGTTACTTTATAATACCTATCAAAAACTTTCTCTTTTAACTCTTCAAAACCTTCATTTTTAATCTTTGTTGCATCACAAATGCAAACAATTTTCAATCCTGATAAATATGTTTGGTTAATATAACCTAATAAGGTGCTATAATCAAAACTAGAGCCTACTCTTTCAATGTCATCCAAAATAATTATTATTCTTTTTTTAGTAATTTTTTGTTTTATTTTATTCTTCGGTTTTTGAATATTTTCATCAACTTTGCCAATCGCATACGAGACACTTGAAGATACTGTCTCCCCTGCATACGGAATCAATGAAAAAGCAGGGCTTATTACACCTACTGCATTTTTTACAACATTTGCAAACGGATTTAATTTCGCAAATAATTCTGTGTGTAATTCTGAAATTGAGTCAAGACCAAATAATGATGAGTATATAATTTTAGTCTTTTTAGATTTATCTTTTTTATTATCCGCTTCAATTTTTTCTAGAAATCTATTTATTTGATATGTTTTTCCAATTCCCCAGGATCCATCAATTAATATTCCTCGTTGGTTATTAGAAGAAAATTTCAACAATATATCATATATTTTTTCTGCATTCATAATTATTACTCCTTTGATAATTGATTGGGTTTTACTTGTATTTTTAGACTAATTACATTGAAAATCCACATTGCAACTTCTTCAACAAAGTATTTTTTTATTATTTCATTTGAATATGTAATACTTGAATCAAAATTAGCTGTACATTCAAATTGATTGTCTAATTTCTTTGCTGGTGATAAGTACAAATAATTATTAGAAATTGAATCAATTGTAAATTTATTAAAACAAAGATATTTAAAGAGGCTTTTAGGAAAGTCTTTTAAACGTCCTTCATATTTTTCATAAGATTTTAGCCCTTTTGTATTTTGAAGGCTTAACCTTAACGACAATGCTTCTTTTGCATATTCTTTTGCTCTATTCTTATTCATTAAGCTAATACCTCCGTATTTTCTTATTACAATTTTATCATAAAAAAGCATTTTCTGATAGGCATAATATCTTTCGTTTTCTTGCTGCATTTTTCGTTTTCTTGCTGCATTTTTCGTTTTCTTGCCGATACCTTTTATTTTCTAGTTGACTATAAAAAGAAAATAAGGCTTAAGAAACAATGCAAAAATCTTCAAATCTCAAGCCTATCACCTTAAAAATAAGCAAAAGCGCCTCAAATTATGCTATTTTAAGTACAAAAAAGGCTTGATACGCTATGCACTAGTCAAGCAAAAGTAGACAATTTGTATCAAGCCTTCAAAACCCTAGTTCGGATATAAACTGAGCTGGGGGTTTATATTTTAGTGAATATGCTGGTCTATCATTATTATAATATTGTACATATTTTTCTATTGTTTCTTGCACATTGTCTGATTTACCTAAGTTAAAATCAAGGAATAATTCTTCCTTAATCCATCCATTTAATGATTCATTTACTGGATTATCAGTTGGAGTTCCTGCTCGACTCATTGACCGCTTAATGTTATAATTTTTAATAAGCTCGTTGTAGCTTATAGAAGTGTATACTGAACCTTGATCGGTGTGTAAAATTGTTGGTTCTTGTGTACCTTCTTTTTTTATTAATTTTATTACGTCTTTTAGCCCATCAAAATATGGATTTGTATCTCCTCGTCGATTAGATAACTTATAACTCAATATCTTTTTTGTAAATGCATCAAAATAGAATGTTAATTCATAATATTTGCCTTTCGCATAAAATGATGTCATATCCGATACAACAACTTCTAAAGGCCTTGAGAGTTTTCTCCAAGTGCAATTAATTAAATTTTTAAATTTTTCTTTTTCTTGACCTGGTCGTTGATATTTATAATGCTTTCCTATTGAAATAATCCCTGCATATTTGCAACAATTATGCACATGATTATTGCTCCATATTACTCCATAATGGCGTAATGCATAAGCTCTTATCCATCTATATCCATGAGAAGGGTGATGCTTATGTATTTCTTTTATTAATTCGATATCTTTTTCTGTTTGGACAGTTCTTTTGGATGGACTATTTTTTCTTTTTTTCCATTTATAATATCCAGATCTATTAACTCCCATTAAAATGCATAAGTTATTAATTGAATATATTTTGCTTAATTTTTCTATAATTTTGTATTCTTGTTGCTTATAATAATGAATTCCTTTTTTGAACCAACTCCTTTCGTAAGATATCCTTTTTTTAATCGTTCAATTTGAATCTTGAGTTGAAGGTTTTCTCTTTCTAATTCTTCAATCCTATTTCTAGGCTTATATGTTCCTTTAGGACGTCCTTTATTTGGACCTCTATGTTTTCCAATTTGTGATTCTAACCCATCTTTCCCTTTTTTTCGATATGCACGGACCCAATATAATAACGTAGTTTTTGATATTCCATATTTTTTAGCACATTGCCTATATCCTAAGTGATTGTCAAAAAAATCATTTATAATTGTGATTTTTTCCTCCTTAGAATATAACTTAAAATTTTCTTTATTTGTCATTTAATCACCTCTTTATAGAATAAAAAATAAAAAAGTAGACTGTGTCAATTCTTTTTGACTGTCTACTTTTACTATATCACTGCACTATTTTCTTTGTATCAAACCTATGTTTTCTATTATATGGTGGCCTCAGCCGGAATCGAACCGGCATGAACTCACATTCGGTAGATTTTGAGTCTACTGCGTCTACCAGTTCCGCCATGAGGCCAAATGTTTATTTTTAATAAACACTGCTGTTATTTTAGCAAGATATTATGCGTTAATCAAGAGTATAAATCTCATTTTACAACATACTATTTATGATAAAAGAAAATATTTTTATTTTTTTAGCACTCTCCTATTGACATTGCTAAAAATAAGTCTATAATGTTGTTAGCACTTAGATGAAGAGAGTGCTAAAAAGGAGGAAATAACTATGGATGATAAAATGACTGAAAAAGTAATTAAGATTATTAACTCTGCGAATGATTTAGCCAAAGAGAAAAAGAATAGTCAAATTGATATTCCTCAACTTTTAAAAGCTATGACTAATGATTCTGATTCAATGTTACTTAATGTGTTAAACAAAGCAAACATTGATAAAAACAAAGTTATTAGCATCATTGACGATTACGTTAATAATTCTGTTACTACTTCCAATGTAGAAAGTGTTTATTTATCACCTAACGCTGCTTCCTTATTGACAGATGGTGAAAAATATAAAAATCAATTCAAAGATGAATATCTATCTGTTGAACATTTGATTCTTGCGTTATTTGATAACAAACACTCAATCATTAATAAATTAAAGAAAGTTACGAACTTTACATTTGATAATGTAATGAACGCAATTAAAGAGATTCGAGGTGGACAAAAAGTGAATACTCCTAATCCAGAAGAGACTTATGAAGTCCTTAAAAAATATGGTCGAGATTTAACTGCAGATGTCGCTAAAGGCAAGATTGATCCTGTCATTGGCCGTGATGAAGAAATTCGTCGTGTCATGCAAATTTTGTCTCGTAAAAGCAAAAACAACCCAGTACTTATCGGTGAACCTGGTGTAGGTAAAACTGCAATTGTCGAAGGTTTGGCTTGGCGTATTTTTAAAGGCGATGTTCCTTTTTCATTAAAAGATAAAACAATCTTTGAACTTGATATGGGTGCCTTAATTGCAGGTGCAAAATACCAAGGTGAATTTGAGGAACGTTTAAAAGCTGTTTTAAATGAAATAATTAAATCAAATGGTCAAATTATTTTGTTTATTGATGAAATTCACCTTTTAATTGGTGCTGGTAAAACGCAAGGCGCTATGGACGCTGCTAACTTACTAAAACCAATGCTTGCTCGTGGTGAATTACATTGTATCGGTGCTACTACTCTTGATGAATATCGTAAGTATATTGAAAAAGATTCGGCATTTGAACGTCGTATGCAAAAAGTTATGGTTGATGAGCCAACCGTAGAAGACACTATTTCAATTTTACGTGGTTTGAAAGAAAGATTTGAATCACATCATGGTGTACAAATTCTTGACTCTGCTATTGTTGCTGCAGCTACACTTTCAAAAAGATACATATCCGACCGTTTCTTACCTGATAAAGCAATTGACTTAATTGATGAAGCATGCGCTGCCACAAGAATGCAAATTGACTCAATGCCAATTGAACTTGATGAAGCATCGCGTAAATTAATGCAATTACAAATTGAACGTGTCTCTCTTGCAAAAGAAACATCTGAAGCTTCACTTAAGAGATTAAGTGAAATGGATGGTGAAATCAAAGAATTGCAAGAAAAGATTGATACTTTAACCAAGAAATGGCAAAAAGAAAAGGATGAACTTTATAAAGCTAAAAATGCTAAAAAAGAATTGGATTTAGCAAAAATCGAATTAAATAAAGCACTCAACGATGCTGATTTTGAAAAAGCTGCTAAACTCCAATATCAAACTATTCCCGAATTAGAAAAACTTATTAAAGAAGATAACAATAAGGATAAAAATGGTCGTATGCTCGATGAAGTCGTCGATGAAACCGACGTTGCCGATGTCGTAAGCAAATGGACAGGTATCCCAGTTTCTCGTTTCACAACATCAGAATCTGAAAAATTGTTATCTCTTGAAAGTAACTTAAGAAAGAGAGTTATTGGACAAGATGACGCTCTTAAAAAAGTTAGTGATGCTATATTAAGATCACGTGCTGGTATTTCTGATGAGAATAGACCTATTGGTAGTTTCCTATTCTTAGGACCTACTGGTGTAGGCAAAACTGAAGTTGCCAAAGCTTTAGCAGAAAACATATTTGATAGTGAATCCCAAATTGTACGTATAGACATGTCCGAGTACATGGAAAAATTCTCTGTCTCGCGTTTACTTGGTGCCCCACCAGGATATGTTGGCTACGAGGAAGGCGGACAATTAACTGAAGCCGTACGTAGAAAACCATATTCCATTGTTCTTTTAGACGAAATCGAAAAAGCACACCCTGATGTATTTAACATCTTATTACAAGTACTTGATGATGGTCGTTTAACAGATTCAATGGGTCGTGTAGTGGATTTTAAAAACACTATATTAATTATGACTTCTAATATTGGTTCTGAATACTTACTTGATGGTGTTAATGAAGATAACATTGCAAAAGTTCAAAGTGAGTTAAAATCACACTTTAAACCAGAATTCTTAAATAGAATTGATGATATCATCTTCTTTAATCCTTTAAATAAAGATGTTATCAAACAAATCGTGAACAAATTCATTAAAGAACTTGAAACCAGGTTAAGTAAATTGCAAATTACTTTGACATTAACTGACAAGGCTCTTAATGCAATTGTGGAGCAAGGATTTAATCCAATTTATGGCGCTCGTCCAATCAAACGTTTCATTCAAAAAGAAATAGAAACACCATTATCTCGTGAAATTATTTCTGAAACCATTGATAAAGGCTCTAAAGTTATTATTGATTATCAAACTAATCAATTCACTTTCCAAAATAAGTAGTCGCTACATAACTAGGCAAAAAATAAAAGAGGAGAAATAGAATTTCTTATTTCTTCTCTTTTTTATTTGTCATTAAAGACTATAACAATTTATTTAGTTAATAATTCCCAAAGTGACGTAAATCCTTCACTTGCTAATAATGGTGCAAGAATTAATGAAATAATAGACATTAACTTAATTAAAATATTCAAAGAAGGTCCGGAAGTATCTTTTAATGGATCTCCAACTGTGTCACCAGTAACTGCAGCTTTGTGAGTTTCGCTACCCTTGCCACCAAAATTTCCTTCTTCAACATATTTCTTAGCATTATCCCAAGCGCCGCCTGAGTTAGCCATAAATATTCCAAGCATAATTGAACTTACTAGTCCACCAATTAATAAACCTGCAAGTCCTACTTTTCCAAAAACTAAACCACCAACAATTGGTGAAGCAACAGCTAGAACGCCAGGAATAATCATTTCTTTTAAAGCAGCTTTAGTTGAAATATCGACACATTTTTTATAATTTGGTTTACTTGTTCCTTTTAAAATTCCTTCATCATTTTTAAATTGCCCGCGCACTTCTTCAATCATTTCATTTGCAGCTTTTCCAACTGAAGACATTGTTAAAGCTGAGAATAAATATGGAAGCATAGCGCCAACTAAAATACCAATAATAAATGGAGTTACATTGCCACCCTCTGCAAATGTAATTGCATCAATTTTTGCTGAAACAGCATAAGAAACAATTAATGCAAGAGCTGTTAATGTTGCGGAGCCAACACAGAATCCTTTACCAATCGCAGCAGTTGTATTACCTACTGAATCTAATTTATCAGTAATTTGTCTAACTGATTCATCCATTTTAGACATTTGAGCAATACCGCCAGCATTATCAGAAACTGGTCCATATGCATCAACAGAAATTGTAATACCCGCAGTTGATAACATACCAACAGCAGCAAGAGCAATACCATAACTACCTAAGGTAATATATGAAATAGCAATAGCAAGGGCAAGAATAATAATTGATAAACCTGTTGATTTTAAACCACTAGCAAAGCCACTAATGATATTTGTTGCACTACCTGTTTGTGATTCTTCTGCGATGGTTTTTACTTCTCGATAATCACTTGATGTATATAATTCTGCAACAAATCCTACTAATATACCTGCTATTAAACCTGAAGCAATAACGATAACTGGTTGATACCATTTAATATCTGCATTGTCTTTATACATAATAATAGAAACAACTATAGTTGCCACTAAAACAATTGCACCAGCTAAATAAGTAGCAATGTTTAATGCTTTATGTGGGTTTTTCCATTTTCTCATTCGCATAAATATAACGCTTAAGACACATGCAATTGCGCCAAATCCACAAATAATTAATGGAAATAATAATTTATCTGAAGCACCAGCCGATAAACTTAAACAAGATATAATTGCCCCGACATAAGATTCAGTTAAATCTGAACCCATACCTGCAACATCACCAACATTATCGCCAACATTATCAGCAATAACGGCAGGATTTCGTGGGTCATCTTCTGGTATTCCTGCTTCAACTTTACCAACTAAGTCAGCTCCAACGTCTGCAGCTTTAGTATAAATACCGCCACCAACTCTACCAAATAGAGCAATCATTGAACAACCTAATCCGTATCCTGTAACAATTGATATAGCGCTATTTACATCAAAGATACTTGTAAATAGTAATAATAAGGCAGTTAATCCACCTAATCCTAAGCCAACAACACATAATCCTAATAATGCGCCACCAGAGAATGCTACGCGCAAAGCACTTGGCATACCATCTTTTTCGGCTGCACATGCTGTCCTAATATTTGCTTTAGTAGCAGCTTGCATTCCAACAAATCCAGCTAATGCAGAAAATAAAGAACCAACAAGGAAACATATTGCGGCTTTCCAACCTACTCCATCAGCGTTAGTTCCTAGTAGTCCTAATAAAGCTAGAACAATAGAAACTACAATTACGAATGGAATAATAACTTTGTATTCACGCATAAGAAATGCCATAGCGCCATCGTGAATATCATTTGAAATCTCTTTTGCCCTTTCATTTGTGACTGGGACTTTCTTAACACGTCTAAACAAAATGAAAACGTAAAGAAGTGTTATTAATGCTGAGGCAATGACAAGTGACATCAGCATTGGCATATTTGTTAAAAACATTTAAATCATCCTTTCGACACTTATGTCAATTAGCAACTTATTTATTATATAAGGTCTATTTAATAAAAGCAAGAAAATAAAGAAAACGCTTACATTTATCAAAAACGTGTTAATTGAAAAAGTAAATGCAACAAATAAAACGAAATAGTAAATTTTACTTTTTCCAAAGATTATTTCAAACTATTAAAGAGCTTAGTTATCTTTG
>ONAT01000028.1 GCA_900315885.1 uncultured Erysipelotrichaceae bacterium
CTCTAACATGATCCATAAATGATTTATGTTGATTCCTAGTTTTTCCAGGTGTCACAATATATTCGCCATTTTTATACTTGTCGACGCATTCAAGTTTGACTTCCCATGAATATTTCATAGAAAAAGTACCCCTTTCCTAATGTCTAGGATTTGGGGTACCTCTCAAAATGGTGAAGTTTTTTTATAGGCTTATCTTACTTATTTGTTCATAATTATTTAATGAGTGAACAAATACTGTTTCATAACTTATTGAATACATTTTATTATCAAAAATATAAACACGCGTGATGTAATTTGTATCAAAATCAAGTTTTTTGTTTAAAGATAAGTTACTTGTTTTGTTATTAAAAATATATATGAAATTATTATCGTTTTGCATAATAGGAAGAAATATTTGATTTCCAGAATATGTTATGGCTTTATGATTATATAATAATTCATAATATAAGTTTTCCTCTTCAACTATTAAGTTTCTTATTAATTTTAGATTATTCTTATCAAATAATCCTAGCACTAAAGATTTAGAAGAATTATCTTCATTTAAAATACGTCCAATTACAAGTAGACTATTTTCTTGTTCTTTAATATAATCACCTACAAAATCTAATTCTTTTTCTTTAGTTATAACTATTTTATTTGGACTAGTAAAATCTAAACGTATTAATGGGTCAATATATTGATACGTTGTTAAATAGCAATAATTCTTATCAAAACGTATGGCAAAAATACTTTCTTTTGGTGCGATGTTTAATTGTGCAAGGACCTTAATATTTGTGAGATCAATATTATAAATAGTGTTAATTTCTTTAGTGGCATTAGTTAAAGCAATACGTAAATAATTATTATAAATATCTATGGAGTATAAAGACATTACAAATCCATCAAGAGCAAGATACCCCAAATATCTAAAATTAGCTAAGCGAAATATTTCTAAATAGGTTTGTTCTTTGGTTTCATAATGCGCAGTTGCAATAACTAAATGATCTTTTTCTATTTTGACAAGACCATCCAATCCCAAGAATCCTTTAAAATTATTAATGTTATTAGTGCTTAAATCAATTTCTATATAAAGAAGCAAAGAAGTATTGCTACTAAGTGTATCTAAAAAAAGATTATTTTCATCGAGTTTTATTTTTCCATTGCTAGAATCTAATAAAGATGGGTAAACAAATTCTTTGGTTTCGATATTAAAAAAAGAATAGCAATTAAGCATTAAATACATTTTGTTTTGAGTTATTTGACTTGTGTTATAAAATGCTTCATCAAAACTAATGGTTTTAGTTGTTTTAAAACTATTTTTATCGACAAAAGTAATACAAAATGTTGATTGATTGTAATTGAATTTATGACCAGGAATTAAATTATATATTTCTTCTTTGGTGCCTAATACAATAATTTGAGTATCGGATATATATAGATCAAATGGTGAAAAATTATCAAATGTTATTTGCTTTTTTAAAGTAGAGGAAGGTAAATTTATAATTGATAATTTGTTATTATTTACGATATAAAGATTGTCTTTATCTTCTAAAACAAAATCAAATTCATCATTTTTTTCAAATTGTGTTAAGCTATCTTCATCAAAAAACACAGGTGTTTCGGTGTCATTATCAAGATTATTTGTTAAAAATCTAATAGCTTCAGTCTTATTAATACTTTTAATATGATATTTTTGAAAGTTATTAGATAATAAAGCAAAAGAAAAAATAAATAACAAAACAAAGGCACAAGAAAATACTTTCTTTAATGAGTTCATATAATCATCCCTATATTATTGTGTGAATGTAATTATTATTTTAGTCTATTTTTTATTGTTTTTAGCGTTATATACAAGGTAATACATCTTAGAAATTAAAGTTAATGTTAGACAGGCAATCAAGAACATAAATAAGTCATAAATAATTTGAGTGAAAACATAACTTGTCTTACTTAATAAAAGCTGGCGTATTTTTTCAAGTGGCTCAAAAACACTATAAAGAATGTTTACATAATTCACTTTTAATATGTAGGCAAAAGGTATAGCGTACAAGCCATAAAAAACAACGCCCAAGCAGCAATTGATAAAGTCATTCTTATGTGGGTGATAATCATTTAACGCAATAGTGTAGGCAAAATAAGCGATAACTAAATGGTGAAATAAGTAAGTGTGGAAGTTATGAAAATTTAAAAATATATTATTACACGCACTCGCTAATAAAGCATGAGGATTAACATATAACATAATAGTCATAAGAAGAGAATATGCGACCGCTAAAGGGCGTAATTTATCAGCAATTTTAGGCTTTGAGAATTGTATAACTGGGAACAAAACGATAAATAAGGAACAGAAGTGTAATGGTAATACATACAAATCAAAATTGCCTGTTTTTTTATACAAAGTAAAGTAATATATTTGCTTAGCTATTTCTAATAAAACAATAAGCACACCAATAATTTGAAGTGGAATTTTACGAACAGACGTCTTTTTGTCTTTTAGCCAGAAATGTAAGCCAATTGAGGATATAATAATTAAAACTAAAGAGATTGATAATACGATAATGTCGCTTGTATTGTATTTAAACATTTTATCACTCCCCTTGCTTTTATTTATTCTACAATGTGTATTCATTTCTTACAATAAACATGTAAGAAAAAAGCATTTATTAATGTAGAGTATTTTGCTAAAATTTAAATATAGCTTATTGATTGTTTGAAGGTGATGTTTATGAAGAAAAAAATTACATTTTTTGCTCTATTACTCTTATTAACTAGTTGCTCAATTGAATTTGTTTGGCCTAGTAATAAAATATCAAACAAAGGAGAAGATTCTTCTTTGCCAGTTTCAATTTCTAATTCAAATAACACTAGTGGATTGCCTTCTTACATCTCAAATTCAAATACAGAACCTATAAATTATGAAGATATTGATATTATGCTTAACAAAGCAAATAAAGAAGATAACTTGAATCTTACACAAGTTGGTTCCATTATTAATGGCACAACAACATATACGACACGAGGCGTTGTAACACGTATTGATGTTGGTGCGGACGGGAAAGATAATATTTATATTGAAAATACTTCTTCAAGTAATGTTTATGCTGGTTTATTTGTTTATGGAGCGACTCATGATGAAAATATCATTATTGGTAAAACCATAGAGATTAAAGGCACAATTACAAACTATAAAGGCTGTATTGAAATGATTCCAGCAGAAGTTAAAACGATTGAAGAAGTAGGTATGACAGCTATTGAACCTCAAAACATATCAGTTTCTAATTTGCTTGCTAGTAATTATCTAGATCAAGGTAAAAGAGTTGTTTTAAAAAATGTATCTTTTAGTGATGTGAATGAAGATTATTCCGGTCATTATATAAACGCAATCGTAGACGATGTTGAAGTTGGTATAAAAGTTGATGCGCGTAATGAGAATAACACATTAGAAGTAGCAAATTATATTTATGGTCTTTTAAACACAAATAAAATATTTGATATTTCAGGAAATATCACTTATAGCAATGGTGCTTATAAATTATCAATTAGTAAAATTAGTGATTTAGTAGAAAACATTAATCAAGGACATGTCCATTCTTATAATTCATTTATACAATATGATGATGAAAATCATTATGAGATATGTAAATGTGGCGATAAACGGTTAGCAAATCATATTGCTTCTGATTGGCTTGTTGATAAAGAAGCTACTAGCACAGATTATGGCGAAAAACACACAGAATGTACAAAATGTTATAAAGTATTAGAAAGAAGAGCAATTCCATTGATAACATTGCTTTATGATGTGACTCTTGATTTCTACGCCTTTAATGATACACACGGAGCAGTTAAAGATTCAGATACATCATCTGGCATTGAAAAAACTGCTACAGCAATAAAAAATATTCAGTCACAAAACAAAAATACTATTGTGCTTTCAAGTGGCGATATGTGGCAAGGAAGTATGTATAGTAATAAAACTAAAGGCAATTTAATGACTGAGTGGATGAACGAATTAAATTTTGTTTCAATGACACTAGGAAATCACGAATTTGACTGGGGACAAGAAACAATTCGTCAAAATCTTGAATTAGCAGACTTTCCTTTTTTAGGAATAAATGTTTATGACACTGACGCAAATCAAAGAGTGGATTATTGTGATGCTTCCACAGTTGTTGTGCGAGGAGGAATTAAAATTGGTATTGTCGGAGCAATCGGCGACTGCAGATCATCAATTTCTGGTTCAAAAATTACAAATGTTACTTTTAAAACAGGTAATGAACTCGCAAATTTAGTAATTAATGAAGCGCGCAAGTTAAAAGAAGAAGAAAACTGCCAAGTTGTCGTTTATTCTCTTCACGATAATACAGAAGGTTACCAAGATTCTATTAGTCAAAGTGGTTATGTGGATGTGGTTTTTGAAGGACATTCGCATACACAATATGCTACGAAAGATAATTATGGTATCTATCATGTTCAAAGTTCAGCATATGGAGCACAAATATCGCATGTGACGCTTACTTATGACATTTCAAGTAAAACTACAAGTGTAGAAACCGCTAATTCAATTAACACTCTTACATTTTCTTCTTATCAAGCCGATAGTAATGTTCAAAATTTGCTCAATAAATATGCTTCAGTTATTGGAAATCCAAATGAAATTGTTGGTAAAACTTCTTCGTATAAAAATAGTGTAACGATTCTTCAAACTGTGGCTGATTGCATGCTTGATTTAGGAGTCACTGAATGGGGTAATAGCTATGATATTGTTCTAGCAGGAGGATATTTATCAATTCGTTCTCCATTTAACTTGAGTTCAGGAAATGTTACAATGGAACAAATTTATAATTTATTACCATTTGATAATAATATCGTGTTGTGTTCAGCAACGGGTAGATTTTTGAAGAATTATTACATGAATTCCACTAATAAAAATTATTATATTAGTTATAATAGTGGTTACAACTCATCTACAAGTTTAAATAACAATTCTATTTATTATTTTATTACTGACACTTATGGAAGCGACTATTATATCTATGGCAAAGGATATAATTCGACTAATAAGTTCCAAGAAGTTCTTCATTCAACATCTAATAAATACGCGCGTGACTTGCTCGCTGATTTTATTAGAAATGGTGGTTATCAATAACAAAATAAATATAATCAAAGCACAGAAATACAAAATCTGTGCTTTCATTTATTGTTATAAATTTTGCTAGGTGTTAAAATCAAAATAGAGGTTGATACTTATGAAAACATGGAAAAAAGTGCGTTTTGTTTTATACGTTCTTGTGGCTGTTTTAATTGCTATGTTCGCCAACGTACTAATTAATCGTTTAAAATATTTAATTGGATTTTTAATTGCAGGATGTGGCCTTGAAAAGATGTTGGTGCATCTTTTAACTAGAAAATCATTTGAAAAGCATAATCATTTCTTTTTAGGCACAATAGAGATGCTTTTAGGTATAGTAGTTTTATTAGCGCTTGATGAAGTAAATGACTTTAAAAAGATATGTGTTATTTGGTGCTTATGGGCTATTTTAAGAGAAGCTTATGATATTGAAGATGCAGTACATAATCTTATTAATAGAGATACGGGGATTTTAGAAATTTTTGAATCGTTATTTGTTATTACATGCTTTGTTATTTTGCTTATCAATCCATCAAGAGAAAAAGTATTAACACATTTATATATTTTAAGTATAGAATTAGTTTGTACGGTTGCATTCCCATATATTTCATATGTATATAGAAAGAATAACCCGCGTAAAGTTAAAAAAGAAGCCTTTGTAGAAGAAAGCAACGAGGGCTTGTAGTTTAGAGGAGAATTTATTATGGACCAAGAGATTTTTGATTTAATTGAAAAAGAAAATATTAGACAAAATGAAGGAATTGAACTTATTGCGTCTGAAAATTATACAAGCAAGGATGTTAGAAGTGCATGTGGTTCGATATTAACTAATAAATACGCAGAAGGATACCCATCTAAAAGATATTATGGTGGATGTGAATATATTGATGCAATTGAACAACTAGCAATTGATAGAGCGAAAAAGTTGTTTAATGCAAAGTACGCGAATGTACAACCGCATAGTGGCTCTCAAGCTAACGCTGCAAGTTATCGCGCATTGTTGCCTAACGGTGGCAAAATTTTAAGTTTGGTTTTAAACGATGGGGGACATTTAACTCATGGCTCGCCAGTCAGTTTTTCATCGCATCTATATAATTTTGTTTTTTATCCATTAGATGAAAATGGGAAACTAAATTATGAAGGTATTTTAAGTATTGCTAAAAAAGAAAAACCAGATTTGATTCTTGCAGGATATAGTGCGTATCCTTACGCGATTGACTTTAAAAAAATAAAAGATATTTGTGATGAAGTACATGCTTTATTTATGGTTGATATGGCCCATATTGCGGGCCTTATTGCAGCAGGACTTCACCAAAATCCTGTTCCATACGCTGATGTAGTCACTTCCACTACACATAAGACATTAAGAGGACCGAGAGGTGGATTAATTCTTACTAACAATGAAGAACTTATTAAGAAGATTAATAGTGCAGTTTTCCCTTATTATCAAGGAGGACCTTTAGAACATATTATCGCGGGCAAAGCAATTTGTTTTAAAGAAGATATGAGCGATGAGTTTAAACATTATGCTCAAAATGTGATTATCAATACAAAAGCGTGTCGTGACGCACTTCATGAATTAGGTGCAGTGACAAGCGATACAGATAATCATTTATTCTTATTAAATACTTTAGATAGTTACAATTTAACAGGCTTAGAAGCCCAAATATTGTTAGAAAAAGCGAATATTACTACAAATAAAAACATGTTACCAAATGATAAAAAATCACCAAAAGAAACAAGTGGTTTAAGAATCGGCTTTGCTGCGGTCACAACAAGAGGAGCGACAAAAGAAGATGCGATTCAAATTGGTAAATTAATTGATAAAGTTTTACATAAAACAATAACTCCAGATGAAGCGAAAAAAAGAGTTAAAAAAATTGTTTCGTCTTGGCTTAAAATTGAAAACATCTAAGAAATTTATAATTTAATAAGGTGGACGATTTATCCGCCTTTTTTAATTGATTATTGAGGTTTCATTTGATAATTTTTGTCGACTTTTTTACATTTTTTTCAAAGATAAAAATAATTATATTTTTCTCTTGACATTTATATTAATATGCATAAAATATTAACTAGTTAACAATTGCATGCTAACGAAGAAATTAGGTGTGAAAATGAATGATTTAAAGAAGCAAACAATATTTCATTTTAAAATGATTGACTTGTATCGAAAATATTTATTTCGTCAAGCCAGTAAAAAAACAGGGGTCTTTCGTGGACAATTTCCTTTACTAGAATATATTTCTTATCATGACGGATGCAGTCAAATTGCGATGTCAAAAGAATATAACATTTCCGCTGCGGCAATTGCTAAATCTATCAATCGTTTAGAAAATGCAAATTTAATTCGTAAAGTAGCGGATGATAGTAATAAACGCGCTAACCTAATTTATATTACTGATTTAGGCAAAAAGACTTTAGAGAATTCAAAAGCACAGTTTGAAGAGATTGATGAATTAGGTTTTAAAGATTTTAGCGATGAAGAAATTTTGACTTTTAAGAACTTGGTGGATCGTATGCTTATGAATTTCTTAGGCTCTAATGAAATTGATGATAATAATCTATGTCAAGTTATAAATAATTTATTAAGAGAGGATGGTTGTGATGATAAAAAAGATAAAACTAATATTAAAAAGTGTAAGAGAATATAAAAAACAAGCAATCTTAACTCCTATATTTATGGTGGGAGAAGTTGCACTGGAATGTGCAATCCCATATGTTATGTCTTTATTCTTAGATAAAATTGAAGAAATGGGTATGAGCATTCAATTTAATGTCTTGCTTCCATATATTATTGGATTAGTAGCAATGGCTATGGCTTCGTTACTATTTGGTGTTTTGGGCGGCAGAACCGCTGCAGTTGCATCGACCGGACTTGCAAGAAACTTACGTAGTGACTTATACAAAAAACTTCAATCATTTTCATTTGAAAATATTGATAAGTTCTCTAACTCATCACTTGTGACACGTATGACAACTGATGTCACTAACGCCCAACAATCTTTCCAAATGTGTATTCGTATTGTTGTTAGAGCGCCCTTAATGTTGATATTCTCAATAATTATGGCGTTTATCAATGGTGGAAATATGGCTTGGATTTTCATTGGCATTGTCCCAGTTGTAGCATTAGGCTTAATTTTTATTATGAAATTAGCAATGCCAGTATTCCAACGAGTATTTAAGAGATATGATGCTTTAAATGAGTCGGTTCAAGAAAACGTTTCGGCAATAAGAGTCGTTAAATCATTCGTTCGTGAAGATTATGAACAAAAGAAATTTAATACTGCAAGTGATAACATTACGAAAGAATTTATTAAAGCTGAGAAAATATTATCATTTACAAACCCAATTATGAACTTCTCAATTCATTTATCTAACGTACTTGTATGTGCGATTGGTGCAAAAGTTATTTATGATTCAAATAAGACTGCCTTAACAATTCCACAATTATCATCTTTACTTACTTATGGCGTACAAATATTAATGTCTTTAATGATGATTTCAATGATTATCGTTATGTTAGCAATGTCACTTGAATCAATTAGACGTATTGCAGAAGTATTAGAAGAAGAACCAACAATTGAAAATCCAGAAAATCCAATTCATGAATTAGATGATGGTTCAATCGTATTTAAAAATGTTAATTTTAAATATAAAGAAAAAGCTGAAAAATACACATTATCAAATATTAATTTAGATATTAAAAGTGGACAATTTATTGGTATTATTGGTTCAACTGGTAGTGGTAAATCAACTCTAGTCAACTTAATTTCTCGTCTTTATGATACAAAAGAAGGAGAAATTATCGTAGGTGGACACGACGTTAAAGAATACGACTTGGATTCTTTACGTAATAATGTCGCGGTTGTGTTACAAAAGAATGTTTTGTTCTCTGGCACAATCGAAGATAATTTAAGATGGGGCGATGAAAATGCTTCGCTTGATGAAATTATTAAAGCTAGTAAGATTGCGCAAGCTGATGAGTTCGTTTCGACCTTCAAAGATGGTTATAAAACTTATATTGAACAAGGTGGTACAAACGTATCAGGCGGACAAAAGCAACGTTTATGTATTGCTCGTGCAATCTTGAAGAAACCTAAGATATTGATTCTTGATGACTCCACATCTGCGGTTGATACTAAAACTGATAAATTAATTAGAATGGGATTACGTAATGAAATTCCAAATACAACAAAAATCGTTATTGCTCAACGTATTTCTTCAATTGAGGATGCTGATCAAATCATCGTATTAGATGATGGTCATATTGATCAAATCGGTACACATGAAGAATTGCTCAAAACTAATGCAATTTATCAAGAAGTATACAACACTCAAACAAAGAATGGAGGCGACAAATAATGGCACGTATGAAAAGAGGCTTTGGTCATGAAAAAGCTAAAAAAGGCACAATGGGTCGCTTAGTCAAGATTTTGTTTAAAAAATATCCTTGGCAAATGATTCTTGTTATGTTTTGTAACGTATTAGCGGCAGCCTCAAACTTCCTATCTTCTGTATTTATTAAAAACATTACTAATGAGATAGATAATATTGTTGGCGTTCCAAATGCTGATTGGAATCCATTCATCCGTATTATTATCTTTATGATTATTGCTTATGTCATTGGTATATTTGCTTCCTTCTTATGGAACTATACAATGGCGGTAACAACACAAAAATATTTAAATGAGTTGCGTAAAGAATTATTTGACCACATGGAAACATTACCTATCAAATATTTTGATACTCACGCTCATGGTGACATTATGTCGATCTACACAAACGATATTGATACAATTCGTGAGTTAGTGTCACAATCGTTACCAAACTTATTCCAAACAACATTCACAGTAATTGCGTTATTATGTATCATGCTATATTACTCATTATGGTTAACATTAATTGTCTTGTTTGGTTCAATATTTATGATTTTAAATACGAAGTTTGTCGGTGGAAAATCCGCTCGATACTTCGTTAAACAACAAAAAGCACTTGGCAAAGTCGAAGGTTCAATTGAGGAATCTATTAATGGCTTAAAAGTTATTAAAGTCTTCTGTCACGAAGATAAATCCATTGAAGAATTCGATAATATCAATAATGATTTAGCGCGTGTAGCAACTATTGGTAATATTAATGGTAACATTTTAGGACCAATTATGGGTAACATCGGAAACATTCTTTATGTTCTAATAGCTGTCGTTGGTGGATTATTCATTATGTATCCAGACAATATTCATAATATCAACGCCTTTGGTCAAGTGACAGCAAAATCAGATTTGATTGGTATTGTCTTATCATTCTTAATGATGTCAAAGATGTTTGCTAATAATATTAATAACTTTGCTCAACAAGTTACGTTCATTGTTATGGGACTTGCTGGTGCATCACGTGTATTTGATTTGATGGATGAAAAATCTGAAACTGATGATGGATATGTTACATTAGTGCACATTAAATATCATGAAGATGGCACTTTCGAAGAAACAAACGAAAGAACAAGATATTATGCTTGGAAACATCCTCATAGTGCAGATGGCACAGTAACTTATACAGAATTAAAAGGCGACATCGTTTTAGATCATGTTGACTTTGGCTATACACAAGAGAAATTAGTCCTAGAAGATGTATCAATTTATGCTCGACCAGGGCAAAAGATTGCGCTTGTTGGTGCAACTGGTGCTGGTAAAACCACTATCACAAACTTAATTAATCGCTTCTATGATATTGCTGATGGTAAGATTCGTTACGATGGCATAAATATTAACAAGATTAAGAAAGATGATTTAAGAAGATCATTAGGTATTGTTTTACAAGACACTAACCTTTTTACTGGTACGGTTATGGATAACATCCGTTATGGACGTTTAGATGCCACAGATGAAGAAGTATATGAAGCAGCAAAAATTGCTAATGCTTATGACTTCATTATGCGTTTACCACAAGGATTTAACACAATGCTTTCTGGTGATGGTACAAACTTATCACAAGGGCAAAGACAATTGCTCTCTATTGCAAGAGCCGCAGTTGCGGATACGCCAGTTATGATTCTTGATGAAGCAACTTCTAGTATTGATACTCGTACAGAAAAACTTGTTCAACAAGGTACTGACAAATTGATGGAAGGAAGAACAGTATTCGTTATTGCTCACCGTTTATCCACTGTTATGAATTCTGATGCGATTATGGTATTGGAACATGGTAAGATTATTGAAAGAGGATCTCACGATGACCTTATAAAACAAAAAGGTAAATATTATCAACTTTATACTGGTGCATTTGAATTAGAATAGAGCGTAAAGCTCAAATAAGCCTAATAAAAAACCTCTATCAAGTGAGATAGAGGTTTTAATATGGTTTGGTTTTATTATTTGACTTCTAATGGTTCCACTAAAGCTTCAATTGGGAAGACTTTCCAGCCATGGTCTTGTGAATTAAATTGATGAATTGTAAAGAACATTTCTTTAACTTTTGTGTCTGAAGCAAAGTAATTTGCAAATGGAGAATAGCTGAGTGATTTTTCATCAATATTATAATGGTTCATTAAGAATAAACCTTTAACTGAGTTGCTGTTTCCAGCGGTTTTGTCTGATATTAAACTACCATTGTTTTCGGCAGCAATGCCTAAATGATAATTTCCATATTCGCTATAGCGAGTGTTATCGACAATGTAACCTGATGTTGAATATAAAGTCATATATTCTTCAATTGTTGGTGAATAATATTTATTGCCTAAAACATATTTTGTTTTTAAGAAATCAGGAGCGACAACTTTAGCATTACTAACATCAATGCTTTCTTCAATTGTTGCATCTGAAGGAGTAACATAACTGCTTGATAAATATAATAGAGCTGGACTTGTGACTTGAATATTTAATATTCCTGTTACAGCATAATATTTACCAATATCTGAAGCATGAGTAACAAATTTTTGTTCACTAATTACGGTGATAACGCCAGTTCCATCACCCAATATTGCTTTAGTATTTGCATCCGTATATTCGGTTTCTAATACTTGGCCAATAATTGTGACAATTTTACCAGTTCCACATTTTTTCTTATCAAGTGGGATGGCGTTGAAATCATTCACAAGATCATGAATTGAATCTTTGCTTTCAGAAATATTTTCTAGGTTTACGCTAGGATCAACATTATAAATATTTGTAACGCTTGCTTCAGCACCTAATGTGGTATTGTACTTTAACTCAACGACACTATTATTTTTGCTTATATTAGCAGTGACATAATATTCATTGTTTACATATCTATTATTTAAGTAACCTTTGAAGTCAGTATAATTAACACGCAAATAGATACTTGAGTCATTATCAGCAAAATACATTAAATCTTCGCTTGTACGAGATAAAGTAATCTTTTTAATATATGTTGCTTTTATTTTTACTAGATCTCCCACAGTGTTATCACTTAAGGTATTACCTAGAGTTAATGCTTCTTTGATTGTTAACTCAGTTGGTTTTGGCGCTACACTAGTGCTAGTAAAAGTAGATGTGCTAGTGGATGGTTGAGTGATACTTGTTGATGTAGATGTTGAATCACCAATGCTTGGAGCATCACTTGTATTATGAGAAGTGCTTGGCTCAATGATACTTGTTGGAGGAATAGGAGACACTGGTGTAGATGCGCTTGAGGTGTTATTGCAACTCGCAAGTATAAATAATAAGGTAAATAATATTGTTTTTCTTTTCATGTTTTCCTAACCTTTCTATTTAACAGGTAAGTATTATTTTACACTAATTATCAACAAGTTGTATATACAAAAAGAAAATTATGGTAAAATTTAATAAAGGAGAACAATGACTATGATTACTACTAGCAAAAAGATTTTTCTTTCTATTCTCGCTGGTGCTGCGATTGCATTCGGTGGATTAACTTATTTGTTTTTGAAAAGTGTCACTAGTGTGATACTTGCTTCATTCTGTTTTAGTATAGGTTTAATTATAGTGTTAGTTTTCTCTTTGTGGCTCTTTACAGGAAAAATTGGTTATGCTTTTGATAAAGAGTTCTCTGTGTTAGATTTTATTATTATGTTTTTTGGTAATTTTTTAGGTGCGGTTACCATTGGATATATTGCTTATTTTGTCTTAAAAGATACGAATATGTACGTAATTAATTTAAATACATCTATATCAAAATTAGATAATTTTAATTTTGTAAATCTTTTACTTAGCGGTATTGCTTGTGGTGGATTTGTTTACGCAGCTGTAGAGGCTTATAAGTTTAAAAAATTAAATATAATTTTAAGAATTATACTTGTTGTCGCTTTCATCGGTACATTCGTTTATTTATCTTTAAATCACTGTGTGGCCAATATGTTTTATTTTAGTTTTGCATCATGTTGGAGTTTTAAAGCATTATTATTTATTTTAGTAAATACTCTAGGTAATTCAATAGGCGCTATTATTCTAAATATAATAAAGAATCTTGTTGTTAATTTAGTGAACAAAAAGCAATAACTAGTCTTGACTTTTAAGTTATTTCTTTTTATTATTATTTAGCAGTTTAAATGGGGCTGTAGCTCACCTGGGAGAGCGCTTCCATGGCATGGAAGAGGTAGCGGGTTCGATCCCCGTCAGCTCCACCAATTTAATAAATCAATCTTGATATAATTAATGTATCAAGATTTTTTTATGTAAATTAAACCTCAACGTTGCTTTTTAAAAATCTCCTTTCTTTAATTAATCTAAAGAATGTTCCTCTAGATACACCTAAAAGTTTAGCGGCTTCAGTATTTGTAAGCCTTTTATTGATATATTTATCTAAAATTTCGTTAACGTTAGGTGGTAAAGTGGCTTTTGGTCTACCAAACTTAATGCCTTTTTCTTTGGCAATTCTAATTCCTTCGGCTTGTCTTTGTTTGATATTTATTCTTTCGTTTTCCGCCACAAAAGATAATACTTGTAAAACAACATCAGATATGAATTTTCCTACTAAATTTTTACCTTCAGTTCTAGTGTCAAGAAGGGGCATATCAAGTACTTTAATATCTGCTCCTATTGTTTTAGTTATTTTAGACCATTATTCTAATATCATTTGATAATTTCTACCGAGACGATCTATTGATTTTATTACCAATAGGTCATCTTTTTTTAATTTCTTAATTAGCTTTTTATATTTTGTTCTATCAAAGTCTTTCCCAGATTCTTTGTCAATATAAATGTATTTTTCATCAATATTTAATGTTTTAATTTCTTCATATTGTCTATCAATATTTTGTTGTTTTGTTGATACTCGAATGTATGCGTAAATCATGATAATCACCTCTTGTTGTATATAACAGTAAAAGTTTAAAATTATCAAGTCGTTTGAAAAAATAAAAAAGGCATCAAAACGATATAGAAATGTATATAATAATGGAATGAACACTTTTCAACCGGATTTTATTGTAAAATTTTCTGATGGAACAGTTGTTATATTTGATACAAAAGCAGTTGATCAAAGAGTCGAAGATACCAAAATTAAACAAGAAGCCTTATTTAATTACTTACAAAATATGAATTTTAATCGTGGATATGCGCCTAAATTGATTGGCGGCATCGTGATTAAAATTGGAACTCAATTTTATTTGTTTGATGGTGAAGATTATCATTCTTATACTGAATCCACTAATGGCTGGAGAAATTTTAATGAATTAATTAGAGAAATTGATAATCAAGTAAATACAATGAAATATTTAAAAAAGTAATTCAGGTTTGTTTTACTGTTAGTTGAATTTGTACTGGTACTAGTAGGTTTTCAATATTGTAAAGAACTTTTAAATTCTTAGTGTAATCAAGACTATTTTAAAATTCTTCTTATGATGAATAATTGTATTCTTTTAGGCAAAACATTAAGCAGTTTTAATAGAAAATTTCTATTTATGCTATAGGCAAAGCGAGGATTATTCTTTTCAATAATTTTCACACTTTTCTTAGCTATTTTTGTTGGGCTTACACTTTTTGCTTCAACGTTATCAACGATTTCTTTAAATTTTTTGGCGTTACAATTATATAGTTTTGTCTTTTGACAAAAGACATTTAATGCTTCTGTAGAAACATTTAGCATATTAGTTTTTATAGCACCTGCTCTTAAAACAGAAACAGAGATACCTAATAGTTGAGCTTCCATTCTCAAAGAGTAAGCGTATTTATCTAGTGCACTTTTAGTAATAGCGTAAATACCAGTAAATGGCAAAGGATCTAGAGGCGCTAATTCGCTGGTGGTGATAAGAATTTTGCTTCCTTTATGTAAGAATTCTTGAAAATGTTTATTGACATAATATACACCATACACATTTATTTTAAAAATTTTATCAAAATCATTACTAGGCATTTCAAATAATGAATCAAGCATATAGATACCAGCATAATGTATAATTGCGTATAGTTCAGGTGTTATTTTCTTTATTTCATTTTTGATTGCTTTAATTTCATCTTCATTAGTTAAGTCCACTTTAAAAGGATAAACATTTTCTTCTTTTTCTTTAATGTTTCTATCTAAAGCAATAACACCATATCCTTTTTGTTTTAAAAGCTTAACGGTTTCTTGACCTATGCCGCCATAAGCGCCAGTTACTAATACATATTTCATATAAAAACCTTCCTCATTACATTTATCATACTAGAGATTGTTACTTTTATCAAAAGTAAAAAAGCAAATTACTAAATTCTTGTTTACAAAGTTATTTTTTTGAATATATAATATTGGTGTAGATAATCATAGATAAATACTACAAAGTCCAAATAAGCAATTTGCTATCTTACCCTGAAAAGGGAGACAATTATGTCAATCCTCAATTGAGGATTTTTTTTATTGCAAAATAATGTTACAATGTGTTTAACAACATATATGGAGACTAACTATTAAAAAACAATAGTAAATTTAAAAAAAGTTTGAATCACGTTAAAAGACACGTTAAAAAGAGCTTGCCTATGAATCAAGCACA
>ONAT01000024.1 GCA_900315885.1 uncultured Erysipelotrichaceae bacterium
AATGCCCACTTGCGTAATTGAATCTAATTTCATCTTTAGGTTTACCACTAGATGCTTTTTTGGTTGTCTTCTTAAGTTTAACCTTATAAGTTGTTTTTTTGTTTCTATAATGTCTATTGTTATTAAATTTAGACCCAATATAAGTGATTAAAAATATTATTGGACTTAATAATAGTAATTGCATAATATCAAAGCCTAACTATTTAATGACATAAATATTTGAAAAGAAAGCAATGCCTGAATTAGCAGGATCATAAGCTTGTAAGCCACCATCTTCTTTAAATTCGCAAAAATGTCCATTTACATATTGATAATTAACTGTATCAAAATAAACTTCGTTAATAGTTAAATTGAGAGTGTCATTTTCAGCGCTTGGCGTAAAATAAACAATAGCGCCTGCTAAAGTGTTTTGGTCAGCACCACACTTATCGCCATTTACCATGTAGTAATTAAGTGATTCAGTCTTAGATAATACTTTAGTCAGATAATATTCTTGAATAGTAAATTCATCAACTCTAGTTTCAACGAATATCATTGAATAGTCATCAATTATTGATAATGGCAAATCAATTGATGCTGAAGTATCATTGTCGCTTTCTCCTGGTATAGCTTCAAATAACAACTTTGCTTTATCTTGCTTAACTAAATTATCAAGCTTTGTTAAGTCATCATTAACCTGGTTAATCTTGTCCGCGTTATCATTGGCCTTTTTTGTTAATCGAGCTGTTAAGCCAGCTGTTAACAAGATAGATGAAACAAATAAGATAATCATTCCGATATTTTGTTTCTTGTCATACTGAGTTTTCATTTTTTTAACCTCCTAAATAAAATTTTTAAAATTTTTAAAAAGACGCGTAATCATGACCAGATGTACGCGCCATTTTATAATTGTTAAGCTACGTAATTAACGTATTCGATTTCGACAGCTTGAGTTGATGTCTTTGTGTCGTCAGAAGGAGTAGTTGAATTTTTATCTTTATCCAATGTTTCCTTGATAGCATCTTTCAAATCATCAATCGTTTGTTTATAACCTACGTTTCCTAACTTAACGCCTATTGCAATTACACTAATTGCTGTTACAAAGCCAAGAATACCGAAACATACTTTCTTAAGTGTAGATTGTTGTGCCATGATTTTCTCCTTTCTGACTTTTAAAAGTCGTAATTAATATCTTCTAAACCTGAAGATTGATTCTCTTCTGGTTTTGAAATCTTTTCGATTTTTGCAGCTTGCGATTTCTTAAAAGCAAACCACATTCTTACAGCTGCATTGATTTCGTCCACAACAACTTGTGGAACGCATCTTTTACAATCTTTTTGTTCATTCATACGCTTACAAAGGAAGCAATTACGCATTGAGCGAACAGCTGTTAAACAATCGCTCATGGTAATGTTATCTTCAGTAATTAATTTTGATTTTTTCTCCATGTCTCACCACCTCTTTAACTTGTTTTTTATAATTAAAATTTTTATTAAAAATTTAGGTTTTTCATCGCTCTATCGAAAGCATCATCGGTTTCGCTTTTTTCAACAACTTCAGCTTTAGCTTCTTTAGCTTCCTTTTTCTTTTTGGCTTTAGATTTGGAATCAGTCGTTTTCTTTTGTGGTTCATCGTCGTCAACATTCTCATCTGGCAAATCAGGATCAAAGAAAACTTTTGTCTTATTTGCAAAATCCTCACAAGCTCTACTTTCGTTTTTGGCTTTTGTTTCAGCTGTTATAGAAGCTATAAGTTTTGGAAGTTCAGTCATGAAGATTGTGCCGTCTAGGTTTGGCCTTTTCTTATTGTGAATAATTTTTACAAGGCCATACTCTTCAAAAAGCACGATAGCGTCTTCGACAAGTTTCTCTTCCAGGTTGAACAGCCTACCAAGTATCTTTGGTGTAAAAGGAATTTTTGAAGAGAACCTCAAGATACCTTCCGTCTTGATGCTCAAATTAAGCATTCTTTCATACAGGTAAATCATAAGTTGACCCTTTGTTATTTCCTCACGAGTTGTCCCAGAGAGAATCAATGCTTTCTCTGGATCAGAATAGAAACTCTGATAATGTCTAAAGTAGAAATATGTTTTTGAACGTTTCTTTTCTTCCTTTCGTTTTGCATCATCAATCATTTTGAAGATCCTCCAAAACTTTCATTTCTTTAGCAGAAAGGGGCCTTGAAATTCGTTGTCTTGGAACTGTTCGACCTTTTTTAGTTATGTGTGTCATGAATATTCCAAACATGGCGACATAACCTTTTTCTAGACTAAAGTCTTTGTCATAAAGTTTTGAAGATTCCTGGTAGCACTTCAGAGCATCTTTTTTTGAATAGAACTCTTTTAAGCAAGGAACTTCTGCGTAATCAGCATCAGCTAATAACGACCATTTTTCCATGACGCTCAATTTTCTAAGTTTAGAATATGACCTCAACGTGGTTACATGTTTAACGACTGTTACATAAAATTTTTTCATTTTGTAACCTCAATTAAGCGCTATTGCGGCGAACATAAATCGCCTTGCTGGAAAGTAAGCTCCTGAATACCAGTATTCAATACAATCTCCTGGTTGAGCGTCTTTAAACTCTTCTGGTAATTCTCCGATTACGTATTGGAACTCAGCTCCATTCTTAAAAGCAATTAATGCTCTTTTCCCGTCTTGGGATTTGTTTAAAATCAACTTAAAATAATTTTCATCAAACATCTTATTTTTCCTCCTGGCAATGTTTTTTAGAAATGATACCTGGCAAGAATAGATCCAGGATGAATGAGCCAGGTAAATAATCATCCATCCTGGTTGTAGATTGGCCATAAAACATACGGGCAAGGGTATGTTGAGGGCAATGGCCTAGATAACACTACATGTGTTAAGACCGTTCACAAAAGTGTAAGAATCTTTCACACACTCACAATATATAGCAATATTCTTTCATTTTCAAGCATAAAAGTGAAACTTTTTTATACAATTGTTCCGGTGATGATATGAAAAACTTAAAAATTATACGTGAAAATGCTAGTATGAGTGTCCCTGAAGTAGCAAAAATTCTACATGTTTCAAAAAAAACTTATTACAACTATGAAAATGGAGTTACCGAGCCTAGTATCGAGATTATCATAAAACTTGCTGACCTTTTTAACGTTTCTATAGATTATCTTTTAGGGCATGCATCTAGAAACGAATACACATACATTCGCAAAGATTATTATGATGAGCTTATGAACTTGTTAATTAAACTCAAAAAATAGGCTGGGGCAATTTTGCTTGACGCAAAACCGCCATATTGATTTTTGGTATAACTAAAACGCAGGGATTAGCACGCCGGCGCGGCCTAGCGTGCTAATCTATTAACCTGCGTTTTTATGTTTATAAATGATTTAGTAATAATGTTATCTTACTTTTTATACTTTGTATAAATTGTTAAATTTTAAATGGATTATATTTCATAATTCATAAATTAGTTATTTAATACCTATTGTCCAGGTTCATCAGCCTGCCGTCGTCGTCGTGTCGTAAGTCGTAAAAACAGGCAAAAAGTTTAAATGCAAATATAAAGGTGTTGGCAACTTACTTTATATAAAGTAAGTTGGAAGCGCCTTTTATAATATTATTTAATTTTCTTTAGCTGTTATTTAATATACTAGTAAATATAATTTTACTATTCAAGGGGATTATTAAGGGGAATTTTTGAACATGCTTTTTTTCGCAAATAATATGATTATTTGTCTTGTCAAAAGTATATAGCGAAAATGCTCCAGGATCTCTGGAGTTGTTTTGATACGTTTTTGATACGATTTCAAAGTAAAGGTATTATTTTACTTTGCCGTTTGAAAAATTCAATGTTGACTTTTTAATATCAAAATCTATGCTTTTGATATTATTTTAAAAATTAATTCGCCTATTAAGGCCCACCATTTGTTAACAATAATACCGATTGTATCGGTGTTTTTTTTATTACAGCTTTTTTGCATACACTTGATACGAATTACATAATAAATGTGACATTAATTATTTGAAATAGGAATTCAGAAAGTAATATATGACATTGCATTTTTGAGACTAAAAGTATAGAATCTTTATATTGACGGCTTAATTTATTGCGTGACTAAAAATCATGCAAAGAAAGGATTAATATGATTGAATTGGTAAAAAACACTTTTAAAGATAAAACATTTTTAAAGACATTTTTTTCTATTGCGTTTCCTGTGATGATTCAATCATTACTTTCTTTTATTGTATCTTTCGTTGATACATTTATGATAAGCGCAGTATCTAATGAAGCAGTATCCGCGGTATACGCAGTAAATCAGGCCGGATATATTTTCTTAATTGCATCTTTTGGCGCAATCTCTGGTGCAGCAATATTTGTTCAGCAATTTAATGGTGCAAAGGATTATAAACATGTTCGTCAATGTTTTAGATATAAATGGGTAGTTATGCTTTTATTATTGGCAATAATGATTCCACTTTACTATATTTTTGGTAAAGATTTAGTGTGGTTTTATTGTAAATCAGATAAAAATAATCAATTGATATATGAGTTGGGGCAAGAATATCTAAAAATAATAATTATTAGCTATGCTATCGCGGCAATTTCTACTATTTATTCAGATACTTTAAGAGAAATGGGAAAAACCAAAATTCCTCTATTTGCTAATGCTGTTTCTTTGGTAACAAATATTGTTTGCAATGCAATCATGATTTATCTTGTGGCAAACAAACAACCATTAGCAAGTGTAAAAGGCATTGCTTGGGCAACAATTATTGCTCGTGTTGTTGAACTAGTTTTATTGGTGGTTATCTGTAAAACAAGAAAATTTGAATTTGATCAAAGAGTGTTTACACATTTTAGAATTGAAAAAGATTTGCTTAAGAATTTAATAAGAAAAAGTATCCCACTTTTCTTTAATGAATTGTTTTGGTCTTCTGGCCAAGTCTTGATGACAATGGCTTTGTCACAAAGAAACGGAGTATTATCGGCATTATCAATCGTATCAACCATGTCAAATATTTTTAGCATTATCTTTAGTGGTTTAGCAATTGGAATAGGTGTAATGGTAGGAAATACGCTCGGTTCTGGAGATTTAGAAAAAGCACAAGATAACAATAAAAAATTATATGTAGTGGGCTTAAGTATTTCGCTTATAACTGGCATATTAATGATGATTTGCTCACCGTTTATTCCTATGCTTTTTGCAAAAGTTGATTCGACACAAAAGGCTTTGGCAAGCAAATTGATTCTCATATATGGTTCATTATTATGGGCGTTTTGTCTTTGTACTTGCTTTTATAACACTTTAAAATCCGGGGGAATGGCACTGCATACGTTTTTATTAGATTTTATTGCGATGTGGTGCTTTACAATTCCAATTGCGTGGATTTTATCAACATTAACCAATATAGATATGGTCTGGCTTTATCTAGTAGTCCAATCTACAGATATGATTAAAGCATTCATTGGATTTTTATTTGTAAAGCAAAAAAAGTGGGTTCAAAATCTTACATTACTTAAATAAATATACTTTTTATTGTTTTAATGATAAAATATTAACAATGAAATTGTTAGAGGTAGAAAAATGAAACTAAATAAGAAAGCGTGCCTATTTATAACCTTGATCACTGTTTTGAGTGGCTGTAATATGAATAACTCAATATCAAATAGCAATGGAATTAATAGTTCACAAAAACCAAGCCCAATAAGTGTTGAAAAACCATCAAATTCAATTGATTATTATGAGTCTTATAAAAACAATTCTAAGACTGAAGCAACGGAAACACGATATGCAAATTTCTTTGCGATAAATGATTTTCATGGAGCAATTGAGGAAAATGAAGAAGAAGCAGGAATTGTTAAAATTGGAGCTTATTTAAAAGCAAGAAAAGCACAAGGTGATACAGTTCTTTTAAATTCTGGTGATATGTGGCAAGGATCTATCGATTCAAACTATAATCGTGGTAAACTTCTCACGGATTGTATGAACGAAATAGAATTTGATTGTTTTTCTATTGGAAATCATGAATTTGACTGGGATAAAAAATATATTAATTACAATCGCGAACGCAGTAGTTCAAGTGGTTATAAAACACCTTTTTTAGCTTCCAATATTTATAACTTTGATATTAACACTAAAAAGACATTGGATTACGCTAATTACGGCGATGAATTTGTAGTTAGACTTTTAGATAACGGACTTAAAGTGGGTATAATTGGTGGAATTGGTGAAGATCAAATAACTTCAATTTTATCTACAAATGTCGATGATTTAACATTCGTAGACCCTGTAAAAATCGTTAAAGATTTATCGGATACATTGCGCATTGATTATGGTGCAGATGTTGTAGTACTTGATATTCACGCTAGCCAATACGATATAACTAATAGTGATAGCAATACTGGTTTTTATGATAACTCAGGCATCACAGAATTTTCTAGAAGAACAAACAAACACTACGTCGATGCTGTATTCTGCGCTCATACACACCAAGATGAGCAAGGAACAATAAATGGAATCCCTTTTATTCAAACAAATGGTTATGGTAAACAAATCTCAAATGTAAGATTAGCAGTAAAACCAAATGGAGATGTTAGCTGTGAATACGCAAACAACTTATCAGCTTCAGAAGTAACTGATGGTTACAACGATGATACACTCACTAATATTGTTAAAACATATAAAGCTGAATCAGATGAAGTTGGTAAAGAAGTTTTAGGAAATGTTAATGGCGGATTATGGAGTTCATCGTCATTACCATTCTTTGTCGCGGAAGCGTTTGGTGAATACGCACGTCAAACTGGTTATGAAGTTGATTATGCCATGACAAATAATGCTCGTTATAATGTTGAAGATGGTGTGATAACATATCGTGATTTATATCGTGCTTTACCATTTGATAACGAGGTATTTGTTATTAAAACAACTGGCTCAAACTTACGTAAAGAAATCAATTATGGTATGAAGATATGTCGATTTGATTCCGCTCCACTTGATGATAATAAAACATATTTAATTGCAGTTATCGATTATTTAGCAGTTCATAGAAGTAAATACAGAAAGTATGACTATTTCAATGGATTTGAAATGGTTGGTACATTACAAAAAGAAGGCTATGATTTATATAATTACCGCGATATAACTGCTGACCATATTAGAAATTATGGCAAAACAATAAGCTATACTAATTACACAAGATATGTAAATAAATTTAATACCCAAAAACTTAATTCTTCTATTTAATATTTTATTGACATATAATAGAATATAAAGTAACATAATTACACATGAGGAGTAGCGGTTTAAGCGAATTCGTCAACACGAGTAACTTCCGGATTCACTAATCTACTAAACTTAGATTTCGCAAGATCATGGAAACATGATCTTTTTATATGCATAATAAGATCGTTTCACTTTTAGGGAGGAAATGTGCATGAATTACTTTAGTCAAAAGAAAGAAGAAGTAATAAACTATTTTAATAGTGATATTTCTAAAGGACTATCTAGTCAAGAAGTTGAAACTAGACGTGAAAAGTATGGAGAAAACAAATTAAATGAGAAGAAAAAGAAAAGTATCTTCAAAAAGTTTTTAGCACAATTTGGTGATTTGATGATTATCATTTTGCTTATTGCTGCGTGCATATCCTTTACTTTAGCTTGTATTTCTAGAGAGCCAATGGAATTTATTGAGGCGGGCTTAATCGTTTTAATTGTAATATTAAATGCGGTAATGGGAGTAATACAAGAAGGAAAGGCAGAAAAAGCTTTAGAGGCATTAAAAAACATGTCTACTCCACACGCTAGAGTTTTACGTGATGGAAACGAAATTGTGGTTTTAACAAGTGAATTAGTGCCTGGAGATATAATTTATTTAGAAGCTGGAGATTTTGTTCCTGCTGATGCACGTTTGATTAGTAGCACTAATTTAAAAGTCGAAGAGTCAGCGTTAACTGGTGAATCAATTCCTAGTGAGAAAAATAGTAAAGCAATAATTAAAGAAGATGCGCCAATTGGCGATAGAGAAAATATGGTTTTCCAAGGCTGTTCAATTACTTATGGTAATGCTAAGGCAATTGTTGTAGCAATTGGTATGCAAACAGAAATGGGTAAAATTGCTAATTTGTTAGAAAATGAAAAAGAAATTAAGACTCCTTTACAACAAAAATTAGCACATTTAGGAAAGTTTTTAGGTTTAGTTGCTTTATTAGCATGTGTTATTGTTTTCGTTGTAGGTTTATTAGAAGGCAAAGATTTAATGTTAATGTTTATGACTGCGGTTTCTTTAGCGGTTTCAGCAATTCCTGAGGGATTACCAGCAATCGTTACGATTGTTTTGTCATTAGGTGTTTCACGAATGGCTAAAAAAAATGCAATTATTAAATCATTACCAGCTGTTGAAACACTTGGTAGCGCTTCAATTATTTGTTCGGATAAGACTGGAACTTTAACACAAAACAAAATGACAATTGTTAAGACTTATGTTGAAGGTAAAGAAAATGTTAGTTTTAGTAAAGAAAATTGTGATGAAGAAACAAAGCATATGATAACACTTGCCACATTATGTTGCGATGGAAGTGTAAACTTCACAGGTGAAAAAGAAATTCATATTGGCGATCCAACCGAGACCGCAATTATTGTGGCGGCACACAAACTTGGACTTGAACAAAAAGATTTAAATGATAAATATAAACGTTTAAGCGAATTACCTTTTGACTCAGATCGTAAGTTGATGTTATCAATAAATAATATCGATGGAGTAAATTATGCGATTGTCAAAGGTGCATTTGATGTCATGCAAAATCGCTTTATTAAAGGTGATTTAGAAAAAGCTAAAATTGTCAATGAAAAAATGAGTTCGGAATCATTACGCGTTTTAGCGATTGGTTATAAAATTATCAAAGAAGTGCCAGATGTTTTATCAAGTGAAGAATTAGAACATAATTTAGTGTTTGTAGGATTATTAGGCATGATTGACCCACCAAGGCCGGAAGCAAAAAAGGCTGTTGCGACTTGTAAAAAAGCTGGAATTAAACCAATTATGATTACGGGTGACCATGTTATTACCGCTTCGGCAATTGCAAGAGAAATTGGAATACTTGGTCAAAATGATATAGCAATTACTGGAAGCCAATTAGATGCTATGTCTGATGAAGAACTTGATAAGAATGTTCAAAATATCGCCGTTTATGCGCGCGTATCGCCAGAAAATAAAATTAGGATTGTTAAAGCGTGGCAAAGAAAAGGCAAAGTTGTTTCTATGACTGGTGATGGTGTTAATGATGCACCAGCTTTAAAAGCTGCAGATATTGGTTGTGCCATGGGTATAACTGGTACTGATGTAGCAAAAGGAGCTGCTGATATTACACTCGTAGATGATAACTTTGCTACGATTGTTGATGCCGTTAAAGAAGGAAGAGGAATATACGCAAATATTAAAAAAGTTGTAGGATATTTACTTGGCACCAATATTTCAGAATTAATTGTCGTTTTCCTTGCGGTTCTTGTTTGGAAAGAGACTCCATTCGTGGCCGTTCAATTACTATGGATAAATCTTGTTACAGATTCATTACCTGCAATTGCCTTAGGTGTAGAAAAAGTTGAAGATGATGTAATGAATCAAGCACCTAAACCAAAAAATGAAAGTATTTTTGCTCATGGTGTTGGTTTAAGGATAGCTTTGCAAGGATTTATGTTTTCGGCGATTGTTCTAGCAGCATTCTTTATTGGACAATCAATTACTGGAGGAAGTTCTATCGGAGGTAGCACTTTAGCATTTATGGTATTTGCTTTAGTGGAAACATTCCATGCATTTAATATGCGCTCAGATCATTCAATATTTAAAATTGGATTATTTAGCAACAAACAAATGAATTGGTCTGCTTTAGTGTCGTTATTACTTGTTGCTGTAGTCCTATTTACTCCAGGAGTAGTTACTGCCTTTAATATGATGTATTTACCTTATTATGGCTATTTAATTGGCTTAGGACTATCTTTGATTCCAATGATAATCATGGAATGTTCAAAAGCATTTGGACTAATTAAACATCAAAAGTAATTTATGATTTAGAGGGTTAAAGTATTATTAACCCTCTAAACATTATGTTTTTAGACTAAAAATAAAAATTAGTGTTTTTTCTTATTGCTATTATTATTAAAATTTGGTATGATAATTAAGCGTTAAGGGAAAACAAGGACACTTAGCTCAGTTGGGAGAGCGTTTCCTTCACACGGAAGAGGTCGCAGGTTCGATCCCTGTAGCGTCCACCATGATATGCCGTCTTAGCTCAATTGGCAGAGCAACTGATTTGTAATCAGTAGGTTGTTGGTTCGATTCCGATAGACGGCACCATTTGTTAAATTGTGTACTTGTTTTCTTGAAACGAATACACTTTTTTTTATTTTCTGGGCGCATGGCGGAACTGGCAGACGCGCTAGACTTAGGATCTAGTGGTAATCCCGTGCAGGTTCGATTCCTGTTGCGCCCACCAATTTTTTAGAAAATATGTCTGACAATATTGCTGTTAGACATTTTTTATTGCTTTTGGGTATTGATGTTAGAAGCACACAAAATAGTATAATATTAGAAAGTTACATTGAGTTTCAATATTGCTTTATTGTATAATACTAAAAGAGTTTAAGAGGTCGTAAATATGAAAAGAAAAATATTGTTATTATGTTTAAGCTTGTTGCTATGTGGTTGTGAGGAGAACAATTCTACAGATAAAGTTTCTATACCAAATAGTGATAATACAATAGTATCCGTTGATAATAAAACATCAAATATTCCTACAAGTATTAGTACTGGAAATAATGGAAAGAGTAATAATACAACAACACTACCATCAACTCCAACACCAGTATCAAATGTACCAAGTACAGGAAATTCATCATCTTTTTATTCTTCCGCTAAACAAAATCCAACAGGAGTTCCTACAAACACTCCTTATGATATAGCAAACTGGAAATCATTTGCTTTCTATGATGGAGATTATAGCAAACATAATAGTGATTTTACTTATTACTATGGAACAAGTATTAATCCAAGCGGAGTAGTTCGTGGGGATGAATATGGTGTTGATTTATGTGACCGTAATCAAGGATTAGTGTCACCTTTATTTAATACATGGGAAAAAGTTGAGATTAATATTACTTTACGTTTTGTACCACGTAGTTCTACAAAGTACAAACCAACTAATAATCAACCTCAATTAAAAGTAGTGCAATATATTGATTCTGGAACACAATTAGATGTTGAAGCTGTTTATATTCAAAAGAGTCAAGTGCCAAGTGATGATAAGAATTATTACACTTTAAAATTAGATATTTATAATAATCAAATGTCATATTTTGATCTAAAATACAACAATAGCGTTGCTAAAGGTAATAACAGTGGTTATACCTATGCAATTCACGAAATAAATATTAAAGGATGGCCATATGGAAAATAAAAGTGTGGATTAAGCCACACTTTTTATCTAGTCTTCCAAGCTTTATAATCAAATAAAGCAAGCATTGGGAATATTTCTAAACGTCCAGTTATCATAGTTAATGAAAGAACAAATTTAGAAAAATTAGAGAAACTGGAAAAATTGCCGGCAGGTCCTACTATGTTACCTAAACCTGGACCTACATTACTTATGCATGTTAAAGATGCAGTGAAGTTTGTCACTAAATCTTTTCCATCAAAGGAAATTAAGAATGTAGAGACGAACAGAATTAAAATATAAACAATGAAGAAGTTTTGTGCACCTTTAACGACATCATCATCTACGATGCTACCACTATCTTTGATGAGCTCAACTTTGCGAGGATTTACCATCTTTTTGATACTACGAATTATGGACTTAAATAAGATGTTAACACGAGATAATTTAAATCCACCACCAGTTGATCCAGCACAAGCACCAGTAAATGTTATAAATAAAATAACCATTAAACATATTGTTGGCCATTGGGTTGCTCCACAATAATCAGTTGTGGAAAATCCGGCGGTACTAATAATAGAAGTTACTTGTAAGAAGGAGTGACGGAAACACTCTTCAAAAGTAGGATAGATTCTATTTGTCCATAATGATATAACGATAATGACAACTGAAATAACAATTGTACCAAGATATAATCTTAATTCTTCGTTTTTAAATACGGATTTAAATTTACCTATTAATAGCAAATAGAATAATGTAAAGTTGGTACCAAATATCATTAAGAATATACCAATTACATATTGGGAATAAGGAGAATAAGAAGCTAAACTATCGTTTAAAACTGCGAATCCACCGGTGCCAGCTGTACCAAATGATAGAGTAATACTAGAGAATAGGTCCATTTTTGGATCAGGGCCTAAATAAAGAAGTAAGAATTCAATAACGGTCAAAGCCATATATATAAGGTATAAAATACGCGCAGTAGCGGATATTTTAGAAACTAATTTACCAACTTGTGGACCGGGTGATTCGGCACGCAAAATATGCATGTTTGAACCTTCTTTATTATCTGGAAGAACAGCAAGAATGAAGACAATAACTCCCATACCGCCAATCCAGTGTGATAATGAACGCCAGAATAAGATACTTTTTGGCATAGCTGCTACATTCGTTAAGATAGAGGAACCTGTTGTGGTAAATCCTGAAGACATTTCAAAGAATGCATCAAAGAAATTTGGAACACATCCACTTATCATTAATGGAACGGCACCAAACAAAGCCATTAATAGCCATGATAACGACACGATGATAAATGATTCACGTGGAAGTATTTGATGACTGTTAGGCTTTAAAATATTCATGAGAGTGCCAATAATGAAAGTACCAATACTTGCGCTAGCGAAAGCAACAATTGTTGTTTCAAATGGCTCTTGATATATGATAGCGACAATTAGAGGAAAGAGCATTAAAATACTATTGATTTGTAACACTCGCCCTATTGTATTAATTATGTTTTTATAATTATTCATAACTACTATCCTAAGATTTCTGTTAAATCTTCTAAGAAAGCATCAGTAGTGATGACAATAACATTATCATCTAATTGAATGCTTGTGTTTCCATCCGGAATAATTACTTCATTTCCACGAATAATACCAGCGATAATAATATTTGGTTTCAATTTCAAATCTTTTAAAGGAACATTAACATATTTTCCTTTTTTCTTAACCACGAACTCTAGTGCTTCAACTCTTTGATCCACTAATTTATATAAAGTTGTGACGTTACTACCACGCTTATTTGCTTTAGCACGAATATAGGAAATAACTTGGTCAGCAATAATTTCTTTTGGTGAGAATACACTAGCCATACCGATAGTGTCCATCATGTTATTTAAAGTTGAATTATTAACTTTAGCAATAATCTTTTTTGCTTCGCGTTTGTCTGCAAACATTGAAACAATGATGTTCTTTTCGTCATCACCAGTTAAGGCTAAGAAAGCATCGATACCTCCAATTCCTTCTGATTCAAGGACAGTTTGGTTTGTTCCATCTCCTTCGATAATATCAACGTTAGAAAAATTCTCGCTAAATGTGTTACATAGAGCTTGATCTTTTTCAATGATTTTAATGTTATATTTAGATTTAGTCACTAATTGTAAGAAATAATACGTGATTTTACCAGCACCGATAACCATAATATTGCGTAATTTTTCCATTTTGTTAGTTTTTTGAAAAAATTTGATTAAATCTTGGTGAGAAGCGGCAACGTGGATTTTATCATTAGCTTGTAAGGTAAAGTTACCAACAGGGATAATGACCTCTTCGTTTCTTTCAACAGCGCAGACAAGAACTTTGGTTTTTAATTTGTTTGGTAAAGAAAATAATGCAGCACCATCTAAAATGCTACCTTGTTCAATTTGAACTTCAACTAATTCCATTTTACCTTTAGCAAATGTTTCGACGTTAAGGGCGCCTGGGAAAGTCAAAATACGTGAAATTGCTTTTGCAGATTCGTATTCTGGATTAATTGACATTGATAGTCCTAAGTCATCCTTCATAAATTGAAGTTGTTTGATATATTGAGGATCACGGACACGGGCGATTGTGTCACTTGCTCCTAATTTATGCGCAATAAAACATGATAATAAGTTAATTTCATCGCTAGAAGTGACTGCGACAACTAAATCAGCGTTTTTTACATTAGCTTCTTTTTGAATGTCTAAACAAGCGCCATTACCAACGATACCCATAACATCAAAAGAATCTATCATTTGATTTACGACGTCTGGATCATTATCTATTATTGTAATATCATGACCTTCTTTGCAAACATTTTTGACAATGGTTTGACCAATTTTACCATTTCCTATTACGATAATCTTCATATATTATTACACCTCGATTAATGCAACAAATAAAAAAACTAAATTATTATTTAGTTTAACAATAGTATTTTAGCAAATTTATTATAGACAATAAATAATAATCATATGTAAGTACTTACTATCTACAAAGTGTTTAAAAATGCTTTTTCTTCAAAATTCAAAAACAAAATATAATTAAACCATTTTCTTTAATACAATTATTTCAAAGTATTAAGTAAAGTTTTTGTATCTATGACTCTACTATCATAGCAACGAGAGAAATAGTCTAAACCATCTTCTTGTTTACCAATTAAGAATGTTGCACATGCATCGGCAGGGACAATGGTTTTATATCCTAAATAGTAAGCACTTGCTAGAGTTTGTAAAACACATATGTTTGTGTCCGCACCAAAGGCAATAAGAGTATCAACACCGAGTTCTTTTAATAATAAATCAAGATCTGTTTGGAAAAAGCCACTATATCTACGCTTTGGAACAATAAAATCTTTTTCAGTTACATTAAAAACTGCTAATGGCTTTGCAGCCTCGGTGCCTTTTATTCCGTGTTCGCCCCATAATTCTAATTCTTTATCTAATCCTTTAATATGAGCGTCGCAAGAAAAGATAACTGGGATATTTAACTCTCTAGCTTTATTAACAATTAGGACAGCATTTTTAACTGCTTCGTCAAGAACTGGAATATTTCCTAATGAGCCTCCTAATAAATCAATAACTACAATTGCACATTTTTTTAAGTCAATTTCATGACTACTTTGCCACACTGTGTTTTGGTGTTTTGGTAAATACATAACTAATATCTCCTTTTCTCATTTATATAATAAAAGAGAAATGATTATATTTCTAGAGTGCTTTTGATTTTTAAAGTAGAAGATTATTTATTTAATATAAATAAAATTCTCATCATAAATTGGAACATAAGACTATATCTCAATAGAATTATGTAATCATAAATGTTAAAAAACTTAGTTTAAATCACGATTTAATAATTGTCATTGTTTAAATCACGTTGATTATCAAAAAAGGCCTGATATCGTATTAAGCCTATATTTATTTGATGTGTTAGTAGAGCAATTTTAATACAATTTGGCATACCCTTTGAAATTTTGGCATACCTAGTTTAAGCGATACTTAATTTCAATTGTAGTAGAGAACCCGCTTGCAGTAGTATGCACTACAACATCTCCTTCATTCATTGCCCTGTACATAGCATTACAAACCATTACGATTCTATCAAGCCTTCCAAAATGACGACCAATATCCCTAGCGACTAAAGCAATTTCACTTCGTCCATTAAGTCTAGCAGATTCCTTTAACTCCAAAATGTAATCATAGATTTCACTAGTGGTAAAGGAACATGAACTTGATGAATTGTGAGTATTTATAGTTCCACTAGTTTGTGATTTTTTAATTTTAATAGAATCAAGTCTAGCTTTATAGTAATACCAAACAAGGTGGTCAAAACCATTTCTAGATAAGGACTCTCCAGTGCAACCTATTATTTTGCCAATGCACTTATAATAACTCGAATAACTCGTAGGATCATAATCATCAAGATTATACTTTTTAATGTAAATAGGTAATGCCTTGTTTAAAACATTATCGTAAATAGAAAAATTATCTCTTCTTGGATCATTCTCTTCAAAAAGATAAAAGCAAGCATAATGAGCAAATTTACTAGCAAAAGAAAGGTTAGTTCTTGCATTATGCTCGTCATCGACGTTTGTTGTTTCTGCAGCTACATATTCGATAAACTGCAATCCACTATCAATGTCCGATAAAGTTTCTCTCAAAACATGAACTCGTGACATTATTCTTTCTGTCAACTGTTCTCTTCCAACACCATCAGAATTAATGTGGGTGCTGTTTTCTTTATCCACAGCAATTACCGCATGATTGATAATATTTCTCAATTCATCATTTTCATTATTGGTTAATGCATCTTTAAGTCTTGTCATCCAATATGCTGTTGAGCCAGAGTAATCTTCCTCTCCATTCTTTTTATATGTAGGCATAGCGTTTTTGTCACCTGACTTAGCATATCCAGAATCAGTCATAATCATAGCTTCCACTCTTGCGATGTTATCGGTAGTTAATTTGACGATTTGTATTCCATTGAATTCTTCTGTTGATAAAAGATATTTGTTTTTTTGTTCTTGTTCTTCTTTAAGTCCCATAGGAATACCTCCTACTACATATTTTTTAAGAGTTCCGAAGCTTTGGAAATATAATTTTTAATCTTCTCAAATAACGACTTATAGTCTTTTTCAATTTTGCTTACATCATAATATTGATATACAAAGCAGTATCCATTGGTATTATAAGTGTCGTACTTTTTGCCTTTCCTTGGTTTCATAGTTGTTTGATAACCGAAGATGGTTTTATTTTTATATTTGTCATAAGAATCATCAAACCATTTGTTTTTCAAATTATCGTAAATGCAATCGGCAGAGATGCCTTCAAGACGTGCATTCCTTTCAGCCACAATTCTAAATTGGTCTCCTTCAATTTGAACTCCAAGTAAATTATATGGTGTTTCATCATTCACCCAGTTGCTAAAGCGGATATCTAACGTGGTTTTTCCATTATGAAAACTTTGTGATATCACAAGGCAATATCCATCCGGTTTTAGGGTTTCCAGTTCTTCTTTACGGCTTTTTACATAATTAATAAATTGAGATCCTTTATGCTTCTTGAATATATCTGCAATTCTTAAAGAGTTTAAAGTATCGTAGTCGCAATCGTAAGTTAAGTAATTATTATGACTATTAATATTTGTATCTAGTATCAAATTGATGCATTTCAAAATATGACAATACTCTTCAATTTGTTCAAAATGATTTTTAATTAATTCTGATTTGCTATGCATTGCTATTTCAAGAATCCTATCTGAAATTTCTTCATAGCTGACATATGACCAATTACCAGTTACGCCATTTTTACCATCAAGTTCATTCAAATCCAATGTGCATGGACCAATTCCAGTTAATACACCATGAAAAAATAAACTATTTCCCAGGTTAACTGTGTATTCTTCCAATTGATGGATGGTAGGCAATGTTTTAATTTTATTTTCAATAACTATGTGTTGTTTATTTCCGTTATTATCTTCGAGCCATATTAGAATATCTCTATTCTTTTCTTCTCTCTTACTCCAAATATTGCATCCTTTATTGTAATTTTCAATTTCAAAAGTAGGAATGAACACATTGATAAAATTCTTATCATTTTCTATAAGCCAACCCCAAACATTTGAATGAAAAAGTTCCTTTGATCCTAGTGACATCTGATAAATCATAGATTTCTTTAAATAATCAACAGCTGTTTTATAGTCCATAGTGCATTCCTTTCTTTATTTTTGAAAAAGAGGGATTAAATCCCTCTCATAGTATTATTACATTCTTTTGTTTCCGATTTTATAAACCTTTGTTCCAGACCATTCAACTCTCTCACCGTTAATTTTATAAAGTTTGTTGCCTGAATATTCAATTCTTGCACCACCAACCTTATAAAGACGTGTTCCTGAGTATTCAACTCTCATATCCCCAATCTTGTAAAGTTTGTTGCCTGACCATTGTGGTTTTCCACCAAAATACGCTACTAAAATTTCTTCATCTGACATCGTTATTACCCTCCGTTATGTAATTTATTAAGTATTAATATTATATCAATAAAGCATAAAAGACTCAAGTGAACCGACCCAAGTAAAAAGAAAATGTTAATTAAATGTTACTTGAAAAAGTAAATGCAACAATAAAGTCAAAAAATTAAATTTTACTTTTTCCGAAAGAAATGAGACCATTTTATTAGTCTAGTTTCTTAA
>ONAT01000009.1 GCA_900315885.1 uncultured Erysipelotrichaceae bacterium
TTCATTCTTTTTGTATGCTTTTTTCTTTTCCTTAAACACCTTAATTATACAAATTAATTGGTAAATTAATCAACAATAAAAGGTCATATCCATTTTTTTGCTTGATACGGCCTTGTTTCTCCTTGTTTTCTATTTTTTGGATTTGATTTTTTTATTTAACACTATATCGTTTCATTTGACCCTTTTTATTGCTTGTTTTTTTGTTTTATTCTTTTTTTCCCTTTATTTGTCGCATTTACTTGTTCCACTAACATATAAATAAACCTAGTATTGTTGTTTTTTTATTTCAGTTAAGAAAAAAGCCCCTTAAAAAGGAGCTTAAAAATTTAAATTTTGTCAATTTCAGAAAAGTCTACTTCTACAGTTGTTGATCTACCAAAGAAGACAGTTTCAACTTTAACTGTACCAGTTTCAGTATTGATTTCTGTGATTTGTCCTTCGCTACCTTCAAGTGGTCCACGTAAGACTTTAACATAATCTCCAACTGCATAACGTGAGTACATGCTCTTATCAACCATACCCATGCTCTTCAAGACTGGTTCAATTTCTTCAACTGGAATAGGGAAAGGTTTTGTACCTCCACCTGATGATCCGACGAATCCAGTAACACCTGGAGTATTTCTAACCATGAACCATGCTTCATCAGTCATAATCATTTCGATGAAGACATAGCCTGGATATAAATTCTTCAATTTTGTCTTTCCTGTTGGTTGACCATCTTTTAAAACTGGTTGCTCAACTTCTGCAACAATTATTCTAAAAACATAATCTTCTAATCCCATTGATACGACACGGCGTTCAAGATTAGCCTTGACTTTATCTTCGTGTCCAGAATAGCTATTAACTACATACCATTGTTTTTCCATGTTTCAATCCTCCGCAAACAAATTATTTTGAGAATGTATCACGTAAAATTTGTAACAATTTGCCCGCGATAAAATCATCTAAAGAAAGCCACAATGCAGCGATAATCGAAATAACTAAAACGACACCAAGAGATTTCAAAACGGTCTCTCGACTTGGCCAACGAACTCTCTTACCTTCTTTTACAACGCCTTGAAAATATTTCTTTGTTTTTCCCATAGTGACCTCCTACTTGCTCTCTTTATGTAATGTTTGAGCATTACATTTAGGGCAATATTTCTTAATCTCTAAACGAGGTTGAGTTTTTTGTTTTGTGGTTGTGTAGTTTCTAGACAAACATTGTGTACAGATAAGTATCACTTTTTCACGCATACAAAAACACCTCATTTCGATAATAGAATATAACATGTTAGAAAAAATTAGTCAATTTTATATTTTAAATATAAATAATTTTTTGTAAATAAGTAAGCAAAATCACTTTATTTTTTTAATCTTTTTGATTGATACATCTGGCTGTGTTACAGCAATATTTAATTTATCTGCTATCTCGGCATATGTGTATCCTGATGCCTTTAACATCAATACCATTTTGTCTTTTTTTGATAAATACTCTTCATCAATTTCATTAAAACTATCAAATCTTTCATTATTTTCAATCCATTTTGTAATTGACGTATCGTGATCTGGTATTACTTCTTCGTATTTTAAACTAGAATCTTCAAAAACATTTTCATCAAGATTAATGTAAGTTTCTAATAAGCGATAATGCTCTATCGCTTCAGAGACAAATTTTGTTAATCCTTGGTTAATTACCATGTTTAGGAATGTTTTGATACTTGATTTTTCTTTGACATAATATTTTAAATTTTTATAGATGCAAATGCACGCAATGCTCTTTAATTCAGTTAAGTCAATTCCACACATTTTTGCACTTTTTGCATAACTAAAACAAACTATAGTAATTAGATTTTTGTACCTAAAAAGAAGCATATTAAATGCTTCGTTATCATTTTGTTTAATTAATTCTATTAGTTCGTCGTCTGATAAGTTAGATTTATTCATAGCCCTCCGTAATTAGGAAGGAAATCTGTTGTTAAAAATTTGTGCTAAATACACCGCTGTTGCAACTGAGGCATTGAGAGAATTGACATGGCCGACCATTGTAATTTTGCTAATAAAATCACAATTTTCTAAAACCAATCGAGAAATGCCTTCTCCCTCTGATCCCACAACTAACGCTATCGGACATTTGTAATCAATTTCACGATAGTCTTGCTTAGCTGAGCCATCAGAACCCACTATCCAATAACCATTGCTCTTTAATGTTTTAATTGTTTGTGCCAAATTAGTTACCATTGCCACTGGCACAAAATCAATTGCGCCCGTAGAAACTTTTGCAACAGTACTAGTCACACCCACTTGTCCGTTCTTTTTAAGAATTATCCCGTTTGCGCCAAACGCATCACAAGATCTTAGGATTGCACCTAAATTTTGTGGGTCTTTTACTCCGTCAAGAATAACAATTAATGGATATTGGGATTTTTTTGCTTTTTTGATTATATCTTCTAAAGAAGAATATTTATAATCATCGATTTCTGCAACTACACCTTGGTGATTGCCATTTTGTGCCATACGATTTAAATCTTGCTTTGAACTTGTTTTCATTACAAGATTTTGTTTTTTTATTTCATCTAAAATAGAAAAAAGTGAAAAACCATCGGCTATATAAATGGCTTTAACCTTGTGTTCTTTTAGTGCACTTAACACCGTGTTCCTTCCATATATATATTGTGCCATAATTTTTCACTCCTTTAACCCCAAATTTGTCTCATTTTAAAAGACAATTAGTATTTAATTTCAAAAGGTTTTAGAGAAAGTCTTAAATCTTCTCCTAATAAATTAATTGTTTCAGTCTTGGCATTTAACATGCTAACAGTAATGCTAACAGCGTCTTGGCCATTATATGAACAAATTGTAGTTGAAATGTTTCTAATTAAAACATTGTATTTTTCGGCTGTTTCTTTAATAGTTTTCAATGCACATGTGTCATATGTACAAATCATCGTTAATCTTGGTGTCTTTTCAAATGCTCTATTTTCCATTCTTCTTAAGAATTTCAAGACAACTAAAACGATAATTGTCGAGAATATTGCAACAACAAATCTTCCTGCTCCTGCTGCTAAACCAATTGTCATAGAGACCCAAACGGTAGTCGCAGTAGTTAATCCTTTGATATCAACACCAGTTTTCATAATTGCACCAGCGCCTAAGAAACCTATACCAGTTACTACTTGTGCTGCTAAACGAGCTGGATCATGATTTGGGAAAAAATTATAATCAAATGCATAAATTGATAAATACATAACAAGTGCAGAACCTGCCGCAACTAGGATATGTGTTCTTAATCCCGCTGCGTGGCCATGAGATTCACGTTCATAACCAATCATACCTGATAAAACACAGGCCAATAAAATACATAAAAATGCTAAAATAATATTACCAAATATACCTAAATTGTTGTTAAAAAATTTAACAATATAGTCATCAATAGATGCGACATTTGGTGCGCTATCAGCTAAAAATTTCAATACCATCGTGTTGTACCTCCGAATTTATAAAATATTTCTTTCAATTAATTTGCTTCTAATAGAATCACTTGTTGCATAATCCTTATTAGCTTTAGCTAAATTATACTCAATTAAAAGCTTTTTGTCATCATTATTTAAAGTAGGATAAGCAATATTTAAGCCAAGAATGCTAACTTCATCACGAATTGTAGTAAACAATTGTTCTAAAAGTTTTAAATCTACTTCTTTTGTTCGCATTGCTTGATTTGCTTGTCTAATTACGTTATATAGTTCACTTAATGCATTCGCGGTGTTCAAGTCATCCGCGAGTGCATTTAAGAAAGGCTCAATATATGTCGCACATTTTCCATCTAATCCAATGTCATTTAGTTGTAAAAGGACTGCTAATTGCTTCATAACATTAGTGATTTTTGTTAACTCTTTTGCATTTGTTAACAATAAATCTTCTGAGAAATTTACTGGAGCACGATAATGTGTGGAAATTAATAATAAACGTACACTATTTCCGCCATATTTTTTCAAAGCATCATGAGCGGTAACGACATTTCCTAAAGATTTTGACATCTTTTCGTTATTAATATTGATAAATCCATTGTGCATCCAATAATTAGCAATTGCGTGATGGTTAATAGCTTCCGATTGGGCAATTTCATTTTCGTGATGTGGGAATTTTAAATCAAATCCTCCACCATGAATATCAATATGTCCGTTTTCAAATAAAGAATTAATCATAACAACACATTCAGTGTGCCAACCTGGGCGTCCTTTTGACCAAGGAGAATCCCATTTAATACCGACATCGGTGTGTTTCCATAAAGTAAAATCAAGTGGCGATTCTTTTTTAGAATTTTCATCAATTCGCGCACCAACTAACAAATCTTCAATACGTGTATTGCTTAATTTGCCATAATCTTTAATCTTTTCAACACGGAAATAGACGTCGCCATCTACAACATAAGCGGAGCCATTTTTTACTAAACGATCAATAAAATCAATAATTTGATTCATATATTCCGTTACACGTGGAGTCACATTTGGCTTTAAAGCATTAATATTTTTTAAATCTTCTTCAAAGGCCTCAATATACATCTTTGTAACTTCACTTTCAGGCATATTAAGTTCTATAGCTCTTTTGATAATTTTATCGTCAACATCAGTGTAATTGCTGACATATTTTACATCATATCCAATGTAAGTTAAAAAACGACGGAATGTATCAAAAACAACAACAGGACGCATATTACCAATATGAACAAAGTTATATACCGTAGGTCCACATACATACATTGATACCTTTCCTTCATTAATTGGTTTGAATGATTCTATTTGGTTTGTTAAAGAGTTATAAATTCTAATTTCCATGGTTCATCGCCTCGAATAATGATTATAGCATTTTTTTATAAAATAAAAAAGGGGACTGAATAATCAGTCCTCAATTTTTATTATTTTGGGAAACGTTCTCTAGCCTTATATGTTGTATGAAGTAATTCGTGAGCCTTATGACTATTTGGTTCGCCTAAGTAATTTTTGTACAAATCTTGAATTTGTTTATTCTTATGAGATTGTCTTAAGACTTGTCTTTCATCTTCAGAATATAGCGCATTTGCGCGTTTTTCTTTATATGTATCAAGAATATTTGCATCTTCATTTGGTAAGAAGCAAGGTTTGACAAATGGTTGTCCTCCACCATTGATACATCCGCCTGGGCATCCCATAATTTCAATAAATGCATATGGTGATTTTCCTGCACGAATATCATCTAATAATGGTTTAGCATTTTTCATACCATGAGCAACTGCAACTTTAACAACTGTGCCATCCATGTCAATTGCGGCTTCTTTTACACCTTCAAATCCACGTACTTCTTTAAATTCTACAAGTTCGTGTTCTTTGCCTGTGACCATATGGTAAGCAGTTCTAAGTGCCGCTTCCATAACGCCACCTGTGACACCGAATATTACGCCAGCGCCAGTGTATTCACCAAGTAAATCTTGATCAAATTCTTCATCTGGTAAATGAACAAAATCAATACCAGAACGTTTAATTAATTTGCCTAATTCACGTGTTGTTAAGACAGCATCAACATCTTTTAAGCCCTCTTTGTTTGCGTTTTCAGGTCTTTCTTTTTCATATTTCTTTGCAGTACAAGGCATAATAGAAACAACGAAAATGTCTTTTGGATCTAAATTATTCTTTTCTGCAAAATATGATTTAACAATTGCACCCATCATTTCATGAGGTGATTTACAACTTGATAAATGTCCTAATAGATCGCCATAGAAATATTCAGCATAATTGACCCATCCTGGTGAACAAGATGTAATCATTGGGAGCATTCCACCTGTTTTAATACGATTTAATAATTCGGTTGCTTCTTCCATAATGGTTAAATCAGCACCAAAATCTGTATCATAAACGCGGTTAAATCCTAAACGTTTTAATGCTGCGACCATTTTTCCTGTAACAGGAGTTCCGATACGCATACCGAATTCTTCGCCCAAAGCTGCACGAACAGCTGGAGCTGTTTGAACAACAATAAATTTACCTTGTCTACGAGCTTCATCTACTAATTCGATTTCGCTCTTTTCTGCTAAAGCACCTGTTGGACAGACGTTAACACATTGTCCACATAACATACATGGTGATTGAGCCATTGATCTATTGTAAGCAGGTCCTACAACAGTTCTAAATCCACGATTTTCAAATCCTAGGATTCCAATACCTTGGACATTCTTACATCTTTCAACACAACGTCCACATAAAATACATTTTGATGTATCTCTAATGATTGATGGTGTTAATTCATCAATTGTGGTTGGTGTCTTTGTACCTTCATACATATCATCGCGTGCGCCAGTAATTTGTGCAACATGTAATAATTCACAATTGCCATTCTTTGAACATTGTTGACAGTTCTTAGAGTGGTTAGAAAGTAATAATTCCACACTTGTTCTTCTTGCTGCTACTGCTTTTGGAGAAGAAATTGTGATTTCCATACCTTCCGCTACTGGATAGACACAAGATGCTACTAATCCTCTTGCACCTGTTGCTTCAACTAAACAAACACGGCAAGAACCTCTTGAACATTCACCATTGTTAAAAGCGCATAAAGAAGGAATTGTATATCCGCATCTCTTACATGCTTCTAAAATAGTTAATCCTTTTTCAACTTGATAAGGGTGACCTTCAATTTTAATATTAATTAATTCCATTTTCTTCACCTCTATCTCTTAATAATTGCTTTAAATGGGCAAGCACTTATACACATACCGCATTTAATACATTTCTTTGAATCAATAACAAATGGTACTTTACCGACTTCACCAGTAATCGCATTAACTGGACAACCACGTGCACATTTGCTACATTTTTTACAACTTTCTGGAATAATATAGTATTCCATTAAATTCTTACAGACTTTAGCAGGACACTTCTTATCGACAACGTGAGCAATGTATTCATCTTTAAAATGAGTCATTGTTGAGATAATTGGGTTTGCGGCAGTTTGGCCTAAAGCACATAAAGAACCGGCTTTAACTGCTGCACCTAATTCTTCTAATTGTTTTATATCTTCAAGAGTTCCTTGACCTTTAGTAATTTTGGTAAGCATTTCAAGCATTCTCTTAGTTCCAATACGACATGGTGAACATTTACCACATGATTCATCACAAATAAATTCCATATAGAATTTTGCAACGTCAACCATACAGTTATCTTCGTCCATGACAATCGCACCACCAGAACCCATCATAGAGCCTAGTTTAACTAAGTTATCAAAATCAATTGGAGTATCAAGATATTCTTCTGTTAAACATCCACCAGAAGGTCCACCAGTTTGAATAGCTTTAAATTTTTTGTTATTTGGAATTCCTCCACCAATATCGTAGATTAATTCTCTTAAAGTTGTTCCCATTGGGATTTCAACTAATCCAACATTATTAATTTTTCCACCTAAAGCGAAAACTTTTGTACCTTTAGATTTTTCTGTACCATATTTTGTGAATTCTGCGACGCCTTCACGTAAAATAAATGGTACACAAGCTAACGTTTCAACGTTATTAACGATTGTAGGTTTGTCCCATAAACCTTTTACAGCTGGGAATGGAGGTCTTGGACGAGGCATACCACGTTGACCTTGAATCGAATTTAATAAAGCTGTTTCTTCACCACAGACGAAGGCACCAGCGCCTAAACGTAAGTGACATTTGAAACTAAATCCAGTTCCTAAAATGTTGTCACCTAATAATCCTAATTCTTCTGCTTCTTTAATCGCTATTTGTAATCTATGAACAGCGATTGGATATTCAGCACGAACATAGAAATAACCATTTTTTGCTCCGATTGCGTAACCGGCAATCATCATACCTTCGATAACTGCTAAAGGATTTCCTTCTAAGATTGAACGATCCATGAAAGCACCTGGGTCACCTTCGTCGCCATTACATACGACATATTTTTCATCGCTTTGTTGGTCGTAAGCAAATTGCCATTTTCTACCTGTTGGGAATCCGCCGCCACCACGGCCACGTAAACCAGAAGCCAAAATATCACTAATGACTGCTTGGCGGTCCATTGTTAAGGCTTTAGCTAAACCTTGGAAAGCACCATATCCTAAGCCTTCATCTATATTTTCCGGATTAATAACACCACATCCGTGTAAAGCAATACGAACTTGTTTCTTATAGAAATTTAATTCATCTTGTTTTGCAACTTTTTCATGAGTCTTTGGATCAACCATTAATAAGCGATCCACAACTTCGCGACCCATAATGTCTTTTTGAATAATTTCTTCACAATCTTCAACTTTTACCATGTGATACAAAGTATCTTCTGGGAAAATCTTAACGAAAGGTCCTTGTGAACAGAAACCAAAACATCCAACTTGGTTAACAGTTACCTTATCTTCAAGATTGTTTTCTTTAATTAATTCTTCTAAACGATTTTTAATTTCGTCTGAATGTGAAGATAAACAGCCTGTTCCTCCACATACGACGATTGCGCGTTTACCATTTTCACCTGAGAATTTAATATCTAAACAATGAGTGCACTTAGCAATTTTTTCTCTTAAATCTTTATCAGTTTTAATCATTATTGTGCACCTCCTAATTGACGATATTCATCTACTATTTTTTGAACTTGGTTAACGGACATTTTAGGATAAACTTTACCATTGATACTAACTGCTGGAGCAATACCACATGCACCAATACAACGAAGTGCATCGATTGTGAATAATCCATCTTCTGTTGTTTCGCCTGGTTTGATACCTAAAATTTCTGAAAATTTATCACATACTTGTTGAGCACCTTTGACGTAGCATGCAGTACCTAAGCAAACACCAATAACAAATTTTCCTTTTGGTTTTAGAGAGAAAAATGAATAGAACGTTACGACACCATAAATTTCTGCGACTGGAATTCCAAGGTGTTCAGATACGATTTCTTGCACTTCAAAAGGTATGTAACCGAATTCCTTTTGAACTTGGCTTAAAATCATCATTAAAGGCGTTGTCTCATTTTTGTACTCTAAAATGATTTCTTCAACTCTTCTTACAGCAGTTGAACTTAATTTTGCCATACAAACTCCTCCTGTGTTACAACTTATTGTTATATAATAACAACATTGTAAAATACGTATAAATTATAACATAATAAATTATGTTTTTAATAGTTTTTATTGCCAATTGTTAACATTTTTTATTATAAAAAATAAAACAAGTTAAAAATGACAATAAGAATTTAGTAATATAATAAAAATATCAAGCAATTGCTAGATATTTTCATAGTTTTTAAAGAAAAAAATGGTAAGTCGTAACTAACTCACCATTTCTTATTCTATAATTTTATTTCGTGCTCTTTTGCACCTTTTTTAAACTTGATTTCGCCTTTAGAAATACATCTAACTGGACATACAGTTGCACATAAGTGACAACCGACACATTTATCTTTATTTACTGATGGGCGACGTGTTTCTTCATCAAATTCAATTGCTTGGTGTGCTCCATCAAAACAAGAAATGTAGCAACGTCCACAGCCAACACATTTATCTAAATCAATTTTCGGATAAACAATGTAAGAGCGATCTAACTCTTCACATGGAATAATGTTCTTATTGGCAACGCCAACCATTTCTTCTAAAGAATCATAGCCTTGATCTTCTAAATAATGTGATAATCCATTACACATATCTTCAACAATACGATAGCCGTATTGCATAATAGCAGTTGTTACTTGTAATGTTTTAGCACCTAAAAGAATAAATTCTGCAGCATCTTCCCAAGTTTCAATACCACCAATACCGGAGATTTGAACATCTTCAATACCAGTTCTTAATTGTTGAATGAAACGTAAAGCGACAGGTTTAACTGCTTTACCAGAATAACCAGAAATTGATGATTTGCCGTTTACAATAGGCATACCAATCTTTTTATCTAAATCAACATTACAAATTGATTTAATAGTGTTAATTGCAGCAATACCATCTGCTCCACCTTCCAAACAAGCTTTAGCGATTGGAACCATATCTGTAACGTTTGGTGTCATTTTAGCCATCATTGGTAATTTTGAACCACGTTTAACAGCTTTACAGTATTTCTTACATAATTCGGCATTTGTACCAACGTCAGAGCCCATTTCGTGAGAAGTCATTTGAGGGCAAGATAAATTCATTTCAATCATATCTGCGCCTGCTTCTTCTACCAAGCGAGCTAATTCGACCCAGTCTTCTTCATTTGTACCCATAATTGAGGCAATTAAGACTTTGTTTGGATATTCTTTTTTAAGTCTTCTTAAATCGTTTAAGTTTTCTTCTAAACTATGTTCTGCAATTTGTTCCATATTTTTAAAGCCTACAAATGGTGTATCTTCTTTTGTTAAGGCATCAAAACGAGGTGAAACTTCATTAATTAAGAAATGTTTAGGACCAATTGTTTTGAAAACAACTCCACCCCATCCTGAATCATATGCTTTTGCGCACATTTCATAACAGTTGCCAACTGGTGAGGAAGACAAGCAGAATGGGTTTTCAAATTTTACGCCAAGGAAATTAATGGATAAATCTTTCTTTTTCATTAACGTTTACCTCCTAAATACTCATCAATTGCATATGCTGCTTCTTTACCATATTTAACTGCAGCCACGACAATCTTATCGCCTTTGATAATATCACCAGCAGCAAATACTTGTTTATCATTTGTTTGATATTTATTAGTGTCAACAATTCCTCGATTACTTGTAATTGTATCGAAAACTTCTAATTTGGACATTTGTCCAATAGCAACGATAATCTTGTCTGCTTTAATTTTTAAAGTTGCATCTAATTCAACGTGTTTAAAAGTAACTTCATTTCCGTTAACTTCGATTGGAGTATAGCCATCGATGATTGATACATCATTGTCGTGAGCGTCTTTATATTCTTTCTTGCTTGCAGGGAATTCAAAAACCTGTTCACGCGCAACAACTGTTACTGTCTTAGCACCCAGTAATTTTAAACTTGTAGCAACATCCATAGCAACGTCTCCACCACCAATAATTAAAACATTATTTGGTACTTCGACTTCGCCGTTATGTTCTTTAATGTTTGCTAAAACATCAACTGCCAATGAAACCTTTTCATTGTCTTTAAATAAAGGTAACATTTTGCCATAACTTGCACCAACAGCAAGTAATATCGCTTTATAGTCTTTTTTCAATACTTCTAAATCTGTAATTTCCTTATTGTTTACAAACGTAACACCCATTTTTTCAATACGTGCTATTTCCTTATCAACAATTTCATTTGGAAGACGATATTCAGGAATACCATATCTTAACCATCCACCAAATTTTTCTTCTTTTTCAAATATTGTAACATCGTAACCTAATTCGGTTAATGTGGCTGCAGCTTGTAATCCTGCAGGGCCTGAACCAATAATTGCGACTTTGCCTTTGTTCTTTTCGCCTTTTGGCAATACTGCCATACCTATTGCATCTTCAAAATCAGTAACATATCTTTGAATCTTACCGATTTCAATTGGACGATCTATACCAGATCTTGAACAACCTTTTTGACATAATTTTTCAGTAGGACAAACTCGTGCGCAAATGGAACCAAGTGCGTTATTTTTACGAATTGTTTCTGCCGCACCCTTAAAATTGCGGAAGCGCACAGAGCGAATGAATTTGGCAGGGTGTGTGCCTGCTGGACATGCTTTTGAACATGGAGCATCGTAGCAAAGTAAGCAACGAGAAGCTTCATGAATTACCGTCAATGGCGTAAAAGCAGGTTCATATTCTTTTTGATAAGCTTTTTTCATTGTAATTTCTCCCTTAACTATCATATTAATTTTACTTATTTAAGGGGCTTTTTTCAACATTTATCAAGCAAATATTTGATTAATTTAAGATGGCTAAAGAAACGTTTAAGAAAGTAGCAAAAAAGAGCCATAAAATGTAAGGAATTAATAGATTTGCTAATTTATAGCATTTTTTACGCATATAAATAAATAGCCAAAGAACTAATCCTAATAATATCAAAATAATAATTAAACCTAATACTGGTGATTTTAAGCCAAAGAATGCTGGACTCCATAACAAATTAAGAAGTAATTGAAGATAATATATTCTTTCGCCATATTCATCATTATTTTTCGATAATTGATATCCCACATATCCCATTAAGATATAAAGTACAGTCCACACAATAGGAAATATAACTGGTGGCACGCGCACAAGCTTTATTAGGCTATTATAATACGGAGTAAAGCTTGGTAAAGTCATAGAAATCGTAAATGCTGCGAATAAAGGAAATAATACATTAAATAAAAAATCTAAATCAATTTTAATTTTTTTCATAATTGAATGCTAGCTCCTTTTATACTCTATGCCACATTTGCCTCATTTTTTCCAAAAATAAAAGCCCACTGAACAATCAGTGAGCGATTATTAAATTATGTTTAAATTATTTTACGAATTCAACAAGTGCCATTTCAGCGTTGTCACCACGACGTGGGACCATCTTTAAGACTCTTGTGTATCCACCATTGCGTTCTTTGTAACGTGGACCAATTTCAGCAAATAATTTGTCTAAAGCTGATACTTTCTTATCTGCATCAACAAAGACGTTGTTACGAACAACAGCAGCAGCTAAGCGACGATTGTGTAAATCTCCTGCTTTTGCTTTAGTAACCATTTTTTCTGCTAAGTTCTTAACATCTTTAGCAATACCTGCAGTGACTACAACACGTTCGTGAACGATTAATTCAGTCACAACATTTCTTAACATTGCTTTATATTTGCTTGATGTATAAGCGGCTTTAAAACGAACGCCACCTTTTCCATGTACATTCTTACGACCTTGTGTACCCATTTAAACTTCCTCCTAATCAACGTAATCCTTGAAACTTAAACCAATGCCAAGAAGTTTTTCTTTAACTTCTTTGAGTGATTTCTTACCAAGGTTACGTACTTTCATCATATCTTCTTCAGTCTTTTGAGTTAATTCTAAGACTGTGGCGATACCTGCTCTCTTTAAGCAGTTATATGAACGAACTGAGAGATCTAATTCTTCAATTGTCATATCTTCGTATTTGTTTGTTGTTTGTTCGACTGGTTCAGCGACAATGTTCATATCACGCGTAATTTCATTTAGAGTTAAGAATTCTTCTAAGTGTGAAATTAAGATTTTTGCTGCTAAAGCAACTGAATCTTGTGGTAGAACTGAGCCGTTTGTCCAAACTTCTAACTCGAGGTTTTCATAATTTGCGTTATGACCAACACGAGTTGGTTTTACTTCATAATTCACTTTTGTAATAGGAGAATAGTTGGAATCTGTTGAGATTGTACCAACATTCATCGCTGAAGTGCGAAGTAATTTGTTACCTTCAGAAGTTACATAGCCACGTCCGTTGCGTGCATGAAGTGTCATTTTTAATTTGCCACCTTCTGCAACGTGTGCAATAACTAAATCTGGGTTTACAATTGTAACATCGCTAGGTACTTGAATGTCTGATGCCTTAACGACTTTTGGGCCGACGACCTCTAATTCAAGCTTTTTTGATGAAGCTTCTTCATCATCAATTTTTAAAACTAAATCTTTTAATGCAAGAACTATCATAGTCACGTCTTCTTCAACTCCGTCAAGAGCAGAGAATTCATGACGTGCACCCTCGACTTCAATTGCATAAACTGAAGCACCTGGTAAAGAAGAAAGCATAACTCTTCTTAAGGAATTGCCTAAAGTTAATGCATATCCTCTTTCTAATGGTCCTACAACAAATTTACCATAATTTGTGTTACCATCGAATTCGGCAGTTTCAAAACTAATTTTAGCGAATGGATTTACGATTTTGCTCATATTTTTTCCTCCCTTTTGCAATCGTTAGTAGACTAATTTTATTATAATATTATCCACGTGGACGCTTTGGTGGGCGGCAACCATTGTGTGGAATTGGTGTAGTATCTGTAATCATTTGGATTGTTAATCCAGCTGCTTGTAAACTACGAACTGCAGAATCACGTCCAGATCCTGGTCCCTTAACGTTTACATCAACTGTCTTAATGCCTTGGTCAACAGCAACTTTAGCACAAGCTTCTGCTGCTAATTGAGCTGCAAATGGTGTAGATTTCTTAGCACCTTTAAATCCCAATGCACCAGCACTTGACCAAGCAATGACATTACCTGCTTCGTCTGTGATAGTGACAATAGTGTTATTAAATGTTGAATGAATGTGAGCGATGCCTTTAGTATAGGCTCTTTTAATTTTTTTCTTTTTAGCAACTGTAGTTTTAGCCATTTAATTAATCCTCACTTTCTATTGAACTGCTTGCTTCTTGTTAGCAATTGTCTTTCTAGGACCTTTGCGAGTGCGAGCATTTGTCTTTGTACGTTGTCCACGAACTGGTAAACCTTTACGGTGACGTAAGCCACGATAACAACCAATTTCACTTAAACGTTTAATATTTAAAGCAACTTCACGATGTAAGTCACCTTCAACTTTGTATTTAGAAACTTCATTTCTAATCGCAGTTAATTGATCCTCTGTTAAGTTTTTAACACGAGTATCTTCGTCAACTTTAGCTGCTGCTAAAATTTTCTTTGCGAGTGTGTTACCAATACCATAAATATATGTTAATGAGATAACAACTCTTTTTTCATTTGGAATATCTACTCCAACAATACGTGCCATATAGCATGTCCTCCTTAATTACCTTGTCTTTGCTTGTGTTTTGGGTTTTCGCAGATTACCATAACACGGCCTTTTCTACGAATAACTTTGCACTTTTCGCAAATAGGTTTAACTGAAGGTCTAACTTTCATAATTTAAATTCCTCCATTGACTTTCTTAAAAATAATTTTTATTTGTATCTAAATGTGATTCTTCCACGTGTTAAATCGTATGGCGATATTTCCACCGTAACTCTATCACCTGGTAAGATGCGGATGTAGTTCATGCGGATTTTACCAGAAACGTGGGCTAAGATTACGACGCCGTTTTCTAATCTTACATTAAACATTGCGTTTGGTAAGGTGTCAACGACTACCGCTTCAACTTCAATAACGTCTTCTTTTGACATAGTTAGTTTGAACACTCCTTTTTATCATTGTTCATAGTTAAGATTTCATATCCATCTTTTGTTACAACAATAGTATTTTCATAGTGGCTTGCTAATTTGCCATCGACTGTTTTGACAGTCCAATCATCACTCATAACTTTAGTATTGTGTCGGCCTTGATTAACCATAGGTTCAATAGCTAAACACATACCTTCTCTTAAAATAGGACCATAGCCCGGTAATCCATAATTTGGAATTGCTGGATCTTCATGCATATCTCGTCCAATTCCGTGACCAGTATAGTCACGAGGTAATGAGTAACCGCGTTCTTCGCAATATGTTTGAATAGCGTGAGAGATATCTGATAAATGTGCACCTGGTTTTACAACTTTAAGAGCCTCAAAGAAACTCTCTTCCGTCACACGAACCAATCGTGCAGCTTCTTCTGATATTTTTCCAACTGCATATGTTCTTGCAGCATCTCCGTTGTAGCCTTTATAAATAGCTCCAACATCTAAGGAGATAATGTCTCCCTCTTTTAACTTAGTATCATCAGGAATACCATGCACTAATGTGTCATTGATTGACGTACAAATTGATGCCGGGAATCCGCCATATCCTAAGAAAGATGGGGTTGCGCCTTGATCACGTATGGTTTTTTCAGCGATGCGATCTAATTCTTTAGTCGTAACACCTGGTTTTAGATGTGGCTTAAGTGCATCAAATACACTAGCCACAATCCTACCAGCCTCGCGCATCAACACAATCTCTCGTGGTGATTTAACGATTATCATACTTTATTTGATCCTTTCAAAAATATCACAAATAATTTTGAAGACATTTTCTAAACCAATTAAACCATCGATATCGTGAAGTAAGTTACGATCAGCATAGAACTTTACTAAAGGTAAGGTTTGATGTTCATAAGCATCTAATCTAACCGCTAGACTTTCTAATGTGTCGTCTTTTCTTTGCATGAGTTCTCCACCACAGTAATCGCAAACTCCTTCAACTTTTGGTTTGAGAGTTTCAATATGGAATGGAGCTCCACAAGATTTACAAACACGACGTCCTGTAATTCTTTTTACAAGAACATCTTTTTCTGCTGTGATATTAATAACTGCAGAAATTGGTCTATTGATTTCTTTCGTTAGTTTTTCTAAAGCTTCTGCTTGTGGAATTGTTCTTGGGAAACCATCAAGTAGGAATCCTTTAGCACAATCATCTTTGGAAAGACGTTCTTTGACTAAAGCGATTGTCACTTCATCAGGCACTAACATACCTTTATTAATATAACTGGCTGCTAACTCTCCAGTAGGAGTTTTAGCGGCTATTGCTTCTCTAAACATATCACCAGTTGAAATGTGTGGGATACCATAAGCAGCAATAATTTTTTTTGCTTGAGTTCCTTTTCCTGCACCAGGAGGACCCATCAAAATAATATTTAACATTACTAATCAGCACTCCTTCCTTGTACTTCTTCAAAACTCTTACCTGCAACAAGACCATCAATTTGTGTACTAATTTCGATTGCGACACCAACAACGATGATTAAGCCAGTTCCACCTAACGCTAAGGATTGAGGCAATACATTGGTCAATACTAATACGACAGGTAAAGCAGCAATCAACGCTAAGGAAATTGCACCGATAAATGTAACACGATTTAAGACCTTGCTAACATATCTTTCAGTTTCATTACCTGGTTTAATTCCAGGAATGTAAGAACCATTTTTTTGGAAATTCTCTGCTAATTGCTCAGGATTAATTTGTAATGAAGAATAGAAGAATGTGAAGGCAATAATTAGAACGACATAAATAATTAAGCCCCATGGCATTTGCCATGTTTGACCATTAAACCAAGGCATAGTGGTCATTTTTGAACTTGAGAATACATTTAGCCATTCAGCTTCAGTATCTGCTCCTTCAATGAAACTCACAATTACTTGTGGCGCCATCATAATCGATGAAGCAAAGATAACAGGAATTACGCCAGCAGAGTTAATCTTAATTGGTAAGAAACTTGCTTGGCTATACTTTTGTCCAGCACCGGATTTACCTGCGTGTTGAACTGGTATTTTTCTTTTAGAACTTTCAATAAAGATAACGAATGTGATAATTGCAATATAAGCAACTAAGTATAATAAGAATCTACCAACTCCACTTAATATTAAGGATGCAACTCCAGTTGGAATAGATTTACTTAAATATTGAGAGAAAGCTTGTAAGATTTGCGTTGGTAATGAGACAACAATACCAGCAAAGATGATAACAGAGATACCATTACCAATACCTTTAACAGATATTTGGTCACCGAGCCACATAACTAACATGCCACCTGCTACCAAGACAGTAACAATATAAGCATAAGTTAAGAACTCAGAATTACCAATCGTCGATAACTCAATGTAATTAGTCGCTTGCATCGTCTTAATGATACCATAAGCTTGTACAGCTCCTAATAAAAGAGTTAAGTAACGAGTTGCCATTTCCATCTTTTTTCGTCCGTATTGACCTTGCTTATTCAATTCAGATAAAGCAGGTAATACATCCATTGAAAGTAATTGGACAATAATTTGTGCCGTGATATATGGTGAAACCCCTAAGGCGAAGATGGAGAAACTTGATAACGCTCCACCGCCTAAAAGGTTCATCATAGAGAGAGCGTCACTATCTGACCAGTCTCCCACAATCTTGACACCAGGAACCGCAATTGCAGCTCCGATTCTAAATACTAATAAAATCATTAATGTAAAGAAGATACGATCAACGATTTCTTTATTCTTGAAGATTTGTCCGAGTTTTTTCATATTACAATACCTCGGTTGTTCCGCCAGCATTCTTAATAGCTTCTTCAGCAGTCTTTGAGAATTTATGAGCAGAAACATTTAACTTAACATTAAGTTTGCCGTTTCCTAAAATTTTAACTCCATTATATTCTTTACGGACTAAGCCGACTTCTTTTAACAATGCAGGTGTAACATTTGTGCCTTCTTCGAATCTGTTTAACATTTCAACGTTGACAATAGCGTAGTCAACACGTGAAATATTGTTAAATCCACGTTTTGGTAGACGACGGAATAAAGGGTTTTGTCCTCCTTCAAATCCTAGACGGACTCCGCCACCACTTCTAGCGTTTTGACCTTTGGTACCTTTACCAGCGGTCTTACCATTTCCGGATCCAATTCCACGGCCAGCGCGGAATCCTTTTTTTCTTGATCCTTCTACGTATTCGAGTTCATGCAGTTTCATATTTTGCACCTCCCTATAAAATATTGTGTTTTGGTTTTAAACTATTTACGTAATTCTTTAACTACGTTATATGATTTAACATTATTCAAGCCATTTACTGTAGCACGAATAACGTTAATTGGTGTACGTGAGCCATAGACTTTTGAGTAAATATTTTTAACACCAGCTAATTCTAAGACAGCACGGACTGGACCACCAGCGATGATTCCAGTACCTTCAGGTGCAGGTTTTAATAAAACCTTACATGCGCCAAATTCACCATTAATTTCGTGTGAAATTGTATCGCCTTTTACTAAGTGAATACGGAACATATTCTTCTTAGCTGCTTCTGTTGCTTTCTTAATTGCATCTGGGACTTCGCCAGCCTTGCCAGTTCCATAGCCGAAACGGCCTTTGCCATCACCAATAACCATGAGAGCAGCAAATCTCATATGACGTCCGCCCTTAACAGTTTTACTAATACGGTTGATAGATACAACACGTTCTGTAAATTCTTTTTCTGGTTTTTCGCGACGGAACTCTTTGCGACCACCTCTGCGATTACCATGAGGACGACGTTCAGCTCTAGGAGCTTTTGCTTCAGTATTAGATGTTTCTTTTACTTCTTCAGTAACTTTTGTTTCTTGTTCTTCTAACATACATGTACCTCCTAGAACTCTAAGCCTGCTTCACGAGCGGCTTCTGCGACTGCTTTAATACGTCCATGATATACATAACCAGAACGATCAAAGACAACTTTTTTAATTCCTAAAGCTATTGCTTTTTCAGCGATATCTTTACCAACGGCTGTAGCGGCTTCGATATTTCCACCATTAGCTAACTTAAGAGCAACTGATGATGAACTTACCAAAGTGACACCTTTGACATCGTCGATAATTTGAGCATGGATATTAGCGTTAGCACGATAAACACTTAAACGTGGTGTTTCAGCAGTTCCACTAATTTTTGCACGTACACGTTGATGACGTCTTTCACGTACAACTCTTCTTGATTCTTTATTAATCATGTTTCATTTCCTCCTTACCGACTATTTCTTACCAGCACGTTTTCCTTCTTTACGAAGAATAAACTCATTTTCGTATTTAATACCTTTTCCTTTATAAGGTTCAGGTTTACGAACTGCACGAATTCTTGCAGCTGTTTGTCCAACTGCTTGACGATCTGCACCTTCAATAACTACTTCAGTAATTGATGGTGTAGAAATCTTGACGCCTGCATCTGGTTCGATAACTACTTCGTGAGAATAACCAATATTTAATACTAGGTTTTCTCCTCTCATAGCTGCACGATATCCAATACCGACGATAACAAGTTTCTTTTTAAATCCTTCAGAAACACCAACAACCATGTTGTGTAACAATGCACGGGTTGTACCATGAATTGTCTTCATAGTGATGGAATCATCAGGACGAGCAACTGTCATATGTTCACCTTCAACTTTGATGACCATGTGAGGGTTGAAAGTATTTGTTAAAGTTCCTTTTGGTCCTTTAACTGTAACTGTGTTGTTATTATTTTCAATAGTAACACCAGCAGGAATTGTAATAATTCTGTTACCAATACGTGACATTATTACTACCTCCTACCATACATAAGCGATAACTTCGCCGCCGATGCCTAATGCACGGGCTTTTTTATCACTCATTACACCTTGTGATGTTGAAATAATTGCAACACCTAATCCTCTTAATACACGTGGGAGTTTGTCAGCAGGAACGTTGACACGTAATCCAGGTTTAGAGATTTTCTTTAAACCAGAGATAACACGTACTCCGTCTTCAGCGTATTTGAGAGTGATTGTTAATTCTTTTTTTGCATCACCAAGAACGACATAATCAGTAATAAAGCCTTCTTCTTTTAAGATTTCAGCAATACGTACTTTCATATTTGAACTTGGCATTGTAACTGCTTCGTGACGCATAACATTTGCGTTACGAATTCTTGTAAGCATATCTGCAACAGGATCTGTCATAACCATAATTATTTTTCCTCCTTCGCTTACCAGCTTGCCTTTTTCATTCCTGGAATTTCACCTTTGTAAGCTAATTCACGGAGACAAATACGGCATAATTTGAATTTACGAATAACAGAGTGAGGACGTCCACAGCGTTCACAACGTGTATATTCTCTTACTGCAAATTTTTGTGGTTTTGCACAACGAACTTTAATAGATGTTTTTGCCATTTTGCTTGTCCTCCTTACTTATGGAATGGCATACCGAGTAATTGAAGCAATGTGAATGCTTCTTCATCAGTATTTGCTGTTGTTACAACAACAATATCCATACCACGAATTTTTGAAACTTTCTCATAACTAATTTCTGGGAAAATTACTTGCTCTTTGATACCTAAAGTATAATTACCACGGCCATCAAATGCATTTTTACTTACACCACGGAAATCTCTAACACGTGGTAATGTAATTGAAATTAACTTATCGAGGAATTCGTACATTCTTTCTCCTCTTAAAGTTACTTTGCAACCAATTGCTTGTCCTTCACGTAATTTGAAAGAAGCAATTGATTTTTTAGCTCTTGTAACTACTGGTTTTTGACCAGAGATAAGAGTTAATTCTGCAACAGAGTCATCTAATAATTTAGAGTTTGTTGTTGCATCACCAACACCGACATTAATAACGATCTTTTCAAGATGTGGTACTTGCATTTTGGAAGAATAGTTGTATTTCTCCATTAAAGCAGGTACGATTTCGGTAACGTATTTTTCTTTTAATCTATTCATAATACTTTTACCTCCTATTTAACAACGCTCTTGCTAGCCTTTGTTACACGGACTTTTTCGCCCTTGACAACTTCGTAGCCAACGCGTGTTGCTTTCTTTGTTTTTGGATCGACTAATGCGACATTGCTAACATGAATAGGAGCAAAGATATCTAAAATTGCACCCTCTGGGTTAGCTTGTGTAGGTTTCTTATGTTTCTTGTGAACATTAACGCCTTCGACAACGACACGGTTTAAACGTGGATAAGCTTTTTGAACTACACCAGTTTTGCCTTTGTCAGCTCCAGCGATAACGATAACCGTATCACCTTTTTTGATTTTCATATTTCTTTCTCCTTTCACTATAATACTTCGATAGCTAATGAGACAATTTTCATGAATTTATCTCCAGCATCACGAAGTTCACGAGCGACAGGTCCGAAGACACGTGTGCCACGTGGAGTACCATCATCATTGATTAAGACAACTGCGTTGTCATCAAATGCGATAGTGGAACCATCAGGTCTGTTGTAAGCCTTTTTAGTTCTAACAATGACACCTTTAACAATGTCACCTTTTTTAACTTTTCCGTTTGGAATAGCATCTTTTACAGCACATAAGACAATGTCTCCTACTCCTGCACTTTTGCGGTAGGAACCACCATATAGGCGGAAGGCACGTACTGACTTAGCACCAGTGTTATCTGCTACAACAAGATTTGTTTCTGTTTGTATCATAAATAAACTTCCTCCTATTTAACTTCTTCGTTTTCTGTATTAATAACAGCAACTAAACGATAACGTTTTAAAGCTGATAAAGGACGTGTTTCCATGATTGTAACGACATCGCCAACTTTTGCGACATTGTTTTCATCATGTGCTAAATATTTTTTAGCATACTTAACTCTCTTACCATACTTTGGGTGTCTTTTGTGAGTTTCGACTAAAACTGTAATTGTTTTGTCCATTTTGTCAGATGTAACTACACCTTGTAGTACACGACGGGTATTTCTTTCTTCCATGTTTCAGTCCTCCTATTTAATTCCCAATTCACGTTCTCTAAGAACGGTATTGATACGGGCAATATCCTTACGGATAAAATTCAATTGTTTAGGTTGTTCTAATTGTCCAACTGCTTGTTTACGGCGTAAGTTGAATAATTCTTCCTTCAATTGATAAACTTTTTCATTAAGTTCGGTAGTGCTTAATTGTCTAATTTCACTTAATTTCATGTTTATTCACCCTTTCTTTCTCTTGCGATTACACGTGTTTTGATTGGGAGCTTATAAGCTGCTAAGCGTAATGCTTCGCGAGCATCTGCTTCTGCAATACCACCCATTTCAAACATAACACGGCCTGTTTTTACAACAGCGACCCATGATTCTGGGGAACCTTTACCGGAACCCATACGAACTTCGGCAGGTTTCTTTGTTTTTGCCATTTGTGGGAAAATACGAATCCAAACTTGGCCAGCTCTTTTTGTGTATCTTGATAAGACAACACGAGCAGCTTCGATTTGACGAGCAGTAATGTAATTTCCTGACATAGCTTGGAGACCAAATTCACCAAATGAAACTTCATTACCAGCTTTAGATTTTCCTTCGTACTTTAGACTATGTGGTCTTCTGTACTTAACTCTCTTTGGTTGTAACATGTGAATTATTCTCCTTTCTTGCTAACATTCTTAACAGGGCGAACTTCACCACGGCAAATCCAGACTTTAACGCCTAAACGGCCATAAGTTGTTGCTGCTTCTGCTAAAGCATAGTCAATATCTGAACGAAGTGTATGTAGAGGGATAATACCTTCTTTATAACCTTCGCTACGAGCGATATCAGCACCGCCTAAACGACCTGATACAAGAGTTCTACAGCCTTTTGCGCCAGCTTTACGAACATCTCTAATTGCCATCTTTTGAGCAGTTCTGAATGAAGCACGTTCTTCTAATTTGCGTGCGATTGTTTGTGCAACAATGTTTGCATCAAGATTTGGTTCTTTTACGTCAACAATTTCCAAATTGAATTTTTGCTTCTTTAAAATTTTAGCCAATTGTTTCTTGACAGCATTAATGTTGTCACCATTTTGACCAAGAGCGACACCTGGACGAGCAACGTGAACCATAATTCTGATAAAGTTGCTTGTTTCAGTTTTTTGTCTCTCAATGTCAATGTGTGAGACAAGAGCATCTTTTAATGCTTTTGATAAGAATTCACGAATTTTAATATCTTCGTTTAAGAAGGTAGCGAAATCTTGATTGTTAGCATACCATCTTGAATGCCAATCACGATTGACACCAAAACGCATACCATTTGGATTTACTTTTTGACCCATAAACTTGCTTCCTCCTATCTTTCTTTGACCACAACGGTAATGTGGGCAGTTCTTTTTACTAAACCTGATGCAGATCCTTTAGCACGAGGTAAATATCTCTTCATGCGTGGACCATCATTTGCATAGATTTCAGCGACATATAATTTATCTTCATCCATTTCATGGTTGTTAACTGCATTAGCAGCTGCTGATCTAATAAGTTTGTCTACGATTGCTGTAGCTGATTTATTAGTGTTAGCTAAAATCCCTAATGCTACTTTAACATCCTTGCCACGGACTAAGTCGATAACTAAACGACATTTTCTTGGAGTAACTCTTACTGATGTAACTGTTGCTTTTGCTTCTGTTGCTTTCATAATTCTCTACTCCTTACTTTGCGGCATTAGCAGCTTTATCTTCTGCTGTATGTCCGGTGTGTCCTTTGTATGTACGTGTAGGTGCAAATTCACCTAATTTGTGTCCAACCATATCCTCAGTAACATAAACTGTAATATGTTCGTGACCATTATATACTGCAAAGGTATGTTCAACGAATTGTGGGTAAATCATTGATCTTCTTGACCAAGTTTTAATGATTTCTTTTTTGTTTGCGGCATTAAGTGCTTCAACTTTTTTCATTAAGTGTTCATCACAGAATGCGCCTTTTTTCGTACTACGAGCCATTTTTCATTTCCTCCTTTGCCTATTAACGGTCTCTTCTTCTAACGATTAATCTATTAGAAGATTTCTTTGTATTTCTTGTCTTGACACCAAGAGCTCTCTTGCCCCAAGGTGTACGTGGTGCATCACGTCCGACAGGACATTTACCTTCACCACCACCATGTGGGTGATCACATGGGTTCATGACAGAACCACGAACTGTTGGGCGAATACCGTACCAACGATTTTTACCAGCCTTACCTAAATTGACTAAGTTCCAGTCTTCATTACCAACTTCACCGACTGTTGCACGGCATGTTGCTAAGACTTTACGAACTTCGGAACTTGCAAGACGGATAATAACATATTTTCCTTCTTTACCAAGGACTTGTGCGCTTGTTCCAGCTGCACGGCATAATTGTCCACCCTTGCCTGGATATAATTCAATGTTGTGAACTAATGTACCTTCAGGGATGTTACCAATTAACATTGTGTTTCCAACTTTGATATCAACTGCTTCGCCAGAGATAACTTTATCTCCAACTTTGATACCTTTTGGAGCGATGATGTAAGCTTTAGCTCCATCAATATAATTAATTAAGCAGATATTTGCATTTCTGTTTGGATCGTATTCAATAGTTGCTACTGTTGCAACGATTCCATCTTTTACTCTCTTGAAGTCAACAAGACGATAATGGCGTTTATTTCCTCCACCAATGTGGCGAGTTGTGATGCGGCCATTATTGTTACGTCCGCCAGTCTTTTTTAGTTTAACTAATAAACTTTTTTCAGGAGTGCTTGTTGTAATTTCTTCAAATGTCGAGTTTGTCATGTTACGACGGCTAGGTGTCGTCGGTTTGTATGTTCTAATTGACATATTTTCTTTCTCCTATATTTAATAATTTTTTTCTTATCCTTATATATATAATGATTAAGGACTATTCTTTAAAGATATCTAAGGCTTCACCTTCAGCAAGTGTAACCACTGCTTTTTTATATCCGGAAACCATTCCAGGATAACGTGTGCCTCTTTTTGCAGACTTTGCATCAACGTTAATAATGTTGACTTCTTTAACTTTGACTTGGAATACTGATTCGAAAGCCATTTTGATTTCTGCGCGATTTGCTGTTTTTAAAACTTCAACAACAATCTTGTTTTGGTTTTGAGCCATTGCCATTGTCTTTTCAGTAATGATAGGACGGATAATGACATCAAATTGTTTCATAGTTGGTTTTGCGAAGCGCTTTTCTGCTGCTTCTACTTTTTTCTTTGCCATTAGTTAAGCGCCTCCTCAATCTTTTTGATAGCAGCCTTTGTTGTAACGACTGTATCAACATTTAATAAATCGTATACGCATACGTTGTCGGTTGGAACGATCATTGTACCTGCAATGTTCTTTGCAGCATTAATGATGTTTTCGTTTTCTTCATCTAAGACAATAAGAACTTTCTTACCAGCCTTAACTGCTTTTAAAACTTCAACCATTGATTTTGTTTTAGCTTCTGCTAATTCAAACTTGTCAATAACAACAATTGCTTTTTCTTTAGCTTTTAAAGATAATGCACTGCGTACTGCTAAGTTGTGAGCTTTGCTATTCATTGATAAAGAATAGTTTTGTCTGCCATCTGGTCCAAATACGGTACCACCGCCAACCCAAATTGGGGAACGGCTAGATCCTGCACGAGCACGACCTGTACCTTTTTGCTTCCAAGGCTTTTTGCCACCGCCACTAACTTCTGAACGAACTTTAGTTTTTGCAGTAGCTTGGCGTTTGTTTGCTTGATAGACTTGAACAGCTTCAAACATAACAGCTTTGTTTGGTTCAATATTGAATATTTCGCCTTTAGCAGTCATTGTGCTAACATTTTCACCAGTCATTGAAACAACTGGAAGTTTGATATTCTTTACTTTCTCAGCCATTGTTTTAAACCTCACTATTCTGCTACAGCTTCAGTGTTGTTAACTAATGTCTTAATAACTTTAGCGCCCTTTTGAGCTTTAATAGCACTTCTTACTGTAACGATTGATTTTGTAGGTCCTGGGATAGCACCTTTAACTAATAATGCATTTTTAGAAGCATCAACAGCAACAACTACAAGATTTAAAATTGTTGCACTCTTGTTACCATGGTGACCAGCTGCTTTCTTACCTGGGTGAACTCTGTTGTTTGTTCTACCGATAGTAGCGAATGAGCCAGATCCTCTGTGGTAGCCAGAACCATGTCCCTTAGGTCCAATTTTGTAACCATAACGTTTAATTGCACCTGCGAAACCTCTACCTTTGCTTGTTCCAGTAACGTCTACGACATCACCAGCAGCAAATATGTCAGCAGTGATAACATCACCGACATTGTATTTTGCCATTTCATCACCATTAAGTTCTCTTAATTCATACTTAGGTGTGACATTAGCTTTTGCGAAGATACCCTTTTCTGCTTTGTTGCAACGATTTTCTTTCTTGTCTTCGTAGCCAACTTGGATAGCTTCATAACCGTCTTTTTCAACAGTTTTCTTTTGTGTTACAACGTTTGGTAAAACTTCGATAACTGTAACAGGATACATAGTTCCATCAGTAGCGAAGACTTGGGTCATACCCATCTTACGTCCGACTATTTGTTTCATAATCTCGTCTTACCTCCTTATAACTTGATATCAATATTGACACCACTAGGTAATGACAATCTGCGTAATGCATCGACTGTTTCCTTTGTTGGGTTGACAATATCGATTAGTCTCTTGTGAGTTCTAATTTCAAATTGTTCACGAGCATCTTTGTATTTGTGAACAGCTCTTAAGATTGTATAAACTTGTTTTTCCGTTGGAAGTGGAATAGGACCTACAACCTTGGCCCCAGATTTTAAAGCCGCATCAATGATCTTCTCGACTGAAACATCAACGAGTTTGTGATCATAAGCTTGTAAACGGACTCTAATCTTTTTACTTTTAGCCATGAATATTTCCTCCTTTGTCTAAATCAGGCTTAGACGTTGCTCTGCACGAATTCCCTGAACCGCCTCATTCATGACAACGACTGTCGGCGTATCAGCAACCTCGCACTTCATTGCAAGCATCAAACATAGCAATTGTATCAAACGGCACCTTTAGAGTCAAGCATTTTTTACGCTTTTTATAATTTATTTATAAATAGCCAAAATTGGCTTCTTTGTATATAACCCAGTAATCCCTTTTCAAAAGGCTTAGCGTAACAAAAAAATCGCCCAGTAATAGGACGATTTATGTAATTTTTTAAGATTTTTCATTGATTTTCTTGCTTTTTTAGTAGCTTTTCATAGGTGAATTTACACCCACAATATAACTGTTGATACAAATTATATTGAATGCGCATCTCACGTGCGTAATCAATGCCTTTGTTCTTTTTAAAATCAGAATAGAAATATTTTGTGTTTGGATGTTTGAGTGACAATTTCTTACCAATGTCATTAATAATTTGACTATTTTTTTGTCTAGATATTGTCATTACTGTTGTAAAATAATCAAAGCCATTCTTTTCAGCATAATCATATGCTTCACCCATTCTTTTTTCATAGCACATGAAGCATCTTTCTTTTCCTTCATCCATGTCTTTATACTTTTCTAGCGGCTTATTATAATTCTCGTTATCGTATGGTGTTTCAATAACTTTTACTTTAATACCATAGTCATGATAAAAATATTCAAGGAATTTTATCATCTCATCTTTACGGCGATAATACTCCTCCTCAGGATAAATATTTGAGTTATTGAAAAATACTGTAACATCAAAATATTGTGTTAAGAATTTAATTGGGAAAGTAAGACAAGGGCCACAGCAAGCATGCAAAAGTAATTTAGGCTTTCTTCCCTTAATCCTTTCTATTTCTTTTAGTGATTCTAGATAATAATTAATTTTCTTTTCCATAGATGAACATAGCGTCTCCAAAAGAGAAGAAACGATATCTTTCTTTAACCGCTTCATTATAACATTTTAAGATAAATTCACGGCCTGCTAAAGCAGAAACTAGCATAATTAAAGTGGATTTTGGCAAATGAAAATTAGTAATTAATCCATCAATCGCCAAATATTTATAGCCTGGATAAATGAAAATTGAAGTATTGTCCGAACAAGCTTTAAACGTTCCATATTTTTGCATAACAGATTCAAGGACACGTGTTGATGTTGTTCCAACAGAAATAATTCTTCGGTGTTCTTGTTTAGCCTTATTTAAAACATCCGCGGTATCTTGCGTCATAATATAAAACTCAGAATGCATGTGATGTTCCATAACATCTTTAACTTTTACTGGTCTAAATGTTCCTAGACCAATATGCAAAGTGACATCAACGACAATAACACCTTTTTGTTTCAATTTTTCAAACAATTCTTCCGTAAAATGAAATCCCGCTGTTGGAGCGGCTGCACTTCCTTCAATGCGTGCATAAACTGTTTGATAGCGTGAATTATCTTCACATTGTTTTTGAATGTAAGGTGGTAAAGGCATTTTGCCAAGTCGGTCAAGCACTTCATAAAAAACACCAGAATAAATCATTTGCATCATTCTAATGCCTTCTTCTTTTATTTCTACACATTTTGCTTTCAGTTCGCCATTACCAAAGGTGACAATTGTTCCAACTTTAACAGTTTTAGCATTGCCAACTAAACATTCCCACACATCGTTTTCATTTTGTTTTAATAGCAATAATTCGACATGAGCGTGTGTTTCTTCTTTCTCTCCAATTAATCGAGCAGGAATAACTTTCGTATTATTTCGTACTAAAACATCTCCAGCATGTAAGTAATCAATGATATCGTAAAAATGTTTGTGTTCAATAGTTTGTGTATCTTTATTTACAACCATTAATCGCGATTCATCTCTTTTTTTAGCAGGAGATTGCGCGATTAATTCTTCTGGTAAATTAAAATCAAATAATTCAATATCCATTAAAATCCCCTCTTATCGCCATATTGTTTTATAAATTCATCCTTAAAGTCACCAAAACGATCTTCTTGGATAGCTTTACGTGCTTCTTCCATCATATGGATTAAGAAGCGAATGTTATGAATTGATAATAGTCTTTTTCCAAATGTCTCATCACATTTATAAAGGTGACGCAAATACGCTTTTGTATAGTTTTTGCAGCAATAACAATCGCATTGATCATCAAGAGGTGTGAAATCTTCGGCATATTTCAAATCGCGTATGTTAACTCGTCCTTTTGAAGTCATTAAAGCCCCATGTCTTGCAATACGAGTTGGCAAAACACAGTCAAACATATCAACGCCCATAGCTATACCTTCAAGAATATAATCAATTGAACCAACACCCATTAAATAACGTGGTTTATCTTTTGGTAAGTATGGAACAGAATACTCGACCATTTTGAACATGACATCTTTAGGTTCTCCAATTGATGTACCTCCGATAGAATAGCCATCAAAATCCATTTTTGTTAATTCTTCTGCGCACATTTTACGTAAATCAGCAAATTCTCCACCTTGAACAATGCCAAATAACGCTTGGTCTTCACGTTTGTGTGCATCTTTTCCTCTTTTGGCCCAGCGCAAAGTTCTTTCTACTGAATTTTTCATATATTCATAACTTACTGGATATGGTGGGCATTCATCAAAAGACATCGCAATATCAGCGCCTAATTTTTCTTCAATACCAATTGCAATTTCTGGGGAAAAGAATAATTTATCGCCATTTAAGTGGTTTTTAAATGTTACGCCTTCTTCAGTGATTTTACGTCTTTCCGCCAGAGAAAACACTTGGAATCCACCTGAATCCGTTAACATTGGTCCATCATAGTTCATAAATTTATGTAAGCCCCCAGCTTTAGCAACAATATCAGCGCCAGGTCTTAATGATAAATGGTAAGTATTTGCTAAAATAACCCCTGCTCCACAAGCCTTAACTTCTTCTGGAGATAACGCTTTAACAGTGGCTAATGTTCCTACAGGCATAAACATTGGAACCTCAACATCTCCATGTGGAGTATGTAATATTCCATATCTTGCGCCTGTTTGTTTACAAATATGCTTAATTTCAAGCCAAAAATCTTTCATCAATATTCACATCCTATAAATCGCCTTATTATAACACTAACAAAAGTATTTTAAAATTAAAACCATTTACAAATGATAGAAAAAAAGTATAATTGTGTTAGTTGAAAGATGTTCCTTGCCAAACCATCTTTTAAAACAATAAAACAAGGGGATGATTTTATGAAAAATAGTAAGGTTAGAATGTGCGTTGACAATGCAATAATTGCCGCACTTTATTGTGCTTTAATTTTAACACCAGGCTTAAATGCTTTAAGTTATAACGCAATACAATTTCGTCTTGCCGAAATATTACTGTTTTTAGTTTTTTACAAAAAACAACTAGGTTTTGGTATTGTTTTGGGCTGTTTAATTTCAAATTGTTTTAGCCCATTAGGACTTCCAGATATTATATTTGGAACTTTGTCAAGCGCAATCGCAGTAGTTTTGATAGCGTTTTTAGGGAAAAAACTGGAAATTGTGGCATTTTTACCACTAATTCAATGTTTTATAATCGCTGGTGAACTAACAATTGTGCTTAAAGAACTACCATATTGGACTAATTTTTTATATGTGTTTTTAGGCGAATTAGCAGTTATGATTGTCGGCTACATAGTGTTTAAAATTATTGGCCAAAAGAAATGGTTTGAAAAATGTATTAAATAAAAGTTTGTGTACATTATAACTATATGTATTATAACTATCACGGCATTATTAAAAGCAAAATTAAAGCAAATTTGCTAACAAATTACGAATATTTTGATAAATACCACAATATTTCACCTGCGCTTGTGCTTTATTTTAAAGATGGCACAAAATATCCAATACGTGAATATCGGTGGCATGAATATTATGAATATTTAATAAAGAAGTGACTATTTTATCACTTCTTCTATTTTTTCTATGACTTTTTTGAGTTCTTTTTTGTTTAGTCCATCATTAGTGTTGTTATCAAAAACAATATCTACTTCAGTCTTGCTTGGCTCAATATATTTTTTAAAACTCGGTTTAACTGTTGCTAAATATTGATTAATAACACTTTCGACCGTACGGCCGCGTTCTTTTGTATCACGCATAATTCTTCGTGACAATTTCAAGTCATCATCTGCATCAACATAAATTGTTAAATCAATAATGTCTTTTAAATTTGGAACTTGTAAAACCATAATACCTTCAATAATGACTATTTGGTTTGGTTCAACTTTAATCGTTTCTTGTTTTCTTGTGTGCGTAGGGAAATCAAATAATGGTTGATTAATGCTAAGACCTTTTTTCAAATCTTGTATATGTTTATAAAACAAAGGTGCATCATAAGAATCTGGCAAATCATAATTGATTTTTGCACGTTCTTCCATTGTATAGTTGCTTCTATCAACACAATAATTGTCGTAAGGTAATTGTGTAATTAAGTGCGGGTATTTTTGCTTTAAATAATTTGATAAAGTAGTCTTCCCTGCACCAGATCCACCTGTAATTGCAATAATATATGTCATTAGTTAAGCCCCATTTTCTTTAATAATTCTTGTTTTTCTTTTTTGCTTAGGAAAGAAATTTCGACAGCATTTCTTAGTAATGTTTCTTTTTCTTGCTTAGTTAAGGCTATCTCTTTTTCTAACAAAGCAAATTCGTTTGCAATAGTAGTTTGTGACACTGTCATATTATCGGTATTAATCGTTGCAAGCATTTTATGCTTTAAGAATATACGAAGTGGGTATTCTGAAAGATTATGTACCGCTTTTGTTTGTAAATTACTAGTAGGACACATTTCAATACCAATATGATTTTTTGCTAAATAATTCATAAATTCTTCTTCATCAACGGCGCGAATGCCATGTCCAATACGAACAGCGCCAAATCTAATTGCGTCTTTTATAGACTCTATTGAATCAGATTCTCCAGCATGAATTGTAAAAGGAACTCCTTCTTCTTTAGCTAAAGCAAATTCTTTTGCAAAAGTTTTAGTTTTAAATAACGCTTCTGCACCCGCTAAATCTAAGGCACAAACTCCTTTATGTAAATAGTCTTTTGCTAACTTTACAGTTTCTAAATTTAAGTCATGATTTGTATCTCCACGCATACAACATAAAATTACTTGGGATTTGATATCGAAATCATGCATTGCTTTTTCTTGACCTTTTAAGACTGCTTGAATTACCTCATCTTGGGTAAGACCTTTTTTAAGATGAAGTTGGGGGGCAAATCTTATTTCTGCATATTTCAAACCTTGCTCATTTAAATGCTTCAACAAATCATACATCACTAATTCTAGTCCGCGTTTTGTTTGCATAACTAAACCCGGTAAATCAAATTTAGTTAAATATTCATTTAAACTTTGGCAGTTGCGTGGACATTCTAAATATTTAATTAATTCCTTCTCATCATAACTAGGAAGTTTAATATTTTCTTCTTTAGCAATTTTAATAAGCGTATCTGGGTAAACAGATCCATCAAGATGTAAATGTAAATCAATCATTGTTTATACCTCTTCTTTGCTTATTTATTATAGCAAATACCCATTTTAAATTAAAACCATATTTATCTTTCACCTTTATTTGATAAATAACATTAACTATAATAATAGCGGGTGATATTATGGCCAAATACTATTCAAAAATAAAAAATATTACTGATGACACTGAACGCGCTTTTTATAACGCCAAACACACACATTTTAAAAACTGTAAAACAAAAGGTCCAAAAGATGGAGAATCAGCTTTTAAAGAATGCAGAGATATAATAATTGAAAAATGTTTATTAGATTTGCGTTATCCAATTTGGCACGCTCATAAATTCAATTTAATAAACTCATATTTAACTAAAAATTGTCGTGCTCCATTATGGTATTCACAAAATGGCAATATTGAAGAATGTAACATAAAAGGTGTTAAAACATTGCGAGAATGTAAAAATATTACTATGTCTAATAACCAAATTAACTCCAATGAATTTGGTTGGAGATGTCAAAATATTATTTCCGATAATGATACCTTGACTTCTGAATATGCCTTCTTTGAAAGCAAAAACATCACCATTTCTAATATGAATTTCAAAGGTAAATATTCATTTCAATATGTAAAGAATATGGTTATTGAAAATTCTAATTTTGATACAAAAGATGCATTTTGGCATACAAATAACGTTCATGTTAAAAACTCATATATTAAAGGCGAGTATTTAGCGTGGTACTCTAATAACTTAACTCTTGAAAACTGTATCATTGAAGGGACACAACCATTATGTTATTGCAAAAACTTAAAATTAATTAACTGTAAAATGATTAATTGCGATTTAGCATTTGAATATAGTGATGTAAACGCCACAATAAACGGAAGTGTGGATAGCATTAAAAATCCTAGCAAAGGTAACATAATTGTTGATGACTGTAAAGAATTGATAATGTCACACTCCACAAGACCTTTAGAGTGTAAAGTAACAATTAAAAACAAATAAGCAACAATTTATCTTTATTTTTCATAAATAAATAACTATAATTATGTCGTTAAGGGGCTATAGCTCAGCTGGGAGAGCGCTTCGTTCGCAACGAAGAGGTCACGAGTTCGATCCTCGCTAGCTCCACCAATCTAACAATTCAACGTGACTGGTAGATATATCTAAACAACGTGTTTTAATAAGATTAAATGCAAAAACAATAACCGCTGTTCAAGGTGAACTTAAGAAGTTCATCTTTTTTTGTGCTGTCCGCAAAAAAATTGTGTCACAAATACTATCGCATCAAATCATTACGTTTCATTGTTGATTTCAATAATTGCTTACACACATAAACTACATTTTTTTGGAGTAAACAATACTAGATGTTTTGCCGCTCTTTATAAGAAGATTTTTACTTAGTAAAGAGTTAAGTGTTCTTATGAGAGTGTCTTTTTTTAAACATGTTATGTCTTCAAGCTCCGCTCTTGTATACTCACGGCTTGTATTCATGAATGTTAAAACCTTTTTTTCATTAGTTGTGAGTTCGATTTCCTTCTTCGTTGGTAATGTAATTGATATGTACGAATCTGTAACATCAAAGATAGGTTTTAATTCATATTCGTTATATGACTCATTGATACGTTTGATTCCTGTTGCAAATATTTCAACAATATCTAGCCTATGAAAAACATTTGCTAATATGGGATTCCTTAAGTATGAATATTTTCCATTAAGAAAGGCACTAAGATTCATTTCGGGCATTAATCCACCGGGGGAAGAAACAATTATTTTATCATTGTACATTTCAACTTTTGTGTTGACTTGTATATCATATGTCCTATGAATTATTGCATTTGCAATTGCTTCTCTAAAAGCTTCAAAAGGAATAATTTCATATTTTTTTCTAAATCCGCCTTCAATTCTTTCAATAACATATTGTTCTTCGAAAATTTTTATTACTTCAAAATATTGTTTTAAGAGTGAAATGTTCGAGAAGGTATATCTTTTTCTTATTTCGTTAATATTTGAGCCAAAAATGACAATATCAATTCCAGGAAAAGCATTTTTATCAGAAAGAAGACTAGCTGCATTGTTGTAACCATTTTTATTTAGAAGGTTAAGACTTTTAAGTGTGTCGTCATTAAAATTTTCAAGATTAATGGTTTTTTTAAGACTCTCACCTAAGATAGAAAATGTGCAATTTTGATCTTTTGAAACTAATTCTTCAAAAGATAAATTCATTCCCTCTAGGACAAGTCTATTTTCAGTAATTGAGTCAACTTCAATAGTAGCCGAATCATTTCTCTTATAACACTTGCCATTGTATCTGTAAGGTGTCTGTAAACCTTTTTTAACTTTTAAAGTTATAGTCTTATCATCATTTATTTTTAAATTATAATCAGGCTTGGGTCTTATACTATCATTAATTTGGTTTTCAATTTTCAAGCATTCTTCATTTGGATTTGCAATTCCTTTAATAACACCATCATCAGTAATGCCAAAAATGATGACTCCATCATTAAAATTAGCGAATGCGCTAACAGTTTTCAAATAAGTTTTAGTTGTTGTTTCTTTATATTCAATGTTTTTTGTTTCTCTTTGAGCCATATAGAAACCTCCCAACTAAATTATATCTCGTTGCAGCACATAATGCAACAAGAATAATCTTGTCGCAAAATATGATACGACAAGAACGGTCATATTCCATTCCAATCCACAAAATAGTCCAAATTTATCTTTCTTGACATCTACCTAAATAAACTTAATAATCTATAATTATCTAGGTAGGTAACAAAAATGAACGATTTATTATTAAATATAGATAAAACACATACAACAGAATTAGGAAAAGAAAGAATAATTAAAAACTTAAATTTGTGCATCCCCCTTGAAAATGCAGTGGACTTTTGCATATCAAAAATAAAAGATCCAAAATGTAAAATTACACGTTTGGGAAAAAATTGGTATTGCAAAATTGATAATATAATTATCACTATTAATTCCTATAGTTACACCATCATCACAGCACATATATCAATCTCTAATATTTGAATAATAAATATTATTTGAATTCTAAATATGCTAGTGCTACAATAGTCGCTGTTAGAAAAGAAGGCTTTATTATGAATTTCGTTTTATTTTTAGGAATCTTGCTCATTCTTGGACTTGCTTCCTCCCGTGTGATGAAAGTTTGGAAATTACCAAATGTCACAGGTTATTTAATTGTTGGTCTTATTGCCGCAGTATTATGTATCGTTATCGATTTAGTTAATAAAAACTCTGATTTAACTACTGAATTGAATACCTTAAATTCAATTATATCTTCGATAGCATTAGGATTTATTGCTTTATCAATCGGTGAAGAATTTAAATTATCAAAAATCAAAGAATATGGCAAAGACATTATCACTATTACTTTCTTTCAAGCCTTTGGCGCCATAATATTAGTTGATGTTGTTCTTACTGGTTTATGTTTATTACTTGGTCTAGATGTTAGCATTGCTATTTGCTTAGGCGCAATCGCTGCTGCTACTGCTCCAGCTGCTACCATCATGGTTATCAACCAATACAAAGCTAAGGGACCATTAGTGGACATCTTACTACCAGTTGTTGCATTTGATGATGCTATCGGTCTTGTTGTATTCTCTATTTCCGTCGCAATTGCTAAAGTTCTTGTAACAGGCGTTGCTATCAATGTTGTATCAATCGTAGTTGTTCCTCTTATTGAAATAATTGGCTCTTTGCTTTTAGGAGCGTTGTTAGGTGTACTTATGCACTTCGTAATTAAATTCTTTAAGTCAAGAAACAACCACGCTGTTACAATCATCGCTTTTACATTATTGGGTGTTGGCGCTTGTGAAGCATTAAATAACATCCATATAAATGGCGAAGCCTTAGAATTCTCAAATCTTCTTTGTTGTATGATGATTGGAGCGATGTACATTAACATTGCTAAAGAAGAAGAAAAAACAATTGTATATCGTGATTTTGATTTAATTGATCATTGGACTCCATTCCTATTTATGTTATTCTTCGTTTTATCTGGTGCACACTTAGCTACATCAGCAAAATCAATATTAACTACAAGTGATTCTGCAATAATTATCCCTGTGCTCGTAATATTCTTGGCTTATATGATTATGCGTTCATTAGGCAAATATTTAGGTTCTTATATTTCATGTAAGATGACGCATCGAGAAAAAGCTATCACCAATTATTTAGGTATAACTTTGTTACCTCAAGCCGGTGTCGCTATCGGTATGGCAAACCAAATTTCTGGTATGAGTGCATTTGAGCAAAACAATCTTGGAAACATCATTGTTACTGTCGTATTATGTGCGACACTTGTATACGAATTAATTGGTCCAGTATTAACAAAATGGTCTTTAATGAAAACTGGTGAAATACCTGATGAAAATGGTGAATACCCATATCAAACAGAAGAAAAATCTGAGACTAAATAACTAAATATCTAAGCATTAGGTCATCTAATGCTTTTTTAATTTTTAAGGCATTAATTGTTGGCATTTTTAATATAATTTAGAATAACTTCACATATGAAAAACATAACAATATTGCTTTAAAAATGGAACAAACACCCAATTTAAGCGCTTTAATAGTAGCATTTTAACATAAGTGTTGTAATTATGTTAACTTATTGATATAATTCTAAAAAACATTATTAAAATATTAATATTTTAAATTTTTGCTTAAGAAAGGAGCCAGTATTTTATGAAAAAGAACAGTTTATTAAAAGTAATCGCGTTCTCTGCAATTGCATTTAGCTTATTAAGTTGTGGTGGAAATAAAAGTTATACTATTACTTACCACTTCACTGATGAGAATGTAAAAACCATTAAATACAAAGAAGGAACATCTTTTGATTTAATGTCTCCAATTGACATCCAAAACTATACATTTGTCAGTTGGTATGAAGATTTAAATTTTGAGTCAAAAGCTCAAACAAATTATCTTGCTACAAAAGATTATGACTTCTACGCTTTTTATCAACCAAACGGCAAATATTATTTAACATACAATCCAAATATTTCCGGATATTCCGAAAAATATATTCGTGAAGAATACGATGCTGGTAGTTATGCAATTACTAGTAATTGTTCTTACACTCGTGATGATTATTATTTCATCGGTTGGAATAATGCCAAAGATGGAAGTGGCGTAACTATTTATCCAAGTCAGAGAATTGCTATAAATAGCAATACTACTCTTTACGCAATATGGCATAAAGAATATATCTCATCAGACCAATCTTTTCCATATCACATTCGTATTTACGATAATGTGGTGGGCCTTGGATCCGCAGTCATAGTTATTGATGGCGTAGAAAAAGAAGGCTTCTACGATACCGAAACAAAAGAATTTACATTTATGTTTGGAAGCGATGACCAATTTATTTTTAATCAAGATGTAAATGGCAAAATTGATGAAGAAACTGGCTTATTTTCCATAAGAAACAATAAAGAAAAAGGAATGTATGCTTTTAAGAGTTATTTAGATAACAAAACTGATACTTCCACCATACTTTATCTAGATGGCTATCATTCTGGAATAATTGGCACTATGACAACAAATGGATTTAAAGCTGATTATTATGGAAGCTATAATGAATTCGGTTCGACAGATGACAATAAAGAATATATTTTCAATATCATTGATACTGAAACACAAGTTGCCACTGGTGAATTCTTTACATTTACATTTAATAAACGAAATAGCAATGATAACTCCATCAACGGAACATTTACTATAAAAGGCAAAGAAAATGGTAGCTATACTCGTTATAATAACGGCGAATACCTAAAAGAACGTTTAACTCTTGATGGATACGGCAAAGCCACACTTGAAAGTGAATATGATGAAGAAAAACAAAAATATCTCAAAAAACAAACAGGTATTTATAAAGCCACTGCTAACTATGGTTCTATAAGTGGTGAATATGCTTTCATTCCTTATGGTGGCACAAGCGAAACATTGTTCTGTATCTATGCTTTAGATGATGATAATGGTAATAGCACATATGTTTACATTGTTTATGACAACAATTCTGCCGGACAATTTAAACTAAAAGATAATGATAGTGATTATCCAAATTTATATTTAGATGGATATATGGGTTGCCAATACATGATTAGTGAAGACGAAGTATTAACTGGCTACTATGTATTCCAAGATAATAAAGTAATTGCTCGATTATACAACACTCAAGGAGTTCTTGTCTCTATTACAAGTTTCAATATCAATATGATGGACAGAACATTTACTCTTGATGATTCAGGATTTGTTATTGATGAAACAAATACCTTACTTAGATATAACGGAACCTCCGCGATTGTAGAAATTCCTAACACTGTTACATCCATTGCTAATGACGCATTCAATTATTTATACACTAATGTTAATGTCACACAAGTTACTATCCCTGACAGTGTAAAATCAATTGGTGAAAGAGCATTCCAAAATAATGGTACTTTAAAAGTAGTAAAAGTTAATTCTACTACTCCTGCTATAATCGCTGATACTACATTCCGTTGGCAAAGCGGTGATTTCCAAATAATTGTACCAAGTGGTTATGAAGACATTTATCGCAACTCAGCAGGATGGAAAGTATTTGCTAATTACATTACTAGTGAAAAAGAAATGGAAAATCGCCCATTATTTGAAGTAAAAGATGGCACATTAGTAAGATTTAATCCTAAAGAAGATACAAATATAACAAATATCGTTATCCCAGATGAAGTTAAAACTATCGGTGAAAAAGTATTTAAAAATATTAACAGAATAGAATCTGTTGATTTAAACAATGTTGAAGTTATTAATAAAGATGCTTTCTTAGGATGTGAGAATTTAATCACTATAATCGCTAATAAAGTTAAAGATATTGGTGAGTCAGCATTCTTAGAGTGTTATAGATTAAACGATGTAACATTACCTAATATCGAAACCATTGGTGTTAATGCTTTCTCAGCTTGTTATGCTTTAGATAACATTGTCATTGGTGAAAATATTAAAAGTATCGGTGATCGTGCCTTTACTCAATGCTCAATCAATGTTAAATATGATGCAAGCACAAACGAAGAAGTATTAGAAAACAAATTATTCTTTATTACTTTTAAAGGAACGACCCCACCACAGATGGGAACAAGTATCTTTGAAGGAACAAGTGTTAAAATTCGTTTAAATAATATAGATGTCGCTCTTAATTTCTATAATACTGGCGAAAACTGGGCTTACTACTTCCGTCACACATTCATTGATTCTAAAGATGAAAAAGGTGACTACATTGATTGTGATTCATTATTATTAATGCATATCGATGGTCGTATGGAAGTTGCAGATTATTTCGTTTACTTCTATAAAATTGAAGGTGAAAACGTCACATTATATTTCTTAGAAGATGGATTATTATATTCCACAACTGGCAAATACATTAATTCTACATTTATCATTGGCGATTCTAAATTTGTTAAAGAAGGAACAAAATTAACATATAATTCCACTAATAACGATGTATTAGAAATCGATACTACTATTGGAAGAAAAGATGTTGGTCAAGGATATTATTATAATGCTAAATTTAATGGCGTAGATATTGTCCTTAACGCTACTTATTCGGAAGTATACGCTAATATTGGTAACCTAAAATACACATTTACTTTAAAGGCTGATAATACTTTCTCTTACAAAACCACTATTATTCCTTACACTAAAACATTTGTTGCTGATGATAATAGTCAAATTACTATCAATTTCAGCGACAAATCTACTGTTATAAAAGGAACGTTGAATAGTATTGTCACATCAAATGGTACATGCTTATCCACACAAACTGGTTGGTATGCTAATAAAGTAAATGATAACACTTATACTATTACTACTTCTTATTTATCTATAAATTACCACGTTACATTTGTTATTAATGGTGATACAATTAGTTATACTTTTTATTCCGAGCAAACAATTTATTGCCGAGACACAAATGGCAATATCGCAATTGTAACGCTTGACGAAACCAATAACATAAAACGTGTCTCTCTTAACTTTAAAACTAGTACAGGTTTAGTTAATGCTGAAGCTACTGGCATTAAAGAAAATGATTATTATGTCTTTAATGTTAATCTAAAAGAATCAGTAACTAATCCTAATACTGGTGAAATCACTTTAGTTGATAGTGAATTAAATGGTATTTATCACGTTACTATTGATGTAACTAATAAATCATGCACTATCACTAAAATCTCATAATTTAAAACTAATCAAGGAGGATTTACATTATGAAAAAAAGATTTTTATTATTATCTGCCTTGGCTATGCTAGCTTTAGGAGTTGTGAGTTGCGATAATAATTCATCACCTTCTAACTCTTTAGCTCCTGCACCTTCGACAATTCAAAAGCCTAGCGAAGTTACAAGTGTTACAAGTGATAAAACTAGTGAAGCAACAAGCTCTACTATTCCATCTTCCGTGGAAAAACCAAGTGAATCTGCAACTTCCACTGAACCAATCATTACCAAATATAAAGTTAATTTCTATCGTGGCGATGAAAAAGTATTTGAAAGCCAAGAAGTTAAAGAAGGCGAATGCGCTACTAACCCTGGCGTCCCAGCTACAACTGATACTAAGGTGTTTAAATACTGGATGGATGAAGATGATGTTGAGTTTGATTTCTCTACTCCTATTACTAAAGAAACAAACTTATTTGCGTATTTTGTTTTCGTTGTAAGTTATGACGCAAATGGAGCAACTGGAACACTGCCAGAAAATGAAGAATATAAAACAACAAAAAGAATTACTCTTCCTGAATGTAATTTAGTAAAAGAAGGATTCACTTTCGCAGGTTGGAGCGATGGAACTGAAAAATACATGCCTGGTGAATCATATGTAGTTTCTAAATCTATTACATTTGTTGCTACATGGACTGCAGTTGCACCTGTAACTCAATACGTTGTAACATTTGATGCTAATGGAGGCGTTGGCGAAGCTCCTGCTTCTCAAACATATGAAAGTATTACTTCTATTACTTTACCTACTGCATCACTAACTAAAGATGGATTTAATTTCACAGGTTGGAATGATGGAACATCAACTTATAGAGCTGGCGCAACTTATGTTGTTAATAAATCAGTAACTTTTAGTGCTGTTTGGACACCAATCCCAACTAAGGGACCTAAAGTCACTTATAAAGCTGGTGACCACGGAATAGGCGCTGACATTATTGATTACGCTAGCGCAGAAGATTATTCAATTATTATTAGAAGCGCTCAAACATTTGAAGCCGGAGAAGGCTATGTATTTGATAAATGGGTTAAAGAAGGCACAACTCAATCTTATGAGTCTGGTACATTACAATACTTTACAAGTGCTACTACTCTTGTTGCAACTTGGAAACAAGCTGGAATAGGCGCAGTTACATCTGATTATAGTGCTGGTATCTATTTCCCAAATGTCTCAGGAAACGGCTCATATACTAATGCAGTCTTTTATGGTGAAAATTTCGATTTAACTTTTGATTACGTTTTAACTGGAAACACCTTAACATTTACTATTGCTGGAACTAATTATAGCTGTCAAATTGAAAATGGTGCGATTAAATCTTTAACTATTGTATACCAAGGAAAATCTTATGTGTTTGGCACAATTGAAGAAGTTAAGAATCCACCTGTTGTTACTTTCTCTGCTAATGGAGGAAGTGGTGTTGCTCCTACAGTTACACCAGTTGAAGCAACTGTAGGTGGAGAGACTAAATACCGCATTACTTTACCAGCTAATACATACACTGCCCCAAATGGCAAAGAATTTGGTGGCTGGTTAGTAAACGATGAAACTCAACCACGCAAAGTTGGCAAATCATATTTTGCAGATCCAAATAGTGAAGTTACAATTAAAGCTTATTGGGTATCCGCGGCAAACTTCGTTATTGAAACTGTTGATGGTGTTGTAACTCTTAAGACTTGTAATCTTGATGAAACAAACATTGTTGTTCCTGAAGAATTAGGTATTCAAAAGATTTCTATGAAAGCATTTAAATCTTGCACTAAAGTTCAAACAATTGATTTTCCTTCTACAGTTACAGAATTAGCAACCGGATCATTAACTATTGACACTCTTGTTTCTGTCACTTTAAGAAGTGAAACTGAAGTATCAGCGATTGGGGCATATAATCCAATGGGTTTAGGAGCAAGTAATAAAAAACTTATCGTTTATGTGCCTAAAGCATTATTGACATATGATACAAGCAAAAATGTTTATGTCTATGGTGAAGGTGATATGGGAACTGATTTATATGAATTTAAAGCAATTCAAGATAGTTCTGATAGTGGAGAAACTAGTGAATACGATGCATTTACTATTCAAGACATTTTAGACAAAACATTCGTTAATGAAGATGGCTTCCAAGCAAACAACAAATACACCAAATTCAAAGTATATTACGATTCAAATTTTTCATGTAATATACTTAAATTATATTATGTAAAGACCACTGCTTGGGGAACAAGCAATATGTCCTCAACATTTACTGATTACACTTATGATGATGAAACTCATATTATGACATACACAAATTCTAGTGGTATGACTGTTCAATTTGGCTATAAAGATGGCAATATCGTTATTACTTTTTTTGCTTATAACGATGCCACATACGATTTTGAGCCTACTACTTTTGTGGAATCAAACGACTAATAAAAGGAGAATTAAACTATGAAAAAAATATTTACATTTTTAACATTACTTATGCTACCATTTGCGTTAACCGCTAATAAAGAAGCAATTAAAGAGGTTAAAGCAGATGAAGATACAAATGCCACAATTACTATTGGCAAAAACACTTTCTCGCGTATTACAACAAGTAATATGGGCAAAATCAAAGATGGTGCAAAAGTAATTCTTGCAACCGAAATTCCTAAATATGGCTTTGCCTTTGCTACAAACGATTTATCAAATACCTCAAGTTACATAACTCGTGGCTATTTAAAAAGCAAATTAGTGGATAGTTCAAACAATGTTATTAGTGGGGCTCCAGATTTTGTATTTGATGTTAGTAAAGTTGATGATTCATTTGAATTATCAATTAATAAATCAAAATTACTTACTAAAAACTCCACTTTTAACACAAGCGTTTACTTCGATAGAGATAACACTCTATTTAGCAATTCATCTTATTATTCGAAATTTTCTTTAACAACAAGTTTTTATGGTAATGAAAATGACTATCCTATATTCACTTGTAATGGCAAAACAATCTACTGTGGAGGCTATTCTATTACCACTAATGGCTACGCTAATTTGTATTTTACATCTAGCACATCTTATAAAACAAACCCAAACTACGGAACTCCTTCTATTTATGTTTTAAATAAAGGCGAAGAATCAACCGCAGAAGAAAAAGCCAATGCTTTTGTTACTAAATGGCTTGCTTATAATGACAATTTCTGTGGGAACCTTAATGATGAAACAAAACGTGCTGAAATGCGTGCCTTAATTGAAGAATATGATGCTTTAGATTCAAATGTTCAAAAACTTATTAGCGCTAAAGAAATTAGTAGTGATGTAACTGTGGGAAATCAAATTACCTATGTCCGCAACGCATTATCAATAAAGACTACAGAAAGCACTTCTCAAAGCGTATTAACATCAGTCACATCAGATACTTCAATGACTAGTTATGTCTTAATTATTTCTCTAATTACTCTTTCATTAATCGGCTATTCATTAATTGCAAAAACTAAAAAGAGCAAGTAATAACTAATAAAACATTTAAAAAAGTAGATTTCAACAATCTACTTTTTCTTTTTGTTTTCCATAGCTTTTTCTTGTTTCTTTTGTAAATCAACCATACTTAGATATAAATCATTTGCAACTCTTTCTCGCTCTTTATCACTGTCGTTTGAAGAGTCATATGTGATTCCTTCACCAAATGACATTGTTTTATTTTTCTTACATAAGTACACTGGATAGAAAGTAACATTTTTACCAGTTTTTTTATAATACATTTCACCAATGTAAGCAAAGCCAGAATAGAATGGGTCAACGCTTCCATCTTCTTTATATTTGTCAGTTTTTTCAGGGAAAATAAGCAAGTTATCTCCTCCTGTTAATACATCTACTGATTTACGTATAGTCTTTACAACATCTTTGATAGAATCTCGATAAACTGGTATTGGCCTTAATTCTTCAATACATTTTAGCACTATATTACTACAGTGATTAATAAACCAATTTTTCATTCTTTTTGGCATCTTTTTAAAGATATTATCAGAGCCTAATCTCATTTGATCTTGAATTTGTTCTTTATTTAACATGCTTGAGATAACCCATGGTCTAAAATTAAATGGCAAACGCAAGACTGTAACAATTGGGCCATATATTTCATAGTGATTAGAAACAAATACCACTGGACCATTTTTGGTATTTACAACTTTTTTATTTAAGACTTTCATTTTGAAAAATGGTCTTAAGAATAATACAAGAATTTTAAATCCTACTCGTCGTGTAGATAACACGAAATTATATACTAAATTATATTTAACTTTTTCTTTTATATTATCGTCATCTATTCCACTATGAATATAATCCTCTAGTAGTTTGAGATAATGTCCATCAATTGGCTCCATTGCTGCTAACCAAAGAGTTATAAACATAAAAATTGTCGGTAAGAATAAAAGAACATCACTTGTGGATGGAATATTTGAACCATATATCAAGAATAAAACAATAATTGTCGCTGAGGCAATAATTGAGGAAAATACTAAAGCTATGAGCAGATTTCTAAAATCAACAATAGCCATATTCTTGCTTTCTTTATCCGCGACATATTGAATAACTTTGCCAAGCGTTTGATGTAATAATAATGTTGCAGATAGCATTAAGGATGTACCAATTGCATTACATAAGTAATAAAGCCACTTAATTTTAATTACATCAAGTGATACAAGAATATTAAATGTTAAATTTATTGTAATACCTAAAATAAACATCAACATGCGATTATATTTGCCTAAATAGAATTTACTAAATACCGCAACTTCTAAAATAGTAAGGACAATTAATCCACCATAAAATATCGATGTTTCTAAAATATATGTGCTAAGATCTTTGGTATCAGATAAAACACCAATTGCAAAATATAAGAAAATTCCTAACAATACCGCTACATAAAAAGTAATTTGCATGTTATTAAACACACGATACGATTTAATATCATTAATTTCTTTAATCGTGGATTTGCTACTACGATTAATAATTAATACAACAATCCCTGAAATTAAGCCTAACACTAATAAAAGCAAGGCACATCCTAAAAGAGGAACCTCGGAATTTAAAAGATTAGAGAGATAATAACCTAAACTTGCAATAAGTGCTGAAAACAAGATAGTTGTTGGCACTAAAACCGAGTATAACCAATACTTTTTCTTTTTCATTCCTTTACCTCCCAAAAATGAGTAGCACCTCGTGTTACCCATTTATACTTCTATTAATAATTTACTTCGTAAGAATTATCAATTATTCCTGTAGAACTCTCTTCTTCTAAAATCTTATCATTAAAATCTGAGAAAAATTTAAAAAATTCTTTTAACTCATTTTTAAAAACATAAGTTGATTCATCACCATCAAGAGTGAAATCATATTGTTTGCTCGACATTTGTTTTTCTAATGTTTCTGCGAAAGGAGATAACATTGAATTGTTTGGATTTAAAGCATTAACCGCAGCTTGTGTGATTTGATTACACCATGTAAATATTCCTTTACCTGGATTTTTAATTGTTTCAATCGCTGGAGATATTGAAGAAAAAGATATCATAAAAGCAAATGTAACAACTAAAGCTTGCGCTAAACCCATTAATGCTCCTAGTAATTTTAATTTAACTTTACGCACTTTATTAGGGATAATTAAACGTATTACTAAGAAATATAATATTCCAGATATAATCCAAGAAATAAATTGAACAATAAACACAATCATTGCCCAAGCAATAGATTTACTTATTGATAAAGAAAGAGCAGAGACATAGGCTTCATTAGAATATTTAGCAGGAAGAGTCTCTTCTAATTCACTTGCGTTTTTAATGGTTAATTCCACAACTTCTTTTATTGATGATGCTTCATAAGTTCCAACTTTTACTTTTACATTGATTGTACTTAAGAATGATTCATTGATAAATGTTGCACACTTATCTAATAATGTGAACCACGCAATTAGCAAAACTATAACTACGAATATAAATCTAAATGTTCCACGCCAAAATCCTTTAGCGTAACCTAACGATGTAGATATTAACAAGAACAAGAAGATTGTAATATCGAGTAAATATGGGAATGATAAAATTGTACTAATAATTGTGGATACTGTACCAGCTAAAACCATAATATCACCCCTTCGTTTATTCTATTTTAATCAATAGTTTACTATTGTTCAATAGTAAGAATTTATAATTTTCCCATGACATCAAGAACTTTATGTGATTAATATGACACTGACTAGGTTTTTAGTTTTGCTAACGCTTTTCTCTTTCTTTAAGAAAAGTATAATATCTTTATAACAAGCAAAAAATAAGAAAGAGGTGGTGTCTAATGGAATCAAATATTGTTGTTATAGATCTTAAAGCGTTCTATGCTTCTGTAGAGTGCGTAGATAGGCATCTTGACCCATTTTTAACGCCTCTTGTGGTCGTAGATAAAAGTCGTGGACCTGCGACTATTATTTTATCTGTTACCCCTTATTTAAAAAAGCAAGGCATTCCCTCAAGGCTTCGTTTATTTGAACTTCCAAAAGGCGAATATATATACGCTATGCCTCGCATGGAAAGATATCTTGAAGTAAGCGCAGAAGTTGTTTCTATTGTCTTACATTATGTAAATGAAGATGATATTCATATTTATTCAATTGATGAATTATTCGTTGATTTAACGCACTATTTAAAATTTTATAAAAAGAACTCTTTAGATTTAACAAAACAAATTATGTCTGACATTAAAAACAAATTAGGTTTAACTACTTGTGCTGGAATTGGACCAAATATGCTTCTTGCCAAATGTGCTTTAGATTTAGAAGCTAAAACTAATCCAAATAACATTGCCTATTGGACTTATAAAGATGTTGAAAACAAATTATATAAAGTAACTCCTCTTTCAAAAATGTGGGGAATTTCACATAATTTAGAAAAAAAGTTAAACAATCTCGGCTTATATTCTGTTGCGGACATCGCTAATTGCTCCAAAGACTTATTAATTAGTAAATTGGGCGTAATGGGTGAACAACTCTTTAATAATGCTCGTGGAATTGATAACACGAACATCCGTGAAAAATATATACCTAAATCAAATTCTCTTTCCGTAGGTCAAGTGTTGAATCGCGACTATTCTATGAATGAAATGCCGATTATTATACGTGAAATGTGCGATGATTTAATGTTAAGAGTACGCTTACAAAGAAAATTTTGTCAGTGTGTTCATTTGGGCATTTTATATTCAAAAAACGTAAATGCTAAAGGCTTCTATGTTCAGTGCAAATTACAAAGAGGGACAGATGATGAAGATATAGTTTATGAAGTATTAATGAATTTGTTTAATAAGAATATTCAAAATAATCCAATTAGACAAGTTAGCATATCTGTAAGTAGCATTTATAACCCTACTGTTGAGCAATTAGATATATTTATTGATCCCGAAGTCCAGCAAAAGAAACGTTCCTTACAATTCACTATTGACCAAATAAGAAACAAGTTTGGACAGAATGCAATTTTAAGAACTGATGCTTTAAGTAAATCTTCAAACGCTATTGAACGCCATAAATTGATTGGAGGTCATCATCGATGAGTGATCGTGGAATGAAAAAATGGTTGCCTTTTAATTCGCTTGTAGAACAAAAACAATATTTAAGGCAAATGAAACAAGATATTAATAAAGCTGAACCTCCTCTTCTTTCTGAAGATCAAGCAGAGGATATAAATAATATCCTCTGTAATTACCATGGTGAAGTCGCGGAAGTACATTTTTACAAAAAAAATAAAATTTTTTCTGTTATGGGAAAAATTACCAAAATAGACCAAAACGCCCATTGCATCGTAGTCGACAATATGTTAATAAATGTGTCAACAATAACTTTTTTAAAAATTTTTTAAAAAATACTTCCAATAAAACAAATGTTTGTTATAATTTATATAGTGTAGCACTCTCCGTAGCTACACGAGAAGGAAGTCTATATTGCCCTCATATATTATTTTACCCAAAAATAAATAGGCTTCCTTCACCTACATTGTTGGAAAACAATATAAAGGATGTAACTAAATGCTCGAACGGATAGAAAAAGCTGCTACAAAATTACAAAATGGTGATATTGACGGCTTGAAAACCATTTTGTTAGTGGAACAAGTAAATGCGACAAATAAAGGGAAAAAAAGAATAAAACAAAAAAACAAGCAATAAAAAGGGTCAAATGAAACGATATAGAAACA
>ONAT01000019.1 GCA_900315885.1 uncultured Erysipelotrichaceae bacterium
TTTCTTTACTAAAGAGACATCATAATCATATTGACATATTCTAATTGTTTTAGTAAATGCATCATTGTTATTTATTTGTTGCTTTTACTTTTTCAATTAACGTGTAATGGAGAAAATATAATAAATGCTTGAATATAGTTAGCAAATGTTGTATTATATTTAAGCGAAATGGACCGTTAGCTCAGCTGGTAGAGCAACTGACTCTTAATCAGTGGGTCACAGGTTCGAATCCCGTACGGTTCACCATTTTGATAAATAGCTGTGGTAACACAGCTTTTTATGTTTTTGGAGGTATAATATGCAAAAGGTTAATACCAAAGAAGAAGTAATTACTTTGCTTGATAAAAGATATATTTTAGCGGCAATATCAATTGCAACTAATAATGCATTTTTTGTGTCTAAAAATAAAAACAAAATTACTATTTATAATAAAAATTTAAAATATGTTGTTACAGTAAAAATGTTTATATCAATGTTTAATGAATATAATTATTATTTGATTGATTCAAAAGATGATATAACAATTAATCCTGATTTTGATGTTTTAACATTAAAACAATAATAATTATTTAACTACGCGTTTAAGTCTTGGTGATAATTTTGCAACGATTTCGTATGGAATTGTTGCATTTTTGTTTGCAATATCAATTACTTTTAAATGCTCACCAATTAATTCGAATTTCTTGTGACTATCAAATTCTTTGTTTGAAAAAATCATTGTATGATCCATGCAAATATTACCTATTTTACTAATTAATCCATCACAATATACTTCAAAGTCAGAGCTCCTAAAAATTCCATCAGCGTAGCCTATAGGAAGCGTGTATATGTAGCCGTCTTCTAAACAAGGCTCGTTATTGTATGATACTAAATCTCCTTTTTTAACAGCAATTTTGCAACAGTATTCGCAAGATAATGACATGATAGGTTTTAAGCCATCTTCTCCTGTTAAACCATAAAGCGCTAAACCAACACGCACAGCGTTAGTGGTATCGTTTTTAATTTTATATGTTGAACTTGCGGCGATATGAATAATTAGTTTTTCGTGTGGGAAGAGTTCCAAAGCTTTATTAAAAACTTCACATTGTTCTTCGTAATGTTCAACGTTTGTAATATGTGTGAATATTCCTTTTACGATTATTTTTGATTTTTGAATAAGTTTTATGGCTTCATTTATTTCTTCGACTTTGATGCCATCTCTGTTCATGCCAGTGTTAATTAGTAAATGAGCAAAAAAAGGCAAATTACTTTTGATCATTTTTTTTAAATATTCAATGCTTGTAATTGTAAGCGTTATGCGATAACTAGAAGCAATGGAAAAAGAAGAACAGTTTCCTAACAGCAAAATAGGTGTAAAAATTAAAGATTTTCTTATCATTATCGCTTCTTCAATTGTTGATACCGCAAACATTTTAGGGTTAAGAGGAGAAAGTATTTTTGTTACTTCTAATAATCCATGTCCATAAGCGTTAGATTTTACGACACATATGACATCTTTATTTGCTTGTTCTTTGATTTTTTTATAGTTATCTATTAAGTTTTGTTTATCAATTTCTATGTATGCACGCATTTTCTCACCTCTAAAATATATGCCTCTTATAGCAAATTTATCAAAAAAGGTTAGAAAATATCGCGGTTAGTCCTTTTCTTTTGGAAATAAGTATTATATACTTATTATGGTTTTTTATGGAGGTCATTATGGAAACTAAAAAAACATTTTTATCCGTAGATGGTAACACCGCGGCAGGCCTTGCTTCATATTGCTTCACTGAAGTTGCAGGCATTTACCCAATTACACCATCTTCACCTATGGCTGAACTTGTTGATGTTTATTCAGCACAAGGAAAGCTAAATTATTTCGGAAACACTGTAAAAGTTGTTGAAATGCAATCCGAAGCTGGTGCTTCAGGTACAGTTCATGGCGCTTTACAAGCAGGTGCCTTAGCAACAACATATACAGCATCACAAGGTTTATTATTGATGATTCCAAACATTTACAAATGGGTTGGTGAATTGTTACCAGCAGTATTACACGTATCTGCTCGTTCATTAGCTACTCGCTCATTATCAATTTTTGGTGATCACCAAGACGTATATGCAGTACGTCAAACAGGCATCACAATGCTTTGTTCACACTCAGTCCAAGAAATCGCAGACTTAGCTCCAGTTGCGCACTTAATTGCAATTAAATCAGAAGCACCAGTCTTACATTTCTTTGATGGATTTAGAACTTCACACGAAATTCAAAACGTTGAATTCGTTGATGAAGAAGAATGGAAGAAACTTATCGATGTTGAAGCACTTGAAAGATTCCGTGCAAGAGCACTTAACCCACATACTCACCCTGTAACACGTGGTGGTGCTGAAAACGATGATATCTACTTCCAAGGTAGAGAAGCACAAAATGCTCACTTTGACAAAATCGTTGATATCGCTGCTGATTACATGAAAAAAGCAAGCGAATTAACAGGTCGTAATTATGCACCATTTACATATTATGGTGCTGAAGATGCAACTAAAGTTATTATTGCAATGGGCTCTGTTACTGAAACAGCTACTGAAGTTGTTGATGAACTCATTAAAGAAGGACAAAAAGTTGGTTTAGTAAAAGTTCACTTATATCGCCCATTCTCTGCAAAACATTTAGTTAGCGTTATTCCAAATAGCGTTAAGAAAATCGCTGTTTTAGACAGGACTAAAGAAATGGGCGCCACTGGCGAACCTCTTTACTTAGATGTCGTTGCAGCTCTTGAACAAATGAAACGCAAAGTTGACGTTCTTGTTGGCGGACGTTATGGTTTATCTTCTAAAGATACTCAACCAAAACATGTTAAGGCTGTTTATGATTTCTTAGATAGTGAACAACCATGGACATCATTTACTGTTGGTATTAACGATGACGTTACACACTTATCAATCCCAGTTGATGACAATTTCCATGTTAAAGCAAATTACACATCATGCTTATTCTATGGATTAGGATCTGATGGTACAGTATCTGCAAACAAATCATCTATTAAAATTATTGGTGATGCAACTCATCAATATGCTCAAGCATATTTTGCATATGATTCACGTAAAGCTGGTGGCGTTACACGCTCACACTTACGTTTCGGTAAGACTCCAATTCACTCAACATACTATGTACAAAATGCAGATTTCATTTCATGTTCATTAGACACATATATCTACAAATTCGATATGCTCAAGAACTTGAAAACGGGTGGTACATTCTTATTAAATACTGATTTGAGCGATGAAGAATTAATTAAATCTATGCCAAATCGTATGAAACATCAATTAGCAGAAAAGAAAGCAAAATTCTATGTTATTGACGCAAATAAGATTGCTAAAGAAATTGGTATGGGACGTCATACTAATACAACTTTACAAGCATCATTCTTCTATTTAAATCAAAACATCATGCCATATGCTGAAGCACAAGAATGGATGAAGAAATTTGCTAAGAAGAGCTATGCTAAAAAAGGTGACGAAGTAGTCCAGATGAACTACCGCGCTATTGACGCAGGTGCAGAAGGATTACGTGAAGTTAAAGTTGACCCAGAATGGATTAACTTAAGCGTCGCACGTGTAAGACACACTACAGGTGATGATTACTTTGATAATTATGTCACTGCAATCGGAACTCTTGATGGTGACGATTTACCAGTATCCAAATTCCTTGAATACGAATTGCTTGATGGTACTATGAAAAACGATATTACATATCGTGAACAACGTTCAATCGCTGATATGGTTCCAGTATGGCACAAAGAAAACTGTATTCAATGTAACCAATGTGCATTCGTTTGCCCACACGCAACAATTAGACCATTCTTATTAAGCGAAGAAGAAGTTAACAATATGCCAGAAATCGCTAAAGGCGACTTAATGGATGCAATGGGTGGACCAAATGTCAAAGGATTAAAATTCCGTATCCAAGTTTCACCAAAAAACTGTGTTGGATGTGGTCTCTGTGTTGTCCAATGCCCTGGTAAGATGGGTAAGAAAGCTCTTGAAATGGTTGAAGCTAAGACACAATTCCCACAAGAAGAAGCTGCTGAATACTTATTCAAACATGTTGAATATAAGACAGATAAATTCCCAACAACAACAGTTAAGGGCGCTGGCTTCTTAATGCCATACACTGAAATTTCTGGTGCATGCGCCGGCTGTGGAGAAACCCCTTATTACCGTTTAGTTTCTCAATTATTTGGTAAGGATATGTTAGTAGCAAATGCTACAGGATGTTCATCAATTTATAATGGTTCAACACCTTTAACACCTTTCTGTACAGATAAGAATGGTGAAGGTGTCGCATGGGCTAACTCATTATTTGAAGATAATGCTGAATTTGGCTATGGTATGCGTATTGCTACAAATTATAAATTAGGACAAATCATTAAAATCTTTAATGAAAACAAAGATTCAGTTGAACCTGAATTAAAAGAATTAATCGAAAAATACTTAGCTAACTTCAAGAATCGTGAAGTTGTTCGTACTTTTGTCAAAGACTTAGTTAAATTAGTCAAAGAAAGCAAGAACGAAGGCATTAAAGAAGTATTAGAATATGAACGTGATTTAATTGATAAATCAGTTTGGATTGTCGGTGGCGACGGTTGGTCATATGATATCGGATACGGCGGTGTTGACCACGTTATCGCTAATGATGAAGATGTTAACATCTTAGTACTTGATACTGAAGTTTACTCAAATACTGGTGGACAATCATCTAAGTCATCTCAAGCTGGATCCATTGCTAAATTTACTGCATCTGGTAAAAAGACTGCTAAGAAGTCACTTGCTATGATGGGTATGGCATATGGTACAGTCTACGTTGCACAAATTTCATTAGGTGCAAACCCAATGCAAGCAATTAAGGCTTTAAAAGAAGCTGAAAGCTATGATGGTCCTTCATTAATTATTGCTTACTCACCTTGTGCTAACCATGGTATTAAAGGTGGATTAAGCAATGCTCAACGCGTTGAGAAGGCTGCTGTTGAATGTGGTTACTTCCCAATCTTCCGTTATGACCCACGTCTTGAAAAAGAAGGAAAGAACCCAATGCAATTAGATTGTGCAGAACCTAAGTTTGAATTATTCCGTGACTTTGTCATGGGAGAAACAAGATTCTCACAATTACCAAAGGTTAACCCAGAACACGCTGAAGAATTATTAACAAAATCATGTGAAGATGCTAAAGCAAGATGGAAACGTCTAAAGAGATTAGCAGCTAACATTGATGAATAATGAATAATTAAATAATAATAGGCCACAATTTATTTGTGGCTTATTTTATTTATGTGGTATACTTACGATAGGGCTGGTGAAGATTATGAAAAAAAATAAGAACGTAATTGATAAATTTCTCTTTGAAAACGAAGAAGTAATTTGCGAATCAACACAAAAATCAATTGCATTTCCGTGGTTTATTAAAAACTTTTTAGCATTTTTAATTGTGATGGGCGGCATTTTAGCAGTTTATATGTTTTTGCCGTTTATTCCTAGTGCATGGAAAGATTTTGTAAATGCGCATATCTATATCTATTTTATTTATGGTGGAATTGCTGCTTTGTGGCTTGCAATTATTCTAGTTAGACTTTCAATAATTTCCCGCAAATTCAAAAAACATACAATTTATTTAACAACAAGACGTTTGCTTGTTCACTATGGACGTAAAATCACAGATATAACATTTGGTGGCGTTTATGGAGTTACGTTATTACAAAATCGCGATGAAGATTATAGTGGCTCCGTTAGTGTGGAAATATATACACCACAAAAACTATACGCTTTAGATAAAATGAAAAATGGTAGTAAACTTGTGAATATGCTTTCAAGAATTATTCATGGAGAAAAAATACAGGTTGTAAGTAAAAAAGAAGAAGTCCCAGAGAAAAAAGAGGCACCAAAGCTTGAACCAACTCCAGTACAACCAAAACAAGTGGAAAAAGTTGAAGAAATCAAACAAGAAGAAACTGTGGAAGAGCAAAGTCCAATTGATGAATTAATTAGAAAGAGAGCATCATTCCCTTTTAAAAAGAAGGATAAGGAAGAAGAAAATAAACCTTTAGTCCCTCAAACCGAGGAACAAGAAAATGACAATATTAAGTAGCGATTCGCTACTTTTTATTTAAGCAAAAATGAATTATAAAAAATATTCTATTATATATTTTTTATTTATTGTAAAATAAGTTACGAGGTGATATCTAATGAAAAACAATTATATTGTGGTAAAAAATGCAAGAGAAAACAATTTAAAAGATGTCACAGTTAGCATTCCTAAAGACTCTTTAGTAGTATTTACGGGTTTATCTGGCTCAGGTAAATCAACTTTGGCATTTGACACTATTTTTGCTGAAGGACAAAGAAGATATATCGAATCATTAAGCAGTTATGCTAGACAATTTTTAGGTAGTTTTGAAAAACCAGATGTAGATTCAATTGAAGGCTTATCACCTGCTATTGCTATTGACCAAAAAACAACGTCACATAACCCACGTTCTACTGTTGGAACTGTTACTGAAATATACGACTATTTAAGACTTTTATTTGCGCGTGTAGGCGTTCCATATTGCCCCATTCATAATGAGCCAATTGTGGCTTTTACGCCTAAAGAAATGATAGATATTATTTATACCTATCCGTTAGGCACAAGAGTACAAATTTTGTCACCAGTTGTGCGCAATGAAAAAGGCACACATAAAGACACATTAGCTAAGATTAAATCTCAAGGTTATGAAAGATTAAGAGTAGACCACGAAATGGTGCGAATTGATGAACTTAAAGACCTTGATAAAAATAAAAGACATGATATTGATATTGTAATTGATCGCATTGTTCTTAAAGAAGAATCACGTAGTAGAATTTATGAAGATTTAGATTTAGCGTTAGATTGGTCCCATGGTTATGTAACTCTTTTACTTAACAATGAAGAAAAACTCTTATCCGAACATCATACATGTAAATATTGTGGATTTTCTGTTCCAAAATTAGAGCCACGATTATTTTCTTTTAACTCTCCAATGGGCTGTTGTCCGGATTGCCATGGATTAGGCATTAAAAGACAAGCAGCGGAAGATTTACTTGTTCCTAATCAAGACTTATCAATTAATGAAGGTGCGATTGCGTTTTATAAGCATATTGTAGGCACTAAAAACCTTGATTGGCAGGATTTCTCTATGCTTTGTAATATTTATAAAATTCCAATGGATATTCCTTTTAAAAATCTTACAAAAGAACAAAAAGAAATTGTTTTTAAAGGCTCACCAGTCATGCATAAATATAGCCTTGTCTCTTCATCTGGAAATGTCACACATCGCTATAATTACATCGAAGGTGTCGCTAAAAAGATTGAACGTTTATATCAAGAAACTACATCAGAAATGACAAGAGAATGGTATGGAAGATTCTTAAGAGACTATGAATGTATGACTTGTCATGGGGCAAGACTTTCAAATGAAGTTTTAGCGGTAAGAGTAAACGGATTAAACATTTATCAAGTAACCTTACTTTCGATTGAAGAATTGCTTAAATACATTATTGATACAGAACAAAAATTATCTAAACGTGATTTAGAAGTAGCAAAAATGATACTCAAAGAAATTAAAAATCGCGCGGAGTTTTTATGCTCTGTCGGATTAGAGTATTTAACTTTAGCGCGTATGTCTATGACTCTATCAGGTGGAGAATCGCAACGCATAAGATTAGCAACACAAATTGGTTCTAAATTGTCTGGCGTTTTGTATGTTTTAGATGAACCAAGTATTGGTTTACATCAACGTGATAATATGCGCCTCATTTCAGCTTTAAAAGAAATGGTGGATTTAGGTAACACTTTAATTGTTGTTGAGCACGATGAAGACACAATTCGTTCCGCAGATTATATTGTTGATATTGGACCAGGTGCTGGAAGTCATGGCGGAAATGTAGTTGTAAGTGGCACTCTCGATGATGTCATAAGTTGTTCAAATTCCATTACTGGGCAATATTTACGCGGGGATAAATTTATTCCATTGCCACCATCAAGACTAAAAGGTAACGGCAAAAGTATTGTTATTAAGGGAGCACAATGCAATAATCTCAAAAATATCAATGTTAAGATTCCATTAGGATGTATGGTTTTAGTTACAGGTGTATCAGGATCTGGTAAATCTTCGTTAATTAATGAGATATTATGGAAAGCGACATATAAATATTTAAATCCAAATACGAATATTATGGTCGGCAAACATTCTTCAATATCTGGATTAGAAAACATTGATAAAGTAATTAATGTTTCCCAAGAACCAATTGGTAAAACACCAAGAAGTAATCCTGCAACATACACGAAAGTATTTGATGACATACGTGATTTATTTGCTGAAAGTGTTGAAGCAAAAGCACGGGGATTTAATAAAGGACGTTTCTCATTTAACGTTCCAGGTGGAAGATGTGAAAACTGTGAAGGTGCGGGTGTCACACGCATAAATATGAATTTCTTGCCTGATGTATATGTAAAATGTGAACATTGTGGTGGCTTAAGATATAATGAAGAAACTTTACAATGCACTTATAAAGGCAAAAACATCGCAGAAGTTTTAGATATGACGATTGAAGATGCTTTGTCATTCTTTGAAAATAGGTCAAGTATTAAGCATAAACTTCAAACACTTTATGATGTTGGTTTAGGTTATGTTAAATTAGGACAACCAGCGACTACATTATCAGGTGGAGAAGCGCAACGTGTAAAACTAGCGTATGAACTTCAACGAAAGCCTACAGGTAAAACATTATATATTCTTGACGAACCAACAACAGGATTGCATTCGGATGATGTTGCAAGATTAGTTAAGGTTTTGCAAAGAATAGTTAATAATGGAGATTCTGTCGTAATTATTGAGCACAACTTAGATGTGATAAAAGTTGCGGATTACATTATTGATTTAGGTCCAGAAGGTGGTAATAAAGGTGGCACAATTGTGGCACAAGGAACACCAGAACAAATATGTGATGTTCCAGAGTCTTATACTGGACAATTCCTAAAACCATTATTAGATAAAGAAAAAGAAAGACTAAGAAAACTAAGGAACAATAATTGTAAATTATTGTAATTAGTGATAGTCTTATGTAAAAAGGGAGTATTTTTATGAAGCTATTTGGTTTAATATTACTTATCTTAAGTATATTCGGTATCGTATATTTAATTGATGAAAAGAAAGATGGAAAATTTAATAAAATCACTAACAAAGATATGTTTAAATTTTCTGGTTGCCTAGCTTGTTTAGCGACAATTGGACTTTCTTTATTTCAAGTTGGACTTTTTAAAGAAGCAAATGTTGATTTAAGCACAGGCAGAACAATATTAGTGGTAGTTATTAGTTTAGTAATGTCTGGATGTTTATTCTTTGTTTTAACATCAAATTGGTATCGTTTAAATGTTATAAATAGCGATGAAACAAAAGTAAAATTAGCAAAAGTTTTAAGAATTTTATCTTTTGTTTTAGGCTTAGGATTAATACCATTATTATTTGGTTTCATAGAGATAATTTCCCCAACATTTACTTATCCTTTAAATAATTATATTTTGACATTTGGCAAGAACTCAAATGGAGAAACAATTGGCGTTACATATTACGCAGTATTTATTATTTTAGGTGCTTTATGCACATATTTAATTTCTGATTATCGTGTTCAAAAAGCTGGATACAAAAAAGGCTCATTAGAAAACTTATTATATATCGCTTTCCCTGCTGGAATTGTTGGCGCACGTATTTGGTACGTTATCGCAAACTGGCAAAAAGACTTTGCAGGTCAACCATTTGGCAATGTTTTCGCTATTTGGAACGGGGGACTTGCAATTCAAGGTGGAGTTATCTTAGGTGCTTTAGTGGGTATAATATATATGCTTAAAAAGCATAAAGAAATTGATATATTTTTCTTAGTCGACACAATTATTCCAGGCATTTTAATTGCTCAAGCAATCGGCCGTTGGGGCAACTTTGTAAATAAAGAAGTTTTTGGTTTACAAGTAGCTCGCGAAACGTGGGGATTCTTGCCAAATTGGATCTTAAATCAAATGACGGTCACAGGAACTGATAAGATTTATACACCTTTGTTTTTAGTAGAATCTGTGTGCAATATTCTTGGTTACATTTTAATTGTTTATGTGATTGGCAAAGGCTTGAAAAAATATTTAGTAAAAGGCGATTTATGCTGTGCATACTTTGTTGTTTATGGCATTATTAGATTTGTGTTAGAGCCATTACGCGACCCAGAATATAAGATGGGATTAATAAATGGCGTTGGTGTTGAAAAATCTAAAGTTATGGCTGGAGTATTTATTGTCGCAGGTATTATAGGAATTGTGGTTTTACATGTTTTAGATTACAAAAAGAACAAAAAAGCAAAGGAAGAAAAAGTTAGTGAAGAGGCAAAATAAAATTTATGATTGTTTGATTATTGGAGCAGGACCAGCTGGCCTATCGGCAGCGATATATTTAAAACGTGCGAGTGTTGATGTGGCAGTTTTAGAAATGGGACCAATAGGTGGTAAAACTAATTACATTTCAATTGTAAATAACTATTTAGGTTTAAATAATTCATTTGGACCTGATTTAGCTATGAAGTTTTATGAACACGCTCAAGCAAATAAAATTGAATTTATTGCGGATGAAGTTACTACCGTTACTAAATCAAAAGATTTATTTGTTATTACATCTCAAGATGATGAAATTTATTATGCAAAAAGTATTATTGTGGCAAGTGGTTCATTAGAAAAGAAACTAGACTTACCAAAAGCCGATATATTTGAGCATAAAGGAGTTTCATATTGTGCCATATGCGATGGACCTCTTTATAAAAATAAAGATGTTGCGGTTATTGGAGGAGGTAATTCTGCTTTAGAAGAAGCATTATATTTATCTCGCATTGTTAATAAAGTTTATTTAATTCATCGTCGCGATGAATTTCGTGCAGATGAAGGAATAGTTAACGAAGTAAAGAAACAAAAAAATATTGAGGTTTTGTATTCTTCTCTTGTTACAGCTTTGTTTGGTGATACAAAGTTAGAGGCCATTGAAATAAATGGCAAGAATCGTATAGATGTTTCAGCATTATTTCCATACATAGGATTAATTCCTAACACTAATTTTTTAAAGTTTGATAATTTGTGTAATAAAGATGGTTATATTTTGATAAATAATAATGGGGAGACAATAGTAGAAGGACTTTTTGCAGCAGGAGATGTAGCGAATGGACCAATGAAACAAATTGTTACCGCTAGTGCGGATGGTGCAATTGCCTCAAAAGGAGTCCTCAATTATTTACAAAATAAAAAATGATTTTTGATTGCCATACGGATGTTTTATTTGATGTTATTAATAATAATCATAGTTTTGAGTATCATTGTTTAGAAATGCGTAATTATAAAGGCGCATTTTTAAATTATTATTTTAAAGGGAATGAATCACACGACTCATTTCTTTTTATTTTGCAAAAGATTAAAGAATTTTATAAAACAAATTTTAATATTCTTAAAAATAAAAATTATATTTTGGGAATCGAAGGATTAGGACCACTTCAAGACATTTCAGATATTAATCTTGTTTTTGAAGCGGGCATTAAGATTGTAACCTTGACATGGAATGATATGAATTCTCTTGCGACAGGAACTTACACGAATAAAAAAAGAGGCCTTACTAATAAAGGTATTACTTTTTTAAAAGAACTGGAAAACAAAAACATTATTTTAGATTTATCACATTTAAATCGTAAATCATTTTATGATGTCTTAAAAATATATCAAGGGCCGCTTATTGTTAGTCATTCTAATGTATATGTCCTGTGCAAAAACGAAAGAAATTTAACTGATAAGCAACTGAAACTTCTAAAAAGCAAGAATGTTTTAGTGGGAGTAAACACTTATAAAAACTTCGTAGGGCAAAACATGAATTTAGAAAGTTTTGTTAATATCATAGATTACTTAAAAGATAAAATAGGCATTAAAAATATTTGTTTAGGCTTAGATTTTGATTACTATTTGAGCACAACAACGCATTCTACTTCAATAAAAGGTTTACAAAGTCCTAAAGATTTATCTAATTTGTATGAAGAATTGAAGAAAAGAAAGTATAGTAAAAGTGATATTCAAGATATTTTTTATCAAAACATTATAAATTTTCTTAAAAGTTCACTGATTATGTGATATATTACAATATACAAAGGAGGCTAATTTATATGGAAACAAATTTATCGTTTACCGCAAAAGTAAAAAATGAAATAGCCTCACAGAGTTATGATGGTGTTAAATTAAAAGCTTTACTCGCCGCATTTAGCAAAATCAATGGAAAGTTGATTATCGAAGAAGGAGTAAGCAAACTTATTTTAACAACCGAAAACGCTAAAGTAGCAAAGTTTATTTTCTTATCTTTCCAAACAAAATATCATATCGCACCGCGCTTTGCTTATTTAAGAAGCATGCACTTTAAAAAGAATATTGTTTACCACGTTATTGTTGAATCAAAAGTGGAAGAAATATTAGATGATTTAGAAATATTTAAATTTAATAGCAATACGATGTCATTTGTAAGAAGTGAAGAGAGTTTATCAGGCTTCTTATTAGGTTCGTTTCTTGCGACTGGCTCAGTAAATGACCCATTGAGTTCTAATTATCATTTAGAAATATCGACAATTGAAGAAGAACACGCTAAATACATTGCTTCGATTATGGGAAGGGTGCATTCAATTGAATTCACACCTAAAATTATTAAAAGAAGAAATCATTACGTTGTTTACATAAAAAAGAGCGATCAAATAGCAAACTTTCTCATCTTTATTGATGCACCACAAGCGTGTTTAAGTTATGAAGATGTACGTATTAATCGAGACTTTTATAACAATGACAATCGTTTGCAAATATGTATTAACGCCAACATGGTTCGTACAGTCGAGTCATCAAATAAACAAAGAGAAGATATTGAATTAATAGATAAGAAAATTGGTATTAAAAATATACCAAATGTAAAACTAAAAACATTGATGGAACTTCGCTTAGAACACGAAGAATCATCAATGGTTGAATTAGCAGAAATGATGTCTAAAAAACTTGATAAACCAGTCTCAAAATCAAGTGTTAATCATATGTTTAGAGCTATTAAAACATTAGCAGAAAAATTAAAAGCGGGAGGTAATTAATATGATGAATCGTTTATCTACAAATGTTCAACTCGGAAAAAGAATTGAGTATTTACGTCGATTAAGAAATTGGTCACAAGAAGACTTGTCTTTAGAAAGTCGAGTTAATAAAAATTATATCTGTGATTTAGAAAATGGAAGAAGAAATCCAAGTTTAATGATTCTCTCTCGTTTGGCTAGAGCACTTAGAATTTCTTTACAAACTTTATTTCAAGGAATTGAGTGAAATTACTTCATCAATAAGGCCATATTCTTTGGCTTCTTCACTCGACATAAAGTAATCGCGATCGGTATCTTTCGCGATTTTTTTAATGCTTTGTCCTGTGTGTTTAGCAAGCATGGCATTTAGTTTATTTCTCAGATACAAGTAACGTTTAGTCATTATTTCAATGTCACTTACTTGTCCTTGTGAACCTCCTAATGGTTGATGAATCATAATTTCAGCATTTTCTAAAGCGTATCTTTTGCCTTTGCTACCAGCGGATAACAAAAAGGCACCCATTGAAGCGCACAAACCAAGGCCGATAGTTATAATTGGAGCCTCAACTTTTTTCATAATATCATAGATTGCAAGCCCAGCGTAAATTGAACCACCTGGAGAATTAATGTATATAGTTATTGGTTCGCTCTGATCTTGTGCATTTAAGTATATTATTTCTGAAACAATTAGAGATGATAATTGATCAGTAATTTCATCGCTTATCATAATTATTCGTTGCTCTAAAAGCAAAGAATAAATATCTTTACTCTCTTTTCCATCATAATAACTTGTTGTAATAGTTGGTATAATTGGCATGGTTAATCCCTCACTTTAATGATAGACAAAAACTATCTTATTTATTCATAAATAAAACAATAATAAAATAATTTAAGCGTTTTCACATTATTTGTGAGTTTTAATATTTATTTTTTTGTATGTTTTGTATTATAATATTTACGGTTTAGTGCAAAGCACTATTAGTTAAAAGGAGAAGAAATTATGAAAACAGTTAAAGACTTAGAAGTTAAAGGAAAACGCGTTCTTGTTCGTTGTGACTTTAATGTCCCATTGAAAGATGGAAAAATTCGTGATGACAACAGAATTGTCCAAGCATTACCTACAATCAAAGAATTGATTGCAAAAGGTGCAAAAGTTATCTTAATGAGTCATTTAGGCAAAATCGATCACAAAGATCCAGTTAAACTGGCTGAAGGCTTAAAGAAGAATACTCTTGAACCAGTCGCAGTTCGTTTAGGTGAATTGTTAGGACAAGAAGTAATCTTTTCACCAGAGACAAGAGGAGACAGCTTAGTCGCTCTTGTTAATGCAATGAAAGATGGCGATGTTCTTTTAGTTCAAAATACAAGATTTGAAAAAGGTGAAACAAAGAATGATCCTGAATTATCAAAAGCATGGGCTGCACTAGCAGATGCATTTGTTATGGATGCTTTCGGATCAGCACACAGAGCTCACGCATCAACATACGGAGTTCCTGAAATTCTTAAATCCGAAGGAAAAGAAGTAGCAATTGGTTATTTAGTTGAAAAAGAAGTAGTCAACTTATCAAAAGTTGTTAAATGTGAAGAAAGACCATACATTGCAATCCTAGGTGGATTTAAAGTATCTGATAAGATTAAGGTTATCAACTCATTACTTAAGAAATGCGATAAGATTCTTATTGGTGGCGCAATGGCATACACATTCGTTAAAGCTTTAGGTGGCGAAATCGGAACATCACCAGCAGAAATGGATCAATTAGATTACGCTAAAGAAATGTATGCATCCGGCAAGATTTTACTACCAGTCGATACAGTTTGCGCAAACGACTTTGATAACCCAACAGAAGTTAAAGTAGTTGATTCTGATAAGATTCCTGAAGGATTTGAAGGATTAGACATTGGACCGAAGACACGTGAAATCTACGCCGCAGAAATTGCTAAAGCAAAAACAATTTTCTGGAATGGACCAATGGGCGTATTTGAAAAAGATGCTTACCAAGCAGGAACAATTGCTGTATGTAAGGCATGTGCTGAATTAAAAGGCAAAGCATTTACTGTTATTGGTGGTGGAGACTCTGCTGCGGCATGTAAACAATTTGGTTACAGTTCTGAATTCTCACACGTTTCAACAGGCGGGGGCGCATCACTTGAAATGATTGAAAACGATGGCCACTTACCAGGCATCGATGTAATTGGTGAATAAAAATGAAAGCAAGAAGAAAATTATTATTAGGCAACTGGAAAATGAATAAAACACTTAAGGAAGCAAGAAATTTTGCTAAAGCAAGTGTTGAAATTACAAATGTTGCTAAAGAACATGGCGTTGATGTTGGCGTTGCTCCAACATTCTTATGCTTAGAAGATGTACACAAATTAAATCCAGATTTAATTGTTGCTGCTCAAAACCTTCATTATGAAGATCATGGCGCTTACACAGGTGAAATCTCGATTCCTATGCTTAAAGAATTAGGAATCACTTGGTCTATTATTGGTCACTCTGAAAGAAGACAATATAATGGTGAATCATCATTACTCTGCAATAGAAAGATTTTAGCTATGCTTGATAATGACATGGTTCCAGTATATTGCTGTGGCGAAACTTTAGAAGAATATGAATCCGGTATTACTAAAGCTATCGTTCGTGATCAAATTCGTATTGGGCTAGCAGGAGTAAGCACTGACAAAGCTTCTAAGATCGTTGTTGCCTATGAACCAATTTGGTCGATTGGAACTGGTAAAAATGCATCTAAAGAAATCGCGGAAGAAGTTTGTGGCTTCATTCGTGATGTCTTAACAGATATGTTTGGTGCTACTATTGCTAATGAGATTAGAATTCTATATGGTGGTTCAGTAAAGCCAAACAATATTAAAGATTATTTAAAAGAAAAAGATATTGATGGCGCATTAGTTGGCGGTGCATCACTTACAATTGATTCATTTAAAACTATGCTTGACAATATAATCGATTAATTTAATACCAATTATCTTATATAATAGGAATAAAGGAGGATGATTTATGTATTATTCAGATAATGTTAATGAAAATGTCGTAACAAAAGAAACTACAATTAAACAAGAATTTTCACTTTCAAAAGTGTTTGGCTGGCTATTCGTTGCTATGCTTGTTACACTGGCAGTCGCATGTGGACTTGCAGCGTTTATTCAAACAGGTCTTATTAGTGCAGATGTATATTTGATTCTAATGATAGTTGCTATAGTATTGATGTTTATTGAATCTATAGTGATTAACATAATGGTTATGAAGAATACAAAACGAGGATTGGTTGTTCCATATATTCTTTATGCCGTGTCGATGGGAATAATGATTTCATCAATATTTGCAGTTGTTAATACTTGGCTTATTCTTGTTGCCTTCGGTGTTTCCGCTAGTATGTTTGGTGTTCTTGCTTTATATGGCTATATCACTAAAAAAGATCTCAGTACATTAGGCAGTATCGCCTTTATATTCTTATGTGGCGGGCTCATTCTTTCCCTTATTAACTGGCTTATTGGTAGTGAAGCAATTGGCTGGATTTCTTCGTTTGTTACATTCGGAGCTATTCTATTGTTTGTAAGTTTTGATATGGCACAAGTCAAAAAGATAGCAGAAGCAGGCACTGGTTCAAAAAATATTTGTTTATACTGTGCTCTTCAACTATATGTCGACTTCATGTATATCTTCATGCAAGTTCTTAGAATACTAATTGTAATTTATAACAATAAGAATTAAAAAAATAATTAGATGCACATCTTACAAAAATAAGGTGTGCTTTTTTAATGCTCTAATCAATATAATTAGTTAATAAAGAATCATAAATAGAAAATTTGATTCTTTTTTATTAACCTTGATGCAAAGTTAAACTAAAAATCTATATTATCTATATTATATATAACGCGTATGTGCGCATGAAAAAAAGACTAATAAAAAAAATCAAAAAAAAATCAAAAAAAACTCTTGCATTAGTATTTACATTGTGGTTAAATATTAAACGTTGAGCGATATATTACTTATCGTAAAACAATGTTCTTTCAGAAGCAAATATCAAAGTTAAAATTTTTTTAAAAATAATTAAAAAAGTTCTTGACTTGGTATATTGCTAATGATAGAATAACAAAGCATTGAGATTTAAACCTCATGCAACTGATCTTTGAAAACTAAACAGAATAAAACAAATTACAACGTCAATTTTTATAAATTTATTTATACAAAACCAGAAATAATAATGAACTAGGAATATAAACTATGAGAGTTTGATCCTGGCTCAGGATGAACGCTGGCGGTGTGCCTAATACATGCAAGTTGAGCGGGGCTTCAGCAATGGAGCCTAGCAGCGGACGGGTGAGTAACACGTAGGTAACCTGCCTTTAAGCCTGGAATACCCGAGAGAAATCTCGGCTAATGCCGGATATGTGATTGAGAGGCATCTCTCAGTCATGAAAGGGGCAATTGCTCCACTTTTAGATGGACCTGCGGCGCATTAGTTAGTTGGTGAGATAACAGCCCACCAAGACGAGGATGCGTAGCCGACCTGAGAGGGTGATCGGCCACAATGGAACTGAGACACGGTCCATACTCCTACGGGAGGCAGCAGTAGGGAGTTTTCGGCAATGGGGGAAACCCTGACCGAGCAACACCGCGTGAGTGATGAAGGTCTTCGGATTGTAAAACTCTGTTGTGTGGAAAAAATGATAGGTAGAGTGGAAAGCTACTTATTTGATGGTACCACACCAGAAAGCCACGGCTAACTACGTGCCAGCAGCCGCGGTAATACGTAGGTGGCAAGCGTTATCCGGAATTATTGGGCGTAAAGAGTGAGCAGGCGGTTATTTAAGTCTGAAGTCAAATGCTATGGCTTAACCATAGTACGCTTTGGAAACTGGGTAACTAGAGTGCGAGAGAGGTAAGCGGAATTCCATGTGTAGCGGTGAAATGCGTAGATATATGGAGGAACACCAGTGGCGAAGGCGGCTTACTAGCTCGTAACTGACGCTCAGTCACGAAAGCGTGGGTAGCAAATAGGATTAGATACCCTAGTAGTCCACGCCGTAAACGTTGAGAGCTAAGTGTTGGGGTAACCCAGTGCTGAAGTTAACACATTAAGCTCTCCGCCTGGGAAGTACGCTCGCAAGAGTGAAACTTAAAGGAATTGACGGGGGCCCGCACAAGCAGTGGAGCATGTGGTTTAATTCGACGCTACGCGAAGAACCTTACCAAGATTTGACATACGATTAAAGGCCCTAGAAATAGGGAGATAGTTATAGTCGATACAGGTGGTGCATGGTTGTCGTCAGCTCGTGTCGTGAGATGTTGGGTTAAGTCCCGCAACGAGCGCAACCCTTATCCTTAGTTACCATCATTAAGTTGGGGACTCTAAGGAGACTGCCGATGTAAGTCGGAGGAAGGTGGGGATGACGTCAAATCATCATGCCCTTTATATCTTGGGCTACACACGTGCTACAATGGCCGGTACAAAGAGTCGCAATACCGCGAGGTGGAGCAAATCTCATAAAGCCGGTCTCAGTTCGGATTGAAGTCTGCAACTCGACTTCATGAAGCTGGAATTGCTAGTAATCGCGAATCAGCAATGTCGCGGTGAATACGTTCCCGGGCCTTGTACACACCGCCCGTCAAACCATGAGAGCTGGTAATACTTGAAGTCGGTATCCTAACCGCAAGGGGGGAGCCGCCTAAGGTAGGACTGGTGATTGGGGTTAAGTCGTAACAAGGTATCCCTACGGGAACGTGGGGATGGATCACCTCCTTTCTATGGAGAAAGTTCTGACTTAAAAAATTAAGTCGGTAGTACAAAAACCTAAAATAATCTAGAATTATTATCCTGACGTTCCGTTTGTTCTGTTTAGTTTTGAGAGATCAGTGATTTCTCAAAATTTGTTCTTTGAAAACTAGATATTATATAACATGTTCTTTCTGTTTATAGTCGTGATTTCATTAAGTTGTCACGACACAGCAATCTAAAATTTTTAATAATTTTACGAAGTTAAGTTAATAAGGGCGTACAGTGAATGCCTTGGCATTAGAAGACGAAGAAGGACGCGACTACCTGCGATAAGCGTTGGGGAGCTGGACGTAAGCTTTGATCCGACGATCTCCGAATGGGGCAACCCAATATGAGTTATGTCATATTATCCTATGATGAATACATAGTCATAGTGAAGGAATACCCGGGGAACCGAAACATCCAATTACCCGGAGGAAAAGAAAGATAATTTTAATCGATTCCGTCAGTAGCGGCGAGCGAAAGCGGAACAGTCCAAACCAACCTAAGGGTTGGGGTTCGGGACACGATATAGCATTGTTACATTTGAGTCGAAGGACTTGGGAAAGTTCGCCATAGAGGGTGATAGCCCCGTAGGCGTAAAGATGTAGCAGCTTAGTGTTTCCAGAGTACGGCGAGGCACGTGAAACCTTGTCGGAAGACGCGCAGACCACTGCGTAAGACTAAATACTAACTAATGACCGATAGTGAACCAGTACCATGAGGGAAAGGTGAAAAGAACCCCGAGAGGGGAGTGAAAAGACTCTGAAACTGTATGCTTACAAAAAGTCAGAGGCCGTTAAAGGCTGATGGCGTGCCTATTGAAGAATGAACCGGCGAGTTATATTATCATGCAAGGTTAAGTAGAAGATACGGAGCCGTAGCGAAAGCGAGTCTAAATAGGGCGAATGAGTATGATGATATAGACCCGAAACCAGGTGAGCTAGCCATGACCAGGATGAAGTCGGGGTACAACCCGATGGAGGTCCGAACCGACGTTCGTTGAAACGCCCGCGGATGAGTTGTGGCTAGAGGAGAAATTCCAACCGAACTTGGTTATAGCTGGTTCTCCCCGAAATAGCTTTAGGGCTAGCGTCAGGTGATGCAACGTGGAGGTAGAGCACTGAATGTATGATGGCCGCATCTAGTGGTACTGATTGCAATCAAACTCCAAATGCCATGATTGTTAACCTGGCAGTCAGTCTGTGGGAGATAAGTTCCATGGACAAAAGGGAAACAGCCCAGATCGTCAATTAAGGTCCCTAAATTTATGCTAAGTGTTAAAGGATGTAGAAATGCACAAACAACTAGGATGTTGGCTCAGAAGCAGCCACCATTTAAAGAGTGCGTAACAGCTCACTAGTCGAGTGTCTCTGCGCCGAAGATTTACCGGGGCTAAGCATAATACCGAAATTACGGATTTAATGTTTCATTAAGTGGTAGGGGAGCGTTCCATATGCGGTGAAGCCATATCGTGAGGAGTGGTGGAGCGTATGGAAGTGAGTATGCCGGTGTAAGTAACGAATGAAGGTGAGAATCCTTCACACCGATTGACTAAGGTTTCCAGGGCAAGGGTCGTCCTCCCTGGGTTAGTCAGGACCTAAGGCGAGGCCGAAAGGCGTAGTCGATGGACAGCAGGTTGATATTCCTGCACTCGTATATGTGCGATGTAATGACAGAGGGGGTTAATTCAGGCTGGTTAATGGATTCCAGTCTAAGCGAGGTAGCTGTACTATTGGCAAATCCGTAGTACTTAAGGCGAAGGCGTGATGGGGAACGAATGGAGCAATCCTAGTAGTGAAGTTGAATATACCAACTCTCGAGAAAAGTTGCTAGCTTAAGCATATACGACCTGTACCGAGAACGGACACACGTGGTCAAGGAGAGTATCCTAAGGTGAGCGAGATAACTGTTGTTAAGGAACTCTGCAAAATTACTTCGTAAGTTAGCAAGAAGAAGTGCTCTAGAAATAGAGCCGCAGTGAAGAGGCCCAGGTAACTGTTTAACAAAAACACAGCTCTATGCTAAGTCGCAAGACGATGTATATGGGGTGACGCCTGCCCAGTGCTGGAAGGTTAAAAGGTGAGGTTAGCGCAAGCGAAGCTTTAAATTGAAGCCCCAGTGAACGGCGGCCGTAACTATAACGGTCCTAAGGTAGCGAAATTCCTTGTCAGGTAAGTTCTGACGCGCACGAATGGTGTAATAATCTGGGCGCTGTCTCGACAGCAGACTCGGTGAAATCTTAATACCTGTAAAGATGCAGGTTACCCGCGACTAGACGGAAAGACCCCATGGAGCTTTACTATAGCTTAATATTGAGTAATTGTAGTTCATGTACAGTATAGGTGGGAGACTTTGAAGTAGTGGCGTTAGCTGCTATGGAGTCGACATTGGGATACCACTCTTGAATTATGATTATTCTAACCCACGCCCTACACGGGGTGGGGGACAGTGTTAGGTGGGTAGTTTGACTGGGGCGGTCGCCTCCTAAAGTGTAACGGAGGCGCCCAAAGGTACCCTCAGTATGGTTGGAAATCATATTTCGAGTGCAAAGGCATAAGGGTGCTTGACTGCGAGACTTACAAGTCGAGCAGGGACGAAAGTCGGGCTTAGTGATCCGGCGGTTCCGCGTGGAAGGGCCGTCGCTCAACGGATAAAAGCTACCCTGGGGATAACAGGCTGATCGCGTCCAAGAGTTCACATCGACGACGCGGTTTGGCACCTCGATGTCGGCTCATCACATCCTGGAGGGGTAGTACCTTCCAAGGGTTTGGCTGTTCGCCAATTAAAGTGGTACGCGAGCTGGGTTCAAAACGTCGTGAGACAGTTTGGTCCCTATCTGTCGTGGGCGTACACCAGTTGTCACGCCAGTGGCATAGCTGGGTAGCTACCTATGGAATAGATAAACGCTGAAAGCATCTAAGTGCGAAGCTAACCTCAAGATGAGACTTCCCATTCGCAAGAAGTAAGACCCCTAGAAAGTGACTAGGTTGATAGGTCATAGATGTAAGTGCAGTGATGCATTTAGTCGAGTGATACTAATAGGTCGAGGACTTAAATACGTAAAATCATTTAAGTTTTAAGATAACGCTTGATATAATTAGAAGGAATATATAATATATAGTATCTAGTTTTGAGAGAACAAGTTTCTCTTGAAAAAAAGTCTGGTGGTGATGGCGCGGTGGACACACCTGTTCCCATCCCGAACACAGAAGTTAAGCACCGTAGTGGCAAAGGTATCTCTTTGAGTGAGAATAGCGAGCTGCCGGGCTTTTTTTTTGCTCGTTTTTTATGTACAATATATGTACGAGGATTTATTTATGAACTTAAAAATATACCGTCTTAGAAGTACATTAGCGAATACTGATTTAGTAAAAAAAATGAATGATGAATTTTTAGAAAGTATTGGAGTCACTAATTCTGACTTTAATGATAATATAAATTCATTTGTGTTAATTGAATCAGGCGGAACAGAATCTTTATTTGTTAAGATCTTACCTGAACTTAATAAGAATGTTTATCTTTTGACAAGTGGAGAAAATAATTCTTTACCTGCATCTTTAGAAATATTAACTTATTTAAATCAAAAAGGTTATAATGGGGAAATTTTACATGGGAACGTAAATTATGTCACTTCACGCTTAAAAAGTATCCTAGATAATTCTAAAAAGAACACAGAAGTATTATTTGGTTCAATTGGTAAACCATCTGATTGGCTTATTTCTAGTAATGTAAATGAAAGAGTGTTTCTTTCAAAACTACATGCAAAGCTTATTTATATTGATTTTGAAAATTTCTTACTCGAATATGAAAAAAAAGAATATATACCTACAGACCGTACGGAAGAATTAGTGAAAAAAGCTTCTGACAAATTTGATATTCAAGATGCACTATACGTTTATGGTGCATTAAAAAGAATAATTAAAATGCGTAATTTAGTAGGACTTACCATTAGATGTTTTGATTTAATAAAATTAAAGAAAGTTACGGCATGTATTGCTTTGGCTTTATTAAATGAAGAAGGATATATCGCTACTTGTGAAGGTGATCAAACCGCGATGGCATCCATGTATCTTGCTCGTGTATTAACAGGACAATCATCTTTCCAAACTAACCCTTCATTAATAGATGTGACAAAAAATGAAATCGTTTTTGCTCACTGCACATTACCTTTAGATATGGTAGATAGCTATAGACTTGATACACATTTTGAATCTAATCTGGGTGTGGCAATCAAAGGTGAAATGAGAGAAGAATACGTTACAGTATTTAGATTAAATAATGAACTGTCTGATGCCTTTATTTTAGAAGGAAAGATTATAAGAAATGAAGATAATAAAAGAAGATGTCGCACGCAAATTCGCGTGAAATTTGATGAAAATATAGCATCTATTTTAAAAAATCCTTATGGAAATCACCATATAATTATGTATGGCAAACATCGCGCGGATATCAAGAAATTTTTTAGGGAATAAGGTGCAAGGTTAAATGAAAAACAAAACGCAACAAACACAAAAAAGTAAAAAAATATAAGGAAATAAGGTGAGTTGAAGAGTAAAAAGCAACCAACTCATCTTTT
>ONAT01000027.1 GCA_900315885.1 uncultured Erysipelotrichaceae bacterium
GATGTATTGTTTAAAATACAAAACCCCACATCAGTACAAAACTGACATGGGGTATTGAGACTTTTTTGAACTGTCTAATTTTTGTTGACTAGTTCAAAAAGAGGTATTTTTAAAAAATATGTAGTATAATGTAAATGGTTATTTAAATAAAGAACCACTTTTGCATAATGAATAGATGATTCTAATTAACTTATTCATTGATGCTACTAAGGCAGAACGGGGAGCTAATCCATCTGCCTTTTTCTTTTTATAAAAATCGACAATTACAGTATTTCTTGATGTTTTGATCATGCATGTTACTGCTAAATATAATAAGCATCTAAGTTTTTTATTACCTTTTTTAGATATCTTTAAATGCAATCCAGAGGTTTGACCAGATTGATAAATTTGAGGATCTATGCCACAATAGGCTACTACTTGTGATGCATTGTTGAATCTTGATATATCACCAAGCTCAGCCAATATTCTGGATGACAAGTTATCACCAATGCCAGGAATACTTCTAATATATTCATAATTAGGTAATGTTTTAACTATATCTATTATCTCTTCAAGAACATAATTGAGATGTTTAATTTGAGCATTAAGATTGTGAATAACTACATCAAATTGACTGACTAGATATGACTTTGAACTACATCCAGATGCACAGTTTTCTGCATATTCTTTTAAAACTTTTGCTTGTCTTAAGCAATAGGCTTCATGATGACATGTGTGCTTCTCTAAAAACTTTGCTATTGTATCCAATCTTCTTTTTCGAATTATCTCCGGATGTGAATATTCAAGTAAAAGTGATTGGGTAAAATCACCATATAAATCATCATATAGCCTATCAAAGCCAGGATAAATAATATCTAATAATCTTCTAAACTCAATCTTCCAACGTTTCATTTCGTCCATTAAAAAGTCATAATATCTACTTTTTTCTCTCAAATCATCATATATTTCATCTGTTTTAGTATATACTCTCAATTTTTTTTAAATAGAATACACTGGCTATAGATGCACAATCTTTAGAATCTGTTTTTGTACCCCGAATATCACTTTTCCTAACCTTAGCTGAGAGTAATGGACTGATGATTGTATATTTAAAATCATGCTCATCTAAGAATGTTTGTAAGGCTTTATGATATACACCCGTAGATTCAAATATTACTATACATTCTTCATCATATTCCTTTCGTATTTTTTCTCTCAAGTTAATAAGTTCTTTAAAGCCTTCTAGATTATGCTCAATCTTTTTTGACTTAGTAATTGGCTCTTCAAGGCCCTTAAAGCCTTGATAGAAACTTGATCCCTTAGACACATCTAAGGAAATGCAAAATCCTTTCATCCTTTTTTCCTCCTTTTTTTGCAGTGTTTTTTGAAAGTTGGTTTTAATTTCAATTTAGTATCTATACCTATTTTCGTTTGCTTTATACGAGATGCAAATGCTCTCCATTAGATTGAAGCAGATTAAAATATTAAATTGAAATTGGGACATTTTTTTTTACGAGATATATTGCTATTCTCAAAGAGCCGCGCGCCCATCATTTCAAAAACCTTTCTTTAAATGTATGCCTACATAAAAAGAAAAGCTGAGAGTCAAAAGATCCCTCAGTTAACTTATTTCGATAATGATGGAAAGATCGCAGAATTAACAGTCATAACTGTATGCGATTTTAACGAGGTCACTAGGTGCCTCACATATAAATAGCAACTTTCCATCAATATTATTATACTCTAATATTAGAAATAAAAAACTAAGAGATTAACTCCTAGTTTCAGTATACGAAATGAGCCGAAGCTCATTAGTTAATAAAAGTTTTGATGTCATCTAAAGTAGTCTCATCTGTTATTTCAAGAACCTTATTTAGACTTTCGTTACGAATCATTGATTTATAAGTTACGTCACAAGTGTCGTTACGAATTATTTTAAGACTTAATGAAGAATCTCTGACAATCTCTTTATATAAATCTACTTTAGCAAATGATGAATTATCATAGTAATAAACGTATTGAGAGTTATAAGATTCATTATACTCATTAATTAATTCGGAAGTGCTCTTTGATAAATATTTATCAAATGTTTTACTAAAGAAACTGTAATTTAGCATGTTAGAAGTTACAAATTGCTTATGAGTCAATACGCCATCTTTGAAAAAATAAAATAGAGGAGTATTAACACGAGTGGTATAAGTTGTTTTTGGGAAAACTTCATCGCCATTTGCGTCTATGATTGAAGGCGCTAAAGACTCAATAGCTTCAAAATTATCACCAGGAGTAATATCATAAGTATAAATTACAAGATTAGTTTGATAGATGTATTTAATGAGAAGAGGTCTAGTTTTTTGACAGCCGTCACATTCATCTGCGTGAACAAAGAAACAAAAATCTTCTTTTTGGTCAATCATTTGTTTTAAAGAATACGCGGTAACAGATTTGACTAAATTATGTCTTTCCATATTGTAGTTTGAATAATCGTAACCATTTTTATATTCTTCATTGATTGTGAGATAAGGAGTAAAAATATCGCCATGAGGGTTACACATCAAATTATTTGCACAACTTGACATCATCAAAGGAATGATTGCTAAAAATGACAAATATTTCTTTTTGAATTTCATGTTCTCACATCCTTTTTTTAATTATATCATTTACCCAAAAAAATGCATTATTTTTATTTTAGTTATGTCATTAATAACTCAACTATGGTAGAATATTTTAGTAAAGGAGCGAACTATATAAATGAATATATGGCATCAAGTATCGGCAAGTAGAATTAAACCAGATGATTTTATTGCCTGTATTGAAATTCCAAAAGGAAGTAAAAATAAGTATGAATTAGATAAAGAAACTGGTGCGTTGCGTTTAGATAGAATTTTATTCACATCAACACACTATCCACAAAATTACGGCTTTATCCCTCATACTTATGCTGGAGATAATGACCCTTTAGATGTTTTGGTTCTTTGTTCTGAACCAATATCATCATTAGCGTTAGTAGAAGCTTATCCAATAGGCGTTGTAAAAATGGTAGACAATGGTGAATTTGATGAAAAAATCATTGCTATTTGTAAACATGATCCATTCTACAATACTTATAAAAACATTACTGATTTACCACAACATGTATCTGATGAAATTAAACATTTCTTCTCTGTTTATAAAACATTAGAGAACAAAGATACAATTGTTGAAGAAATCGAAGGAAAAGAAGAAGCAATACGTATTATTAAAAAATGTATTGCAAATTATGAAAAAAAATTTGGTAACAAATAAATTAGGAGGAATATTTTATGAAATTATTTATTGATACCGCAAATATTGAACACATTAGAATTGCTTCAAAATGGGGCTGCATTAGTGGTGCAACAACAAACCCATCTTTGATTGCTAAAGAAGGAAGAAAATTAGAAGATGTCGTAACTGAAATTACTCAATTAATCGACGGACCTATTTCTGCAGAAGTTGCTGAAGCTAGTGCAAGTGAAATGGTTGCTCAAGCAAAAGAATTAGCAAAGATTCACAAAAATATCGTTATTAAACTTCCTATGACTATGGATGGAATTGAAGCATGTTCACAATTAACAAAATTAGGAATTAAAACAAACGTTACATTAGTATTTTCAGTACCACAAGCTTTAATGGCATGTGAAGCTGGCGCAACATTTATCTCACCATTTATGGGACGTGTTGATGATGCAGGCAACTCTGGCGCTGAATTAATTGAAAAGATTATGGTTATGATTAACAATTATGGCTATGAAACACAAGTAATCGCAGCATCAGTTCGTAATTTAGCACACGTTGAACAAGCTGCTTTAGCAGGTGCTGATATTGCAACAATTCCATTTGCAGTTCTTGAAAAAATGGTCAAGCATCCTTTAACAGATGCGGGCTTAAAGATTTTTAAAGACGCAGCAAGCAAGTAAATTATTTAGGGTCAAAACTATTTGACCCTTTATATATTTAGATAAGTTAGTGGCAACTAACAAAAGAGACAATATTATGAATTATAACTTTATGGCAAAATTAAACAATACAAATTTCACCCGTCAATATACATTAGCAAGTGGTGGAGAATATCGTGATTGTCATTATGACCATAAAGAAAAAAACAATAAATAACCTTACAATTTTAATTTAAAACAATCTATGCAAACAAAAAAAGAGTAGGAATTGTAATACATTTACAATTAATCCTATTCTTTTAAATTGTTCTTAAGGAGATTTTACAACCTTCAAGTGTTGATAATAATGGGTCAGAAGTTACACGGACTGGTAAATTTAATTCTTGTTCAAGTTCTTCTCTTAAACCATTTAATAAGGCGACACCTCCGCTTATAGAAATACCATTTTCAACAATATCTCCAGCAAGTTCTGGAGGAGTGATAAATAATATATCGCGGATACAATCGACAATATCTTTAACTATTGGAGTAATAACTTCAGAAATTGATTGTGTAGTGACAATAACTGAATGTGGTAAAGAAGTTTCAACACTAACGCCACTTACTTGTAATAATCTGTTTTCAAAGTTGCTACCGACAGAACCAATTTTCATTTTGATATATTCGGCATTTTTTTCGCCAATTTTCATATTATGTGTGACACGCATATAACGCATAATAGCTTCATCAATTAATAATCCAGCATTTGGAATTGATTTTGAAACTACAACTTTACCAACGCTTAACACAGCGACATCAGTTGTGCCTCCACCGATATCGACAATCATAGAACCTTTTGAAGAATTAACATCTAAATCGGAACCAATTGCCGCCATTTTGGCTTTGTTTTCAATAACTATTTTGCTTGCGCCGAGTTTTTTTCCTAATTGATTTAAAGCGTTTTTTTCAACAGGAGTTAAATCACTTGGGGCAGATATTACAATTTTTGATCTTTTGAGATATCTACTATATTTGGTAAATCTAAAGATAGCGGATATAAATTGAATTGTGGCATCTAAATCAGCAATAACCCCATTCTTTAATGGGTGAATAATTTTTATTCCCTGAGGTGTACGGCCAATTAATTTGGCGGCTTCATAACCAACTGTATATGTGTGATTGTTTGTTTCGCTAACGGCAATGACTGTAGGTTCATTGAAAATAATACCTTTATGTTTAATAAAGATAACTGTATTACATGTTCCTAAATCTATAGCAATTGAACGATTAAGCATATAATTCACCTCTTTAGTTATGATAGCATAAATGAAAATTATATTAAATAATTATCATTGCTTTGTGACAAGAATTCTTAAATTAAAAAGTGTAATATCACTGTTTCGTGTGGCAATTTTTCATTAAAGTTACATTTAATATTTCGACAAATGTATGACCACATAAAAATATATTAAAAAAAGATAATAATTCACTTTTTATTATGTTATAATAACACAGTCAAAAAATTAAAGAGGTGTAAAGAATGTCAAAAAAGGTTTTCGAATTAGATTTCGAAGGTAAAAAACTGATCGTTGAAGCAGGCGAAATTGCTAAACAAGCCGCTGGTGCTGTATTAGTTCGCTTGAATGATACCGTAGTTTTATCCACAGCATGTGCTTCTGATGAAGCAAAAGATACCGATTTCTTCCCATTAACTGTTGGCTATGAAGAAAAGCAATATGCAGTCGGTAGAATCCCAGGTAGTTTTTTAAGAAGAGAAGGTCGCCCTGGTGAACACGCTACATTGACAGCGCGTTTAATAGACCGTCCAATCCGTCCTATGTTCTCGGATGGATTTAGAAATGAAGTTCAAGTCGTAAACACAGTCATGTCAGTTGATTTAGATTCAACTCCTGAAATGACCGCAATGTTTGGATCATCACTTGCCTTATCAATTTCTGATATTCCATTTGATGGACCTATCGCAGGTGTTTATGTTGGTCGTGTTGATGGTAAATTTGTTATCAACCCATCAGTAGAACAAAAAGAAAAGAGCGATATTAATTTAGCGGTCGCTGGAACATCCGAAGCTATTAACATGGTTGAGGCTGGCGCTGCTGAAGTAAGTGAAGAAGATATACTTGATGCTATTATGTTTGGTCATGAAGCTATCAAAAAATTATGTGCTTTCCAAAAAGAAATTATTAAAGAAATTGGTAAGCCAAAACGCTCTGTTGATTTATATCACGTTGAAGATAAAATCAATGAAGATGTACGTAATCAAGCAGAAGCTAGATTGAAAAAATCTGTTTCTATCGTTGAGAAACTTGAAAGATATGCTGCTATTGACGCAATTAACAAAGAAGTTATTGATAAATATGAAGCAATGCAATACGCAAATGAAAAAGAAAAAGCTAAAACAATTATGCAAGTTCATGATGTTTTAGAGACAATCGTATCTGAAGAAGTTCGTCGTTTAATTACAGAAGAAAAAGTAAGACCAGACGGACGTAAAGTTGATGAAATTCGTCCTTTGGATGCACAAATCGACTTACTTCCAAGAGTTCATGGTTCCGCAATGTTTACAAGAGGACAAACACAAGTTATTTCTATTTGTACATTAGGACCAAAAACAGATGAACAAATTATTGATAATTTAACTGATGAAGATTCTAAACGTTGGATGCATCACTATAATTTCCCACCATATTCTGTTGGTGAAGTTGGTAGAATGGGCACTCCAGGTAGAAGAGAAATTGGTCATGGTGCTTTAGGTGAAAGAGCATTATCATATGTTATTCCAAGTGAAGAAGAATTCCCTTACACAATTCGTTGTGTTGCCGAAGTTGTTGAATCAAATGGTTCATCTTCTCAAGCATCTATCTGTGCTTCCACAATGGCATTAATGGCTGCTGGTGTTCCTATTAAAGCTCCAGTTGCAGGTATTGCTATGGGATTGATTTCAAGTGGACCATTAGATGGAAATCACCCATACACAATTTTAACTGATATTCAAGGTATGGAAGATCACTATGGAGATATGGACTTTAAAGTTGCAGGTACTGATGATGGTATTACAGCTTTACAAATGGATATCAAGATTAAAGGTATTACTAAAGAAGTTTTACGCGAAGCTTTAGCACAAGCACATGGTGCAAGAGCACAAATTATGCAAGTTATTAAAGGCGCTATCAGTGAACCACGTAAAGAAGTTGGTAAATATGCACCAAAACTAGCACAAATGAAGATTGATGTTGATAAGATTCGTGACGTTATTGGCCAAGGTGGTAAAGTCATCAATGATATAATTGCAAAATGCGATGGTGTCAAGATTGATATTGATGATGACGGACACGTTGTCATTTACCATATGGATAGAGAAGCAATTAACAAAGCTAAAAAGATGATTGAAGATATCGTCCGTGAAGCTAAGGTTGGCGAAATCTATGAGGGTACAGTAGTTCGTATTGAATCATATGGCTGCTTTGTAAATCTCTTTGGTGATGTTGATGGTTTATGCCATGTTTCAAAATTAGCACACACACGTGTTGAACATCCAAAAGATGTAGTTAAAGTTGGTCAAAAATTAAAAGTCATTGTTACAGAAATTGATGAAAAAGGCCGTATTAATTTATCTCATAAAGAATTTGAACCAAAACCTGTAAATGATGAGAAAAAAGATTCTAAACCAAAGAAAGAAGAAAAATAATTTAATAAGGCTCAGTTGTTGAAACTGAGCTTTTTTAATGAACAAAACTAGGCGTTTGACATATCTTATAATGAGGTGAGTTCATGAGCAAAGAACTTATAGGTGCGATGGTAACTCCTTTTAATAATAGTGATGAGATAGACTATGCGGAAGTTTTAAAATTAATAAGTAGATATGAAGAAAGTAAGCATGATGCAATTGTTGTTGCGGGTACAACAGGTGAGGAGACATCTTTAACAGCAAAAGAAAAAATAGATTTAATTAAATTTGTTTGTAAGAACACGAATTTAAAGGTAATTGTGGGTGTGGTTGAAAACAATACACAAAAAGCTATTGAACAAATTGAAGTGTTAAATGCCTTACCAATTTATGCTTGTTTGGTAGCAATTCCTCATTATAATAAGCCACCACAAAGAGGGATATTTATGCATTTTAAAAAGATTTTACAAATGAGTAAACACCCGATAATTATTTATAACGTTCCAAGTAGATGTGGAGTATCTATTGAATATCAAACTATAAAAAAATTGTTGCATTTAACTAATAAACTAATTGGAATTAAAGAATGCACACCAGATTATAATTTAATTTATTTATTAAAAAAACATAATCCAGATTTCAAAGTTTATTTAGGAAATGACACACATTTATTAAAAGCACTAGATTTGAATGCGGATGGAATAATATCAGTAAGTTCCATTCTATTTGGTGAAGATTATCGTAATTTATTAGATGATTACGAAGATGGATTTAAAAATGTTTTATTAGGAGAGTATCTTGATTTAATTGGCAATTTGATTTCTTTAGAAACTAATCCAATTCCTATCAAATATTTGCTTAAGAAAAAAGGTTTTAAAAGCATGAATTTGCGTCTGCCATTAGTTACATTAAGTAGTGAAGCAATTAAATCAATGGAAATAATTTTATAGAGCCGTTTTATGTGGCTCTTTTATTGAATTAAAATATCAAAATTGCTACAATGTAATTAAGATGTAGGAGAAAAAATTATGTTCGATATTTTAATTATTGGTGCAGGCGTTATTGGCACGTTTATTGCAAGAGAACTAGCTAAATATGACGCTAAAATTCTAGTGTTAGAAAAAGAAAATGATGTAGGAAATGTTACTTCAATGGCAAATTCTGCGATTGTTCACTCGGGTTATGATCCAGTGCCAGGCACATTAAAAGCCAAATTTAATGTTTTAGGTAACGCTCTTTATAAGCAAACTTGTGAAGAATTAGATGTAAAATTTATTAACTGTGGTTCACTCACTGTGGCTACGGAAGAAAAACATTTAGAAATTTTAAACGATTTAATAAAACGTGCCCAAGAAAACAATGTGCCAGTACAATTATTAAGCAAAGAAGAAGCACATAAAATGGAGCCTAATTTAAATGATAATGTCATTGCGGCTTTATATTGTAAAACAGCGGGAATAGTGGATCCATTTAATTTAGTTGTGCACGCAATGGAAAACGCAATTGATAATGGTGTGAATCTTGCTTTAAATGAAGAAGTTATCGACATTAAAAAAATAGAAAATGGCTACAGAGTTATTACTAAAAATAATGAATATGAAACAAAAATTGTAATTAATGCTTCAGGAATTAATGGCGATAAAATATCAGATTTAGTAACAACTCACCACTTTGATATTAATCCTCGTAAAGGTGAATATTATGTTTTAGACCATTTTGACAATAATTATTTAAATATGACAATTTTCCCTTTACCAAGTGAAAAAGGCAAGGGAATTTTAATGACTCCAACTTCCAGTCACAATTATTTAGTTGGTCCTTCATCAGAATTTGTGGACGATAAAGACGATTTATCGACTGATACTTTAACTTTGCGACAAGTTAAAGAACAAGCTTCACTTATTATGAAGGATATACCTTTTAATATGACAATAAGAACTTTTGCTGGTAATAGACCAACACCTTCAACACATGATTTCGTAATTGAAAAAGTTAACGATAGCTTTATTAATGCTGTTGGCATTGAATCTCCAGGTTTAGTTAGTGCACCAGCAATCGGCAAATATATTGCCGATGAATTAGTGCAAACTATTCATACTTTTAAGAAAAAAGAAAATTATAATCCAAAAGTTAAAAAATATGTGCACATGCTTGATTTATCATTAGAAGAAAGACAAAAAATGATAAAGAAAAATCCAAAATATGGACATATTATTTGTCGTTGCGAATTTGTTTCGGAACAAGAAGTATTAGATGTTTTAAATCGCAGTTGTCCACCACACTCCATTAAGGCGATGAAGAAAAGAGTTCGCGTGGGTTTTGGACGTTGCCAAGGAGGAAGTTGTCAACCTATTATTGCTAACATTTTAGCGTCACATTATGGCATCAATATGCTTGATGTAAATTACGATGAGTTAAATACTGAAGTAGTAAAGTTTGAAACAAAAGGTGGTGCTAATCATGAATAGTTATAATGTTGTAATTGTTGGAGGAGGATCTGCTGGGCTTGCTGCGGCAAAAAAATGCTATGATTTAGGTATTAAAAAAATTGTCATTATGGAAAAAGATGCTTATTTAGGTGGCATTTTAAATCAATGTATTCATAATGGCTTTGGACTTCACGAATTCAAAGAACAACTATCTGGTCCAGAATATGCATATCGCTTTATTGAGATGCTTAAAGATACTGATGTAGAAATTAAATTAAATACTACAGTAACGGAAATAACTAAAGATAAGCATGTTATTTACACAAATGAAGAAGAAGGATATCAAGAAATTGAAGCAAAGACAATTATTTTTGCTTTAGGATGTTTTGAAAGAAATGCGGGCGCTATTCAATTACCAGGTGATAGACCAATAGGTGTTTTTTCTGCAGGTACAGCGCAAAAATATCTCAATATTGATGGATATCTCGTTGGCAAAAGAGTATTTATTTTAGGTTCAGGCGACATTGGTTTAATTATGGCTAGACGTATGACTTTAGAAGGCGCGAAAGTTTTAGGTGTTGCGGAAATCATGCCTTATTCTAACGGATTAAATCGTAATATTGTGCAATGCTTAAATGATTTTAATATCCCGTTATATTTATCACACACTGTTACAAATGTTATAGGCAAAGAAAAACTTGAACGCATTGAACTTTCAAAAGTTGATGAGCATTTTACTCCTATTAAAGGTAGTGAGCAATATTTTGATGTCGATGTCTTATTGTTATCTATTGGTTTAACACCAGTGACAGACTTACTTACTAAATTGGGAATTGCAATTCATCCACGTACCAAAGGACCAATTGTTAATGAACATAATGAAACAAGTGTTAAGGGCGTATTTGTTGCTGGTAATGGCTTACATGTTCACGATTTAGTGGACTTTGTATCTAACGAAGCTCGTCTTGCTAGTCAAGGAGCTTATGCTTATTTAAATAATAGATTACATTATGGTAATGAAGTAATTAAAACTGAAGCTAAAGCTGGTATAGGTTATGTTGTTCCCCAAATCATAAATTATTTAAATGTTAAAGATAAAGTGACTTTAAAATTTAGAGCCACTAAACCTTTTAAAAATGCCGATATAATTATTAAGGCTGATGACGAAATTATTAAAAAGGTTTACAAAATGAACTTAATTCCTTCAGAAATGGAGAATATTGAGATTTCACGTGAACTATTTAATGAGAATACTAAAGTAATTAGTGTGGAAGTAAAGGAGAGATAAAAGTGGAAAAAGAGTTAATATGCATCGTTTGTCCAAGAGGTTGCCATTTAACAATTGATGATGATATGAATGTTAAAGGTAATTTTTGTCCGCGTGGAAAACAATATGCCATAAACGAAGTGACTTGTCCTAAGCGTATGCTTACATCAACTGTGAAAATTATTTCTTCTTCAATTAAGAGACTTCCAGTCATAACTAGTGAAGAAATTGAAAAGAGCAAAATGTTTGATGTTATGAACGCTATTAACAAGGTGACAGTAAAAGCACCAGTTAAAATGCATCAAATTATAATTAAAAATGTCGAAAATACAGGCGTTGACATCATTGCAACAAGAGAAGTTTTAAAATAGTATTTATTATTCAATAATAAAATGATATACTTACTAGGCAGTAGAAGTTATATGAATAATTACTAATTTCTTTGTTTGCATTTTTTATGCGTGTTGAAAGGATGATTTTATGAGCGAACATATTAAAGTATTTGCCTTAGGCGGATTAGATGAAAGAGGTAAAAATTTAATAGTTGTTGAAATTGATGATGAAATATATATTATTGACGCAGGAATTAAACACCCTGATAGATCTTTACCAGGTGTTGATTTGATTATTCCTGATTATCAATATTTAATAGATAACAAAGATCGTGTTAAAGCTTACCTTGTATCACATGGTCATAACGAGCAAATTGGCGCAATTCCATTTATGTATAAAAATATTAAAGCTCCAATTTATTGTTCCAAAGCTACCGCGGCAATGATAAGTGATTATGGTATTGAATATTTAAAGAAACCAATGACTTATAATTTTAAAATTGTAAATCCAAGTGATGACTTTATGATTGGAAATAGAAAAGTTCACTTTTTCCAAACTTGTCACTCTGCGATTTGTTCTTCTGGAATTGCTATTGACACTGACCAAGGCGCAATTGTCTATTCTGGGGATTTTATTGTTGAATATAATAGTGACATGGGTCATAACCATGATTTAAATAAATTAGCAAAAATCGCTGAAAATGAAGTATTACTATTAATGACAGAGTCCAGTGGAGCGGTAAATTTAGGATATGCTTCACCTGCACATAAATTAACACCTGCATTAAATAAAGTTTTATTTGAAAGTAAAGGAAGAACTTATATTGCACTTTTTGATAAAAACATTTACGGTTTAGAAGAAGTATTAAAATTTGCTTCTTTAAACAATAAAAAAGTTATTTTCTATAACGCTTTTGTTAGGAAAATGTATGAAAAACTTTCTACTTGTGGCATGTATGTACCAAATAAAAATGTGGTTGTTGATGATGATCAATTATTGCGTATGAAAGAAACTGACATCATTATTGTTATGATGGAAGAAGGAGAAAAATTATTTGAGTTAATTACAGATTTAGCACGCGGAGAAATAGAAGATAAGAGATTTATTATTAGCCCAAAAGATTCATTCCTTGCTGCTTGTCCGCCACAAAGTGGTTTAGAAATAATTGCCACAAACGCTATTGATGATTTATATCGTACTGGCGCAAATATTACAAACTTAAGTAAAAAACAATACATTTCTATGACAGCTCGAGAAGATGACTTAAAGTCAATGATTTCGATGCTAAAACCTAAATTCTATTTCCCAGTAAGTGGTGATTACCGTCAATTGCTCGCTAACGCGATGATTGCAGTCCATATGGGCACAACATATAGCCATCGCAATGTCTTTATTTTAGATAATGGTATGGTTATTGATATTCGTGATGGCGTAGCTAAATTATCACCTGAAAAAGTTAAAACTGGCAATTTGATGGTTGATGGTATTGGTGTTGGTGACGTCCGCACAGAAGTCATTAGCGACCGTCAAAAATTATCCGAAGATGGTGTAATTATCGCCGCTTTAGCGGTATCTAATATTCAAAAAACTATTATTGCAGGACCAGATATTCAAATGCGTGGATTTGTTTTTCTAAAAGAATCTGAATCAATTCTTCACGAAGTAACAAGAATCTTTGTGGATTCAATTAATAATGCTTTGAAAAAGAATTCATCTTTAGAAGATGCCAAAGCCTTATTTGTGGATAAAGCAACAAGGTATATCAAAAAAGAAACTGGAAGATTCCCAATGATTGTTCCAATCGTAGAAATTGTCGAATAAGCACCTTATGGTGCTTTTTCTTTATAAATATTTAATTTTTGGCAATAAAATTATTTTATTATGGCAAAATAAGTGTATAATTTTATTGATATATCAATAAAAAGGCAAAGGTGATAATATGGCAAAAGAAAAACACTTACCAAAAAAATCAATTGAAGCAAAACTAATATCACAAGATGCAGAAAACACTCTTTATGGTTTGATGCTCTTTTTAGTCTCTCTTATTGGGTTATTAAATAATGGGTTTGTTGGTAATTTTTTAACATATATATCTGCTTATGTTTTTGGTGTGTTTTACTTTGTTCCTTTTTTGATTAGCGCTGCAGCGGGACTTTATTTGATTTTAATGAAAAAAACTTACTTATTGAAAGTAAATTCTATCTTTTTGGGTGTTATATTAATTACACTTGCAAGTTTAATTGGAGCGTCGTTATCAAAAAACAGCACCTTTAATAATATGTTTGCAAATTACCACGCAACAATAAGTGGCTTAGTAGCTAAAGATACAATATTCCAAATTAATTTAACAAAGATTAGTTTGTTAGGTGGTGGATTATTAGGCCGTTTCTTTGCTGCATTACTTAATTCCACAATTACATATATTGGTTCTTATATTGTCGTTGCTGTTTTAATGGTAGTAGGTCTTTATTTAACATTTGCTAAATTAGTCGTTAAAATCTATCGTAAAACAAAAGAAATGAAAATAAAACGCAAAGAGAAGTTAGCAGCGCGTTTAGAACAAGAAGAAAAAGAACGTAAAGAAAAACAAAAATTAGAAGAAACAGAACAACTTAAAAAAGAAGAAAAAGTAATCGAAAAATCTCCTGACAATAATGTTACACAAGCAAATCCAATGCGCGTTGCTTCAAGTATGGAGATTATTAATAATTCCCCAAATAAGCCAAAGCGCGCAAGCATTTTAACAGGCGAAGGAAGTTCTACTAATAGTTATCAGCCACCATTAAGTGAGAAAAAAGAACCAACGCCAATTAATCAAATGTTCGCAGATGATATTGAAACAAAAAATATTTACGAAGAAAAAGAAGAGCCAGTTCAACAAATTTATACTCCGCGTAACGTTGAACCAACATCAGTTAAAGAAAACAAAGTTAATCCTCAACAACCAACATTTAATACTTCTAAATCTTTAGCTAGCCCAGTTGCCAGTGCTCGTAATACTTATATTTATCCAAGTTTAGATTTACTTAATGAAGCTCATGGCCGTTCAACAAAAGAAGATAACGAACGTATCGCCGAAGAAAGAAAAGAAATTATTAATCGTGTCTTAACTAATTTCCATACCGGTGCTTATGTTGATACATACACAGTGGGACCAACTATTACACGTTTTGATATTCGTTCAAGTGAATCAATCTCTGTTAACGCTATTCCAAAGACTATTGATGATATGGGCCAACAATTAGGTGGAGTTTTCCCACGATTTGTCAAAGTTGTTCCTGGTAAGACGACATCTGGTCTTGAAGTTGAGAATACTTACATTGATATGGTTACCTTGCGTGAAGTATTAGAAGCTATGAAGGATATGAAACCAAAACCATTACTCATTCCTTTTGGAAAAGATGTTGCAGGACATGTCGTTGCAGCGACTATGACTAAATTCCCACATATGCTTGTAGCGGGGTCTTCAGGTTCTGGTAAATCAGTCTTTATTCATACTTTAATCTTATCGCTAATTATGCGTTATACTCCAGAAGAAGTTAAGTTCTTAATTGTCGATCCAAAACGTGTTGAATTTAACTATTACCGCGATATGCCACATTTGTTATGTCCAATTATTTATGAACCTTTAGAAGCTAAAGTAGCTTTAAGAAAATTACAAGTTGAGATGGAAAGAAGATATGTCATCTTACAAAATGAATGTTATACCGATATTGCACAATATAATGAAGCAATGAAAGAGCAAGGAAAAGAAATTATTCCTTATCTTGTAGTTATCATTGATGAATATAACGACTTAGTTAACACTATTCGTGATATTGAAAAACCAATTATTGCGTTAGGTGCTAAAGCGCGTGCGGCAGGTATACATATTTGTATTGCAACACAACGTCCATCTACTGATGTTGTTACTGGTACATTAAGAGTTAACTTACAAACTCGTGTAGCCTTTAAAGTTTCAAGTATTGCTGACTCAATTGTTATTCTTGATAAAGCAGGCGCTGATAAATTAAGAGGTAATGGTGACTCATTGATTGATTGCCCTTGCTTGAGCGCTAGTGACGCCTTTGTACGTGCTCAAAGTCCTTATGTTGATAGAACAGAAATTATGCGTGTCGTGGCTTTCTTAAAAGAACATTATCCAGTCAATTACAACCCAGATTTTATGGATTTAAAAGATCATAGTGCGCAAGGACCAAAATTCTATGAAGCACAAGAATATGTTGAAGATCCTAACGCGGATAGATATGCACGTTTAAAATCTGAAGTTGTGACAAATAGAGCAACAGTCTCAATTTCCTTTATTCAAAAGTTCTGTGGTGCAAACTTCTCAACAGCAAAAGATTTCTATAATCGTTTGCAAGAAGAAGGAATTATTGAAACATTGCCACCTGGCTCAACAAATTCAAAAGGCGCTCGTGTCTTAAAACGCATTGGTAATAACAATATCAATGAAGAAAAAGAAGACGAGGACTACGATGATAATCTAAATAATAACAATGAATAATTGAAAGTTTCGGCTTTCAATTTTTCTTTTTGCTAAGTAAAAATTCAAATCCAACAATAAGAAAGCCATATTTAGTGGAAATTGATTAGAAATATTTTTATAACATATATCCTAAATGTAGATGTATTAACGATTTACCTTTTGTTTTTATAAAAACCTTTTAAATATTTCATCTAAATGTTAATATAAAATTAAGAATAGGGGTGAAATAGTATACTAGTTAATGAATTAAAAAGAACATAACTTTTTGGTTTTGTAATAATAAAATATGCGTTTATAAAATATTTGGTAAGATATAGGCTGTATCTGGCAGAAATGATTTCCCAATGCATTATTGTATGTCTAGATACTATAGTCCTGAATTTAGAAGATTTATCCAACCAAAAGAAGTATCAAGTTTAAATCCATCTAGTATTAATGGCCTTAACATATATAGTTATGCAAATAATAATCCTATTGGAATTGCGTACAGTAGTTCTGGTGCTGGCTTTGGTGCTACTGGTGGAATGGTTAGTTCGCTAGCATTAGGTGGATTATCTAGCTTAGGTAATAATCTTAGTTATTCAAATTCATTCAATATTTTTGCTGGTTTCAATTTACCTCAATTAAATGTTAAGGATTTAGTAAAGGATACATTCATTAGTTTAGGCGAGCTTGGCTCAAGAATCGCTTGGGGATTGACCAAAAATGGACGTGCATTTTTAGATTTTCATTATTCTGCTTACGGAATTAATGGATATACTGCTTTGGATAATTTACCTTCAACAAGTGCAAAAATATTTAAAGGCATTGGTTTTGGTTTAATGGCTTTAGATGTTATAGAAGCTGGATATGATAGTTATCAAAATGGTCATTCTTTTGGTCAAGGAGCACTTAATGTTGGCTTGACTGTAGGGAAAAACATACTAGTCTATAAAGCGTCTACAGGGGTGGCCACAGCTGTTGGAACATGGGCTGGAGCAAAATTAGGTGCCTCTTTAGGTTCAGCCGCTGGTCCAGTTGGATTTGCTATCGGCGCTGTTGCTGGAGCAGTTGTTGGATGGGTTATTGATGAATTCGGCGATGTGATTATTGATTGGGTAGTAGGATGGTTTGATTAATTAGGAGACTAACTATTAAAAAACAATAGTAAATTTAAAAAAAGTTTGAATCACGTTAAAAGACACGTTAAAAAGAGCTTGCCTATGAATCAAGCACAAAAG
>ONAT01000006.1 GCA_900315885.1 uncultured Erysipelotrichaceae bacterium
ATATACTAGTTAATGAGTTAAAAAGAACATAATTTTTTGGTATTGTAATAATAAAATTTACATTTATGAAGCATCTGGTAAGATATATGCTGTATCTGGCAGAAATGATTTCCCAATGCACATAATGTATAAAGGATATTACTATGATGAAGAGACAAAACTTTATTATTGTATTTCAAGATACAATAGTCCTGAATTCAGAAGATTCATAAGTCCTGACAAATGCAATTATTTAGAAGCAGAAGAACTTAATGGATTGAATCTTTACTGCTATTGTGGGAATGATCCAATAAACTATGCCGATCCTTCTGGACATATTGCTTTTTTTGTTGTGACTGCAATTATTGGTGCAGTAGTTGGATTTGGATTGGCTGCATATAATGATTATCGTGATGATGGTGTTTGGTTTAATGGTAGTGTTGGAAGTTATATTTGGTACACACTTGGTGGAGCTGCTATTGGAGCGATTGCAGGTTTAGGAACATCTGCGTTATTGGCTGGTAATTTTTTTGCAAGCGTTGGCTCTGTTGCAAAAGGCACAGTACTGACATATCAAATGTTAAAAGCCGGGGGATTTGGTGCAACAATGTTGATGCTAGGAGATAATTTAAGTAGTGCATTTAATAATTTCACCCATGTCTTTTGGTCGGGTGGTGATATCTCGATGAATGGTGGAAACTATTTGGCTAATGATGTTGGTGGAAAAACTTTGGAAATGACTAGACTAGGTCAATATTTAACAAAACATTCAGCTGAATATGATGCCTGGAAAATTGCTAGTGCAAATTTTGCAAACCAAGTTTCAAATGGTTGCACAGTATTTGTTATGCAAAATATAAATGGAGTTGGTATCGCAAGTACATGGGCAACTACAGAGTATCCTATTTTAGCAAAAAAAGTCATTGAATTTATTTATGAGATTATTGGAGGAATTTAGATGAAATTTTTTTTGATGAGTAAGAGATTTGATAAGCAAAGTCCCTCTGATTTTGGCTTGGAATATATCAATGGTAAATTTGTTTCTTTGAATGATGGTTCAGAATGGGTGCAATGCCAATTATATGATTATGGATGGGGCAAAGAAAATGGTTATTATAAGAAACCATTAGGCTCATTTGATGAATTAATAGAAATAGTTATAGATGTTACTGATGACGAGGATTCTTATGGAGCCGCCGCTATTATTGAAGATATGTATCCTAATGAGTTAAAACAATTTTTGTTAGACCTTATGCATTATCAACCTTCTAGAAAAATTAAAATTAGATTATGTAATTTGTTTAAACTTAATTTTTCTATTAATAGAACATTTAATAAAGATTATTCTTTTGAAAAAAATGAAAATGAATATCAAGAGTGGAAAAAAATAAGTGAGTTTTATTCCAAAAAATAAAGAAAAAATGAAGAATACAAAAATTACTTTAGTTAAAAATTTGTTAGGTAAGTATATTGTTACTCTTTGGTTGGATTATGAATATGGTAAATTTTCAGAGCGACAGTCTTTTAGTGATAAGGATTTGGCCGCTGCTTGGCTACTAATTCAAAAATTATAAAATTAACACAAACTTGCATGAGTATAGCTATCATTTAGATATACTTATAAGTAAAATTATAAATAATACTCAATGATATTTTAATAAGATAGCTACTTCACTAGTTTGTGAATAATTATTACTTTTTGGTTTTAAAGGAGAATAGATATATGAATATTCAAGAAAAACTTATTCAGAATTATCCATTAGTTAATAAGATTGATTCTGAATTAAATTGTTATTTACTGGATAAAAAGAGATACTTAGTATTTTGGGATGAATTAATTAAAAAAGATTCAATAGAAGAAGTATTAAATTATTTAGAAGAAAAAACAAAAAATACAAATTTTACAGAGTATAAAACATTAATAGTGGTTGGTAAAACAAAAGATAAATTTACAAAATCAGATTTACTTTATTTTAATAGCGTTAATAAAATTGTAGTGTTTTATTTGATTAATGAAGAAACTAACGATGTATATATGGATGATTCTTGGATTTCATTTTTAGGATTAAATTACAAGAAATATGTTAGAAAGATAAACGAAATTATAAATAAATCAAAGGAGAATTATTTGAAACAAAATTTAGATGACACATTAAAATATTATTGTAAAAAAGAACTTGAAGAGTTTGTAAGTAGTTCCATTTATTCTAAATTGAACAAATTAGTTGAATCCCATAGGCTTAATCTTAAATTAGATTTTGGAAACGCTGTGGATGAAAAAGATAAAAACTTATATTTAAGTTTATCGGTTTTTGATAAAAATGGAAACTTAGTAGAAATTTTTGACGACGGATTTTTAACTACTTCAACAACGTTAATTATGGTTGATAAAAAAGATAGATATAAATTCTTTTCTTGGAAAGGCAAAGAATTTATTGATGATTTAAACTGGATTATAAAAAATATAAAAGAAATTAATAATGAATAATTATTAATAACAATAAAATGAAAGTTTATGATTTTCATTTATTAACAAATAATAAGTTTTATCAAAAAAGAAGTAGTTTGATTTTATGGAATAGCGAAATTGATATTAACGAAGTTAAAAGTTATTATCCGCAACATATGTATTTAAAAAACGTCTTAGAGTCATTCTAAGGCGTTTTTTGTTATTTTGAATTGTTTATTTGTGTATGTTATTTTCTCTTCTCTAACAAGCTTAGAAACGATTCTAGAAACTGTTTCGCGTGGTAAAGATAATTCACTTGCAAGATTAGTAATAGATTTAACATTATATACTCCATTATTACTATTGATTCGAAATAAAATGTAACTATATACTCTCTTATAAGTGTTATTGATTGCCATAATACGTAATCTTGAAGATAACTCAATTGATTTATTAGCGATAATCATTAAATAAAGTTTTAAGAATTTATCATTACTCTTTAATAAAAATAGCAGACCATCTTGATTAATACGATAAAGAGAAACATTACTCATTGCGATAACATCGCCCATATATTTTTTAGAAGTAGAGAATATTAAATTATTACCAAAGATATTTGGAGCATTAAGATAATTAAAAGTAGTCTCATTACCATTAATATCAATGTTAGACATTTTTATTTCTCCATGTACTAAGATATCTATACCTTTACATTCATCATCTTGAAAGTGAATTATATCGTTTGTTTTATATTCGAAAAATTTAAGATATTTAAACTCATCCGCGGATAAAACACTTAACATATCAATAATTTGTGCCATAATACCTCCTAAATGTGATATTTATCACAGTATTATTCTTATTATAGCATATAATAATTCTGGGAGAATTATAATTATGAAAAAAAGAAATATTACATTAACATTAATCGCTATGTTACTAGCGGGTTGTAACAACACTACAAGCAGTAGTACAAGTAACACAACTTCAGCACCTATAAGCAATGAATCAAATGTCATTAGCAGTAGTGGAGATGAACAAATCTTAAATCCTACAATCATTGCTCCAAACGGCACACCAATGATTGCTATGTCAAATTACTTTATAAATCATATGGATACATTGACAAAAGCAAGTGGGGCACAAGAACTTGTCGGAGCATTTGGTAACGAAGAAATGGACATGATTGTGGCACCAATCAATTTAGGTGCTTTACGTTTTAGCGCTAAAAAGACATATGGTCTATATAAAACACTTGTCTACGATAACTTATATATCGTTTCAAAAGAAGAAATTAATACACCTAGTGATTTACAAGGCAAAGATATTACAAACTTCTCAAGTGGTTCAACACCTCAAGTAGTCCTTGATACAATCCTAAAGAAGAACAACGTAACCGCGAATGTCACATATGCTTCGAATGTTGTTAACGCAAACTCAATGTTTGAAAGTGGAGAAAGTGATATTATCATCTCGGCACAACCTAACGTTACATCACTTAAAAAAGATGGAGTATATATTAAACCATTAATTAGCTTTTGGAAAGAAGCAACAGGATTAGATACATATCCTCAAGCAGGTTTATTTGTTAAGATTAGTGAATTTGCTAGACTTAAGACAGCTTTAGAAGAAATAGATGCTGGCTATGAACTATTAAGTAAAGACGTAAGTGCAAGTGCTAAAAATGCACATGAAGTCACAGGTACATTCCCAGAAGCAATGCTTAAGAATGTCATCCCACAATGTGGTTATAAAGTCGAGCCTAATGGAAAAAAGATTGTTACAGGTTATTATCAAGCTTTAATTGACTTAGGATTAGCAAAAAATATAGGAGGTAAATTGCCCGATGAAGACTTCTACCTCACTAATAAGTAAACTTGTTTCTCTCTTATCAATATTATTATTAGCTTTTGTTATTTATCTTGTTTCTAATTCTAAACAAGATGCTCAATTATATCCTACTTTAGATCAAATCTTTTCATCGATTTATCTTAATGTTAGTAGTGGTAAAACAATTCTAGCATTTCTTAACACTATCTTACGAGTTATTATTGTTCTATTTGTCTCGTTTCTAAGTGCTTTATTAATATCTTTCTTATATTATTATTCACGTTATACTTTAGACTTTATTAAGCCCTTATTAACCATTATGAAAGCTGCCCCGTTAGCAGCAATATCTGTTTACATCTTTATGACTGTAAAAGGCAAATTAGGAACGCCATTAAGGCCATACTTAATTACATACCTTGTAACATTACCAATAACCGTAGAAGGCTTTATAAGTGCGATTGATGATATCTCGCCTTCGATTCTTTGTGAATTAAGAATAACGCAAGGTCCAAAGTATCTAAAATTTAATAAAATATATTTTCCATTAATGCGAAGACACATAATCTTAACTTTATTACAAACTATTGGTTTAAGCTTTAAAGTAATGATTATGGCTGAATACTTATGTCAAACCAAGAATAGCGTGGGAATAATTATTTATGATTCATTTACAATATTAGATATGTCTAATTTAATCGCCGTAATCATAGAAGTGGTAATCATTGTTATTATCGGAGAAGCGATTATTAAACAACTTAAAAAGAAATTAATTAACGACTAACCATCGTTAATTTTTTTTCGTATTTTTTTATTTAATCAACTATATGTAATATGTGAGGTAATATATGAGATACAAATTTAGATGCGACGAAACAAATTACATGGATGAAGAAACAAAGAAAAAATATAATATGATGAATAACTTAAAGCAACAATTAGAGTGGGTGAAAAGACAACTCGAATATATAAGTTATCAAGAAAAATATGAACCAAGCCTTGAATTAAAAGTTGGCGAAATTTATGAATTCGATTGGGGTGTTAATGTTAACTGCGAATTTTCAAATCGTCATTATGGAGTTGTCTTGGCGGATAGTCACGCGAACAATCCTTTAGTAATTGTCTGTCCTCTTAAGTCAAATAAGTATGGTGCGAATCCTTGTAGCGATATTAATCTTGGACACATTGAAGGATTGGTAACTGAACGCGAGACGCTCGCAATCGTGAACCAAATTAGAGCGCTCGATAAGATGAGATTATACGTTCGCCCAATTATAAATGATACTAAAGATGAGAACGCAAAGATAAAACTTAACGATGTGCAAATTAAAAAATTAATTGATGGCTTAAAACATGTTTTTATTAAGATTTAGTCGTTTTAGTAGTTAATTAGTATTTAATTAGTATTGTTTTAGTTATCAAAATTATGTGGAAAAGTACACAAAACCCACATTACATCGTAAATAATCAATATTTAAAAAATGCGATATAATGGGCTTTTACCTCTTATTTAGTTTACATAATATACATTATGCGAAGTTGATATACTCACGAAATTAAGGTCGATTAATGTCTAATTGGCAATAATAAAGAAAATTAACAAGTCTTTTCGGACTTGTTCTAATGACTATATCCATATCCCTAATTTAACAAAAAGAAAACTGCAATAATCAAACCTGACTATTACAGTTATTACTTCTTCTTATTTTAAATATTGATTCATACAATCAAGAGTCAACTGATTGTATATATCTTTACCATGTTCAAGGAGATAAATCTTATTTGCCTTTAAGACTTCAACAAATCCTTGATAGTAATCTGTAATCATTCCTTCAATTAATTTTCTTGAATCAAATCCTCGTGTTGGTTCAATTTTATCAGAAGCGTAAATCACCATTCCTAATGGTGACATATCTTTCTTTCCTGTCGCATGATATTCAATGGCCTCTAGTTCTTCTTTCTTATTAACACCAAAATCTTTATGCGCTAAATAGCTTCCAACAAATTGGTGATAAGAGAATTTGGGATAATTAACATATTCTTTAAAATGCTTATTCATAATCTCTAGACTTTGATTAAGATCTACTTCTTTTCCTATATCATGAAGTAAGCCAATTTTAAATGCGTTGAAGTCATTTAACTTATTCGCATGAGCAATTAATTTAGCTAGGAGGGCAACCTCAACAGAATGGTTATATCTATCTATAGATAAATACTCTTGAATTTCTTTTGCAAAATATAATCTGTTATCTAAAATATAACGTAAGACATTAGGATTAACATCTATACTTTTAAAGTCTCTAATACGCGTAGATGATACATTGTAGTAAGGACCATTAATAATCTTAATATTATATTTTTTAATATTATCGATATTAAGTTCCTCATTTGTTTTACGGTTATATGCCACTACTTGCACTAATTTGGATAGTTCATCTGCTTTATACCAATCATGTAATTTATTTAATTGGTCATAACCAATAAGAAAGAACAATTTATCATTTGGATACTTCTTCTTAAAATAAAGGATAGTATTATAAGAATAATTTACTTCTTCTTTAGAATCAAATTCATATAAATCAATATCAAAGTCCTTATATGGTTCTAAAGCTATTTTTAGCATATTTAAGCGATGAAAAGAATCTACATTAGGAGTTTTCCATCTTGGTGCTTTTGCAAGCTCAAAAACGACTTTATCAATAGATAAAGCCTTTTTAATCTTCTTTGCAACTTTAATATGTCCATTATGTATTGGATCAAATGATCCACCATAAATTAAAATATTAGCCATACTATTTTACCAACTTAATAACTGGTTTTTCATTGTTTTGGCGATATAAGACAATAACATGTCCTATTTCCTCTACTACATCTGCTTTTAAGGCACTAGAAAGGTCGAGGGCTATTTGATTAATTGGTGATAAAACTGAGTTAAGAACACTAATCTTAATTAGTTCGCGTGCGGTAAGAGCCTTGTCAAGCATCTCAAGCGTATTATCACTTATCTCGTTCTTACCAATTTGATATAAAGCCGCTTCTTTCATTGCTAAGCCTTTAAGTTGCCTTTTTTGTTTTGAATTCAACATAATTAATTACCTCTGAAACTTTGCATCATCGTGCGTTACTTTAACATCCTTTGGGGTATAAACCTTAAAGACTTGTCCATTTCCTTTATAAGAAATCCAACATAATCCCGCAATAATGATATCTTGTTTTGTATCTTTTGTTTCTTTAATGCGTGTCATTTTATAACCATCAATTTCTTTACTTATAGGTTTAATCTTCTCTTTATCAATCAAATTCTTTTTAATGGTTTCTAAGTTATCAATTTTTGCACGATGAACATCGACTGTGCGGGCTACATAAACAGTAACGCCAGTACGTGGTCCATCAATGTATTCAATACGCGCCAAATTACCAAATAAAAGCATATTACCTTTATTAAGTTGATAAGTAATAGGTTTAATCTCTAATTTAGGAATAATATGCTTAATTACTTCTTTTTCCACGTTACAAATCATTGAACTCTTTGAATCAATACCTGGAGTATCATAAATTGAATTCTTATCCGTTAATGGAATCTCAATTAAACGTGATGTTGTTCCTGGATAACAAGAAACAGTAATTATTCGCTCTGTATCATTCTTATAATTCTTTAAGAACTTATTAATGAAAGTTGATTTGCCACTGCTTGCTGCACCGATAACATATATATCTTTATTTTTGGCGTAGTGCACAAAAGAATTATATACTTCATCGATATTATAGTTCTTTTTAGCGGACATGATAATAACATCAACTGGATCTAGTCCTGCTTCTTTTGCTCTTCTTATAACATATTCTTTGATAACATCATTATTAAATGATTTGCATAAGATATCGCGCTTATTAGCTAGAAGAATAACTTTTGAGCCTTTAATAATATCATTAATCTCACGATCAAATGTTGCTTCAAAATTAAATAAATCAATGATATAAGCAAATATAGCTTTCTTTTTAGTTGCATCATATAAAATTTTAGTTAAATTATCTGAAGGCATAAAATCAGCGTTATCATCGTTATAATGTTGCAATCTAAAGCAGCGACGGCACAAATCGACAGTCCCGCGCTTATAAACTTCTTCGGGCATGTAGCCTTTTTGTTTTGGATTAGTGTATTGTAAAACTTCACCGCACCCTTTACAAATTCTTACCTTTTCTTTAGACATCATAATTTATCCCTCCAGTCTACTAGTTTGCCTTTTTTAGCTAAGTGTCTTCTTATTGGACGATCAAATATTCTATTGATATGTGTTGTCCATTGATCTTCTTTGACAAGCTTTTCAGTTAATAAGACTCTTAGTTTTGCATTATTTGCCATTAAGACATCAGTGATTAATTGATCACCCACAAGCATAGTGCTACTAATATCAATATTATTTTCTTTGATAAACTTTTTTAAACGACGCGTAAATGGCTTATGCGTACTAAATAAGAATCGAACACCTAGTTGTTGTGCATAACGAGAAACCCGCTTCTCCTTATTATTTGATATAACAATTAATTCGATGTTTGCCCTATCTAAAGCGCTTTTTAAATCTAATACGCGTTTAGAGGGTTCAATCGCACGATAACTATCAAGCGTGTTATCAAGATCAACTAAAAGAGTTTTAATATTATGAGAGACGAAAAAAGTAATATCTACATCAAAGATATTTTGTCCATGAGCGTATGGAATAAACTTTTTGCACATATTACCATCTCCTAACTTTATTTTAAGTTAATTTATTAATAAATTAAAGCACAAATATATAAAAAGACATTATTTGATGTATTTCTACATAATATCAATGGATTCTAAATAAAATATATTGGTGAAATTATGAATTTATTATTTGATTTATTATTTAGATTTAAGTTTTTAGTAGGTTTTATTAATAATGGAGTCTTTAAAGAGAAATTAAGCGATGAAGAGGAAGAATATTGGCTTAATAAGCTATTTGACGCTGAAACACATGAAAAAGCTCGTGAAGTGCTAATTGAACACAACTTAAGGCTTGTCGCTCACATTGCTAAAAAATACGATAACACCGATGAATCTAACGAAGATTTAATTTCAATTGGCACGATTGGTCTAATCAAAGCAATTGACACTTATTCTCCGAATAAGAATGTTAAACTCGCCACATACGCCGCCCGATGCATTGAAAACGAAATATTAATGAATATTCGGGCAAACAAAAAATATTCTAAGAACATTTCAGTTTATGAGCCAATTGGCATGGATAAAGATGGTAGCGAAATAACAGTTATCGAAACGCTTGGTGATGATGATTACTCGATACCAGATGAAATAGATAAATCACATAAACTCAAGTGTTTACAATCATATTTAAAAGTCTTAGATGAACGTGAATTAATGATTATTACTTTAAGATATGGACTTAATAATACGAAAGAACTCACACAACGTGAGATTGCTAAGCAATATAAAATCTCAAGGTCTTATGTTTCGCGTATTGAAAAAAGAGCGTTAACAAAGTTATTAACCGAATTTAAGATGCATAACAAATAAAAAGGCACTTAGTAGTGCCTTTAAATTTAATTAGTCACCTAAATCATCAAAAATTGAGATTTGTTCGTAACCTTTATCTTCTTTTTCTTCTTTCTCTTCAACGTGCGAGACTTTAAATGTACCAATGCTATTTTTAGGTTTGAGTGGTTTAAAGTTTTCATCCACATACTCAACTTTTTCTTCATAACCTAGTAAGACATGTTGATTGGCTTTTAATATATCCATATTACGTTTTGCATACTTATCAACTGGTGTTGGTCTAAAGTCATCAATCTTAAGATTTAAAACGCTCTTATCATCTAAAAGAAGATTGACATTTATAGATTCAGTATTACGTGTTGTCTTTGATATATAACTAATGTTATGTGGATCAGATTTAAAGCTCTTAAATGCATATTGTTGTTTACCTAGACGTGGAGTTAATACTAAATATGAAGAATCAAAGATTCTTTCGCAGCCATTATCGGAAATAATAACGAATTTTGCTTTTTCTTCTGGTAACATACCAAACATACGCACGATTTCATTATCACCTTTTAAAGGCATGGATTTCACGCCACTAGTCTTGATACCAGTTAAGGCTAATTCTGATTCATTAAAGTATGTACATTGTCCATTTTTAGCAAATAAGACAATATTGGTATCACCTGTTAATGCGATAGCGTCAACAAGTTCATCGTCACGCAACAAACGCATTGCGCATAACGGACGAGAATAACGGGTGGTTTCAAATTCGGAAAGTTTAGTCTTTTTAATTTGTCCGTTTTTAGAGACAAGACAAATTGCTAAGTCATCTTTAAATTCTGAAACAGCGATAACACGCACAATCTTTTCATCAGAACCTAAATTACAGACGTAAGAAATGTGTTTACCTTCTTCTTTCCAACGTCCTTCTTGTAATTCGTGAACTGGAATAAAGCAATAATTACCACGGCTTGTAAAACATAAGACATAATCTAATGTATTAAGCACTTGCGCACACATTAAGGTGTCGCCTTCTTTTAAGCCTGGAAGTGCTCCATCACTTGATTTTTGTGATTTTAAACTTGATCTTTTGGCGTAGCCATCTTTTGTTACGACAACATAGACATCTTCTTTAGCAATAAGGTCACGTTTATCAATGACAATTGTTTCGCCTTTTTCTTCAATGGAAGTACGGCGGTCATCACCATATTTATCAGCGATTGCTTTTAAATCGCGAATAATAACTTTATGTAACTTCTTTTCATCACTTAAGATTTGTTTAAGTTCTTCAATTGAGGCTTCTAAAGCCTTCTTTTCGTTAACAAATGTTGTGATATCAGTATTTGATAATTTGTATAATTGTAAGTTGACAATAGCTTCCGCTTGTAACTCAGAAAAGCCGAAAGCACTCATTAAATTCTTTTTCGAGTCTTGTTTATCTTTTGAAGCACGAATAATCTTAACGACTTCATCCACAACGGAAACAGCCTTAATAAGACCATCTAAGATGTGTAAACGATTGCTTTGTTTCTCTAAATCAAATTTTGATTTACGTGTTACAACATCAATTTGATGGTTGCAATATGCTTCAATAAATGATTTTAAATCAAGAGTTTTAGGCCTTCCATCGACAATTGCGACCATATTCGCAGTGTAAGATGATTTAAGTTTAGTCTTAGCGAATAAGTAATTTAAGACGATATCCGCTTTTGCATCTTTACGTAAGTCAATAGCGATACGTAAACCTTTACGGTCGGATTCATCGCGAACCTCTAACATTCCATCAACATCGTGATCATGACAGATTTTATCGATTTCATAAACTATCTCGGATTTTAAAGTGCCATAAGGAATTTCATTAATAATAATTTGTTTGATATTTTTATCTTCAACGATTGAAGTGCGAGACACTACTTCCACTCTACCTTTACCAGTTGTATAGATAGATTCTAAGCCTTCGCCTTTATAAATAATACCACCTGTTGGGAAGTCAGGACCTTTAACAAATTGCATTAAATCACTATTTTGTACATTTTTATGTCCTAAAAAGTATATTGTAGCGTCAATAACTTCACGGAGGTTATGTGGTGGGATGTTCGTGGCAACTGCAACTGCAATACCTTCACTACCATTAACAAGTAGGTTAGGAAAACGCGATGGTAAGACTACTGGTTCAAGCATCGTATCATCAAAGTTTAGTTGCATATCAACAGTGTCTTTATTTAAGTCACGAATTAATTCATCAGATACTTCTGCAAGTCGAGCTTCAGTATAACGATAAGCCGCTGGATCATCACCATCAATTGAACCATTGTTACCTTGGAAATCAATTAAAGGTAAACGCACTTTCCAGTCTTGTGACATACGTGCTAACGCAAGATAAATTGAGGAGTCGCCATGTGGGTGAAATTTACCCATAACAGCACCGACAGTGTGTGCGCACTTTCGTGTTGGCTTATTTGATAAGTTACCATCAAGATACATTGCATAGATTATACGTCTTTGAACAGGTTTAAGTCCGTCACGGACATCAGGAATTGCACGGTCTTGAATAACGTACTTTGCATAAGTAGCAAAGCGATCACCCATGATAAATTCTAGAGGTGAGTCTTGGATATTTTCTTGAAAAACTTCTTCTTCAACAACTTTTTTCTTAGCCATTAACGTTTTACCTCCTTCATGAATTCATCTTTGAGGTTGAAATCAACATTTTCTTCAACCCATTTTTTTCTTAAGGATGTATCATTGCCCATTAAAACTCCAACACGGTATTCAACAAGCAATGGATCTTCGATATTTACTTTAATTAGTAAACGTGTTTTTGGATTCATTGTGGTATCCCATAATTGCTCGGAAGACATTTCTCCAAGGCCTTTATAACGTGAGACAGAATAGCCAGGACCAATTTTAGCTTTAGCTTTTTCTAAGCCTTCATCATCCCAAGCATATTCAAATATTTCTTTTTTATCTTTGTATTTAAAGACACGATATAAAGGTGGTACTGCAATATATACTTTTCCCGCTGTAATTAAACCACGCATATAATGATAAAAGAACGTTAATAAAAGTGTTTGAATATGTGCACCATCCGTATCAGCATCGGTCATGATAATAATTTTGCCATAATGTGTTTCTTTTTCATCAAAGTTTGAACCATAACCAGCACCAATTGTGTTAATTAAAGTTGCAAATTCTTCATTTTTAAGCATACGGTCCATCGTTACGTTATCCGTATTTAATGGTTTACCACGAAGTGGTAATATACCTTGATGTAATCTATCACGGCCAGTACGGGCTGTTCCGCCAGCGGAATCACCTTCGACGATGAATAGTTCATTTTTCGCATAGTCTTTTGATTGAGGTGGTGTTAATTTACCAGATAAGATAACTTCAGATTTAAGTTTCTTATTGGTGTTACGCGCTTCTTCTCTTGCTTTACGAGCTTGAATACGGGCGTTTTGTGATTCGACACACTTTTTAATTAAACGGACAGCGAATTCTTTATTTTCATTTAGATAGTATGTGAATTTACTATAAACAAAGTTATTAACAAGAGGTAAAGCCTCTGGTGTATTTAACTTTCCTTTAGTTTGTCCTTCAAATTCAAGATTATCTTCAGGAATTTTTAAAGAAATAACCGCGGTTAATCCTTCACGAATGTCGCTACCTTCAAGTTTAATCTTATTTTTTAATAAATTATTAGTCGTAGCAAAGTCATTAACTGCACGAGTAATACCCATTCTAAAGCCTGTTTCATGTGTACCGCCATCACGTGTACGAACGTTATTAACATAAGATAAAATGGTCTCGCTATAATCTTGTGAACAGTATTGGAAAGCAAGATCAATCTTAATATGTGAGACTGGATCTTCAAAACAAATAATTGGACTTAATGGTGTCTTATTAGCATTTAAGACAGAAACATATTCTCTTAAACCATTCTCATAATAAAATTCAGTTGATTCATTAGTGCGTTCATCTTTTAAGATAAAATGAACACCACGTAATAAGAATGCCGATTCTTGTAAACGATTGTAGATTGTGTCCCATTTAAATTCGACAGTAGTAAATACTTTTGCATCCGGTTTAAAGCGGACAAATGTACCATGTCTATTAGTTTTACCCACTACTGCTAATGGTTCAACAATTTTCCCTCCATTAGCGAATTTGATATGGTGGATTTCTCCATCACGATAAACATTACATTCAAGCCATTCACTTAATGCGTTAGTGACTGAGGCACCAACACCATGTAAGCCAGCACTTGTGGTATATGCTTTATCAGAGAATTTACCACCAGCATGTAATTCAGTAAAAACTAATTCAATCGCAGATTTTTTAGTAGCTTTATTTACTCCAGTTGGAATACCACGTCCCTCATCTTGAACAGACAAAGAACCATCTTTATAAATTGTAACAGTAATATACTTACCAAAGCCTGACAATGCTTCATCAACGGCGTTATCAACGATTTCCCAGACTAGATGATGCAATCCCATGGTGTTAACTGAACCAATGTACATAGCAGGTCTTTTCTTAACACCTTCAAGCCCTTTAAGTAACACTATGTCATTTTCATCATACGTATGTGTATCTGTTTTTGGCATAATATCAACTCCTTGTACTTCATAACTTTAATATTATAACAAATTTTTACATATATATGTAAAGGTTTTTTAAGTAATTGAAAAACTAATTATTTGTCAATTGTGGTGAAATTTTAACAAATTTAACAATTTCACTAAATTAGTAGTTATTTAGTAAATATTTAGTAACGTTTTAGTTTTTTGTGCTATTTTTTGACAAAAATAAAAATCCTGAATTAATCAGGACTTTTACTTATTCTTATTAATAGAATTCATGACTTGGCGAATTTGTGCTTCAGAAGGTTTACGTCCCATTTGCATAAACATCGCACGAATCATATTTTCATTAATTGGTGGGTTCTTCTTTAATTCTTTTTTGATTAATGATCTAGCAATCATAAATCCTGCAACACCACCAACTACTAAACCTATAACTAGGTATAAAACAGATGACCAATCAAAGCCTGCTAATATAATCATATTTTCACCTCACAAGTATTTTACATTATTCTTGAAGGTATTACAAACAAAATGATTAATTAACGAAATCTTACATAAATTTGGCGGAATTGATTATCTAAATAGAACGAATCGATGCATTCCATAATCGTCAAAGCTTCTTCTTTTGTTTTAGTTTCTGAGATAGCTAAAACATCAATTGATTTATCTTTAACTTCTACGAACGCGGATGGGAATCCAAGTTCTTTTACTGATGTTCGCATTTCTTCTTCGACATCTAATAATTTTTCAATTGCCTCTATTCTTTCCGCTGCAACGCACTTTTCTGTGGCACTATATGATGAATTAGCCATAATCTCAAGTTGTGATTCCAAATCCTCATTTAAAGAAGTTTTACGTTCTAAAATAATACTTTCTATATAAGGGTCTTCCGCATTCGTGATAATGTTACCTACCGTACTAGCATCATCAATCGGCACATTATTCCCCATTGGTAACATAACGTAATAAATGGAAAGTACCATAACAAGAGAAAACAAAGATAAAAATGTTATAACGCGCTTATTCATAATATCCTCCTATTCATTAGATTTTACGCATGCAAGATATAAAAAAGAACAAATATATTATGAAATATTTAAGTGTCGAAACAACTAGAATTGCGTCACAAATAAAAAAGTTCGGTTAGCCCGAACAATTTTATTAATTATTAACAATTAAAGTAGAATTATTTTTGTTGACGTCCATCATATTCGCCATTATCTGTACGAACAATGATAACTTCGCCAGCAGAAATAAATAATGGGACACGAACTTTAAAGCCAGTTTCTGTAACTGCTTCTTTCATAGCCTTATTAACTGTGTCACCACGGACAGCTGGTTCGCATTCAGTGACTTCTAAAGCGACTGTGGTAGGTAAAGAAATACCCATAATTTCATCACCATAGAATACGACTTGAACTTCTTCATTTCCTTTTAAGAAATTACATTCCCATTTCATACGCTCTTTAGAAATTTCAATTTGATCATAAGTGTTTTGATCCATAAATACTAAAGCATCACCAGAGTCATATAAGTATTGCATTTTTTTCTTATCAAGGTGAATAAGTTCAATTTTGTCTCCACCAATAAAAGATAAGTCTAAAACGTTACCAGTACGAAGATTTTTTGATTTTACTTTAACTTTCATTTTTGCCATTGCGGTCTTATTTAAAGCAATGTCAATGCAAGTGTAAACATTTCCTTCGTATTCAAATGAGTTACCAGGTCTTAATTCAGTAACATTTATCATTTTAACATCTCCTTTTTTTCTATTCTTTGATATTCTATCAAATTTGAATAAAATATGGAATAACAATTAATAACTTTTAAGATAATTATTACCGAAAATAAGCATATTTGCGTTGTTAAGTATTGAATTTTAGGAAAATAATTAAAAATTTTCATGACGCCAATTAATAAAACATAGTCAACAATTCCTAAAATAATATACTTATGTAAATGATTAAGCCACATAAATCTCTTCGATAACAAATAGTTATAAAGTAAATAAAAAAGATAAAATCCAAATAACTCAATAAGTAAAGCTAAAATGGTGACATTAACAATGTTACTTTTAATAAATAGAAACGGCGAAAAAATCGTAAAATTTAATAAATAAGATAATTCAAATAATAACAAGCTTAAAATTGTTAAATAAAGACTAAGTAAAGCATTTTCTACAAATTTCATAAAAAAAATCACCCATTTTATTTTGGGTGATAATTTATTTTATATTCCTCATATAAAAGTTTTTCTCTACTTCTCTTTTTAGTGTGGTGTTTTCTCCGTGTCCTGGATAAACATTCATATCTCCATATTTTTGATAAATGTCTTTTAGTCTTTTTAAAGATTCATCAATGAAGCGGGCACAAGAAGTTGGTAAATCGCACCTTCCAATCACACTTTTAAACAAAGTATCGCCAGTAATTAAGTCTTCGTGATTAATCATATAGCACACAGAGCCAAGTGAATGAAACGGAGTATTAATAGCTTGAATCTCAACATTATCAATTTTGATAATATCTAAATCATTTAAAGCAATATAAGGATTATCAATGATTACATGCGTTCCTTCACTTGAACAATTCTTATAAGGGTCAGTTAATAATATCGCATCTTCATTGCTTATATAAAGAGGTATATCTTTAGATATAAATTTTAAGCCACAAATATGATCAAAATGCCCATGTGTAATAAAAATAGCTTTCAGATTTAGATTATGATTTTCTATATAACGCTTAAAAGAGTCATTTCTTTGCCCTAAATCAAACGCAACGACATCTCTATCATTAAGAAAGAGCAAATGAGTATTCGCTACTAAATCGCCTGTATAAGTTAAAGTTACTATTTTCATATAGATAATAAAAAAATAAAGCCAAAGCTTTATTTCTTTTCCTTATGTACTGTCATCTTATTGCATTTTGGGCAGAATTTCTTAATTTCCATACGATCTGGATGATTACGTTTATTCTTTGTACCAATATAATTCTCGTTTTGACATTCTGTACAACGATAAATAATGTTATCTCTCATGAGTGACACCTCCAATAGAAAATTACGCTAAATAATAATAGCATATAAAAAATATTTATGCTATATTTTTTCTTCATTTTTCTTTATTTTCTTTTTTATGACTCTGCCTAAGGCTTAAAACTAATATATAAGAAAAATAAATGAAATTAAGAGAATTAAATTAAATAATTTGTTATAATTTAAAAGGTGATAATTATGAATAGATTAGAAACATGTCAAGTTAAAGTTGGTAACATCTCTATTGGTCATTCTAGTGAAGTTAAAATACAATCAATGTGCAACATTAAAACTTCAAATTACGAAGATGTAATCAAACAAATTCTTGATTTAGAAAAATTAGGTTGCGATATAATTCGCGTTTCTGTAATGGATGAAGATGACGCACATGCGATTAAAGAAATAAAGAAAAAAATACATATCCCTTTAGTTGCCGATATTCATTTTGATTATCGTTTGGCTCTTCTTTCTATTGAAAATGGCGTTGATAAGATTCGCATTAATCCCGGTAATATCGGAAGTATTGAAAATGTTAAAAAAGTCGTAGCGGCTTGTAAAGAAAAACATATTCCAATTCGTATTGGTGTTAATTCTGGTTCTTTAGACAAAGAAATTCACGATTACTCAACTTTATATTGTGCAAAAGATTTGGTGGATTCCGCTAAAAAGCATGTTAAGATTCTTGAAGATTTAGATTTTCATGATATTGTCATATCTTTGAAAGGTTCTGATGTCTTAACCACTATTGCCGCATATCGCTTGGCGAGCAAAGAATTCCCTTATCCTTTACATTTAGGAATAACCGAAGCTGGAACAAAAGAAATCGGAATTATCCGTTCAGTCGCAGGTCTAGCGCCTCTTCTATTAGAGGGAATTGGCGATACTGTTCGTATTTCTTTAAGTGGTGATCCTCGCGAAGAAGTAATTGCCGCTAAAAGAATGCTCCACGATTTAGGATTATATAAAAACTATCCTACACTTGTTGCTTGCCCTACTTGTGGAAGAACTCGTGTTAACGTTGAAAAGGTTGCAAACAAGGTTTTAAACATTTTAGAAAAAGTAAATAAGCAAATAACTGTCGCCGTCATGGGTTGTGTTGTTAATGGTCCAGGTGAAGCTAAAAATGCCGATATTGGTATTGCTGGTGGTAACGGCGAATGGATTTTATTTAAAAAGGGTAAAGTCATCTGTACTTTAAAAAATGATGATGAAGCCATTAAAAGACTTGAAAAAGAAATAAATCAATAACCAAAAACATAAATTGTAATATGCTATAAAGAGGTCTAATTCATGAATCAAAATCTTATTGCTTATTACATTAATCAAATGACTTTAACTGATGCACTTAAACTTGCTAAACAATACAATGTAGAAATTAGTCAAGATGAGGCTACTAAGATACTTGATTTCTTAAAAAAGAATCGTTTTAAAGTCAATAAAGAAAATAAAAATGCCTTACTTAAAGAAGCAAGACATTTAGTTAAAGAGTCAACTTATCAAAAAGCAACTGTATTGCTTGATCAATTACTTAAGTGACGAATTAAAGATATTACATCTAAGCGCCGCAATCTCATCTTTGTAAGGCGCTTTTTCATTTATATATGGAGTTTCTAAAATTTTTGGAATATCATTGAAAGCTTCGTGATGGGCAAAGCGAGATAATGCTTCAAATCCTATAAAACCATATCCAATATTCTCGTGACGATCTTTATGCGCCCCACGAGGATTTTTTGAATCATTTATATGTATAGCATAAATATTTGCTAAACCAATAATTTCATCAAGCATTTTAACCATACCTTCTGTATCGTTAATATCATAGCCAGCATCGGATAAGTGGCATGTATCGAGGCAAACGCCAATACGATCTTTATCTTCTACTCCAGAAATGATTTGATGTACTTGTTCTAGGGTGATACCTATTTCGCTACCTTTGCCCGCCATTGTTTCAATTAGAATACGAACTTTACATTCCTTTGTAGCAGCAATAGCAAGATTTAATCCTTTAATTAATTGTTCAATGCCAAGTTCTGCTCCAGCTTTAACGTGGCTTCCTGGATGAAGCACTAATTTAAAATATCCTAATGCTGCAACACGATTAATTTCATCAATTAAAGCTTTTAAAGAGAATTCAAAAATCTCAGGTTTTGTGACATTTGCTAAATTAATAAAGTATGGAGCGTGCACGACAACATTACTCAATAATATATTGTTTTCTTTTAATAGTTCTAAAGCTTCTTTTCCTTTTAGTTCACTAACGGGTCTACGAAAAGAATTTTGTGGAGCACCAGTATAAAACATTAAAGCATTTGCCCCATAGCTAAGAGCTTCTTTAACTGAACCTAAAACAAAATCTGGGGCTTTGTTGTCAACATGACTTCCTATATAAAACTTATCCATTTCTTCTTGCCTCTTCTTTATAACGTTTTACTCTTTGTTTACGTATATCTTCTTTAATTTTTTGACGATGATGTTTACGTTTTACTTTTTCTACTGCGACACGAACGGCTTTCTTATAACCTGGTTTTACTTTTTTCTTACGTGTTTCAATAACTGCACGACGTATATCGCGGTCTAAGGCTTCATCCACATTTTTGTGTTTGCGTTTAACTTTAACGATTTCTTTACCTTCTTTTAATTCGCCATTTTTTAAAACTAAATAATCAAATTTAACATTCATATCAATAAGTTTTAAAATGCTTTCTGTCGCATCATCATTATAGAAAGTAAAACAATTGCCAACGTTATTAAAACGACCTGTTCGACCTGCACGATGGAAATAGAATGATAAATCTTTTGGTAAATCAACATTTAAAACATCTGAGACATTATCAATATCTAAGCCACGTGACGCCATATCTGAACAAACAACGATTTGGAATTCCATAGCGTTGATACGTTTCATAACATTTTTACGTTCACGCTTTTCTAAATCGCCATGAATTATTGTCACATTGTATTTTCGGGTTTTTAAATATTCATAAATCCTTTTAACATCATTAATGCGTGAAGCAAAAACTAAAAGGAAATATGGTTCTATTGCATCAATAAAGTCTTTTGTTGCTTCTAAAATATCTTTATGTCTAATGTCGATAGCGTAATGTTTAACATTTGCATTTGTGTAATTATCTAGTGTTATCACGTGTTCCGCACCAATATATTTTTCAATCAAACGAGATAATTTAGAATTTATAGTCGCCGAGAACACTAATTTGGTTGCATCTTCTAAATTAGAAAGGAGAGTATTGATATCATCTAAAAAGCCTGAATCCATAAACATATCAGCTTCATCAAGTACAATAAATTTTGTTGTCGACAAATTAGCAACGTTATTAGTTATTCCTAAATCTAATAATCGCCCTGGTGTCGCCACGATTATTTGTGGAGCATTGCTTAATTTATTTTCGTTTTTACTTTTTTCCACTTGTGAAGTTAATAAAGCAATACGTAAATTTGGAAAATATTCTTTAAAAGCACGCGCAAAATCATAAGTTTGTTTTGCAAGTTCTCTAGTCGGAGCAATAATAATAGCTTGAATTTGATTTAATGAAAAATCTAACGAGTCAATAATAGGTACTAAAAAAGAATGGGTCTTACCAGATCCAGTTTCACTAGTCACCACTAAAGATTCTCTTTTTAAAACATGTGGTATTACAAGTTCTTGTACTTTTGAAGGGCTCTTATAACCTAACTTTTCAAGAGCGGTTGTCATTTGTTTGCTTAAAGCAAAACTTTTAAATGTTGTCATAAATCATCACTCCTTCTCAATTATACACAAAACTTTAACTTATGTTAATTAACACTTTTAATAAATCATCAAAGCACAAAGCACAAAAACTTAATTAACAAAGTCTAGGCGAAAACATATAAATATAAGGGAGGTAAAATATGTTTAATCCAAATTATAATCCTTACTATAACCCTTATTACAATCGTCAGTTTAATGGATTTAATAATCCGATTCGCACTCCGACAAATAAAAATCCAATCATTAATACTCCAAAGCGTAGCGCAACAAAGTTTACATTATCAAAGTTATTATCTGGTTCACAAGAAGTAATTGCCACTATCTCAACTGCAATTCCGCTATATACACAAGTTAAACCTTTGTTAGCGGGAGCAAAAAATGTAACAAAATCACTAACTAGTTCTCTCTTTAAAAAGAAAGAGACCGTTGCAAAGCATGAAGTAATTGATAACCCAGAAATTATTACACCAAAAAAGGAAAAGCCAAAGCAAGAACAATTTGAGGAACAAACTCAACCTAATAGACCATTTTTTTAATTTATGATAAAATAAGAATCGGTGAAAATCATGAGAGTAGAAATATTAGAGCCATCTGGATGTTGTCAAGGTGTTAATAACGCAATTTCCCTCGCCTTAAAAGCACGTTCAGAACATAAAGATAAAAATGTTTATATCTTAGGAATGCTTGTTCATAACGAAACTGTTATTAATGAGTTAACTAAGCATCATATTGAAACTATTATTGCTCCAACTCTTTTCGATGCCTTAAATAAGGTTAATGACGGAGTTGTTATTTTTACTGCGCATGGACATGACGAAAAACTTAATGCTTTAGCGACTAAAAAAGGCTTAATCGTGTACGATTCTACTTGTGCTTTTGTTAAAGTCAATCATCATCATATCCAAAATGCAATCAAAGACAATCATCAAGTTATTTTTATTGGTAAAAAGAATCATCCTGAAACCGATGCTTCTTTAGCTATTTCTCCCGAAGTTATTTTATTTGATATAAAAGATGGTCTGGATTATAAAAAAATAATTGACCAAGAGCCAGTTATTGTATGCCAAACCACTTTATCTATTTATGAAGTTAAAGATATTCAAGAAGATATATTTAAACATTTTCCAAAAGCTAAAGCTTTAAAATCTGTTTGTAATGCTACTTACGAACGTCAAAAAGCCCTTAATAACATCTCTTCTTCTTGTGATTTAATTTTAATCGTAGGCTCAAACAACTCTTCAAATACTTCAAAATTATACGAAATATCTAAAAAGCTATATAAAAATAAAGAAATTAGACAAATAAAAACTGTCAAAGATCTATTTGACAGTAATTTAGATAAATATCATTACATCACCATTGTAGGTGGTGCTTCAACACCAAAGAATGTTTTAGAAGAAATTAAAGAATATCTTCTTACAAAATAACTTTCGGCATTTTTTCATGATCCAAGATTATAACTTCTAAGCTTGGGTCTATTTTTTTAATTATCTCCTTCATTGCACCCATAAAAGCTCTTTCGACTTCATGAGGGACATCTAGATAATTAAATTTATCTGCGACTATAGCGCGTCTTACATGATGAGGCGCATCGCCAGAAATGTAAATATCCGCATTTTCTTCTTTAGCGACAACGTAGCTACGTGAGCCTCCTCCACCTATAATAGCGACTTTTTTAATATCTGCATTACCATAATTAACAAGTAAAGCGTAATCAACATTTAGTTTTCTTTTGGCGTATTCTGCGAATTCTAAAACAGGCATTGACTCATCTAGAGAACCAACGCGCATCATTGGTTCATTAATAGGAGCGTAAACATCTTTTAGATTTAATAAACCCGCTAAAGCATCGTTCATACCACCTTTTCCTTCATCAAAATTTGTGTGAAATGAAACTAAAGCAATGTTGTTTTCTTTTAATTTTTCATTTAGATAAGCCTTATGTTCATCATATTTTAAAATTTTAGTTTTTGAACCAAAAAAGAATGGGTGATGCGTAAAAATAATATCTGGTTTTATTTCTAAAGTCGTAGCTAAAATTTCTTCATCAAAATCTAAGCATAAAACGATTTTATGAACTTCTGAAGGTACTGGTCCCACCATTGTACCGACAAAATCGTGATTTTTTTTCGCTATTGAATGCGGAAATTGTTTAGCAAGCCTAATTAATAAAGCACGTGTTTTCATAAAGATTTTATCCTCTCTAATTGATTTAAAACTTCTTCTTTTCTCTCTTTTGATAAATTATTATGTAAAAGTTCTTTTAACGAGTTAATGTCTTCTAAATATTTATTTTTGAACGTTTCACATTTTTCTTTACGTAAAATCGGACCAAATTCATAATCTAAATCATCATATTGTCTTTGGCCTTTTTTGAATTTTATTATCTCATAATAATGCTTGTCAAAAATGATACTCTCCGACACAATATAATAACCAATACTTGTCATAAATTTACGAACTTCTTTAGTGTTAGTGTTTGGTGCTAAAACAAGTGTTTCAACATTTTTTAATTTATCAATGTCATCGTTCAATATCTTAACTATTAAATCTCCACCCATACCAGCGATTACAATACAATTAATGTAATTAGGTAAAGCACTTATACCACTAGATAAAGAAACATCAACATTCGTGAGGTTATATTTTGATATATTGTTTTTTAAGATTGTAAAAGGTCCTACTTTGTTATCGTTACAAAATAGTTTTGAGTTCTTATTTTGTTTTGCAAATTCTATGATTAGTTGACCATGATCCGCTCCAATATCAGCGACATTTGAGTTTTGTTCAAGCATATCATATATTTCACTTAATCTATGCGATAATTTCATTATTTTGCATCACGATAGTCACCAAAGCGTTTTGCACGTGTTGGGTGACGTAATTTTCTAATTGCTTTTGCTTCAATTTGACGAATACGTTCACGGGTAACACCGAATTCTTTACCAACTTCTTCCAAAGTATGAGGGTGATTATCATCCAGACCATAACGCATACGAAGAACTTTTTCTTCACGATCAGTCAAATCTTTCATTACTGAATATAGTTCATCCTTTAATAAAGATTTAGTCGCATATTCAGTTGGAGATTCTGTTTCTTTATCTTCGATAAAGTCTCCTAATCTTGAGTCATCTTCTTCACCAATTGGAGTTTCTAGTGATACTGGGTCAACAGCAATGCTTTGAATATCTCTAATCTTTTCGGGTGAGATTGCGCCATCCATTTTTTCAGAGATTTCTTCCGCAGTTGGTTCACGACCTAATTCCTGAACTAATTGACGTTGGACACGAGTGATTTTATTAATTGTTTCAACCATATGTACTGGAATACGAATTGTACGCGCTTGGTCGGCAATCGCACGAGTAATTGATTGTCTAATCCACCATGTTGCGTAAGTAGAGAATTTATAGCCTTTTGTGTAATCAAATTTTGAAACAGCTTTAATTAAGCCTAAGTTACCTTCTTGGATTAAGTCTAATAAGAACATTCCACGTCCGACATAATTCTTAGCAATATTAATAACAAGACGTAAGTTTGCAGTAATGAGTCGATTTTTAGCTTCTTCATCACCTTCGGCGCATCTTTTTGCTACTTCTTGTTCTTCATCGCCTAATAATTTTACTTTGCCGATTTCTTTTAAATACAATTTTACTGAGTCGTTAACTTTAACATCAGAACTTGCGTATTTATCAACATCTTCAATGTCATCAGCAATTTTTTCTTTGACATATGAATCGCCATATACATCGTCATCATCGATGATGGAACTACCATCTTCAAGTTGTTTTTCATCAAGTTCGATATTGTCATCATCAAGTGGCTCATCTTCATCAGTTTCAATTTTAATCTTTTTGCTTGCAAAGTAATTGATTAAATCATTCATTTCATCATCTGATAAATCTAGATGTGCTACTGAATCAAAGATATCTTCTTGATTTAAAGAACCTTCTTCTTGCCCTTTTTTAACAAGTCTTTCCTTGATTTCATCAAGTGTTTCAAATTCTTCCATTTCTTTCTTCTTTGTTCTTGCCATAATAATTCTCCTTACTTTTTATTTAATTGCGCATTCTTTTTAATATTTCTTTCGCGCAAAATTCTTAGTTGTTCTACGTCACTTTTACCTTTAGTTGATTCTTCAAATATAAAATTATCGTATTCTTTTGCTCTTTCCTTTTGAATGATACTATATAACTCATTTAACAAATCGTTAGAGCATTCTGGGTAACGATTCTCAAATGATAACTCTGTGATTGAAGAAACAATGACATCTTTTTCTTTATCACCACTTTGAGCTACACTATTGATTAAATCGTTAATCGTCATATTTTCGTGGTTGCGGTAATATTCCATAATATAACTAGCAATTTTTGAAAATATTTCGTTTGACAAAGGTACATCTTTATCTTTATAAAATTCTAATGCCTTTTTTGAATAAAGCATTTGGTACACAAACATACGTTCAGTTAACTGTAATCTTTTAAGTGCTTTTCGTTCTGGATGTATATCAAGAGTAATATTTGCATTTTCTTCATGAGTATTATTTTTCTTATATTTTTCTAATGCATTAGTGATAACTTTACGGTCGAAATTTGTAATTTTTGCAATATTAACAATATATTCCTCAAGTTCAAGCTCACTATTAACATTCTTTAAAAATGGTAAGAAATCAAGAATAAATCTTTTGCGTTCATCAATCGTATTAAGAGGATTTGTTCTAGAAAAATAATTCATAGCAAATTGCACTTTATCAATTAAAATGTTAAGCCATTTAATAAGATTTTCTTTGCCGTATTTATCTAATATTTCATCAGCGTCTTTTGGTCCATTTGAACGACGTACAATACGATATTTAACATTGGACTTATCAAATAATTCAATGGCTTTTAATGTCGCCATCTGACCTGGATTATCCGAATCTAAACACAAACGAATTTCGACATTAAGACGTTTTAATAAATTAACTTGTTGCATTGTTAAAGCCGTTCCCATAAGGGCAACCGCAGATTTAACACCTGCTCGATATAAAGCAATAACATCCATAAAACCTTCAAGTAAATAGCAATAGCCATCTAATCTCGCAGTCTTTTTTGCGTTAGCGTAGTTATAAATGATATTACCTTTTTGGAATAATGGCGTCTCGGGTGAGTTAACATATTTAGCCTCATCAGAATTGTTAATTTTACGTGCAGAATATCCAACAACTTTTCCGTTAATATCTGTTAATGGGAAGACGACACGTCCTGCATTCTTATCAACATATTGTCCATTGCTATGTCCTGCAACTCCAATAGTTTCAATATCTTTTAAAGTACAATTCTTAGCTTGCAAATATTTAATGGATATAAGCGGATTATTTGGACAAAAGCCAATTCTAAATTGCTTGATTACCTCATCATCAATAAAGCGTTCAGTAAGATACTTTTTGCCTTCTTCTCCTTCTTTAGCAAGCAAAGTCATCATATAAAATTTTGTTAACTCTTCACAAGTTACATATAATGGAGCATTTGCTTCCTCTTGTTTGCTAGCAGTAGATTTGATGTTGAGTCGCGCATCTTTATATCCGATAAGTTCTGCTAATTTCTTAACAGCGTTTTCAAAAGAAATATTTTCATATTTTTGGATAAATGTAATAGCGTTACCACCTGTACCACATACAAAGCACTTAAAGATTTGTTTTTCTTTTGAAATCATCATTGAAGGATTCTTATCATCATGGAACGGACAAACCGCCACATAATTTCGGCCTTTTTTGATGACATTAATGTAAGAAGAAATGACATCGACAATGTCGGCGTGTTTTAAGATATCTTCTATAATACTTTGGTCAATCATTGATGTCACTCCTCTCTTTTAGATTAAATTCTTTTAGAAAAATATTTTTTCACTAATATAGTCTTTTAATTCATCAATTTTTATACGAATTTGTTTCATTGAATCACGTTCACGGATTGTTACTGAGTTATCATTTGCACTATCAAAGTCAACAGTAATGCAGAATGGTGTACCAATTGCGTCTTGACGGCGATATCTCTTGCCAATACTTCCCGCTTCATCATAAGTAACTGGGAAATATTTAGCTAAGTCACTATAGATAGTTCTACCTTGTTCAGATAATTGTTTTGATAAAGGTAAGATACATGCTTTATAAGGTGCAACTGCATAATTTAAGTGCATAACAATACGAGTATCGTTTTCTAATTGCTCTTCATCATAAGCATTGCATAATAATGCTAAAACCAAACGGTCACAACCGAGTGATGGTTCAACACAATATGGAACATATTTTTGATTTGTTTCTGGATCAAGATATTCTAGAGATTGCTTAGAATATTCCATGTGTCTTTTTAAATCATAATCTGTACGATCAGCAATGCCCCATAATTCTCCCCAACCAAATGGGAATAAAAATTCAATATCAGTTGTGGCTTTAGAATAGAAAGCAAGTTCTTCTTTTTCGTGATCACGATATCTTAAAACATCATCTTTAATTCCCAAATCATTTAAGAATTTTAATGCGTAAGATTTCCAGTAGTTAAACCACTCTAAATCCGTTCCTGGCTTACAGAAGAATTCCATTTCCATTTGTTCAAATTCACGAGTTCTAAATGTGAAGTTACCTGGAGTAATTTCATTTCTAAATGCTTTACCAATATTACAAATACCAATAGGTAATTTTCTACGTGTTGTACGCACAACATTTTTAAAGTTAACAAACATACCTTGAGCAGTTTCAGGCCTTAAATAGACTAAAGACTTACTATCATCTGTAACACCAATATGAGTTTTAAACATCATATTAAATTGACGGATATCAGTAAAATTAGATTTACCACAATTTGGACAAGTTACATGATTTTCACGTATAAATGCCATCATTTCATCGTTAGTCATCTTGTTAACATTAACATCAGGGAAACTTGCTTCAATTAATTTATCTGCACGATGTCTTGTTTTACATTCTTTACAATCAATAAGTGGATCATTAAATGTAGAAACATGTCCTGTTGCTTCCCAGACACGAGGATTCATTAAAATTGCTGCATCTATTCCAACGTTTGTCGGTGATTCTTGAACAAATCTTTTCCACCATAACTTTTTAACATTATTTTTAAATTCTGAGCCAAGCGGACCATAATCCCATGTATTAGAAAGTCCACCATAAATTTCTGAACCTTGATACACATATCCTTGTGTTTGCAAATGTGTTACTATTTTTTCAAAATCAAATTTTCCCATAAAAAACTCCTTATATTTTCACTTTGTGAAAACACAAGGAATATTCTACTAAATATTTTAATCTTGTCAACCTACTATGAGTGAATTTTATAATATTTTTACCAAAAGTTCAAAATTCTTTAATTTTATGTCTAATTGTTCACTTAAAAAGTGATAAAAATCACGGAAAAGAGCGTTGCATTCAAACTCTGGAAGTGCTTTTTCAACTACTTCTTTTAAAGGTGCAATCATCACATAACGCGCCATTTTGATGTATAAAGGTTTATGTTGAATATCAGTTGATAATAAGCACTTATGGCAAACAAATCCCCCATCAACATATGATAAAGAAATTATTCCTTTTTTACTTCCGCATCTTACACATTCATTAACATTTAAAGTTAGGCCAACATTATTGATGATATGTGATAAAAAAGCAAGCCTAATTGTACGTAAATCTTTTTGCATTAATATTGCATCTAGACAAACTAAAATTGCTTCATAAATACTAGATATATTCTCTTCATCTATTGTTTTTTTAGCTAATTCAATGATAAAGCCTAAAGTTAACATTGCTTCGATATTTTCATACAAATTTTTGTATGATTTTAAAGTCTCACCGCTTTGTAAAGTGTAATGTGCACTCTTTTTGTTTTGTGATAAATCAACTTTTACAACATTATAAAGTTGGCAAAGTGAAGTAAGTTTAGCATTTATCTTTAAAATGCCATGTGCTGTAAAAGTCACAAAGCCGTTCTTAGTTAAAAGATTAACAATGCCATCAGATTCACGATACGCCGTGACACTTGTAACAATGCCTTCAAATTCCATAATTATTTATCTTGGTAGCCGAATTCTCGTAAGCAACGAGTAGAATTGCGCCACTCCTCTTCAACACGCACAAATGTTGTTAAATTAACTCTTTTATTTAAGTAAGTTTCGATGTCTTTGCGTGCTAAAACACCAATCCTTTTAATCATTTTTCCACCCTTACCAATAAGTATTCCTTTTTGGGTGTCCCTTTCAACAACAATCGTAGCATAAATGTTATATTTATCTTTCTTTTCTTCGATTTTTTCAACGTAAACTGCAACTGAATGAGGTATTTCTTGCTTAGTTAAATAAAGTATTTTTTCTCTAATAAATTCAGATATGACAAATGCATTGTCTTTATCTGTAACTTGTTCACGAGGGAAGAATTGTGGTCCTTCACTTAAACAGTTTTTTAGTTCTTTAATTAAGTCATCAATTGAAACATTATTTAAAGCAGATATTTCAATAAATTTTGAATTAGGGAACAATTCGCGATATTTTTCTTTTAATCTCGTAATTAATAAAATATTTGTCAAATCAATCTTATTAAAGGCAACAAAAATTGGTGCATCACTATGAATGTGATCCACTAAATATTGGTCTCCTTCGCCAAATTCAAGTGATGAGTCAACGAGTAAAACAATAGCTTCGACATCACGAGTGGAGGCAAAAGCTACCTTATTCATATATTCGCCTAACTTAAAATAAGGTTTATGAATACCTGGCGTATCCACAAAAACAATTTGTGATTCTTCATCGTTATAGACACCCATAATAGAGTTACGAGTTGTTTGAGGTTTAGGTGATATAATCGATACTTTTTTATTTAAAATGGCATTGAGTAATGTTGATTTTCCAACATTAGGTCTACCAATAAGTGCAACAAAACCGCTTTTCATTATAAATCACTTGAATCAAAGGCAAATGGGAGTAATTCTTCAACAGATGTTTCTTTGATTTTTCCTTTTAAATTACCCATAATAATTTTTCCTTCACGAGGGAATAATTCTGAGATAACTTGGCGGCAAGCTCCACACGGAGAACATACATCTTCCGTATCAGCAACAAGTGCTAAAATTGCGATATCATCTTTTTTGTAGCCATTCATATATGTGTGATATAGAGCGTTTCTTTCAGCGCACATACAAAGTGGGTAACTTGCATTTTCGATATTTGCGCCAAGGAAATGATTTCCATCTTTCGTAACCACAACCGCTCCAACTTTAAAATGTGAATAAGGGGTGTAAGCTAATTTGCGAGCTTCTTTTGCTAATTCAATTAATTCTTCATCTGTCATAAAAACTTCTCCTTTTAGTATTTCTTCTTGTAATGAAAACATCACTACTTCATCTTCTTTTTTCATATGGTCATAGCCAAGCAAATGTAATAATCCATGCACAAACAAGAAACACATTTCGCGTTTAATAGAGTGTCCATAAGATTTAGCTTGTTCTAATGCTTTATCAACAGAGATAAAAATTTCACCAAGTAAAGTGGGAATACTACCCTTAATTTTTACTTCGCCTTCAACTTCATCAAGGAAGGCAAAACTAATAACATCTGTAGGACGATCAATATGTCGATATTCCTTATTAATTTCATGAATTCTTTCGTTATTAATTAACGAGACATCAACCTCATAATCAGCCTTAATTTTGAGACGTTTAAAAGTTTTCTTCATTAAGGCTAAATATATCTTTTCATACTCATCGTATTTAGGATTATATTCATTTTCAAATTCTAACTGCATATTATCACCATGATTATTTTATCACATAAGTGATAAATTAGAAATAGAAATTATAAGTTGTTGCTTTTTATAAAACTTATTTTGTCATCAATTAAAAGAATCTTTGTGATGGTAAAATAAGTTAAAGCGTTGAGAGTAAATTGAAAAACAATGTAATCAACACCAATTAAGTTTTTCGTAATCATTTGAAGTAAGCAAAGTAAAATATTAACAATAATTAATGCGATTTTTTGAAATAAAATGACATTTCCAAATCGTTTGCTTGCCTTTAAGGTTTCATCAATATTCCATTTTATGTTTTCTAAAAATTCAATACGATTCTTTTCTTTGTTCGTTCCATTTGTAATAAGAAAAAATCCAAAAGACAAAATAGTCACTAAAACAAAAAAGATATATCCTTTTTCAAGTGAAGTTATAAACAAAAATAACAAACCAAAAAATGTAATAATATGTGTAGGAATTATAATAATATTTTGAATTATATTTTGTTCATATTTATTGACAATTACTAGATTATTATAGTTTAAATTAAGTCGCTTATTTGTCGTTTCAATAAACTTAAAAGAATATGTTTTTTGTAGCCACAAAAACATAACTCCTAAAATAGTAAGCAAGACAAAATTTATAATATTATTTAAAAAGAGAAATGAAAGAAAAAATGATAAAGAGGCAAATAAATTCATAGAAGTAGCTATAATCAGTTCTTTATTCATTGGCTTTTTGCTTGCCTTAAATTTTATATTTCCAACATCTTCTACTACTAAGATGTTACCGCAAAAAACGCTTTGAAATATGTCTTCTTCTAATGATAATTCACCAATACTAGGATCAAATATTTCATATTTATTTTTTGTTATACTTGTTAATAAAATGTAATGAAAATGTTTGTCTATTTTTATTAAACATATTATCGGTAGATTTTGTGTACTTAAATCAGACAAATTATTTGTTTCATACCCTTGTAAATCAACATTATATTCTTTAGCGATTTTTTTAATATCAAGCATTGATAAATTATTCTTTTTCTTATTATCTAAAAATAAAAAATCTTTATTCTTGTGTAAATTCGCTAACAAAACTTTTAAAACAGCAAACCCGCAATCACTTTCACAACTTTGTAAAACACTATATTTCATAAAAACCTCCTATTATACATATAGGAGGATTAATTGGTAATTCCGATATTTTCGAGACAAGTAAAATGAATTGAAAGAACATATTTGTTATTTGTTTTGTTAAATTTTAAGACTTTTTCCTTAATTATCTTTTCTTTTTCGTTAAAGCCTTTACACATTACACTTTTTGCTTCTTCTAGACACTTAATAAATGCTTCTCCTTCATCATTAAGAGTGGAACTTGTCTCCACAATATTCCATGTTTTCGCATATACTTCTCCTAGCGCTCCAATAAAAATTGCGTTACCTTGAGCATCGAGTATAGAATCACTAATTAACAAATCACCTTGTCTTACATATTGCCCTTCTTCAATCATCTTTACGCCACTAGTCAAGACATAATATTGAATTAAACCATTCTTTTTGGCATATAAAGAGGTGTCACTTTCAGGAATTGTTACTACTTCTTTACGCATTTTATAATTGATATTTACTACTGTACCTTTTAAGGTCACTTCTACAAAATCAATTTCATTTCTAAACTCTGTTTTAAGATTATTTTCTATGGTTTTTAATTCATTAAAATTTGGTTTTTCACTATATTTTTTTAAGCCATATTCATTAGTTTTTAAGGCTATTTGATTATTCATTGCCTTATTTTCTCCATTAATATTAATCGAAGAAATTCGTGAATTTAACAAGAAAAAGAAAGTAAGAGAAACAATAAGCGCCACTAAAGTTATGCGATACATTAATAAATTACGAAAACGGGATAACAAACCCACACGATTAATCACTTTTGCATCTTTATATAGTTTTAAAATCTTCTTCTCATTAAAAATATCAATTGATAACGTATAAAGATAATCAGAATTCTTTTTAAAATTATAGACAACAATATTATTATTCTTTAAATTTTCTAACATGGAAAGTGAAGAATATGCTTTAACTTGCACAATAATTTTATTATTTATCATAGCCTAACCTCACATCTTCAATTATTCCTTTGACATCAATTTCATTTTTATCAAAAAAACAAATAGTTAGATTTATACCAATAACACTAAGTATGATATTTTTCATATCAATAATTATTTGATTTTCATCGACACTAATGAGTTTTTTATATCCGACAACTTTTAATACTCCGTTTTCATAAACAAACATGCTATCACCATTTAAATATATGGTAAAGCAAGTAAAAAAAGACAAAAAAAAGCACCCTTTCAGATGCTTAATATTAATAAGATTTGCGACGAGCTTGCTCGGATTTAAGTTTACGTTTAATTCCAGGCTTTAAATAGAATTCGCGTTTACGTGCTTCAGCGAGTGTACCTGCCTTGTTTACTTGTCTCTTGAAACGGCGAAGTGCGTCATCTAATGATTCATTATCGCGTACGATTGTTCTTGGCATTTGTCTCCCTCCTTCTGAAGCCGAATGGCTAAACAACAAAATAATTATAACATAGTTAACTTCAAATGCAATATATTTTTATTTTCTTTTTTATGTGAATAAATGGTTTATTTTTAATAAAAATTACTATTAATGATACTTTTATTAACAACATTTTTAAGTTATATCAATACATCGTCAAATATTAATAAATATTTAACTTTAATAAACAAATAAAAGGCGCGAGAAATCGCACCTAAGTTTAGATAATTTTTGGGCCTGCAGATGTTCCAATACGATTTGCCCCTGCTTCAATCATAGCTAATAAGTCTTCGTGTGTACGGACTCCACCAGATGCTTTAACACCCATGTCGTCGCCAACAGTTTTACGCATTAATGCTACATCGTGAACAGTTGCTCCACCTGTAGAGAAACCAGTTGAAGTTTTAACAAAGTCAGCGCCTGCTTTTTTAGCTAATAAACACGCACGTACTTTTTCTTCATCTGTTAATAAACATGTTTCAATAATTACTTTTAAGACTTTGCCAACGCAAGAACGTCTTACTTTTTCAATTTCTTGGTATACATAGTCATCATTTTTTGCCTTAAGCATTGTAACATTGATAACCATATCAATTTCATCTGCACCTTCCATAACAGCTTCACGAGTTTCAAGTGCTTTAACTTGTGGTAAAGTTGCTCCTAACGGAAAACCGATAACTGTGCAAACTTTTACATCGCTACCTTTAAGTTCTTCTTTACATAAACTAATATAAGCAGGATTTACGCATACTGACATAAAGTCATACTCTTTAGCTTCTTGACAAATTTTCTTAATTGCTTCAATAGAAGCATCTGGTTTTAAAATTGTGTGATCAATCAATTTATTGTATTTCATAGTTTTTAACCATCCTTATATAACTATTCTATCATAAAAAACAATTATGCAAAATACTTTTATTAAGCACGTTTATCGACACTTTTTTCTAAATTCTCTGCTATTTCTTCAAATTCTGCAGCTTTTTGAGCATTTTGGTCTACACCAACACCAAATTTATAGCAACGGAATAGTTCTTTACTAGCACTTTTCTCACCAAGATTATAAGCTGTAAGATAGTGATTAAAGGCAACTTTCTTATTCATAAATACGCCAAAGCTTCCAGATTCGAAAATTCTACCCATATATAAAGTTGCACTTGGATCTTGTAAAGATACCGCACGTTTAAGATATTCAAGTCCTTCTAAATATTTAAAGAGGCGATGAGTGTTATCTAAACACATTGTGCCATAAATGAACATTCCTTTAACAGAGCCTGTATCCGCATATTTTTTCATATATTCAGCCTCTTTAGTTAAATCTTTGGTCACATAAATACCTTGACCATAGAAGAAAGCTAAATTACGGAATGCTTCTGGGTAATTATATTTACTTGCTTTTTCAAAATATTCAAATGATTTCTTTTCATCAACTTCTACGCCTCGTCCTTCATGATATAAAGTACCTAGGACGAATAAAGATTCAACATCTCCAGTTTCAACAGCCTTTTCATAATATTTGACTGCTTCTTTGCCATTAGCTTCTGTACCAAGTCCATTTAATAAGCAGTCGGCATAAAGTTTATAAGCGATAGGATTTTTAGAATCTTTGGCTTTATCTAAATATGTAAATGCTTTATTGACATCAGCCTCACAACCTGCACCAATAAGCAAACATCTTGCATACATGATAATAGCGTTAATATCATTGTTATTTGCGCCTTTTTCAAAAAGTTCAAAAGCCTTAACTTCATCTTTACTAACGGTACCTAAACCAAAAGAGTAAAACAAACCTAAATAGTAATTTGTTTCGTTTGTGGTTTCTGCTTCGTTTAATTGACGAAAAGCAACATCAAAATATTCACTAGCAAGATTAACATCTTTCTTAACCATTAAGCCTTGATTGTACATTTGGGCTAATTGGTAAGAAGCATGATAATCACCTTTTTTTGAAACCTCATCAAGTATCTCTATTCCTTTATCAATATTATTATTTTGTAATTCTTTTATTCCATCAACATAAGTTGCCATAAACAAAACCTCTTTTCATCTTAAATTATATAAGAAAAGTCCGATATAATCTATATTTATATTTAAAAAGTCTTGCAAACTGCAAGACTAATTAAACTATTTAGTTTCTTTCTTATCTTCTTTAACTTCAATAACAGATTTACCGTCATAATATCCACATTTTGGGCAAACATGGTGAGCTTTAACCATTGCTCCACATTTTGGGCAAGTTGCAATGCCTTCAACGGCTAATTTGAAATGAGTTCTACGCATTCTTTTTGAAGTTTTAGATGTTCTTCTAAATGGTACTGCCATATACGTACACCTCCTAGTTTTTTTACTTACAAGGTAAATTATAAATGTTTTTCTTTTAAAGACAACTATTTTTTTGACATATTATGAAAAAGTTAAGAAATATGCCGATATAATCGCATGTTATTTTTTTACACTGTCTAGTTTTTTATAAATTACATCAAGCATGACATTATGTAAATTCTCATCACTTTCATGATAGACAAGCAAATAATTAGAAGAATGTCCTTTATACATTTTCGTAGCTTCATCAAATTCTTCAAAAATGACACTTAATGGTTTGCCAATAAATTTAGATTGATATTCGTTTTCTAATTTATTTGATAAAGATATTAATCTACGCACTCGCTCTTTTTTTATATCGCCTGGTATTTGATTTGGCATCTTACTTGCTACTGTTCCTGCACGACTAGAAAAAGGGAAAACGTGAATCTTAGCAAAATGACAAGTACGCGCAAATTCCATAGTGCTTAAAAACTCTTCTTCTGTTTCTCCTGGAAAACCTACAATAATATCCGTAGTTATCGCAATATCAGGAATTGCTTCATATATCTTATTAATTTTAGCTAAGTATTGCTCTTTATTATATTTACGATTCATGCGCTTTAAAACGCCATCAGAGCCTGCTTGTAAAGGAATATGTAAATGTCTTGCTAATACGTCATTATCGCGTAATAAATTAATGAAGTCATCATCAATTTCGCTTTCTTCAATTGAGGAAATGCGTAAGCGTTTTAATCTCTTATCTTTTAAGATATCCTTTATTAAATCAACAAAACGATAATTTTCTAAATCTCTACCATATCCCGCAGTGTGAATTCCCGTTAAAACAATTTCTTTAAAGCCGTGATCTAATAACTTTTTAACTTCTTCTAAAACTTGTTCTTTTGGTCTAGAACGCATCTTTCCTCTTGCAAAAGGAATAATGCAATAAGAACAGAAATTATCGCATCCATCTTGAATCTTTAAAAACGCTCTTGTGTTTTCGTAATATGAAGAAACTTCAAGTGCTTCATAGGGAACTTGACGGTTCCCAGATTCAACAATATTAATTTGTTTATGATTTTTTTTAAAGTCATCTACCAATTTAGGAATAAGGTGTCGGTTGTTCGTTCCAACAATGATATTAACGCCTTCGATATCTTTAATAGATTCTGATGCCATTTGAGCAAAACAACCCATAACAACCATAATTGCTTGAGGGTAAGAACGAATTAAGCCACGAATTTTTTGACGACATTTTTGGTCGCTCGTGGAAGTAACTGAACATGTATTAACAACGATTACATCAGGACTTTCGCCTTCATTTACTTGTTGATATCCTTTTTCATCAAACAAAGTTTTTAATGCTTCTGATTCATAAGTATTAACTTTGCAGCCTAATGTCACAACTAAATATTTCATTTACTTTTCCTCCCTTCAATACGATGATATATATGCGAAGAAATGAATTTTTGTTTATATAATTCTTCTTCAAATTCTTCTTTTGTTAAATTAAAATATGCATAAGATATTTTATTAACTCGTTTCATTATTTCTGTAAGATTAAATTGATGTAAGTGGCGGTCAAATAAACATATTTTTACATCTAATCTACCTTGCTTATTGATGATATAAAGACAATAGTCATCGACGTTAAAAAAGCCATTCGCACTTTTATCACCACTAGTCTTAATCATTTTAGAAAAGAACGAATCATATAACTTATAATTATATACATCAAATAAATCAATTATTGCGGAAGAGAAATCCTCTAATAATGCATTATAAGGATATGTTAATAATTTCTCTGGTTCATCAACATACATAATATTAAGTGATTTAGAAAATATAGGAATATAAATGCGATGGTTTTCTTCATCATTAAGATATGGTAAATCTCTAATTGCGTTATCAACACATTCTTTAATACCTATTTTTGTTACTTCAATTTTTTCGTTTTCGCATTTATCTTTATAAGCTTTAATTGAAGCATCAATTATTTCTTTGTTTTTTAAAGCACGAATAATAATATTAGCTTGAATTATTTTAAAATCAGAGTCACGCGTAATTAAACGTGAAAAATATGGATATTTATGTAATAAATATTCATTTTCTCTGTAATAAATATATTCAATGCTGCGCGATTTTCTTCTTCGCTTGCTATTTCTTTTTAATACATCAAATAAACGCATAAATCATTACCTACTTAATGTAAAATTTAAGATGCTCATAAAATATATAGCCGCGGTTTCACTACGTAATATACATTTTCCTAATGAAACATTTTCAAAACCTAAAGTATTACTAAAAAGCACTTCGTCTTCGGAAAATCCACCTTCGGCGCCAACAAGAATAGAAATAGATTCATGTGGTTTTATCATACATAATTTATCAAATAACGTAGATTCATTTAATGCTTCTTTTTCATAAGCTATATAGTTATGATTAGAAATATATTTTCCGATGTTTTTATAGTCAATAATATCTTCAAATTGTGGTAAAAAAGATCTTTTTGATTGCTCACAAGCTTCTTTAATAATCTTATTGTAACGTATTAATTTTTTTTCTTTGTCTTTAGCGTCTACACGAACAATCGTTCGTGTAGAAATAACACCCACAATACGTTTTACTCCTAATTCCGTGGTTTTTTGAATAACTAAATCTAATTTATCGCCTTTAGGAAGGCAATATAATAACGTAATGTCATTATTAAGTTCACGGTTTTCAATGATTTCTTTAATAATTTCTACTTTTAAAGGAGTTAATGAAATAATTTTAGCTAAATATACTTTTTCATTTAATACAACTTCAATTTCATCATTAACTTTAAAGCGCATTACTTTTGTAATATGAAAAACATCTCCTTCTAAGAAAGAGACTTCTTCAATATTCCCATTAACAAAATAACGCTGCATCTATTCAAGTACATCTCCATTCGCATCAAGAGAATTTGTAAATAAAATAATTAAGCCATGGATTATGTTAAATAAGAAAATGGCAAGAACAATAATTAAAGCAATGCTTAATGTGGATAATGAAGGAATAAGCATATGAATAAATATTGATGAAACAATAAGTAAAACATTTAAAACAATAAAGAATATACCTGTTTTACGATATCCTAAATAGAATCTTCCTAAGCCAATAATATCAAGCATAGTTAAAAGACCTGCGGTTAATTTCTTTTTATAGTTAAAACCCACAATATCTTTAACCTCAGTAATATTAATTGTTAAATCTGATGTTTTATGGGAATAATCACAAGGATTAGGACATCCACATACTGGACACACAGTTGCTTTTGCATCCACTTTTGAATCACATATACGACACTTTGGCATAAAAAGACCTCTCTTTTAACATATTATACAAAATTATTCAAACAAAAAAAAGAAATATATATTTCTTTCTCATGATTTTTGTAAGCAAATTACAAAAAGACCAAATACACACTTGAATATGTACTTGGTCTTCATAATACTACTTTAAAGTTAAAGTAATTATAAACTCGACACCAATAAACGCTTGAACTTCTAAATCAACACGGTATTTATTGTCTTTAACATATGAGTCAGTGCCATCTTCTTGGTAGCCATAGCTAAATACTAAATCAAAGAAATATGAACTCTTTAAGTCGTTAGCAGCATCTTCACTATCACAAGTAATTCTTATTTCCACAGAATCACTATAAACCATAAATGATGTGCCATCAGCAGAAATGAATGGTAAAATGCTGTCTAAATCTGCACCAATAAGAGCATCTGCTTCTGCTTTTGCGCTTGGATCTAATTCAGCCCAGTTTGTGGCTTTTGAATATTTAACATAATCAGTTTCAATATTAAATGGTAACACTGTTGTTCCTAAATTTGTTAATTCTACTTTTCTAACACCATAGCCTTTTAATCCTTTAAAGATATATGTATATGTGATAGAAGATAAATCATCTGCGACATTAAATGTCAAAACATTTACACCAAACAAATAAGTAACATCAACTGTATTTGCGTCAGGAATTAATGTTGTTACTTCTTGATAAGCATCTTTTAAGACATAGCCATCACTTGTTTTTTCGAACAAATCAACACTATAATCCGCTGCTGGATAGTATTCATTTACTGAAGAATTTTCATATTCTTTAGCAGTACCAACCGCTGTAACCTTTCCTGTGCTTTTATCTTCAACAATTTGAATTTCAGCACGATTGTTTCCGACATTAATCATTCCATATGGCGCATCATCAGTTGTTTCATTTTTAACAATAAAGCCATTTGGAGTAACTTTTGCGGATATATTTGGTGTTAATCCATCATTTACAAATGAACTATATAATTTCATTTCGTAGTTATGATTTTTAATTAGATCTAAAGCACTTTGTAATTTTGACATGTCTTCAGTATTTTTAGCGTAAGGATATGTTGGAACTTTTAAAGCATCTTTTGTAACAAAATCAGCCTCATAATTATAGGTATAAACATAATCGACACGGCTTACTTTTTTATCATATCTTGCCCCAACAATACTTATATGAGTTGGAGTATTATTTTCACTATAAGTAATAACCATTTTTTCAGCTGGAACATCATATCCAGTTAAAACATTATAAACTAAGTTTCCTAATGTTGAAGCACCGACTTCTTTAGTCAAATTGAATGTTGCTGTATGAGCAGTAGATTCAACAAAATCAGTTTCACTTACAAAAGTAAATGGATTTGCAATTGCTTCATCATACATTAAAGGAACTTTTTCTGCACTACTTGTTGTCTTATAAACAATTTGTTCACTCACAGCATTTGCGTGATCAACAGTTTTCTTAATTAATTGTCCTTCACTATTTTTGAAATAGTGTAAGTTAATCGCATCAACGCCATTATCATAAGTTCCTAAAGCATAATATTCATCATCACCAACATAAGCTTTAGAAGAAATGGTTTGTTCACCTTTTTGAGTAACATCATTAAGTTGATAATAATTAGCTTTTAATGAGCCTTCTAAAGATAAAGATGCTACTTTTTGAATACCATCTAATGCTTCTTTAGCAGTCATTGGCTCTTCAACAACACTACTAGGTGTTGAAGGTGTTGGTGTTACGGATGGAACACCGCTAGTTCCTCCATTTGATGCAGGAGTTGAAGGAGTTTGTTCACAACTTGTTAACATTAATCCTGCAATTAAAGTCATGAACGCAAAAAGATTCTTGTTTTTTTTCATAATTATATGTACCTCGCTTACTCTTTTTGAGATACGAAAATAATAACACCTTTTATTTTTTTGTTCAATAAAAAACGCAATACTTTTTTTACAATTTGTTACTATTTTTTTATAAAAAAATAGACTTTTTTATGAAAGCGTTTACCTAAATTATCAAGCCTATATAAAAAGACTGAGTACAATTAATACTCAGTCATAAATATTTAAATTATTGATTATTCAACAATATTTGCTTTTTTCTTTTTTAAAGAAATAAAGACCATTACACTTGCAAGAACCACTACAACAGCAGAGCAGATAATGACCGCGATTAATAATGGATTTGAAGTGTTTGTAACAAGAGAAAGTTGATTTTCTATTGTATTGATACTCAAACTCGAAGCATCAGCAATATATTTCATTGATGTTCCAATAGTGATATCTACGCCATCAGAACCTGTAACATCATAAGTGCTATTAAGAATTTCTCGAGTTAATGAATCTAAGCCATTGTATGTATCAACGATTGCTCGTGCTTTTGTTTCATTACTTACAGTGTCACAAATAGATAAATCAACATTATTAGCTCTTCTAACAGCTTTTGCTGTTGAAGATGTAGTTTTAATACGAACACTCTTATACCAAGTATCTGCCAAGAAGTTATAAGCGTTGTGAATTGGTGTCACATATTCATATTTATTTAGTTCAGGAGCGGTTGAAGCATTATTTTTGATAAATGTATCCATTTCATCAATTGATGTCTTAATCGCGCTTAAATCCGTAGGATCTGTTCTCTTTTCAGCAAATTTTGCAATTACCGCTGAGATGTCGTATGCAGTTGCATTAGAAATATTTAATAAGCGATCACCATTAATCATACCATTTCCAGCCCAACCAGGATAAGTTGAACTATTAGTAATAGAATCACATGAAGCATAAAGAGCTTCTGTCATTGATTTATTAGTTGCATCAGGATTTGCTTGTTTATATAAAGCAAGTAATCCTGCGGTTAAAGGTGTAGAGAATGATGTTCCATACCAATCACTCTTATATGTATCAGTTGAACCTTTATATGTTGACATAACATAACCAGGAGCAACGACATCAATATTATCAATTCCATAGTTACTAAATGGTGCTTTCGCTGTTTTATCGTCTTTAGAAACTGAACCAACAGAGATAACATTAGTACTATTTGCAGGGTAAGATGGTTCACTTGTGTTATAGTTACCAGCTGCCGCTAATAATGTACAACCTAAATTGTAGTCAGCAAGTGTATATTTATTAAAAGCAGTTTTTTGAAGTGAGTTGCCAGTCATTGTTGAACCATTATAAGTTACGCTATTTGCATATGATTGTATGGACATTGAGATAATGTCAGCGCCATTATTTGCCGCATATGTAATAGCAGTTTGAATATAATTATTTGGGAAGGCGTTATTTGCATCGACTGCTTTAATAAAGATAATGTTTGCTTTTGGAGCAATACCAACAATACCTTTGCCGTTAGGTTGAGCAGCAATTAAACCAGCAACGTGCGTACCATGACCAACCTTGTCATCTAAGGCACTTGCCCAAGCAGATTCAGATGAGTAGTCCGAACGTTTTTTCCAAGTATTCGAGCCAGTTATAACACAGGATAATTCAGAGAAAATTGTATTTCCTGAGCTGTCTTTGAATTCTTCGTGATCAAAATTAACACCTGTATCAATGATAGCGATAGTAACACCACTCCCATCATAAGTTTCCATTAATTTCTTACTAACATTCATTTGAGCAAGATGAAAAGAATTATTATATTCTGTGTCCGTAATAGTGGTTTCAGCTTTAACTTGTACTGGTTCTTCACTATTCATTGCACCGAAAGTTAATAAAGACATAATCATCGCTGTTAAGACTAATTTTTTCATATGTTTATTTCCTTTCGACAATCGTATTATGCGATTATCTATAATTTTGCATAGCAAAAGCAACTACACAACAAATTAATTATAATAAAAAAGCCTTGACATAGTCAAGACTAATTTTTTTCTATCGCTTAAATAATCGACGGAATTTATCAAAGATTGTTTCGGACTTCTTATCGATTTCACGATATTTTTCCAAAAGTTCTTTTTGTTCTTTAGTAAGTGAAGTTGGTGTAACAACTTTAATATGGATGAATTCATCACCATATGAACCAGTACGTACATTCTTAACACCTTTGCCACGAATCTTAAGGATTTGGCCAGGTTGGGTACCTGCCGGAACTTTGACATCAACATCTCCATATACTGTTGGAACAGTAATTGTAACGCCTAAACTTGCATCCACGAATGAAATAGGGACTTCAATGTGGATATTATCGCCATCACGCTCAAAACTATCATGTGGTTTGATTGTGACTTCGATAATTAAATCGCCATTAGGTCCACCATTGACGCCTCGTTCACCTTTGTTAGGAATACGAATTTGTTGTCCTTCATTAATGCCAGCAGGAATTTTAACATCAATTTTGGTATGCACATGGTTATAACCTTTTCCTCCACATGCATCACACTTGTTTTTAATTGTTTTACCTGTTCCGTTACAATCCGGACAAACAGATTGCGATTCAAAGACACCAAATGGTGTTTGTTGTCTAGTTCTTACTGTACCAGTACCATTACATGTATGACATGTTTCAACATCACTAGCACTCTTAGCACCTGTACCATGACATTTACCACATTGTTCATCTAAATCAAGAGGAATTGTAATTGTCGTGCCGTTAATCGCATCCATAAAGTTAATACGAACACGCATAAAAGCGGCATTGCCTTGTTGTGGTCCAGTATTTGCTCTTCTTTGACGTCTTCCTCCTCCGAAGAATGAACCAAAGATATCTCCTAAATCGACATCTTGGAAACCACCTTGGAAGCCATTAAAGCCATTGAATCCGCCACCAAAACCACCAGCACCAGCATTTTGATCAAAAGCAGCGTGACCAAATTGGTCGTAAGTGGCACGTTTATTATCATCATAAAGAACATCGTATGCCTCTTGAACTTCTTTAAATTTTTCTTCAGCACCCGGCTCTTTATTAATATCTGGGTGATATTTTTTTGCTAATTTACGATAAGCACTTTTAATTTCATCTTTAGTTGCTGATTTAGTTAATCCAAGTACTTCGTAATAATCTCTTTTAGTAGCCATTAGCATCATCCTCCCTATTACAACTTAATGGGGCAAGTGAATGCCCCATATAAGCTTAATTATTTCTTTTCAGTGAAGTCAGCGTCGATGACATCGTCATCTTTCTTACTTTCTTCTGTTTTTGTTTCACTTGCAGAACTTGCGTTATTTTGTTGTGCTTGTGCTTGTGCTTGAGCCATATATTCTGCAGCTTTTTCAAGTTCTGAGATACGAGATCTTAAAGTCTCCATATCATTCTTATCTAAAGCTTCTTTTAACTCATCACGTAATTTAGTTGTTTCTTCTTTTTGTTTTGCATCAATCTTGTCGCCAGCATCTGCTAATTGTTGATCAATCATATTGATGTAACTTTCAGCTTTGTTACGTAATTCAACATCTTCCTTACGTTTTGTATCAGCATCTTTGTTTTCTTCAGCTTCACGTACCATACGGTCGATATCTTCTTTGCTTAAGCCGTTAGATCCAGAAATTGTGATATTTTGTTCTTTTTGAGTATCTAAGTCTTTGGCACTTACTTTAACAATACCGTTAACATCAATTGAGAATGTAACTTCAATACGAGGTTCACCACGTCTTGCAGGTTTGATACCATCAAGTTTGAAGTGACCAAGTAATTTATTGTCGTGAGCCATTGGACGTTCACCTTGATAAACCATAATGTCAACAGCAGGTTGGTTATCAGCAGCAGTTGAGAAGATTTGTGATTTAGTTGTAGGAATTGTAGTATTACGTGGGATTAATGGTGTCATAACTTCACCCATAGTTTCAATACCTAAGGTTAAAGGTGTAACATCGAGTAAGACAACATCTTTAACGTCACCACGGAGAATGCCACCTTGGATAGCAGCACCAATAGATACAGCTTCATCAGGGTTTACAGAATAGTTAGGTTTCTTACCAGTCATTCTTTCAACTAATTCTTGAACAGCAGGCATTCGGATTGAACCACCAATCATAATGACTTGATTTAATTCGCTAGCAGAGATATGAGCATCGCTTAAAGCACGACGTACAGGTTCTTCTGTTCTCTTTAATAAATCGCGAGTTAATTCTTGGAATTTAGCACGTGTAATAGTTGTTTCAAAGTTGATAGGTCCTTCACTTGTCATACCAATGAATGGTAATGAAATAGTTGTTTCAAGTTGACCAGACAATTCAATTTTAGCCTTTTCAGCAGCTTCTTTTAATCTTTGAGTTGCCATCTTATCATTTAATTCAACATGGAATTGTTCTTTGATTTGGTTTTTAATCCAATCTTGTAAGACGTGATCCCAGTCATCGCCACCTAAGTGGTTATCACCAGCAGTAGCGACAACTTCAAATGTACCATCACCAATATCTAGGATAGAAACATCGAATGTACCTCCGCCTAAGTCATAGACCAAAATCTTTTCGGATTTTTCTTTATCTTGACCATAAGCAAGTGCCGCAGCAGTTGGTTCGTTAATAATACGTTCAACTTTTAATCCGGCGATTTGCCCAGCATCTTTAGTAGCTTGTCTTTGTGCATCGTTGAAGTAAGCAGGAACAGTAATAACTGCTTTTTCAATCTTTGTATTTAAAGCCTTTTCAGCATAGTCCTTCATATAAGCAAGGATTTTTGCAGAAATCTCTTGTGGAGTAAAATCTTTATTAATGCAGTTGATGTGAATCTTTTGGGAAGTACCCATCAAACGTTTTACAGAAGAAACAGTATCTGGGTTAGTTACAGTTTGACGTTTTGCAGCATCACCAACGATAACTTCGCCATTTGCCTTAAACGCTACAACTGAAGGTGTAGTGTTATGTCCTTCTGGGTTAGGAATTACTTTCCATGAGCCATCTTCTGTTAAATATGATACAACGGAATTTGTTGTACCTAAGTCAATACCAATAATAATTTCTTTTGCCATAATAATCATTCTCCTTTATATTTTAGTTCCCATTGGAACTATTATTGTCATTTTTTACTTCTTCTTGCGCTTCATTTTCTTTTTTCTCTTCTTTTTTACGTGAGACAATGACCATTGCTGGTTTTATCACACGATCTTTTAATTTATAACCTGCAGATAATACTTTAAGTACTAAATTAGGTTCTAAATCACTTTCCTCTGAATCGAGAGCGTGCATATATGAAGCATCAAATTTCGCATGTAATTCAGGTTCGAGTTTTGTGACTCCTTCATTTTCTAATACCGAGAGGAGATTTTTATAAATATATTCAAATCCCACTAAGAAGTTTTTCATCTTTGGATCGTCAACCTTGATTTGCAAAGCACAATGGAATGAATCTAAAGCTGGCATGAGATTTTCAACAAATCCCGCCGCACGATACTTAATAATTTCCGAATGTTCTTTTTCTAAGAGCTTTTTGGTGTTTTGTGTATCGGCGTAAGCCATATAATACTTATTTTTCCACTCATCAGCTTCTTGACGAACTTTCTTAAGTTCTTCTTCAAGTTTGGCAGATTTTTTCATTTCTTTTTTAGAAATTTTTTCTTTAACTTCTTCTCTTAATTCTGTTTCTTTATTTTCTTCCATCTTTCGTCCTTTCCTTTGCAAAGTATTTTTCTAATTCTTTTGCTACATACTCAAGAGCATTTATAACTCTTTCGTAATCCATTCTCTTTGGTCCTAATAGAGCAATTGTGCCTTCATTTTCACCAGGCATCTTAATCTTTGAGGTTATAACTGAGACATCGGCGTATTCATCATTATCATTAATGCAAACATTGATGTCTTTATTCGAACCATCACTAATTAACATATGCTTCATACGCTCTGGAGAATTAAATAAAGTAAATAATCTCCTTAACGTTTCAGCATCACCTGCTAAATCAGGTTGATTGATAAGCTCACCTTCACCAAATAACGAAACACGGTCACGAGCAAATTTAATAAATGCATCCATGAATACTTGATATAAACGATCATTATCAGATATATAATCTTCTAATACAGGTTTAATAGCTTCCATTTTATCGATTAGGTTACTAACCGCGGTTCCTTTTAAACGGTCATTAAGAATTTTTACACATCCTTCAATATCTTTTAAATCAATGTCATCATCAAAGACAAAGGTCTTATTCTCAACATATCCTTTATCAGTAACAAAGACCACAGTTGCAGTCTCACTTGAGATTGGGATAAGTTGTACAGAGATAAGATGTTCTCCTTTAGCATCAGGTCCAAGCACCACAGTTGCTAAATTCGTCATATGTGAGAGAATTTTGCAAGATTGAGTAATTGCTTGTTCGACAGTTAAAGATTTCTCTGAGAGCAATGTCGCAATTTGATTTTGGATTTTCGTATCAACACGCTCATTACGTAAATGATCAATGTAGTAACGATATCCTTTTGAAGATGGGACACGACCACTTGAGGTATGAGTTTTTTCAAGGAATCCTTCTTTTTCAAGAGCGAACATTTCATTACGGATTGTAGCGCTTGAAACATCTAGATTATATTCTTCAATTAATTGTTTGCTTGAAACTGGATTCGCTGTTTTAATGAACGATTCCACAATTAGTTTAAGAATCAAGTCTCTTCTTGATAGACTCATAATGTCTCACCTCTTTTAGCACTCTTATTCCCTTAGTGCTAATTATATTATATGCTAATTTTTAGCACTGTCAACCAAAAAGTGCTAATTTTTTTAAATTTTTTTCAAGATAATAAAAAAGCACCGATTGCATCGGCACAATTTCATAAAATATTTTTTAATTTTTTTGTTTTTTTATTAGATTTTTATTAATTTATTTATTCGAGTGCTAAAAACAAATCAAGTAAAATATGGTCTAGCATCATCATTCCTTCATAAGTTGTTTTTAAATAATACTTATTACTAATTAATAACTTGTTATTTACTAGTTCATTAATCTTTTCTTTTAAGATTTCTCCTATTTCAACACCAAAGCGTTTTTTAAACTCTCTTTTATTTATTCCTTTGCTCATTCTTAAATTGAGCATAATAAATTCTTCCATCATTGAGTTTCTTGATAATGTTTCTTTATCCTTAATATAATTCTCATTTAAATATTCTTTAATGTTTGATGTGTTTTGATAACGAACATCGCCTTCATATCCATGAGCACCTAAACCTAAACCAATATAATTATTATCTTTCCAATAATTGATATTATGTTTTGATTCGTAACCTCTTAAAGCAAAATTAGATACTTCGTAACGATAAAATCCTTTTTTCTTTAATTCTTTATATAATAAGTCATAATATTCACGCGATTTGTCTTCATCTACTTCTTTTATACCATTGTTATAAAACGCTGTTCCTTTAGAAACAGTTAAAGAATAAGAAGATATATGTTTAATCTTTAAAGAAGTTGCAATGTCAATATCTTTTTTAAACATGGTAAGAGTTTGATTAGGTAAGCCATATATTAAATCTATATTAATATTCGTTAAATTAACGGAATTTAAATAATTAATCCAATATCTAACCATGCGAACGCTATGATGACGGTTAATCTCTTTTAATATATCATTATTAAAGCTTTGAACTCCCATAGAAATACGATTAATACCATATTTTTGCATAATGGCTATTTTATTTTTACTTAATGATTCAGGATTAACTTCAATTGTGAATTCAGACTTATTTTTCAAATGTGAAGATAAACTTTTTAATAATTTTTCAAGTAAAAATGGTGATAAAGAGGACGGTGTCCCTCCACCTATATAAATAGTGTTAAATTTAGCATCTTTTAAATCATCAATTTGTAAGCACAAAACATTAATGTATTTACTAACGTATGAGCGTAAATAAAACATCTTTGTAAAATCGCAATATTCACAAAGATGTTCACAAAACGGAATATGGATATAAAGACTATTTATCTTCCTTTTCATTGTCTTTATTTTCGTCTTTATTTTCTTTCTTCTCATCTTCAATTGGGACAAGAATACGATCAAGACTTTCTTTCGCGGCTTGCTCTTCTGTTTCTGGTTTTTTGATATCATCATCACGTAAAGATGGAACATGCTTTCTTAGAATGAAAACAATTAGCGCTAGAGCACCAAATATAGCGACAATAATAAGTAAAAAGAGCACTGGATGCATAGATAATGTAATCATATAAAATACCTACTTTCTTGGAATTGGAGTATAAACAAATTTATTTTTAATCATTTCCTTGCGATAATATCCTTCGCTAGCTAAATGATCCATTGAGGTTCTAGCTGTTTCATATGCACATTCATTAACAGTTTTGAATTGTTGAATCGTGTAATATTTACCAACTGTGCAGTGATGAGCGTAGAACATTGCCTCACCTTTTTTCAAATTAGGATTAAGTTCTAATAAATGTTCCGCGATGTAATTAGCATCTTTTTCATCAAGCCCAATTGGGAACTTTGGAAGCGCAACACGCACCTCATAATCTACATTATGCAACACTTTTTCATCATTTACGAGTGTTTCATTAATTTTTTGTGTATTTTCTTCTTTTATTTCTTTTTGATTATCTTCACCTTTGAAGAATTCTTGCATAATATCTTGAGCATTGTTTTTAGCAAGATAAGATAGCATTTCATCGATAGAAGGAATTAATAATTCAATAATCTTATTTACAATATAAGTTACATCATTACTTCTTAAGACTTCTTTAATGAGTTGTCCTTGTTCTTCTGATAAATCATCAATTAAAGTCTCTAAATCAAGTAAAATACCAACTTCATCGAAATCGTTATGCGCTAAAATGGATTTAGCAACAAGAATTGCAATTTCTTCAGAAAAATAATTAAATGGCTTCATCATTATTAGATAGAAATAGGAAACAATCGCACGTATGACACTCGAATAAGTTTCATCATTAATAAATTCTAATAAATCATTAATCATTGGTTGTATTCTTTCAAGTGGCGCGGCACTATAGACACGGTCAATAACAAGACGTGAATTACGGTCTTCAATCTCTTCTTTACGATATAAATCATCAAAAGAATTAATACCACTTAAAATACTAGCAAATTTATAAAAAGTATTTTCATTAATTGGATCTGCGTAATATTTTTCAATTTCTTTTAAAGCATCATAATAATTCTTAATAGATATTTGATTAGGTAAAGATGGAGAGAAATCGCCATTAACCATGCTTGTTAAAACATTGTCTTCAATACTAATATTGTATTTATTTGCAATGTGCCTTAATGATTTAATCATATTGTTATTGCGTAATGAAAAACGTGCGACATCATTAGGTCCAAGTTTTTCATATCTAATCATTAATTTTGATAGTTTTCTTTCAATAGAATTAACATTATTTAAGATAAGTGGTGTAAGCACTATATTAAATGGTGTTCTCTCAATATCGCGTAAATTAAGTTTACGAGCAAAATTACTACGATAAGCCAAAATGTTATTCCAAAAACCATCTATATTACTACCAATATGTAACGCTTTTGCTACTTCTTGCTTAGTCGCGTAACTTTTATTTGAGAAAATCTCACAATATTCATCGATATTCATGGTTTCACCTCGTAGTAATTTTAGCAAATATCAAGGGTTAATTCCATATAAAAACTAAAAAAATACTAAAAATCTACTAACAAGATATTACAAAATCAAACAAAAAAGCACGAAATTCGTGCTTATTCGTCATCATCGATAGCAAGTAAGGACATAAAGGCTTCTTGTGGCACTTCCACAGAGCCAATTTTCTTCATGCGCTTCTTACCTTCTTTTTGCTTATCAAGAAGCTTACGTTTTCTTGAGATGTCGCCACCATAACACTTAGCCAAAACATCTTTACGTACAGCCTTGATATCAGTTCGAGCAATAATCTTACCATTAATTGCGGCTTGAACTGGTACTTCAAATTGTTGACGTGGAATAACTTCTTTCAATTTTCTTGTAATGAGATTTCCACGATTATAAGCGCTCGGCTTATAAACAATCAAACTTAAAGCATCAATGACATTTCCATTTAATAAGATATCCATCTTTGCTAAATTTGAGGCGCGATATTCACTTAATTCATAATCAAATGAAGCGTATCCTTTGGTGTAACTCTTTAATTTATCAAAGAAGTTATAGACTATTTCACTTAATGGTATTTCATATTTTAAAATCATACGAGTATCATCAAAATATTCTAAATCTAGATAAATGCCTCTTTTTTCTTGGCATAGTTCCATAATAGCCCCCACATATTCTTTAGGAGTCATAATTGAAGCCGTAACATATGGCTCTTCAATTGCTTTAATTAAGCTAGGATCAGGCATTTTTGAAGGGTTATCTAATTCCAACACATCGCCATTTGTTAAATAAACTTTATAAATAACTGATGGAGCAGTTAAGATTAAATCGATGTTATATTCTCTTTCAAGTCTTTCTTGAATTACATCCATATGCAATAAGCCTAAGAAACCACATCTAAAGCCAAAGCCAAGAGCTTGCGATGTCTCTGGTTCAAACACTAAACTTGAATCGTTTAGACATAACTTTTCTAATGCCTCTTTTAAATCTAAATACTTTTTAGAATCAACTGGATATAAGCCACAATAAACCATTGGATTAATATGGCGGTACCCTGGTAAAGGATCACTTGTAGTATTATTTTTTAATGTTACTGTTTCACCAGGATGCACATCTTTAATATCTTTAATTTGTGCGCATAAATAGCCAACTTCCCCAGCGTATAAGACATCTCTTTTTTCTTCTTTTGGTGTTCTTATACCTAATTCTGTTACTTGATAGTCTTTGTTCGCAGCACATAAATGAATGATATCGCCAACTCTAACTGTTCCTTCTTTTAAACGAATATTAATAACTACTCCGCGATATGAGTCATAACTTGAATCAAAAATTAATGCCTTTAAAGGAGCATTTATATCACCCGTTGGAGCAGGTATATCTTCGACAATTTTAGCAAGAACTTGTTCTACGTTTAAACCAGTTTTAGCTGAAACATTAACAGCATCTTTACAATCAATGCCAATACGCTTTTCAATATCTTCTTTCACACGTTCTGGGTCGGCGCTTGGTAAATCAACTTTATTAATAACTGGTAAGATAACTAGATCGTTATCCACCGCTAAATAGACGTTAGCAAGAGTTTGGGCTTCCACTCCTTGCGTTGCATCTACAACTAATAAAGCGCCTTCGCAAGCCGCTAATGAACGCGATACTTCATAAGTAAAATCGACGTGTCCCGGAGTGTCAATCAAATTAAAAACATAATCATTTCCATCCGTGTGATGATATGTTAAAGTAACAGCATTCAACTTAATTGTAATGCCTCTTTCTCTTTCTAAATCCATTGAATCGAGCAATTGCTCTTTCATTTCTCTTTTATCAACACTGCCAGTTAGTTCTAATATTCTATCCGCTAGAGTGGATTTGCCATGGTCAATATGTGCAATAATAGAAAAATTTCTTATTTTCTTTTGATCAAAAGCCATTTATCACACCTCCAACTTGTTAAAGTATAGCAAAATTATTAAATATATAAAATATTTTTAATAAAATTATTAAAAAGATAATCATCAAACTAATAATTAATCTATTTTTTATTAAACTGCGACTTTATTTCTGTAACTTCGAATAATTCACCAATTTCATTTAAATCGTCAAGTTTGAGTTTTACACCATTTTTCCCTTTTTCTAAAAAAAACAGGCGTAGCTCATGTTCGTATTTAAATTCTTCTTTTTTTTGAAAACAATTTAAAAATTTTTCATCTTTTTTATAATCAACTAGCGCTATTGCTAAAGTGTGAAGTTGTTTTCCCTTTGTTTTTACAATTTTTAAAAAGAATGAACGAATGTCGTCAATAATACAGACATATTCGCCATAATATTTAATGCATTTCATTAAATCTTCATATGTACAATTTTGATCATAACATGAAATACAAAAAATGTAGTTTTTTAAACTAATATGTTTTATTTCATAAAAACTATCATTCTCATTGAGACTAATAATGATTTTTTCATTATTCAATCCAAAAACATCTGTGTTTTCAAATATAGTATTTACGCATAATTTAACCTTGTTAATTATTTTACCCTCGATTTTATCTAATTTAGCAAGCGGGGCATTTCTTATTTTTTCTAAACTTGAGCAATAAATTTTATTTTCTTTAAAGCAGTCAATTTCATTATCTTTTCTAAACTTCACAAGGCAATTTGTTGTTTTTAATTTGTTAAGTAAATCATTAAATTTAATTTTTTCATATTTACTGTTTTCATTCGTTCAAGCGAATAATTATATAGAATCTCCCTCCTTGATTCAAGCATAACAAGAACTTGTAATTTTTTTATAAAAGCCATTTAGTATGATATACATATCGTAACTTAGATTCCATATTTCAAAGTAATTTCAATAATAAGACAATTGTTTACGAAGTCAAGTAAATTATTTGAATTTTAAAGCACAAAAAATTCAATAGATAATTTCTATTATTCCTAAATCAAGTAATGACAAGATAAGTAATGATAAGGTTATATAAGTTTCGTGATTAAAGTAATAGTTTTCTTCCATATTCAGTATTTTATTATTTGTATTACCAAACTTATCTAGTAACGCTACATCAAAGTTTTTATCATCTATTCTTTTGTAAATATTAAGAAATTCTTTCGTAGCCTTTAAAAGTGAATTTTTATCTAATTCTTGTAACAAAAATTGTTTCGTATATCTTTTAGCTTCTTTTCCATTTGCTAATCTAGTTTCATCACTTCTTGCGTTACAATAAAATGCTTCGATACAGGGATAACTTAAAAGAAATAAACCATTCATATTATTGTCATTATCACGTGAATTTTCATATTTTAAAATCTTATCTTTGATAAACTTTTTAGAGTTACTTTGTCTATCGCGGTCAAAGATAAAATATAACGCATTATTTTCAACATCTAAATTGTAATTATGCGTTAAGAGGCGATAAATATAAGACATATATTCGAGCGAACTTTTCTCTTCTAATAAACTTATCTGTGGGTGTTTAGCGGTAATGACATAAACAAAAGAATACTTATCATCACTTTTATTTAAAGACATTATCTCTCCATCTTTAACAGTTAAAGTATTGTACCCTAAGATGTTTTGATAAATATGTCGAATTAGTTCAGGTTCAGTTTTTTCTCCTTCGACGACATAAATAACACTTCCGATGCGCTTATGAGGATTAATAATTAAACTACTCATAAAGAGGAATACCTCCAAAGACACCAGCAAGATACATTTTTTCTAAGTTTTGGGATTCACGAGGATTTTCACTTGAAAACTTTCTTAATATACTTCCATCCTCACCAAAGTCTACAGAATATATTTGATCAGGTCTTAACAAACTTGTTTTTAATAAATTAGTAGAATGAGAAACGAAAAATAATTGGGTGTTTTTTGAGCTTTCAAACACGTAGCGAATAAGTAATTCTTCAAGTTTATTGTGAAGGCCATTACAGAATTCATCTAAAGCAATAATCCCACCTATTTTAGTTACACTAAAAATCATTGGTAAAACACTTACTAAAGTCATATTACCTTTAGATTCTAAAAATAATGGTATTTCTTTATTTGCGCGCACAAACTTTAACGCCATCATAAGAGGCACATCTTCTTTATTATCATATTTTAAGGTAAACGGAAATTTATGATTAATTAAGAAATCATTCATTTCGTTAACACCATTTTTCTTTAGATATTTTTCCAGATAAGATTTATCTTTCTTAACTAAATTATTCACGCTACAAGAATCAGTTGTGTCTAAAGCAAAAGAATTCTTTAAATATTTAAACCAAGCATCTAATATTTTGTTATTTGTCTTTTTCTTTATTATTTCTTTTAAATATACACCTTGTTTAAACTTAGTATTTTTTAAAATAGAATAAGGATCTAAAATATGTTCTTTTTCGTAACTATAAATCAAAATATCATCGATAGAAAGTGTTTCCTTTTTTAACTCACCTTTACGATTAACCAGAAAATAATAAGTGATTTCTTTGTTTTCAATTACAAATTTGTATTCAAAATACATTGTCTGTTCTTTGTTTTTATAATCAAAGAATGTGACACAATTTTCAAAATTGATTTTCTTATCAAACAAAATGTGCAGCAATAAAGTAATCGCATTCAAAGCATTACTTTTACCTGATGAATTAGAGCCAAAAAAGCAACAACCTTTTAATAAATTGTTATATGTATTTGTGGATTTTAGTATCTCACTACTATCTGCGATTAAATCAATTGTTGTTTCTTGGGTAAACGATTTGTAATCTTTAAAACGTACACTCTTTAACATATTGTCACCTTGTAGTATAGAATTACTCAATTAAAAGAATAGTTCTATAACATTCCTTTCTTTGAGAACTGAGTGTTTAATTATACCATCTGGCCAGATGGTATAA
>ONAT01000023.1 GCA_900315885.1 uncultured Erysipelotrichaceae bacterium
GGATGCCTCCATCTAAATTTAGAGAAGCATCCATGTTAGCTTTATGATATAATCCAGTTAACAAACATTTAGTGTCTAGGAAACTGGGTACCCATCATTGATTGAAGTGCCTTTTAAGTTTGTTTGATTAGTCGCCGGATACTGCGATTCCTTTAATCATAATTGAAGGAATAGTGAAGGAGTTTGTTAATAACTCAGCGTTATTTGCAACTAAAGTAACATCTTGGAATACCTTTAAGAGGTTTCCAGCAATAGTAATTAAGTTGACTGGTTTATCAATTTTACCATCTTTAATCATAAAGCCTGTAGCTTGTAATGAGAAGTTACCAGATTGAGCATTTAATCCTGCGTGAAGCCCAGTAATTGAATCAATGTAAATACCATTGTTGCATTTTTTAATCATTTCTTCCTCTGAAACTTTACCAGGTTTTAAGAAAATGTTAGAGAATCCTGTGCTTACAGCAGATTTAGATGAAGATCTATAACCATTGCCAGTTGATTCAACACCATCTTTTAATGCAGTTTCAAGATTGTATAAATAAGTTTTTAAAACACCATTTTTGATAATGTCTTTGTTTATAGTAGCGACACCTTCATCATCAAATCCTTTAAAGAAGAAGTTATGAACAAGTGGCTTTTCGGAAATTGTAACTTTTGAAGAAACAACTTTGGTATTAAGTTTGCCTTCTAATAAAGAAGAATGTTTTTGAACTTCTTCAGCAATAGTGGAAGAAAGTAATGCACCTAATAAAGATGAAACAACTTGTGGAGCGAATATTGCGCGATATTTTTTAGATGCGCATGGCTTTCCACCTAATTGTTTAATAGTTTTGTCTTTGACGTCTTCCACAAATTTATCAAGATCAAATTTTGAAAAATCGTTATCAATAAATGTTTTATAACCGGTTTTTGTATCTTCGCCATCTTTAGCAACAGCTTCAGCATAGAAGATGTAGTAATTTGATTTTTCTTTTAATTTTAATCCATATGAATTAGCGATAATAGTTTCACCGCGAGACTCTTCATATCCTACGCCTCCAATTTCACTGATGAGAGGATCTGATTCTTTTAGTTTTTTCTCCATTTCGTAGAGAATGTCTAATTTCTTTTCAACAGGAATTGTGTCTAATTCCTTATTGTAGCAATTGAATTTTTTGTATTTTTTAGAACCTTTAAAGATTTCAACTTTATTATCGTTTGTAATGTTTTTAGCGTTTTCAACGATGTTTTTAATAATGTATTCTGGAGTAGTTTTATCAATCTTTTCAGAATAAGCATAACCCATCTTACCATTGAAAATGCCACGAGCACCAAGAGAAACACTATCATTCGTGGAATAGCTATCTATTTCTCCGTGGAATAAAGAGAATCCTAGAGAATAATTACGAACGATATATAATTCTAAACATTCGATGTTAGCTTCTTTAGCTAATTCAAAGTACTTATTTAATTTAATCATTTTAAAGCACCTCCACGACCACCGACGGTGATTTCTGAAACACGAATTGTTGGTTGACCGACGTCAACAGGAATGCTACCAGAAGCAGCACCACACATACCTTGAGCACGTTGGACGTCTTTACCGACCATATCAATCTTCATTAAGATATCAGCGCCGTTTCCGATTAATGTTGCGCCTTTAACCATTTCAGCGATTTTTCCATCACGAATCATATATGCTTCATCAACTGCGAAGTTAAAGTCACCAGTTGTAGGGTTAACACTACCTCCACCAAGAGATTTAGCATAAAGTCCGAGTTTAACAGATTTAATCATATCTTCAACACTTGATTTGCCAGCGGCAATATAAGTGTTAGACATACGGGATGTAGGTTCAAAAGCATAGCTTTGACGGCGAGAAGCACCATTGCCTTTCATGCCCATACGACGTCCATTGAAATCATCAATTAGGTAGTTCTTGAGAATTCCTTTTTCAATTAAGACAGTGCGATTTGTTTTGTTACCTTCATCATCAATATTGTTAGAGCCCCAGCCATTTGGGATTGTGCCATCATCAATTGCTGTAACAACTTCTGAAGCAATTTGATGACCTAACTTATTAGAGAATATTGATAAGTTTTTAGATACAGAAGAAGCTTCAAGAGCGTGACCACATGCTTCGTGGAAAATAACGCCACCAAAGCCGTTACCAATAACAACTGGCATTTTACCAGATGGGCATTCTTTAGCACTTAGTTTCTTAATGGCAAGTTCGCATACCTCGTGAGCAAGTGCTTTAACATCAATATCTTCTGTGAAGAATTCAAAGCCTTTAGAAGCACCAGGACCGACGCCTCCATTTTCAATACCATTTTCATCACTTGCAAGAGCGGAGATATATATTCTGCCTCTTTCTCTTGTATCTTGGAAAATTTTTCCTTCTGAGTTAATAATTGTGACTTTTTGTAAGTTGTCACCTAAAGAAACTACACGACGAACGATTTTATCACCATAAGTTTTCATTTCATCTGAAATCATGGTAAGGAATTTAATTTTGTCTTCTTTAGACATTTCGTGTAATGGCTTTGCTTGTTTATGAATGTTATGAACACGTTGTTTCTTTAATTCAGTAACAGTTTTAATTCTTTCTCCTTTAAAAGAAGACGCTAATGTGGAAGCCAAATTCATTAGACTTGTTTTTGATAAATCATTTGTGTATCCGTATACACTCCTTAAATCTTTTAATAGTCTAATACCAGCACCATAAATAATTCCTGAAGATATGTTTTCAATTTTGTCGTTATCAATTGATACGCCATTATTGTATTTTTCTTCAATAAATATTTCCGCAAAATCAGCGCCAGTGGCAAGACCTGCATTTAAAACATCTAAGGCAAGAGTTTTTGATATCATAGTTTTTTCCTCCTAACTGTTAAGCATTATAACACAATAAGACATAAATATGTCTTAATATGCTTTATTTTGTGCATATTTTTAAAAAGTAAGATAAATAATATTATAATTGCTATGTTTATGTATTTAAAAGTATAATAATTGTTAGAAGGTGAAACTTATGAAAACATATCAAAAATTACTTATTTGCTTGTTGCTTCTAACGGGATGTGAAGCAAAAAACACAACAAATTCCACTTCTTTAATTAATTCTATTAATGAAACGCCATCAACAACAGCAAATAATGTTACAAGTGTACCAAACTCTACTAGTGTAATAGAACAAGGAAGAATTGTCTTAGAAAAACATTTTTCAGAAAGTGATTCGGATTTTAAATTTTTCCAAGAAGGATGGTATACTGCGAATTCTAAATTTGGCACCAATAGTGTCATATTATTAGAAGATGAAAACCATAAATATGGTGCAGGAGTGGTGAGAACTAAACAATTTGAAGCAATAAATAATATAAAAGTTTCTTTAGCACTTCAAGTAACTGGTTTTAATAACTCAGAAAGCATTGATAGCTTTATTGGCCAAACTTTTAAATTTGGTGTTAGTCTTTTAGATGAAAATAATGAAAATGTGGTGCAAAATGCAATGGTTTTTGAACATTTAATTACAAAAGAGGACTGTGAGAATAAGTGTTTTGCTTCACTTAATCCATATACAAAAGATCCTAGTGAAGCTAAAATGATTGAATTTACTCATACAAGCGAAAAACCGATTAGCAAAATTAAAATTGAATACTTAAGCAAGCCTCATTATACAAGTGGTACGAAAGATAATGGCATCAATTTAGAAATATTCTCTATAAAAGTAGCGGATATAACAAAATAGATAGATGAACACCAAGCATTTTCTAAGTGCTATTAAAAATATACTATTATATCTCTTCTTTATTTGTTAAAATGTAAATATAAAGGGATATGAGGTGAAAAAATGAAAAATATAAAAACAAGACTTTTGCTTATTCCTATGTTTGCGAGTGTTTTGCTTCTTTTTGGTTGCAAAGCAAATTTTGATAATTGCTATTCTGTACCAGATAATATGGAAAGCGTTGATCAAGATACAGGACTATATATTTCTTTGCAAACGAAGGAAAACTTAAAGTATATCAAGAGTATTGAAGAAGATTATAAAAACACAAGGTCAAATGAATATTATCGTGGAACAATATTTGAAACTTCAGAGAATAATGATTTACGTGAAGGACACTATAAGAAAACATTTTATAATAATTACATTTATACATCTATAGGTGATAATAAAATTATTCTTGAAAAATATGGACAAAAACAAACTCTTATTGGAACTTATACTGAAATTAATTATGCAAAAAAATCCACAGATGCTTCCAATCCTGAAACATATGAGAGAATTAGACATCACGAAGGAGAAATAACAGGACGTGTAGAAAACAAAGTAACAAATTACACGCGGCAAGAAGATTCAGTTTTTGCAACTAGTGAAACTGAACTTGAAACAAAATGGGAGCAACTTGTTGTTTCTTCAATTAGCTCACCTGATTTTAAAAAAGAGAATTTTTATAAATTTAATAATGATTATGTTTATTACGATGTTAAAACATTAGATATTGAAATGTCAAATCCTATGGATGACTATGTTGAGGAATCTAATCCATTAACAACAACCCAAAAAGATGAAATGATAGTGTATATTACAAAAGATAAGAATCTTGGTTATTTAATTAGTTCTTATGCGACACGAAGTGTTACCACGATTGATGTTGATTTTTATAAAAACAAGTTAGACAAATCTATAATTTTAGAAGAAAAGAAAGAAGCATATATTTATTCTTATAAAAACAATGGCAACTATAAAAAGAGTCTTAATTACGAAATAGAGAAAATTGGATATCATCAAATCGTTTGCAGTTCTTTTGATTATCCAGACGGAAAGCTTTATTCGGAAAGAAACATAAGCTTAGATAGAGCTTTTTCATCTGAATATGATGAAAGTTACTTTATTTATGAAGGTGTAATGCGTTTTACACCTGGACTTGATTATGCTTTTTATGATTATAGAAATACCGAGACAACGGAGAACTTAGAGCAATTTAAATGGAAAGATATAACAAAACTGAACGAACCATATAGAGGCTTGTTTGTCGAAGGAATAAACGGTCGAATTCACGTGACAAGTACTGTTTTTGTATTCGTGAGATTGATATTTGACAAAGATATGAACCTTATTGAGTTTGCAGTGGATGCTCTATATGATGTTTGGTAGGAGGAAATAAAAAATGAAATCAAAGAGATTTTTATCTTTAGTGCTAGTGTCATTATGCTTAATTAGTTGTAACAAAGAAGATAACGATATATTTAAAGATGTTTTTGATGTTCCTCAAACAATTATTTCTTTAACAAGAAATGGTGCGAGGTATTATCTTCATAATTCACAAACAGAATTATTGAATTTAAATGCGATTTATTGCAAAACAACAAGCGAAACATATGAAAATGATTTTCAAAAAGATTCGAAAACTTCATATGTTGCTCCAATATATGAGAAATTATTGTATTTTGAAGATTGTGTGATTGAAACAACAAAAACAAACAAAGAAAATGCTACATTCAATAAAACAAAAAATGCAATTTTGGGTAAAACCGCTGATGTTATTGATGAAGAAACTTATTACTATTTGACAAAGAAAAATTCCGAAGAGAATTCAAAAGAGTATGTGCTTAATAAGATAAATAAGAATAAAATCACAAACGAGATTGAAGAAGAAATTATAAAAGAAGATACAACTGATTCCCAATTGTTTTATATGAAAAACTATATGTGCAGTAAATTACTAAAGAATTATGCAGAATATTATTCTTCTATCTTTGAAACACATGATTATTTCTACATGAATGAGAAATTAGACACTCTATATGATGTTAGACACAATTCTACCGTTAAAAGATTAGAAAATGAAACAAATAAAGGTACAAGTGATGAAGCAAACAAAGTACCAGTTTTAATTGAAAAAGACACATATATAAAACATAAATTTGATGGTAAAGTTTGGAGATTATCATCTTACGCAGTTAGTAAGAAAACATATCAATTAGAAGACTGCAACGGCAATTTCTTGAGTGAAGCAAAACTTATATCTAAAGAAGAAAAAATGTCAGTTTTCTCTTATGAAAGTAATGGTAACTGCGAGTCAATTCGCACAGTGACCGCTGACAAATAAAACGCTTTAGTATTGCTATAGTTTTTAATGATTTGACTGAATTATGTAGGCGTTTTGTTACGTTTAGCATTAAATTAAAATTTTATGAGACCTTTATAATTACAAAAAAAGAATATTTGTGCTTTTAACTAACAAATTAAATAAACTATTGATTATTATCAATACTTTATGGTATATTTACTTAGCAACTTTCTTTAAGCCATCACTATATAGGCTTAAGGCGGAAGGAGAAATTACTATGAAAAAGGATATTCACCCAGCTTACCACAAGTGCAAGGTTACTTGTGTATCATGTGGAGCAACATTTGAAACAGGTTCAGTATTAGACGAAATTCGTGTTGATACATGTTCAAATTGCCACCCATTCTATACTGGTAAACAACGCTTTACACAAACTGATGGTCGCGTTGATCGTTTCATGAAGAAATACGGAATGAAAAAATAGTTTTCAATCGAGTATTAAGCCGTTATCAACGCGATAACGGCTTTTCTTTTGTGAAAGGGGAAATTACACATGAAAAAGAATTATTACATTACAACTCCAATTTATTATCCAAGTGCTAACTTACATATTGGACATGCTTATTGCACAACCTGTGTTGATGTTATTGCACGTTATCGTAGAATTAGAGGATTTGATACATATTTTTTAACGGGTGCTGATGAACACGGAGAAAAGATTGAAAAAAATGCAGAAGCTAAAGGTATGACTCCTCAAGCTTTTGTTGATGATATTGTTCAAGGCATTCAAAACTTATGGAAGGCGTTAGAAATTACAAATGATGATTTTATTCGTACAACACAAGAAAGACACTGGAAAGTAGTGCAAAAAGTATTTACACGCTTGTTAGAACAAGGTGATATTTACTTAGGAAAATATAAAGGATGGTATTGCACACCTTGTGAATCGTTCTGGACTGATACACAAGTTGGAGAAGAACATTTATGCCCTGACTGTGGAAGACCAGTTCATGAAGCGGAAGAAGAAGCATATTTCTTCAAAGTTAGTAAATATACAGACCGCTTATTGAAGTTCTATGAAGAACATCCAGATTTCATTTATCCAGAATCTAGAAAAAATGAAATGATTAATACATTCATTAAACCCGGACTAGAAGATTTATGCATTTCTCGTACATCTTTCTCTTGGGGTGTCCCAATTAGAGAGAACCCAAAACACGTTATTTATGTTTGGATTGATGCATTAGTTAACTATATATCCGCTTTAGGATATTTAAGTGATGATACAGAGAAATTTAAAAAATATTGGGGCGAAGATACCGAAATCGTTCATGTTATTGGTAATGATATTACTCGTTTCCATACTATATATTGGCCAATTTTATTAATGGCTTTGGACTTAAGATTACCAGATAAAGTATTTGTCCACGGCTTATTAATGATGAAAGATGGTAAGATGTCTAAATCTAGAGGAAACGTTGTTAATCCATATCCATTAATTGAAAGATATGGTGTTGACGCAGTTAGATATTATCTTGTCCGTGAAACAATTTTTGGACAAGATGGTACATTCTCACCAGAACAATTTGCCGAACGTTTAAATATGGATCTTGCTAATGATTATGGTAATTTATTAAGCAGAACTATTTCAATGATTAGCAAATACTTTGAGGGAGTTATTCCAGAATATAAAGGCGATGTTACAGAATTTGATCACTTTATCCGTGAATTAGCGCACGATACAGTAATCAAATATGAAGCAGGATTTGATTCACTTCATATTACTGATTCGTTTATTGCGGTTATGGACTTGATTTCACGCGCAAATAAATACATTGATGAAACTATGCCTTGGGCTTTAGCTAAAGATGAAAGTAAGAAAAACGAATTAGCCTCTGTTATGTCTCACTTAGCTAATGTCTTATATATTAGTTCGATTTTATTAAAACCTGTTTTAATTCACGCAAGTGACAAAGCTTTAGATGCTTTGAGTGTGAGTGAAGAACAAAAAGAATATAAAAATGTTTATGAATTTGGTAAGTTACAAAACACTACAGTTCATAAGATTGAACCATTATTCCCACGTTTAGATGTTGCTTTAGAAACTGAATACATCAAGGGATTAATGCAAAAGAAATAATTATATTATGTCTCACTTTTTGTGAGACATTTATTTAGGTAAAGAATTATGAAGAAAAAAAAGAATTTTGATTTAGGAACTATAACAGGTACATGTGTTGATTACACTTTTGATGGCAAAGGTATTGTTAAAACAAAGACAAAACCTGTTTTTGTTGACGCTCTTCTTGTTGGAGAGACTGCAGATATAAAATTAAATTACCAAAAGAGCGAAATGTATTTTGGTAAGATTTTAAAATTGCACAATTTATCCAAAGACCGTATTAAACCTTTATGTCCAGTCTCAACCGCTTGTGGTGGTTGTTGCTTTCAAAACCTAGATTATAAAGCCCAATTAAAATTCAAACAGAAAAAAGTTAAAGATGCTTTTTATAAGATTGCTCATTTAAATGTTAATGTTGATGAGACAGTAGGAATGGACGACCCTTATTTTTACCGTAATAAGATTCAAATGCCAATTGGTTTAAATCAAAAGAAACAAATCGTTTCAGGATTTTATCGCACGGATTCACATGAAATTATTCCAATTAAAGAATGTTTTATTGAAGATAAGCGTGCAGCGCATATCATTGATGTTCTTAAATTGTTAATGAAAAAGCACAAAATTTTACCTTATGATGAAGATACCAGAAGTGGCGTTATTCGTCATTGTCTAATTAGAACAAGTAAATATTATCCAGAAATTATGGTTGTGCTTGTCACTAATGCAGATTCATTCCCTGGTAGAGGTAACCTAGTTAAAGATTTACATAAAGAATGTCCAGAAATAACAACAATCGTGCAAAATGTTAACAAACGTGACACGAATGTTATTATTGGCGAAAAAGAAAATGTTTTATTAGGTAAAGGATTTATTGTAGATGAATTATGTGGTGTTAAATTCCAAATTTCTTCTAAATCATTTTATCAAGTAAATCCTATTCAAACAGAAAAACTATATCGTTTAGCAATTGAAAAAGCTAAATTGACTGGTAATGAAACAATTCTTGATGCTTATTGTGGTATTGGTACGATTGGTTTAATTGCCTCTAAGAGTGTTAAAAAAGTCATTGGTGTAGAAATAGTAAAAGATGCGATTAAAGACGCTAAAAACAACGCACGAATTAATGGTATTACTAATGTTGACTATTATGTTGGTGATGCATCCGAATTTATGCTTGATTTAAAAAACAAAAAGCAAGAATTAGATGTAGTGTTTATTGATCCTCCTCGTAAAGGATCTGATAAAGTATTTATGGATGCATTAATGACTTTAAAACCTAAGAAAGTTATATATGTATCTTGTGATCCATCTACTTTAGCAAGAGATATACAATATTTAAGCAAGATGTATAAGATTGATTCCGTTACACCTGTAGATATGTTTCCTATGACATTCCATGTGGAGACTGTGGTGGCGTTATATTTAAAATAATTTAGGAATATAAATATTTTAAAACTAAAGATTCTTATGTGTTGAGAATCTTTTTTTTGCTTTGAAAAAATACAGTGACATGTAGAAAAAAATATTTTGTCCCAAAAAGTTGATTTTTGTCCCGCTTTTGCGTATAATATTATTGAGGTGAGATGGATGAAAAAACAGAATGTGATTAATTTGGTAAAATACTATGTTGAAAAAAACGATTCGGCTTTTAGAAGCGAAGTTTTAGAAATAGCAAATGATTTTGAAAAAAACGGAGAGTTTGAGATTAGTAGATATTTGATGGATTTGATATCAACAACTAATTATTATAGACCACAAAATAATTATAAGGATTTAGTATTTTTGAAAAAACATGTGAATCAAAATAAACCTCTTTTTCTTCCAGATGCTATCAAAGATGACATTATTGGCATTGTAAAATCAGCTGGAAAATCGATTAATATTTCAAAGGTGTTGTTTTGGGGAGAACCTGGCACTGGAAAAACAGAGTCGGCTTACCAAATAGCAAGATTAATGAATAGAGATTTGTTAATAGCTAGAATGGAAGATTTAATTGACAGTCATTTGGGGCAAACATCTAAAAATATTATTCTAATGTTTGATGAAATTAGACACTTATATTCAAATAATGTAGTAATATTATTTGATGAATTAGATTCATTAGTGATGAATAGAGTATGCAATAATGATTTGAGAGAAATGGGAAGAGTGACATCAACATTTTTAAAGGAACTAGATGATGTGTCAGATAGAATTTTAATAATTGCTACGACTAATATGGTTGATTCTTTTGATAAAGCTTTATTGCGACGTTTTGATGCCAAAGTATCATTTAATAGGTATACCAAAGAAGACTTGATTGATGTATCATGTGAAATATTGCAGAGTTTAATTAAAAAATCTGAGACAAGCAAAACAGATATTCGTTTATTTAAAAAAATATTAAAAAATTGTGAAACAATACCATATCCAGGAGATTTGGTACAGTTAATAAAAATATCGTTGGCTTTTTCGGCAGATGACAATGAATTTGACTATTTGCGTAGATTTTATTTAGAAATTAATAATAACGAAAAAATAAATATTCAAAATCTTACTCAAAAAGGTTTTACAACAAGAGAAATAGAAATTTTGACAGGTATTCCTAAAAGTAGTGTTTCTCGAAAGTTAAAGGAGGATTAGTATGAATAAGTTGCTTGATATTAAAATGAAATTTAATAGTGAAAATAATTTAAGCAAACCAGGTCCTAGAAATTTAAATAAAAAAAGAAAAACCACTTCAATTTCAATGAAGATGTTATTAGAAGATTTGAAAAAAGTTAAAGCATTTTATTCACATAATGATAAGTATATTGAGGGCGTGTTAATTGATGCATACTATAACGATATTATATCAAAATCTGGCAGAATGATAGAACTGCTTCGAATCAAAGGAGATTGCAATGATACTATTGTTGGCGCTCGCTTTTCAAATGCAGAATTTGGGAAAGAAAATCATATTATTACGCACTATGTTTCAATGGATGTTGTGAATGATGCAATAAAAAAATTAGAATTAGCTATTAATTTTGTTGATGAAGAATTGAATGGTGAAGCAACATCAGAAAACTTTGATAGTGAATTGCCACTAGATTATTCTGATTGTGGTTTATCAAAAACTAAATTAAGGGACGTTGTTATTGATTGCTCAGTCGTTGAGCATTTTGAAGTTCCTAAAATAGATGTTGGCTCAATAAATGATGCAATGATTGTTACTTTTTATGAAACTGAACTAAATATATATGAGTTGCTAAACTCGTTGGGCATTGATGGAAGAACATATTATTATTCTCCGGCAGGCAAAAATTCAATTTCGGTTACAAAAGACACATTGGAAAAACTTGTTGAAAAAGTGCCTTACCTAATATCCATGACAGCATCTGATATTTCTCAAATTCCACTTGACAAACATGAAATTATTGAGAATCAAAAATTTACAATTCCTAGTCCTGAAAGAGAACCGATAATTGGTGTTATTGACACATTATTTAGTTCCAAAGTGTATTTTAATGAATGGGTTGATTATCGCGAAGTATTAAATGATGTTGAAAAGCATACTATTACGGACGATAATTACGTACATGGTACAAGTATTAGTTCCTTGATAGTTGATGGACCTACTTTAAATCCTTGGCTAGATGATGGCTGTGGCAGATTTAGAGTAAGACATTTTGGTGTGTGTACGAATAGCATTTCTTCAAGCCGATTAGTTAAAAAAATTGAAAATATTATCGCTAATAATTTAGATATACATGTTTGGAATTTGAGTTTAGGCACTGTAGAGCAAGTCTCTAAAAATTTTATATCTTTTGATGGGGCTGCTTTGGATGAATTGCAACAAAAATATAATGTTTTGTTTATTGTTGCCGGGACAAATGACGTTAGAAGCGAACCTAAAAATCCAACTAGAATACGAGTTGGGTCACCGGCCGATTCAATCAATTCTATAGTAGTTAATTCTGTTAAAAAAAATGGATTGCCAGCTTCATATTCTAGAAATGGTAAAATATTGTCATTCTTTAATAAGCCGGATGTCTCTTATTATGGAGGAGATTTTGACGAAAGAATATTTGTTTACTCTTCCTTGGGGCTAGATGAACAATATGGTACGTCATTTGCGGCGCCTTGGATTTCAAGAAAAGTTTGCTATTTAATTGATGTTTTAGGCTTTCCAAGAGAATTGGCAAAAGCTTTGATAATCGATGCGGCTGCTGGTTGGAATTTTAAACAAGGACAATATAAATTTAAAAATATTATAGGCTACGGAATTGTGCCAAAAAAAATAGATGACATTGTAAGCAGTGACAATAGTGAAATCAAATTTACATTGAGTGATATGTCAAATGCTTATAAAACTTCTAACTATTCTATACCTGTTCCAAAAGATGAAGGAGACAAGAGTTATTATATAGCTAGGGCAATGTTATGTTATTTTCCTGAGTGTAATAGACTACAGGGTGTTGATTACACACAACGTGAGTTGTCATTAAAACTAGGTGTCGTAAATGGTTTCAGAATTAATGATATTAATTACAACACACAGGATGAATTTCATGAATACAACGATGAACGAACGGCTAGAAAAGAATTTAGAAAATGGGAAAATACCAAATTTATTTCTAGTTTGTTTAGAGAAAAAAACTTTCGTGGAAGGAAAACGTATAACGAAGGATTTTGGGGAATTTCATTAACTTCTAAAGAAAGAAGAAAGATTGCAAAAAAGGACAATTTAAGATTTGGAATTGTTGTTACATTAAAAAACATAAAAGGAGAAAATCGCATTAGTGAATTCAAACATTCTTGTCTATTAAGAGGTTATATTGTTAATGATGTTAATATTGATAATAAAATTGATATTTATAATAGTGCTCAAGAAGAGATTAAGTTTGAATAATTTGCAATCAAACAGACAGCGCTGATAATATTTTGAATGTTATTACAGATTTCTAATATGAAAAAGTAATACGATTTTTAAAAACAGCAAAATGTAAAAATATAAATATCAACTAATAAAAAAGAAAGGAAGTATATTATGCAACAAATTTTTAATGAATTAAACAAAGCTACAGATATTTTAGTCATTGGTAACGGCTTTGATTTACATTGTGGACTAAAAAGTAGTTTCAAAGATTTTTTTGAATCAGAACTTAAATCAGGGCAATTATTAAATGTGCAAAAAATCAAAAGTAATATTTGGTATTTGATTTTCACATTTGCATTTATGTTAAACAATGGAAAAAATGATAAAGCAAAATTGATTAAATGCATAAATAAAGATAATCCATTGTGGATGGATGTTGAAGATTATATAGCTAGTGTGTTTGATTTACATACAAATTCAAAAGTTTATTATTTCATTAATAAAACACTAAAGGAAAACGATTTTTCGACTTATTATGAGAATGGTAACGATTATCTTAATGGAGATTATAGAAATCAACTATTCACAATAAAACAAAGGATTTTGGAATTAAAATTGATGCATGGATTTACCAATGCAGAAGATTTACTGTTTTTCGAATTGAAGAATTTTGAAAAAGATTTTGCTAGATACTTAAAGAAAGAAGTTGAAAGAAAAAAAGAAGACTACGAGAAAGAAATTGGAGAGTTCATAGTATGTAATCTTGATAATTATGGTGAGAGAAATTTGTTTGTTCTTTCATTTAATTACACCAATAATTTTAATAATAATGTTGACAAGGATAAAAAATGCAATATTCACGGCAGCCTTGAAGAAGACAATATTATCATAGGAATAGGTGATAATGAGTCTAGCAAGAATTCAGGTAGAGAGTTGTTCGTAAAATACAAAAGAAGAATGGCGATGAATTTTGGCAGCTTGAATTTACCAAAAGATAATATTAGAAATGTTTTGTTTTATGGATGCTCCTTTAGCGCACAAGATTTTGAATATTACGATTATTTATTTAAACTATATAAATTAGGCGAAGGTGATACTACTTTTACTTTTCTTTATTCTGATTTTTCTCGTACAGAAAAAGAAAATGAAGAAAATAGGAAAAAGTATATTAGTAAGTGTGGAGAAACTATAAAAAAACATCTTTTATGTAATAATAAATTGCTAAATTATAATAATTTGTATTGCGAGGGGAAAATTGTGTTTATGTCTCTGGATAAATTTAAATCAGGTGTTAAAAATTAACGGAAATTAGATTGACTATAAAATAAACTTCTTAAACCAAAAATTAAAGCAACAAATAATTAGGATGAGTAAAAAAAGCTAACTTATCTATTTGTTTTGTTCTTTTAAAATGCAAGAAAAAACTGAAGGTGCTATATTGTTATTAACAGCGGAATAGCTATGTGATTTTCAATATGCCCAAGAATGGTTTTTACAAAAAAAGAGGATTAATCCTCTTCTTTTATATATGTTTTGATTGACACGCCAAGCTTTTTTATTATGCCAGTAACAAGAGCGTTGCCCATCATAAAATACCTTCTTCTATCATCCATAGTATCTGTCCAATTATCTGGGAATTGATTAAGTCGTTCACATTCAACTGGAGTTAAAAGTCTGTTTCTATTTGTTTCTCTATCTTTTACAACATGAGTACTACGGTTAATTGTTCCTTCTGAAGTGAGCATAGTTCTTCCTGGTGAAGAATAAGAATCTGGGTATGACATTGAACCTTCTGAATAAAAATAAGTATGTCCATCAGAACTAGTACGTTCAATTCTTTTTGATCCTTTTAAATATATGAATTTAGTTTCTTGTTCGTCTGTAAGAAAATATTTGTCTGCGACTGTCCCAGAAACAATTATTTTATTTAACGTAATTGGTTTTTTATAAACTGGTTCTATTTTAGCAGTATAAATTCTTCGTTTTCGCATAAAACCAGAATTCTCAAAATCAAAGTGGAAGTTACTTGATAAATCTACTAGGTCTTTATATTTAGATTTGGTTATTAATGCTTTTTTTATTGCTGAACATGAACTAATTGGGAATTCAGTCGCAAATATCCCTTCATTTTTAATAATTTGTTCTGGCGTTATTTTTGATAAATATTTAGCGTGTTTTGTATCATTTCTATATGCAAAAATATAAATTCTTCTTCTTTTTTGTGGGTGTCCGTAGTCAGCCGCATTAATAACGCGCCACTCTACTGAATAGCCATTATCAGCAAAACATCTTAGCATTATTCCGAAATCACGACCACGTTGTTTTGAAGGTGACTTTAATAGTCTATCTACATTTTCCAATAAAACAAATGGAGGTTTTTTAACTTTTAATATTTCGTTAATTTGCCACCAAAGAACACCTTTTTTACCTTCAATACCTTTTTCTTTTGATAAACTTCTTGCAACACTATAATCTTGACAAGGGAATCCACCTGTTAAAAGAGTAAAATCTGGAATACTCTTTTTGTCTACCAAAGTTATATCTTCGTTACTAAATTCACCTTTGTCAGACCCATCGCCTTTTGAAAATCTTTTGTAGTAACAATCAAAAGCGTGTTGCAATTTTGTTGATGGTTCCCATTGATTTGCCCATACAAATTTAAAATTATTTTTTTCGATAGCTTTTCCATCGGAACCTAGTTTTACATGATTTAATCCTATTCTGAAGCCCCCAACTCCTGCAAACAATTCGATTGCGGTTCTTTTCATTGCAACACACCTTCTTTATATAAAAATTATAACACCGTATTATAGCAAAGATCAAGTTTTAAAACAAGATCGATTGAAAATAAAATTATATTTTTGTAAAATATAATAAATATGTAAATGCTTTAAAAGAGGGTGTTGTAATGAGCGAAAAAAACTATACGATAGAAGAGATACAAGAAATTGCTAAATCGCTTATTGGCAAAACTTTTGGCGAACTTAATAATTATCAAAAAAAATCTAAATCATATGATAAAGGGACTCATGGACATATACTTGAACAAGATGTTTATCATTATGATATAAATAGTAAATCTGTAGCAGATTTTGAAAAAGCTGGTGTGGAACTAAAAGTAACACCATATAAGAGAAACAAAAATGGAACGTTATCTGCAAAAGAAAGATTAGTTTTAAACATAATTAATTATATGGATGAATATAAACATACATTTTACACGAGTCATTTTTGGGAGAAGAATAAATTAACTCAAATAGTGTGGTATTTAAATGAAGACAATAAACCAAAAGATGAGTTTGTAATCACCAATGAACTTTTATTTTCTTTTCCGGAAGATGATTTAAAAATAATTAAAAACGACTGGGAAACAATAATTGAGAAAATCAAGCAAGGCAAAGCACATGAATTGTCAGAGGCTGATACAATGTATTTGGGAGCCTGTACTAAAGGCGCTAACTCAAATAGTGTAAGAAAGCAACCTTTTTCTGATATTATGGCTAAGCAAAGAGCGTTTTGTTTAAAAACATCTTATATGACACAATTGGTTAGATGGTATATAGATGGAAAAGAATCTGAAAAAATAAGCCATAATTCAGATAAATTGGATTCTTTTGAAGACGAATTAGCAACTAGATTAAGCCCATTTAAAGGAAAAGATGTTAGTACGTTATGTCAACAATATAATTTAAATAGTAAAATCAAAAACGTTAACGAACTTTTAGTAACAAGAATGCTAGGAGTTAAAGAAAAACTTTCACAAACCGATGAATTTGTTAAGGCCAATATTGTGCCAAAAACGATAAGAATCAATAGTAAAGGAAGAATTGTTGAAAGTATGAGTTTTCCGACATTTAAATTTTGTGAAATTATTAATCAAGAATGGGAAAACTCTGATTTGTACAACTATTTTGAGACAACTAAATTTATGTTTGCTATATTTGTTGAAAGAAATGGCAAGTATTATTTTGATGGAATAAAGTTTTGGAATATGCCACAAAACGTTCTTGATAACGAGGTTAAAAAAGTTTGGGAACAAACTGTAGAAATTATAAAAAGTGGGAAAATTGTAAAGAAAATCAAAAATAATAGAAGACAGACTAATTTTCCAAGTATGAATAAAAATCCCGTTTGCCATGTAAGACCTCATGGTAGAAATGCTAACGATACGTATCCTTTACCAATTCCAGATGAAAAAACTGGGGTGACAAGTTATACGAAACAGTGTTTTTGGTTAAATAATAGATATGTTTCAAAAATAATTAGCATGCGCTGATTTTAAGAAATACACTAAAGTTATCAACTACGTTTTGAATACATTTAGGAGCAAAGTAGTATGATAGTGAAATTTAAAGATTTAAAAAACTCAAACCTTGTTATCGATGCGATATATGAAGGTGGAAACAAAGGCGGAGCAGGTGACGACCCATTAAGCAAATTGTTTCCAAAACTAGGGAATAGCGGTGGCTTTAGAAAAGCTCTAAGGAACGACAAATCTAAAAAATTAGCATATGTTGTTCTTTATACATCAATGTCAGAACTTGAATGGCCGGATTACTTGGACGTAGAGACAGGAATTTTTCGATATTATGGTGACAATAGAAAAGCTGGAAACAACTTACTAGATACAAAATTCGGCGGCAATAAATTATTGGAAGATGTCTTTAATAAGCTGAATTGCGAACACAATTACAAAGACATTCCACCATTTTTTGTTTTTAAGAAAAATGGAAAGGGAAGAGACGTTACATTTTTAGGATTGGCCGTACCTGGTAACCCTGCAATATCCGCAGATAAAGATTTGGTTGCTTTCTGGCGAACGATTGATAACCACAGATTTCATAATTATGAAGCTTATTTCACTATTTTAAATACTCAAAACGAAGAAATATCTTATAAGTGGTTAGATGCTCTTTTAAACGACAATGAAAATAGCATAAAATATGCTCCAAGTGCATGGAAAGACTTTGTTGAAAAAGGAAAAAATGGCATTAAAGCATTGAAGGCGCCTAGAACAATTAAACTTCCGAATAAATATGCACAACTTCAGTGTAGCGAAGATGGAAAAAAATGCATTGATGAAATACGAATGTATTTTAAGAATAATCCAAGTAATTTTGAAGCATGTGCTGTAAAAATAGTCGAAATGATGGATATCAACTTTAAAGATTTTGATTTAACAAGGCCTTGGCGAGATGGCGGTAGAGATGCGATTGGAAAATATGTTATTTCATCTGGGAATGTAAATGCCAATTATCCATTAACAATTGATTGTGCTTTAGAAGCTAAATGCTATAGTGAAGGAACAGGCGTTAATGTTAAAAATATGTCTAGACTTATTTCTAGAATTAAATATAGACAGTTTGGGATTATAGTTACAACGAGTTATGTATCAAATCAAGCATACAAAGAGGTTGTTGAAGATGGACATCCAATTTTGATTTTAACTTGTTCAGATATAGCGTATATTTTGGCAAGAAATATGATTGATAGTAAATCTATTAAGAAATGGTTAATAGAACTAGATAGAGATGCATATGGCAATAATTGAATTTTTCATTTCGACAAAAGTAAAAAGATTGCCTTTTGTCAATTAATAATTTGATTATTAAATAGACTTGTATGTTAAATAAAAAAATCAAATCCAAAAAATAGAAAACAAGGAGAAACAAGGCCGTATCAAGCAAAAAAAATGGATATGACCTTTTATTGTTGATTAATT
>ONAT01000008.1 GCA_900315885.1 uncultured Erysipelotrichaceae bacterium
TTTTCTATAAAGTCAAAGGGTTGGACATTACTATTTTACTATATTTTGGACATTATTTTTTTACTTCCTTTTTTTTGGATTTGAAATTTTTATTTAAGGAAATAGACTTGTAGTATTATAAAATATAGTATATATGTAATAAAAAATGATATAATTAATGCGCATTGTAATAGTTATAGATATAAGGCAGATATATGATATAGATAATAAATAGTTTCATTAAATAATGGAGAGATAATTAATGAATTATGAAGTTGGGTCTTTATGGAGAAAATGGGATTTACATGTACATACACCATTTTCTATTTTGAATAATCAGTTTGGATTTGATTTTGATAATTATTTTTATAATTTGTTTAGCAAAGCTATTGCAAACAAAATATATGTAATCGGTATTACTGATTATTACTCAATAGAAGGTTATAAAAAAGTTAAAGAGTATTTGTCTGATAATAAAAAACTGAAAAAATTATTTAAAAAAGAAGTATCAAGTGATTCAAAGTATATTGAAAAAATAAGAAACATCACAGTAATGCCTAACATTGAGTTTAGACTAAATACTGTAATTAGTGTAGCTGGTAAAAATAATCAATCAAAACTACAAGTGCATGTCATATTTTCTGATTTGGTTCCAGTGTCAGATATAGAAACTCAATTTTTAAATTCAATTCATTTTACAAATGGACAAAAGGAAGTAGTGTTGACTAAAAATGCTGTAATTAATTATGGCAAAGAAATGATAGAATCTGGTGCTTGTCCTCCGCACGAGAAGGATCCTGAATTTGTAGGATATAATCAAATAGCAGTAGATTTAAATGAAATTGTTAGAGTTTTAAAAAACTCATTTAAAGGAAGATACATAATTGTTGGTGTTGAAGAAGATATTACAAGAGTTTTATGGCGAGACCAAGCCAGTGCTGTTAGAAAGAATTATTATGAAAACTGTGATGCTATTTTCTCGTCAAATCCTAAATCTATTAAGTGGTTTGCTTCTAAAAATGCTGTAATCACTCTGAAGAAAAAAAGGCATGTATCTGGGGCTCTGATTCTCATTCAATTGAAAAATTGTTTGAAACTTATGAAAACAGATTTTTATGGGTAAAGGCTGATACAACATTTACGGGGTTAAAATCAGCAATAAATTCAATCAATGAAAGGGTGTTTGTTGGAGAAATTCCATCAGAACTCTTTGACGCAAGACTAAGGGCTAACTATTCTATAGAGTCAGTACACATTAGCAAGAATTCAGGAAAGGTGTTAGACAAAAAATGGTTTAATATGAGTAATGAAATTCCTTTGAATCCTTTTATGGTTACAATTATTGGAAATAAAGGTAGTGGAAAAAGTGCAATTGCGGACGTTATTGCTTATTTAGGAAATTCATATAGATTGGGCAAGGCATCCTTCTTAAATGAACAAAGATTTTTAAAACAAAGCACTCATTATTATAAAGATTTTAAAGCGGAAATGCGAATGTATGGAAAAAATCATGAACATATAAAAAAAGATGTTTTGTCTAATTGTTTTACAAAAGATGCTCCAGAAAAAGTTCAATTTTTACCTCAGAAATACATTGAAGAAGTTTGTAACGATTTAGGCGATGAGTTTCAAGAAGAAATTGACAATGTAATTTATTCTTATATTAGACCAGAAAATAAGCTGAATTCTACAAATCTAAAGGAACTAATTGAGATAATTACGAAAAGTATAAAAAATAATATAATTAGTAAGAGAACAGAGCTTAACGATATAAATGATTCTATTGTTTTATTAGAAAATAAAGACACAAACGAATATAAGCAAAAATTAAACAATCAATTAACTGTTCAAAATGAAAGGTTAAAAAATCATGATGCAAATAAGCCAGAAGTTGTAGAAAAACCATCTGATTTAGAAACAGATTCATATTCGATTTTAGATGTTAAGTTATCTCAATACTCAACTACAATTGATGAAGAAATATATAAAACACAAAACAAACAATCCTCTATTAATTGTTTGCTGAATAAAATTTCGGAGTTTGAAAATAGTGCTAAAATTTCTGTTGCAAATTTGGCAGACACAAATAATAAATATGAAGAATTGAGAAAAGTACTTCATATTGAAAATAGCAAAAAATACGTTTCTTATAGTATTAATGAAAGTGATTTAAATAATAAAAAATCTGTATTGCTGAAAGAATACACTGAACAATCAGAAATTTTATCCGATCAGTTTAATAAAGAAAATATTATTAGATTGATTGGAGATATGAATGACTATGAAAAAATAGTAGAAGAATCGATGAAAATCAAATCGCTATATGCCAGAAAGTATTATGTTGATTCTTATAAAGAAAAATTACAAAATTTAACATCTGAAAAATCTAAAAGATATTTACAATATGTCTTTAATTATAACAAATGGCAAAATGATAGGAAAATGATTATCGGAGATATTCCAAATAATATAGACGGGGAATCTATTAAAAAGTATAGCGAAGAAATTGACTATGTTAAAAATAAGTTACCATCAGAATTAGAAGAGCTAAGAAAGACAAGAAAACAAATTATTAATGATATATGTTCTGAATATGAACAATTACGAGAAGTTTATCAGGATATCTATACACCGATTCAAGCAAAAATCGATACTCTGTTACAAAATGATGAGGAAAAAATAGAATTTAAAGTTAACACATATCCAGCTAAAGATTTGGCAAGTAGAATTATTGAATATATGAATCAAAGGGTGTCTAGCGAATTTAAAGGCGTAGCCGAAGGGTATGAAAAAATAAATTCATTTATTAAGGAAACTAATTTTGATGAAAACAGCTCAATTTTGGATTTTGTAATAAAAATATTTGAAGAAGTTGAAAAAACAAAAGATATAAATAGTTTTATTCCTGAAAGAATTAAATTTTATAATTTTTTAGGTGGGTTGGATTATTTAAACGTAAATTACTCTTTGACATTAGGAGAAAAAAATTGTCTGAATTATCACCAGGCGAAAGAGGGATAGTTCTGCTAGTGTTTTATTTAGCTTTAAGTAAAAATAATTATCCTCTCATTATTGATCAACCTGAAGACAATTTAGATAATCAATCCGTATATAAAAGACTGGTCCCTTGTATCAAGGCTGCAAAGAAAAATAGACAAATTATTGTTGTAACTCACAATCCAAATATTGCTGTTGCATGCGATTCAGAGCAAATAATTTATACGCAAATGAATAAGGAAACGTTTGAATTCACTTATCAAACAGGTAGCTTAGAAAATCATGAAATTAGAAAAAAGGTTGTTGATATTTTAGAGGGAACAATGCCAGCGTTTGATTTAAGAAGATTAAAATATTTGGATGAAATAGAGTAAAAAAAGACAACAAAAGGACATTTTAATTAGGGATTTTAATTATTAGCCCATTATAGGAAAGAAAAACCATACTCAAGAGTATTTGACTCAAGGGTATGGCTTTTTTAATCTTTTGTTTTTAATACCTTCCAATGATATCCACCAGCAGTTTTAGATTTTCCTTGCAAACAAGCAGATACAGAGGTTCGTCCAATGTTCATTATTTTTGCTCCAATCAAATCTATCCTTAGATTGTGTAACAGGTCAGTTATCCATTTGAAGTTCCCCATATAAACGTTGATATGGAAAGCTGTTGGAAGCACCAAACACCTCATAAGGTTTATAATTTTTTTCGGGACCGCCAACAATAACTCTTCCTCTTCTTAATAAAGTGAATCTAGCATTCTTAACATCACCAGGAATTCTAATTGCAATAAAGCCCTTAACATCTAACTCTTCGTCTCTATAAGGAATAGTAAAGTTTCATATACATATCAATTTGGAGGTATGGAATATGGATAAAATGTTAAAGGTTCTAAAGCATTTGCTAGAACTAAAATGCAAAGAAATAAATACAAACTTAAGCGGCATTAAACATTTAGAAAATTATTACATTGGCTTACTTGGTTGGAGTAAAGAAAAAGCCATCAACTACATTCTAGAATTATTCGATAATGGAACTATTGATTCAATTAAAGTTTTAGAATCTAATGGCAAAGAATTATAAGCAAGAAAGGAGGCAATTTAAATGCTACAAACTATCACTAATCAAAATAATATTACTGCACTTTGTTGCCGTCTTTCTAGAGATGACGAAATTCAAGGTGATATCAATTCAATCATCCATCAAAAACAAATCTTAAAGAAATATGCAGATGACAATGGTTTCTTTTCTTGAATACTGAGTTCTTTGTTGATGATGGATTCTCGGGTACAAACTTTGATAAACCTGATTGGCTAAGATTAATTGACAAAGTCAACAAAGCAGTCATTGGAACCATCATTGTTAAAGACATGAGTCGTCTTGGTAGAGATTATTTAAGGGTTGGATATTACATCGAGATACTATTTCCCGATAACGATATAAGATTCATAGCAATCAATAACGGAGTTGATTCTGCTACTAAACAAGATAGTGACTTTACTCCATTTCTAAAGATTGGACTCACAGTAAAGAATATATGGTATGTGCATCCTACAGAAAGAATAGCAAACAAACTTGTAGTTTTCACCAAATTAAAAACGTAGTTCTTGAGTAGCTGATTCTAGAAGACTTAAGAAGAGTTACAGGTATTGTTGGAGATAATGCTGGTATGTTTGTTAGCCTTGTAACATCGCATTTTAAGGAAAAATCAGCTAAAACTAACAAAGAACTAGAAATATCTACAGCTAGAGCAAATAAGTTAAATTCCATTATCCAAAGCCTATATGAAGACAAAGTTGAAGGCATTATCTCAAACGATAGATTTATACAATTATCTGTTAACTATGAAAGAGAGCAAGAAACTCTAAAAGCAAAAATTAGCTAAATAAAAAAGCAACTGACCGATAGTTCTAACCAAAACAATGGTATCGAAATATTCATTAGCTACTGCAAGAAATATACCGACATTAAAGAATTAGATTGTGAGATTGTTAGAGCGTTTATAAATAAAGTTCTTGTATATGCTCCTGAAATTATTGATGGGCATAGAACTCAAAGAATTAAAGTGATTTATCACTTTATTGGTTCAATTGACTAATAAAAAAATCGAATAGCCAAAACAAATGGCTACTCTTTTTTGTCTTAAAAATTATTTACAAACAAATTTTCCATCAACATTTTTAAACTTGTTATTATTCCAATCACGTCTCAATGTTTGAATATTAGTCTTAATATAAGCTATTGCCTTTGCGTAATCCTTTTCTTTTGCCTTTCCAGATTTATCAAAAATTGTATATGAATCATCAATTGAAATAGATGCACTAGATCCATCTGTCAAATCAACATGTACGTGTGGAAGGTTATGAGATGACATTTCATCCGTTCTAATAATAATTTTATAGTTAGAATTTCTAAACTCTACTTTTTCATTTAAAGGTTGAGTATCTTTAAAAAATTCATCCATAACAGTATTATATTCTTCTTCAGTTATTGGCAGTTCTTTAAATGGAATGTTATTATCATTTAAATTATTCTCAAATTCAGTAATATTCGCATCCTCAACAATATATAAATCATGCCTTCCGTTTGCATCTATAATTGGTTGTCCCTTCTTTTCTTTGAAATATAGGTAATGCCAATTCATTAAACAACTAACTTTTGATAAAACAATAATATCATGATAAGTCTCACTACAATCAATTTCTACAGTATAAAATTTCATAAATTAACTCCTTCCATTTTTTTATTTAAGTATAACATATTGCGTACTTTTATATTTCTTTATCTGTTAAATTATTAAAGAAAAAGGCATAACCTTAATTGACTATACCTAATCTTGAACATTTAATCCCTATTTAAAAAGACTAAATCTTTTCTTTTTTTTGTAAATTAAGTTATTAACATAATTGCTAAATTTAAAACTATTTCTAGGTTTATATAAATTATTTGTTAAATGACAAATCAAGCATATAAACATATGTTATTTGCAAGAACACCATCCTTACGAAAACTATAGTGCATTATATTAGTAGTTATAAGTTAATTTCTTAAAAAGATAAATGTTATTTCTTCAATTTCACAATTTAATAAGAAAATAGAAGAAGATATCAAGAATAATAAATAAATTAAAGACTATGTTCTTGATATTTTCCATAGTGCCATTGGGTGAAGCTTAATTCGATTAATAATTTCTCTTTTCTTAAATAATAAAGAAGGTTCATATTGCTTTTCTTTAAATAGAATTAAGAAATTTTCTTCGCTTTTTGATAGTGGCAGAAAAACATGTTTTATAAATCTTTTAACTGTTGATACGGCTTCTTTCATAGTAAAACCGTCGGATTGTTTTAATGTGAAAGATAGATATTGCGGTATTTTATTTGTTGTAAAAACTTCTAAATTTTTATAAAAATCATTTATGATTTCGTCAAAATTTTTACTTGCTAAATTGCTGATAGCAATATAAAAAATTGTGCATTTTCTAATTGTTCTACATTCAGCTTTTGTAAATATGTTTCTCTTTATCATGTTATAAACATCATATAAGTCACGAATTGTACATCTTTCTATAAGGGCTTTAATTTTTGAACCATATAACTCGTATTTATTTAGAGTTAAGACATAAAAATTCTCTAAGAAATCAATTGAAGTTTTCGATATTACTGGATTAAATATGTGAATCCTATTCATATAATTTATTTCGATTTTTAAATTGTCTTTATTGCCAAAATTATTATTATAATTAAACACGAATGAATCCAACGCATAACTATGTTTTGTTCCACTACTTAGGGTGTAATTATTTATATTCATGTACCTAATTAAAATTGCGGAAATTTCTTTTCTTTTAAAAAGCATTTCTTCTCTTGAACACTCTAAGGAAAAATCCAAATCAATGTCAACGCTGAGCCTAGGCAAATTAAAAATGGTGAAATTTATTGCAGTTCCACCTTTTAATACGAGGCATGAATTCAATTCTTTGTTTGAGTTTATAAATTTTAGAACATCAATTAATCTTAGCACTTTTTCTAGAGTTTCAGATTTAAATCCAGTGTCTTTAGCTAACTTACTTATTTCATCTTTTGAATGCTTGAACATGTGTTTTGCTCCCTAATTAATATAGGAGCTTAAATCTTTATAAACGAAAATTTTCCATTCTTTATTGTATACATGTGCTTTTTTGTTAGTGTCAAAATATCCTTTCACAGAATCAGACATGTCATGGCATTTTTGAAAAAACGATTCAGGTATATTGAATTGTTCTTTAAATAATGACAATATTAATCCGACCTTTTTATATAACATTTTTGAAGATATTTCTTCTAAATATTTTGCGATGTCGTCGATAGCAATATATGGAATCATTTTGATACAGTTTAGTGTTTCTTCTAAATCGGAGTATTTGCCTGAATCTTTAATTGAATCAACAATTGTACGTTCTATTGAAGCAACTCTAACTCCTCTAATTGTTTCTATAAAAGAAGAGGATTTTGTGTGTATAGGTACAAATGTATTTTCTTCAAATTCTAATGAATTGAATGGAGTAAGAGACGAAACAGCTACAGTATTGTATACTTGATTATAATATCCATAAAACTCAAAAGCTGAATGATGAGAAATAAAAGATGATTTAGTTATATTTGAACCAATTAAAAATTTATCCGCTAAAGGGCCATCTGTTTCAAGACTTATTGTTGTATATAAGTCTCTTTTTATTCTTTTGACAAATCCTTTTTTTAAATAGTTTTGTATAGTTGCATTAGCTAGGTTGTTATTTCCAACTATTTTTACTAGAGTATTATAATTAAAGATTTTAATTTTAGATAACATACCTAAGTATTTCATATGAATCACCATTTATATTATAACAAAAAAATGAATTTAGAAGAACAAAAAAGGTTAAAAAAACATAGCCAACAGTAATATTTAATACTAATATAATTGTTAGAATAACTAAATATTAATGTTAATCAAAAATCATGCCTAAAGATACTATTATTGATGTATTGTAAAACGCGACTTAAAAACTTGTTTTTTTATTGACATAATCATAATGGAAAAAACGATAAATTATGATATACTATAAATACGAGATTAGTCGACGGAATGAGGGAATTACACAAAACAATAGATTATTTAAATCAATATATTAATATAAAAAGATGATTATTTTGATGTCAGTATGCGACATCAAATGATTTTGAATATTACGTTATCTATGAGAGGAAGTGGTTTTGTGACGTCTATTTTTGATATAACTAATGAACGATTTTTCATGCCATTAGCTTGTAAGAACAGAAAAATTTATATGGATGCTATCTTGTTTTTAAACGAAGTCATAAATGGACTTTTTGAAGCACAAGATAATGATAAGACAAAAATAATTGATAAATTAACAAATCATTTAGATGATTTGGTAGAAGTCAAATTATACAAAGACGATTCTGGTGATGAATATGAGGATAAACTAGATAATAGAAGTAAAGCCGCTTTAATAATAAACAAACTTATAGATTATGGATGGCTTTCAGAAGAGATGATTGGGAATAATAAGACTTTGGATTTCAATGATTATAGTTATGATTTTATAGATCTTATCGAAAAAATTGTAGCTAATAATAAGCCACCATACACAAGTTATGTAAAGCAAATAAAAAATGTTATTAATCAATTTGATTATTCTACTGTTGATGATATTGAAATTGTTGATAACGCATTAAATAATTTTGTTGTTGCATTAAGAGGATTGAGATCTAAAATTCAGACATTTTATAAACATATAACAAAGACAGTGAATCTAAGTGATTTATTAAAAGAATTCACAGGGGAATACAAAGAATATTTCTTTGATTCGGCATATTTAAATCTAAAAATAAGAGATGGTGTTGATTTTGAAATACCAAGAATAGCTGAACAATTAGAAAAGATTTTACATGATTCATTTAATATGGAGAAACTTATTGATGCCAAAATGAAAGAAAAAGGCTTTGAAATGTACGGGGTGGCCAAAGATTATATTGATAAAGCCAAAAAAAGGATAATCACTAATATTCGAACTTGTCCATTAATTATAGAAATGATTGATACTAAAAACGAGCGATATCTTGCGCGCACTACAGCTGTAATAACTCATTTAATTAAGCGCGGTGAGGATATTGAAGGCATTTTAAATAGATTAATAGATGAAGTTAAAAATGACAAAGTTGTTGATGAAAACTTTGCTTATATGTTTACAATGCATCATTATACTTTTAATTCTTTAAGTAGGCCAAGAAATTACAACCCTAAAGCGAAACCGGATATGCTTCCTGTTGATTCGAGTGTCAGTAATGAAGCAAAGAACAAAGCACTAGAAATTTTAAAAGAAGACAGCAAGTACAATGTTAAAAATGTTAATAAGTATGTAAGTAATTTTTTAAATGGCGATAAACAAAAGAAAATATCTGAACAAAAAATTAAATCAAAATACGAATTTGTTATGATTATTTCAATCATGATGTATTCGAAATTACCTAAAGCAAATTATGAAATTGAATTATTAAGCGAAAGAATCAAACGTAACGGTATTTCTTTTAATGATTTTATCATCAAACAAAAGGAGAATATTTAAATGACCAATGAAGAAAGTAAAAGATTTAATGAGTTATATTGCTTATTAACTGAAAACGAAAAGCAAAAAATGAAAGAAGTCACGATTAAATTGTTAAAAGTTAATTTTTTGTTGAGAAAAACTATTAGCAATGATATGTATTCCTTTATAATTAACCACAAAGAATTGCTTGTGTTATTTTTTGATTATATAAATTTTGATTTTATTATATATGAGGATAAGGAATTGGCTTATATCAAAACTAATGATGATAAAGTAATTAGTGCTATTAACAAAAATGAAACGTTGTGTTTGTTGGTTTTAAGACTATTATATCAAAACAAAATAGATGAGGTATCACTTGCTGATGAAATAGAAATAACAGTGAAGGACTTACAAGATAAGCTATTTTCAGTCGGTTTTGATAGTAATTCAAATGATAGAGTAAGAAAAGGAACTTTAATAGAAATGCTTAAAGTCTTTAAGCAACATAATATTATTTTTTATAATGGAGATTTAGCTTTAGATGATACTACTATAGTAATCTATCCATCTATTGAAGTAGCACTTGACTTTAAAAAAATGGATGAAATATTAACAAGATTGGATTTGTTGAGGGGCGGAGATGATAACGATGAGTAAATTAAGTGATGTCAGATTGAGTAAAGTCGTATTAATTAACTGGATGTATTTTCAGAAGACGACTATTAATATGGATGGTAACACAGCCATAGTTGGTGTTAATGGCACGGGTAAATCGACAATTATTGATGCTATTCAAATGCTACTTTTAGGAAACAAAGCATCAAAATTTAATGCAAATGCCAATGCAGAAAAAAGGACACTAGAATCATATGTCAGGGGTGCAATTAATGTGGCAGGAAAGCCATTTTTACGACCGGGTGATGTAGTAACTTATCTTGCTTTAGAAATAACTTTAAATGATGTTAAACATATTTTTGGAGTTAACTTAGACTATAAAGCTAATCTAGGTAAATTAAGCGACCCAAAATATTTTTACATGAAAGGGATTGATTTGTCCGAGGATTTGTTTATTGATAACAATTATCCTAAAACATATGATGTTCTGTTAAAAGAGTTTAAGAACAGTAATAACTTTACAACTTTTCCTTTATTGGTTCGTTACCAAGAAAAACTTGGTGAGATCTTAGGATTAAAAAATGATAAATCGTATTTTAAAGCGTTATCTAGATCAGTAGGTATTAAAAATATAACAGACTGCAATATGTTTATGAATGAATTTGTATTAGACGAGAGTTCAATAAATGTTGAAGAGATAAAGAAAATTACTATTGATATGGACAAAGTATCTAAAATTATCGAAAACGAGAAGAAAAAATCCGAAAAGTTAGATGAGATAGTTGAAACTGGCAATAGAATTATAGAATGTGATAAAAGAATTGATTTAGAAGAAGCAAAAAGTTTATTAGCAAATTTAAAATTCAAACAACAGAAAATCGACAAGTTAAAGAGCGAAAATGAAAAACTAGATGCTTCAATCAAAGATTACAATGAGATAATAGAGCAAATAAAAGAGAAAATTGAGGACTTGAAAAAGGAAAAAGCGGTTTTTGAGGGCTGTCTAGAACAAATATCTCCAGATTTGAAAAGCATGCGACTAGAATTGGATTCCAAAGAAAAAGAAATTGATAAAGCCAAAAAAACTTTTGACATTTTAAAGGAGTGTTGTCAAGAAGAACTTCCTAAGGTGCGTTCGCTTTTAAATTATGAAAGCGAAAACAAAGAAATTAAAGATTTTTATAAATTTATTAAAGATGGTAAATTCACAACGGCTTTAGTTAAAACAAAATTCTTCTCTTTTAAGAGAGAAGTAGTCAAATTGGGTTATAGTTATAACAATAAGCTTCATGATATAGAAACAGATTATAAGAATACTTACAGTGACTTGGAGAAACTTAATAAAGTGATTGACAAGTTGGCAAATAACCAGAGAGCATACTCTGATGATTTAAATGATTTTCTAAGTTATTTGAAAGCAGGACTGAAAAACAAATTCAATAGAGATATTGATGTTAATTATTTTTGTGAATATTTGGACATAACTAATAGCGAATGGCGTAATGCTATTGAAGGCTATTTAGGAACGCAAAAGTTTTATATAATTGTTCCGAACGAATGCTATAAAGAAGCGCAAAAACTATATAATCAAAAGAAAGATTTCTTTAAAACTAAAATTATTAATGGTTTGAAATTGCCACTTTTCGAACCTAAAAAAGGGACATTGGGCGAGTTTATTATATCATCAAATACTACAGCCCTTAATTATGCAAGATATTTACTCAATAGAGTTCACTGTGCAAGTGATTTAAACGATTTAGATAACTATGACATAGCGGTTACAAAGGATTGTATGTTATATCAAAATTATGCTTTGGGCCGCATCAATCCAAGACACTGTACAGAGCAATTTATTGGACTAGAAGGCATTCAGAATCAGTTAGCATTGCAAGAAAAAAGCAAAGCAATACTAAAAGAAAGATTATCTAATTTAAATAATCAAAAGAAGGAATACAAGACAATTGCGGACATTCTTGAAAGAGAAGTGCAATTTGCAAGTAGAATTATAGAAGATAATTCTTATTTTGAAAGTATAGATAAATGTGGAGAATTAATAAAACAAATTAATTATTTAAAAGGACAAATTAGTTTTTTTGAAAGTGACCCTAAATATATTGAAATATCAAGTAAAATCTCTGAAACTATAGGTAAAATAGACCAACAAAATGAGGACTTAAAAAACAATACAGATATAATAAATGAACATAAGGTGAGCATTAAATCTCATTTGAAGGAAATTGAAGAACTCAATAGATTTTGTGATAGTCATTTGATTGAACTAAATAAAAAAAGCGAAGATGTTTTGTCTACAGCTAATGAAGTGTTAGAAAGCGTAAATGTAACACAGAATATTATTGATGATATTTCAAAAGAAATAAAACGTTTAGATAAAGATAGAATAAAGCATAATTCTGATTTAGAAAATTATATGAAAAATGCTAGAGATTCATTTAATATTAACATTGAGCCGAATTTTGAACACTTAAACGAATTCAAAACTGAAAAATATAAAATTGATCAAACTTCATTTAAATACGAGGCAGAACTTGTTGAACTCAAGCAAAGCATTAGAAAGATATTCTTTAATCAATTTTTAAATAAACTATACAATTCTATTGAATTGGCTAAAAAGACAATTGATCATTTGAATCATAGTTTATCATCATTTAGTTTTGGTGAAGATTACTATAAGATAAAAGTTGAGATAACACAAAACCAAGATTATCGAACTATCTACAATTATGCAAAAGAGTATAATTCTGATGATGCTAATCGTGGAGTTTTTATGAATTATGAAAAAGAAGGTCAAGATTCTAATAAAGTTATAGATTTGTTAAATCTATATATGTTTTCAGATGATGTATTAAATCAAGCGAACATCGTCGATTATAGAAAATACTTATATTTTGATGTCGAAGTACATACTGCAAATGGTATAAAAAGACTAAATGAAGTTATGAAAACACAATCTGGCGGGGAAGTTCAAGTCCCATTCTATATTTTAACAGGCGTGGCTTTTCAACAAACATTGGATTACAAACGAAATCCAGATGCTTTAGGAATTGTTTTATATGATGAAGCTTTTGACAAAATGGATTCTCAACGCATTCAAGAAATGTTAAATTTCTATAGAACTAAGCTTAATCTTCAAATTATTTTGGCTTCTCCAGGACGACTTGACTCTGTAGTGGATAACATTCAAACAGTAAATGTGGTTGTTCGTGATGGCGATGTAGCAAGTGTGAGTGATGTAACCCATGAAATATAATGTAATTCTATTAAATAAATTAGTATCTATATACGAAAAAAGAGATGCTAATTCTTCTAAATTAAATCGACCTGTAAAAATCATCATTAATAAAAACAAGTTTCCTGAGTACTTTTGTGATGTTGCTGGATATGATGAATCGATTCAAGAACTTAATAATATGCAATATATTAATATTCAATACTATCCACATGATACAGTAATCAAATCAATTTCATTAAATATGGAGAAAATTGATGAAATAAAAAATCTATTAGGCGTAAATGGTGTTAAAGAGCAAAGAGAAAAATTATTAAATGAATTGTCGAAATACAACGATGATATAATTGTTAGATTAAAGCAAGAGATAGAAAATAGAATTTATGCAAACAAATCAATAAAACAATATTTAAATGACGATTTCATTGATGCTTTAAAAGCTGTGCATTATTTGGAAAATATGGAGCATGACATTTACGAGAGAAATGCAAGCAATCAAATATTTAATGATTCAAAAAAATTAAACAAATTAAAACTTATCATAGAATCGATTTATGATGATGATAATATTTTTGAAAAGAAAGGTATACTTACTGTTACGCCATACATTTATTTAAAAGGAGATGGTGTTATAAAAGTTAATAATCAAATAATAAATTTATCTGATTTAAAAACTTCAATAGGATTGCCAATTGACCAAATGGATTCAATCTCTTTTGAAAGAATAGCAAAAGTAACCACTATTGAAAATCTTACCACATTTTATAATTATACTTCAGATGGATTAATTATTTATTTGGGAGGCTTTTCAACACATTCACAAATTAAAGTTTTAAAGAAAATTAAATGTGTTTGTGAAAGATTTTATCATTTTGGCGATATTGATTTTGGCGGCTTTACAATTTTAAATAATTTAATGGAACAATTAGAAATAAAAATTACAGCTATTAATATGAAGTTGGATACTTTGAAATCAAATATTAAATATGCCCAATCGTTTAATGATGACAAGTATATTGATAAATTAAAGACCTTACTAAATAAACCATTGCTATCTCCTTACTATGATGTCATTCAGTATTTAATTGATAATAAAGTGCGTCTCGAACAAGAGAGCTTCTATAATATTTAATTCTAATAAATACCGTTTTATAAAAAAGCTTTTTGAATTTTGACAATGCCGATTGGCAGACTATCGATTCAATAAGCTTTTTTTGATAGAAACTATCATTTAAAACAAATATCAATCTTGTAAGATTTGCTTTCTTGTGGCTTTAACTTTCTTGGTGTGAACTTGTCAAAACGAGAAATTGATGGTTCAATTCCTAAAGCATAATCTCCACTTGCCATAGATTTCCATTCTATTGTATAAGGAAAGTCAGCAATAGAATAGTCCATTGTAACTTTTGTATTAATTTTTGGATTATATAATTCAATATGTCCATTTGATAAGCAGTGATAGAAGACATGTTCAAAGAAATCATCTTCTGGTTCTTGGATAATTAAATATTTATCTTTATTCTTTTCCGCTATATCGGTAACGGAATCAATCCTAGTTGTAGGAATATTTAATTCTAAACAAGAATCTAAAAATGGATAACCATAATTAATATGATATAAAAGTACATAATTTTCTTCTAAGTATCCTTCATTAATTACTTCATCATTAATAGAGATACTAGAATCAGTAATTATGTATTTTCTTTTGAGTAAAAGATTTTTTTGAAATAAGCCGCATAATCTTACAGAGCCCTCAATAATTACAGTATCATCAGAAGAAGTGATATTTATATTTTCGGCTTTTGCATAATGTAAACTTCCGTGCATTGGGGCACCTTTAACACAAGTGGAAATATTATCTAATCCACATGTATATAAGAAGCCACCTTCAAAATTTTCTTGGAAGGATAATCTATTAGTGTTTAGTCCATTCTTTGATAAAAAAGAAATATTCTTTCCTTTGTACTTTACAAAAGAAATATCAAGAGCGTTTGATTTATTTATTAATAATTCTAAATCTCCATTATTAACTAAGATTCCTTCAATGCCTTTTTCTCTATTTGAGGTGAACATTATTTCATATGTTGAAATAATCTGTTTTTTGTTTGATAATTTTTTGTTCATTTTTACTCCTTGTTAAATTTAACCAAAATCTGGTAACGCTTACACTAATATTAAATAACTATTTGACAACGTTGTCAAATGATATATAATGAAAATGTAAAAAGCTATAATTAGAGGTGGATTATGAAAAAAAATATCAGAAGAACAGTTGCTTTATTAGCACTATTTACTACTTTAGCTGGATGTAGCAAATTATCCAATCCTGGATATGATGGCTACTTAACAGAGCACGGAAAGAACTCTTCAAAAACAATGATGATGATTGGAGATTGGACAAAAACTGGTATCGGCACACATTATCATAATGGTGCAGATGGTGGTCCATTAGTTATTTTTGGACTAGAAGGTTTATGTCAATATGTCCGTACTACTGATGATATTTATATGTTGCTTGCGGAATCTATTGAGACAGATCCTAACGATTATTACACTTCAATCGTAAAATTAAGAGATAATGCTAATTGGACAGATGGCGAACCAGTCGTGGCTCGTGATTTTATGTCATATTGGTATTTAGCACATGGTAATACTACTTCATACATTTATGATGTTGAAGAAACTGATAATCCAAAAATATTTAAGATTCATTGGAAGAAAGAGTGCTGTCCTAGTGAAGATGCACGTAAGATTCTTCTTTCGCAAGATAAGAAATGTGCCTCAGTACCTTATCATATTTTTAAAGAATACGCTGACCCAGTAATTGAGTTAACAAAATCTCTCCCAGATGATGACCCAGAAGATATTTATTACTATCAAGCACACTTTGGAAGAAAGTGGAATGAAGAAGCCACAAAACGTCAAGGTGAATTATATAGTGCATTTAGAGCACATGTCGTTGATGGTCTTTATCCTTCAACTGGACCATTTATGCTTGAAAGTTATGATGAAAACACAATGGTTCTAAAGAAAAATCGTAATTACTGGAATGCTGATAAAGTAGGATTTGAGAAAATGGTCTTCAAGAGAGCGGGCTCACTTGCTTTACAAATGTTATTAAGTAATGAAATCTATTATTTAGATGGATTACCACTTGATGTCGATTTAAAATCTTACCTCGATCAAAATCAATCATTAGTAAACTATAAAGTTTTAACTCAAGACTGTTTAGGCTTTATGTTTAATTTCCAAAAGGAAAGATGGAATAACAAAAAAGTTAGAGAAGCTTTCCAATATATTTTAGATAGAGATTTAATTAGAGAAAGTTGCGCTCCATACTCCACAACAGCGTGGACACCAATGACTGGAATGTGTGATTATGAAGCTGAAAAATATTTAAACCCAGATGACTTTGCAAAGATTCCACAATATTATCAAGATCAACAAAAAGCTGCGGAATTATTACAAGAAGGTGGCTGGACAAAGAAAAATGGTTCTTGGTACGATGCAACTGGTGCAAAAGTTGAATTAACAATGGGAACACCAGGCTGGTCAGAAATGGGCTTAATGATTCAAACTGCATTCAAAGAATTCGGTATTGGTTTAGAAATTAAAAATGCTGATAGCCCAACAACATTACTTGCAAACGCAACTGTTGGCAATTCAGAATACGATTTAATTGCTTACTTTACTGCTCTTAACCCATGGGGCAGTCACCCAGCTGGAGCATTTAAACATTTCTTTGAACAAATGGATGCTCAAATGATGAACATTCCAACTGATCCAAATACTGGTAGATACAAATTAACAATTGAAAAAGCCGATGGATCAGGAACAACAGATGCTTGGGGCATTTATGAAAAAATGTATACATATACTGGCGATAATTTAAGACAAAAAACTGCGGATTTAGTCGTTGGTATTTCAAAACTCAACTTAGGTGTTGATTTATATAACGGATTAACTGGTTCATTCTTTAACTTAGATTACGTAGGTAATTTACCACTCGTTGATAAATTCTCAGTAGACCGTAACGTTACAGATATTTATCACTACGATGACGCTAACTTTGAAGAATTAGCCATGACAAATTTATATTTTGGAGAACACGTCGCTTACTCACAAGGATTCATTACCGCACGTGATTAATAACGGTTAAAAACAATATGGAAAAAGTAAAAAAGTTTTTTAAAAATATAGGATACCTATTATACAAATATCGTTTCATATGGAAAAGAATCGGCTTTGCTATTGTTTCATTACTTTTTGCTGTTATTCTCACATTCTTCGTTTTAAATTTAATTCCTAATGACTCAATCGATGAATACGCTATGAAATTAGCTTCAGAAAGAAATATTTCTTTAGAAGAAGCGCATACACTGGCGATTGCAATCTTAGGATATGACCCCGATGAAAGTGTCTTCGTGAAATTAATGAATTATTTAGGTAATTTATTGCATGGCAATTTGGGAACATCAATTAGATTCTTAAATGTTTCTGCGAATAGTGTTATTGCCCAATTCTTACCTTACACCTTATTTATTTCTACTTTAGCGCTTGTTATCTCATTCTTAATAGGCATAAAAATGGGAAGCTCGATGGCGTCGAATAAATCGAAAGCCAAAGAGATCGCTAATACGTCGTTTATATTAATTTCTTCGTCAATTCCTGATTATATTTGGGCTATTATTTTGCTTTATATCTTTGCAACAAAATTAAAATGGTTCCCATTAAGTGGCGCAAGAGATATCACTAACGGATTACCGCCATTTATCGATTTATTATGGCACTCTGTTTTACCGGTTATTTCAATGGTTATTGTTCAAATATCAGGATGGGCATTAACAATGCGAGGAAGCTGTGTTTCAGTATTAGGTGAAGACTATGTTAATGCTGCCAAAGCACGTGGAATTCCTCGTAAAACAATTGATAAGAGATATTTAAGAAGAAACGCAATTCTTCCTCTTGTCACATCAATTGCTATTAGTTTTGCAACTTTATTTGGCGGTTCTACTTTAATTGAAAGTATGTTTAACTTCCCAGGTTTAGGCTTGCAATTATCATATTATATTGGTTGTCGAGATTACTTTGTAATTGTTGGAATTTTATTCTTTACAAGTTCAATTATTATTTTCGCAAATTTAATCGCTGATAGTGTTTACTCGCTTATCGATCCAAGAATTAGGAGGGATGCATAATGGAAAAACAAGTTATAGCCCCTAGAAAAAGAAAACTAATTCATGAGTTATGGTTGAAATTTGTGGGATTTGTCAAAGTATTTATGAGCAATCCTCGCGCCGTTGTTGGTGGAGCAATTATGTTGTTCTTCATATTTATGGCCGTAGTGTTAACAAAAGTATTGCCTTTTGATAGCACACCTCACCCAGAACTAAGATATTTAATGCCAACATGGGAACACCCATTAGGCTGTGATGCGATGGGCCGAGATTTATTTAGAAAATTAATTGCGGGAAGTAAATCAATTTTATTAATTAGTTTATTTACCGCAATGTTAACAGTCGCTCTTGGCGTAACATTAGGTTTAATTAGTGGATTAGCGGGAGGAGTAGTAGATAAAGTTATCATGTTTATCGCTAACTTATTCCTTACAGTTCCATCATTCCCTATTATGTTAGCTTTAGCGCAAATACTTACGATTACCAATGAGTTTGTCTTTTCGATAATTCTCTCGGTATGGTCGTGGGCTGGTTTAGCACGTGCTATTCGTGCACAAATTGTATCCTTAAAAGAAAGAGATTTTATTACAATTTGCAAAGTCATGAACTTATCAAAAGCTCACGTATTGTTCCAAGAATTATTACCAAATATTGCTTCTTATATTGTTGTTAACTTTGTCTTAATTATGCGTAATGCAATTACAGCATCAGTCGGTATTATGATCCTTGGTGTTGCTGCTTATGATCAAACTAACTGGGGCGTTATGCTATCAATTGGACAAGGTGCAATTATTAATCCAAAAGCAGTAATGGTATGGTTAGCACCAGTTATATTTATTACTTTATATCAAGCAGGTGCGGTTTTGTTATCAAATGGATTAGACCAAGTTCTAAATCCAAGATTGAGGAAATTGTAATATGGCGAACTATATTGTGGAATTTAAAAATGTCGTAATTCATTACGAACTAAGAAAATACTCGCTTTGCGCCGTAAATGACTTCTCTTTAGGCTTAGAAAAGGGTGCAATTACTGCTTTAGTAGGGGAATCAGGAAGTGGCAAGACCACTATCGCAAGTTCCTTATTAGCATGCATTAGTGAGCCAGGAAGAGTAGTGTCAGGACAAGTAATATTTCATGATAAGGATAAAGATATTGATGTCACATCCTTAAATGAAAAAGAATTAAATGCGTTTAGATGGGATAAAGTTTCAATGGTATTCCAAGGAGCTCAAAGCGCATTAAATCCTGTTATTAAGATTTTTGATCAATTCTATGAAACTTTATATGTTCATAATGAATATTTACCAAAAGACAAGAGAATTGTATTAACTAAAGCTGTTGCAAGAGAAAAAATGGTTAAACTTCTTGAAATAGTAAACTTAGATCCAGATAGAGTGTTAGATGCTTATCCACACGAATTAAGTGGAGGAATGAAACAACGTGTTATGATTGCGTTCTCTCTTTTATGTGATCCTGACCTTATTATTCTAGATGAACCTACCACAGCGTTAGATGTGATTACCCAAGATTTTATCTTTTCAATTTTAAAGAAGATTAATCGTGAGATGGGTATTGCTATGCTTTTATTAACTCATGATATCGCAATTGTCAGTAAGTACGCAGATTACATGGGTGTTATGTATGGTGGAAGATTAATGGAATATGGTACGGTCGAAGATGTCTTTGAACATCGTTACCATCCATACACCAAAGGTCTAATTGACTCAACACCAAGTCTAGTTGGCGACCTTGATTCTTTAAAACCTATTGGAGGAAATCCACCTGACTTATTAAATATGCCAAAAGGATGTCGTTTCAATCCTCGTTGCTCAAAGTGTTTTAAAAGATGCACCGAAGAAGAACCACAAGATTACAATGTCAACGGTTCGTTAGTGAAATGCTTTCTTTATGATAAAAAGGAGGACAATAAATGAGAAAAGTTGTTGAACTTAAAGACTTAAATATGTCCTTCGATAAAAAAGGAAAATTCTTACAAAAAGAAAAGAAAATTCACGTATTAAGAGATATTAATCTTGATATCTATGAAGGTGAAATTGTCGCAATTGTTGGAGAATCTGGATGTGGCAAAACGACAATTGGTAAAATCATCACAGGTATTTTAAGACCAACAAAAGGTGAAGTCCTAATTGATGGCAAAAACATATACAAATTTGATATAAAAAACTTTTTCCAAGCTAGAGAAAAGGTTCAATTTATTCAACAAGATAGCTATGCTGCACTTAATCCTGTTCGTACGATTGCTAAATCATTAAGTGCTCCAATTAAACATCACTTTAAAGGTATATCATCCGAAGAATGTGATGAGAAAATGTGTCAATTACTCACGAGAGTTGGTTTAAATCCACCAGAACAATTCTTATCTAAATATCCACATATGTGTAGTGGAGGACAAAGACAAAGAATTCTTATGGCAAGAGCGATTTCCATTGAGCCATCATTAATCGTCGCAGATGAACCTGTTTCTATGATTGATGTTTCAATGCGTTTATCGATTTTAAACTTAATGTCTGATTTTAATAAAAATGATGGAATATCATTCGTTTATATTACTCACGATTTGGCGACAGCAAGATACATTGCTCAATGTGGACGAATTGTTGTTATGTATTTAGGCGAAATAGTGGAAGAGGGAAAGATTGAAGAAGTATTACATGACCCTCGTCATCCTTATACCCAAGCCTTAATCGCTGCAGTTCCAACACCAGATCCGAAAATCGCTAAAAAAGAGCGTAAAATCCCAATTAAATCTATGGATTTAGGCTCGTTAGAAAATAGACCTGAAGGATGTGTCTTCTATGACCGTTGTCCTTATGCATGTGATAAATGTAAAGAAAAAATCGGCTATGAACTTGTAGGGACAAGAAGAGTTAAATGCTGCCGATTAAATGAGGTGCCAAAATGGAACCATTAGGAGTATGTACAAAATACGCAATGGTTATATCTGTCATTAGCGTAATAGCCTTATTTATCACTCCAAGAGAGAGTGAAGGATTCTATTTATCATTAATCTCATTAGTTGTTTCTTTAATTATCGCAGTTGTGGGATTTATTATCATTAATAAACGCGCCAAAAAAGAAGAAAAGGAGGAAGAAAAAGATGAAGCTAATAACTAAATTAATACTTCCATTTCTTCTTTTGCTAGCGGGATGCTCTGGCAATACAAGTTCGTCTGAAATCCCTAGTGTAGTTCCTATTTCAGGAAATGACGATAATTCAACCGTAATACCACCAAGTATTAATAAGGAGGATGAAAGCTTGGAAAAAGTTTCAAAATTAGTAAATAATGCTAGTCCAGAGATTATTAACAATCCAAAATATCCTACGAAGGACGTATTTGTCGCGGATGTAGTATTAGATTTAGCACATGGTTTCGCTATTGATAATACGGGACATCACGAAATAGATACAATTTTACAAAACACTATTGATGCTTTATATGAGCGTGGTGGAGGAACAATTTATTTGCCACATGGCACATATAAAATTGCAACAAGAATTGAAGTGAAACCTTACATTAATATCCGTGGTGATTATGTTGATCCTGATAAAGTAACAGATGGAGATTACGGAACAGTAATCAATTGCTGTGTAAGGTCAACAAGCGAAGATGTAGGTACAAAAAGTAATGTCTTCCGCATGATGGGTAGCACTGCTTTAATTGGCTTAACATTTTTCTACCCTGATCAATTTTTAGATATTATTGCACCATATGCTTACACAATTGAAATTCCAGGAGGGTTAACTCTTGATAGCTGTACGGCATACACTTTGCAAGATATTACACTCTTAAATTCATATAAAGGTATTTGTGCCTCAATCACAAATGGTTCAATAACACATGAACAATTACATTTATCAAATATTAAAGGTACTTGTTTACGTGTCGGAGCGTATTTAACAAATAGTTCAGAAGTTGGTACTTTTGATAACATTACATTCTCTCCAAAATATTGGGCAAATGCATCAAAAAAATATAATGCTCCACATATTCAAAATATTATTGATTTCACCGCTAAAAATTCTGTTGGTATGGTATTAGGAGATTTAGAATGGCAAGAAATTACTAATGTCTTAATTGAAAATTATCATACTGGTTTATATTTCATTGATGGTACAAGATCTACAAGCTACCATATGGCGTTTATTGGCCAATTCTATAATCTTGTAGTTAAAAATGCACAATATGGAATTTATGTCACAAAACTTTACGAAAATATGGGAATTGATTTCTGTCAATCTTATGTTCAAGGAGAAAAATATGCAATTATGTCATCATCTCCATATAATTATGGTTGCTTGAAAATATCAAAATCCGATATTGTTGGCAAAACTGCGGGCGTAAATATTCTTTATAACAATGAAAAGAGAACAGAAAGCGAAATAAAAGAATGGGACAATGGTGATTACAATTTACCAGTCCTAAAATTATACGATGTCTATAGTGATTATGACGCAGATGTCACGGGCGTTAAAGACGCAAGTGTAGCAATTCAAAAAGCTTTAGATGACGCTCATAAAAATGGTGGAGGTATTGTTTACTTAAGAGGAGGCTTCTATCGTTTAGAAAAACCTTTAACAGTATATGCAAATACACAGTTAAGAGGATGTGCGAATGCCTTAGGACAATGCCAAGCTGGTAATTCGCGTGGAACATTCTTATTGGTACATCACTCATTAGGAATTGAAAATAGTGAAAAAGCACCTGCAATTATCACTCTTGATGGTTATAACAGTGGTGTTACTGGTTTAAGAATTGGATTCCCAGAATTTAATTTATATGAGAAAAAATATACTGTAACAACAATTCCAACATTGCCATTTGCAATAAGAGGAACAGGAGCGAATAACTACGCAACTAACATTTATATTCCAGGTGCTTATAATGGTGTGGAAATGATAGGTAATAACTTTATCGTTAAAAAAGTATTAGGATGCTTCTTTAACGTTGGATATTCTCTCTCAGGAGACCATGGCTTATTGAGTGGATGTTTATCAAATGGGGCATGTACTTTAAAACCAGGTTCAGACAAGATTGATGATTTTAAGGCATGGGGAAATATAAGTTACCGTCTCACTGTCTTACAAAGTTATATCTACGAATTAACTAGAGGAAAAACGACTCTAATTAAAGCCGAGGATTGTATAGATTTAAACATCAATCATGTATTTACATTTGGTACTAGAACATTTATTCAAGCCACGAATTCCGAAATTGAATTCTACAATGTGGGATTTGATTCACAACCAGTCTTACAAGGTGCAATGTTTGATTTAAATAATACAAAAGCCATTGTGTTCAATATGCTTCGTGATAATTGTGCTACAGATCATGAACAAGTATTTATCAAATCACAAGGCGATTCTAATATTACTATTTACAATATCATCTTACTTCTCCAAGCAAATGCTGGAAGATTTAAAGGGAATATTATAAACAACGAAAAAGTTTCTTTAACGGAACTTGCGGGTGACTCTCCAGTTAACTTAGAAAAAATCTGGAAAGCCAAAATTAACTATACGTATGTTGATTATTCTAAATAAAAAGGAAAGGAGGTATGCAAGATGAAAAGAAAAAATCTTATTCTAGTTGTTGTTTCACTTTTTGCTTCAGTTTTGTTCACTGGTTGTAACCCACATAATGAACAACCATCAGTGATTACAAAATACGTTGCCCCAACAGAAATATCATTAAAGGCTAGTGGCTATCAAAAAGGTAAAGATTTCAAGATTATTCGTGATGACACTGTCACAATTCAAGCTTCAGTATTACCAAAAGACGCTACGAATAGAACTGTATCTTGGAAGAGTGATAATCCTGATATTCAAGTTACAGATTTAGGAGATAATAAAGCCACAATTAAAGGTTGGGAAGTTACTACAGCAAACATCACAATTAGTGTTGTTAACGATGATTTTACTATGACACTTCCAGTTCAATGTATTACGGAAGTCATGCCTACCGGAATTAAAATTCCTGGTGACAAGGTCGAATTAAAACAAAACACTCGTCAACAATACGATGTTAAAGTACTTCCGGAAGATGTTACAGTGAAAGATTATAATGTTTCAGTTTCTCCTGTAACAACATTAAAACCTGGCAATGATAATGGAATTTCTGTTATTAAAGATGAAGAAAACTTCTACCTTAAAGAGGAAGAAGCGGATATTGGCGATATTTATAAAGTTGAAATTACTTCCGCAAGAAATAACGCAATTAAAAATAGCTTCAATGTTGAAATTGTGCCATATATGCTTGATGAAATTAAATTTAAGAACGAAGATATCACAATATCTTTAAAAGATCCAACATATAGAATGTGTCCAAAGTTCTATCCTGAAAAAACATCTTATTTGCACGCTACATACGAATCATTAAATCCAGATATTTGTGATATCGACCCAGAATCTGGCAAATTATTACCAAAAGCTGTTGGTGTAGCGACACTTAAAGTTACTTCAGTAGAACAACCGGAAATATCTAATACTACAACAGTTACTGTTAATAATAACGAAACAGAATACTTGTTTAGAAATTTCAAATCTTCCTTACTGGATGATTTAGAACCATATGATAAAGATTGGCAAAACTTTGAAACAGACGCAGTTTCGTTTGCAAGATGGTTAGATATTCAAAGTGAAGATACATGGTATTCACATGCTTTAGATGCTGGATGGGCTAAATGGCTATGTGGACAAGACTATTGGGATGATAACAACTGCCCAGATGATGATAGAGCAAATGTTATGGTCTATAACAAATTACACGTCCCACAAGAAGCTACAAAAGTTCAATTTGTATTCAGAAGTCACTTACACGCGAATGATACATCGCTCGTCAGAATGTTAATGATTGATGAAAACAAAAATGTTACAGATTTAACAAATGGTTGGTTAAAATTCGATAACACATTTGATCGATACTTAAATTTTGATGTCACACCATATCAAGGTAAAAATGTGACTTTCGTTATCCAACAAGATATGGAAGCCGGAACTATATTTACAAAAGATGCCTGCTGTGCTGGTCAATTCTTGATGTTCCGAAGAATGGGCTTCAATGTCAATGATAATCCTTTAATCGAGGATGAAACCCATGACATTCTAAACTGGGGAAAAGAAGGAGCAGCATAATATGAAACAATTATTCTATAAAACAAAAGATCCAACCGCGGTAGCGGATTGTATACCTTACTATGAAAATGGAGTTTATCACATTTTCTACTTACTTGACTTAAGAAATCCTAATGATATAGGAACACCTTGGTGTAAAATTACCACAACAGATTTTGTCCATTTTAAAGATCATGGCGAGATGCTCAAAAGAGGAACACACGATGAATACGATATGTATGTGTTCACGGGAAGTGTAATTAAAGACAAAAAAGGTTTATATCATATTTGGTATACAGGTCATAACACAGTGATGGATCCAGGTAACTATTTACAAGCTGTTATGCACGCAGTAAGTGAAGATTTAGAACACTGGACCAAGATTCCAGAAGATACATTTACTGCTTGTGAAGGCTTTGAAATAAGAGACTGGCGCGATCCATTTGTGTATTTTGATGAAGAAGATCAATTGTTCCACATGCTTTTATCAACAAGAAAAGAAGGCGGACCTACTCGTCGAAGAGGTACAACATCAATGCTTGTATCTTCCGACAATAAACACTGGGAAGTTAAAGAATCATTTTATGAGCCAGAATTATATTACGCGCATGAATGCCCAGATTTGTTTAAAATCGGCGACTGGTATTATCACGTATTTAGTGAATTCTCACGTTATTCTACAACAAGATACGTAATGTCAAAATCTCTTAAAGGTCCATGGATTAAACCAGAAAACGATAAGTTTGATGGTAGAGCCTTCTATGCCGCTAAAACGGTGAGTGATGGAAAAAGAAGATTTGTCATTGGTTGGAATCCAACTAAAGAAGGAAATATTGATTCTGGAGTATGGCAATGGGGTGGAAATGTTGAAATCCACGAAATAATTCAAAATCCAGATGGAACTTTATCCGTAAAGATGCCAAAAGAAGTTGATGAAGCATTTGATGAAGGTGAACCATTATCCTTTGTGGATAGATTTGGAAAGCCAAAAGATGTGTCACATATGGAGAACATCACAGGTGCAGAAATAGCGTATTGTGATGTGCCAAAAGAAGATGTCTATCGAATTGATTTCGATTTTGCATACGAAGAAGGAACTTCAAGAATAGGACTTTTATTAAATAACGATCTTGAAGCTGATGCAGGATATGGATATTTTATTGAACCACTACATAATCGCGTGGTCTTTGAACAATTCCCTATCTTCCCTCAATATTCTTTCGTAGATGTGTATCTAGAAAGACCATTACACTTAAAACCAAAACAAATTAATCATGTTAGTGTAATAGTCCAAGGTACGATTGCTGTGTGTTATATCAATGACACTGTCGCATTATCTACAAGAATGTACAATTTCAACACTCAAAAAGTTGGTTTGCTAGTCCATGGTAAAGCTACTTTGAGTAATATAAAATTTAAAAGATTTAGAAAAGGAGAAAAATAATGAAAAAATCTTTGAAGATTATTTTATGCCTCGCTGGTGTGGCAACAATGGCTTCATGTAATGGTACAACAAATCCATCAAATGGTTCGTTAACACCATCAACAAGTAATTCCACTGTCGTTACCCCAGAATTGAAAGCTGAAGAAGAAGTGTCTCTTACTGTAGGACAAACACATAAGATTGTCTTTACAAAATTAGTTGGAATTGAGGCTTCCTCAATCCAATATTCTAGTCGTGATGAAAGTGTTGCCACTGTTGCTGCGGATGGAACTATTACTGCAGTAGATGAAGGTGAAACAACAATCATCGTTAGAGCAGGTGATTTGAGAAGTTCTGTTACAGTCAAAGTATCAGATCCAAACAAATTACAAGGCTTAGTTAAATACTCAAAACTAAAAAATATTGCCAAAATGACTGAAAACCAATTTGCAGTATTAAAAGATGATGAAATGATTAACTTCGCATGGGGTGCCAAAACATCACTTGAAGATACAGCTGCTAAAGTAGACTTTACTGGTGAAGCTGAAGATTCCACAGTAATCGGACGTGGTGCGGCAATTAAAGACCACGCTTCATATTGGAATGGTGGCTGGGTTGTTGCTTTCCAATCAAATGGTGAAGAATTAAAAGATGTTTCAACTGCTCACGCAATGGGTTACTGGAAAACTGATGTTTCAAAACTAGCAAATTCATTTAGATTATGGGGTTGGGGCGGAAACGCTGACTTCTCTGGTGAAGGTTCATTTAGAGTCGTGGCATATCAAGCAAAGAATGCTGAATATACTGAATACGATGAACACGTTCTTGAACCATTAGATATTGGTGGTTTAACAAAAGACACTGCTGGATGGATTTCTTATACTGCAATTGATGATGTAAATTCAGGCCAAATCACTAGTGCACCTGCAGATAATATGTTCGTATTTGCTTCAAATGTTGAAGGAAGATACGATTTAAGAAATGCAAAAGATGTTATTATAACTGTTCAAATGAAAGGTTTAAATAACGTATTAAATGATAAAGCAGATATCTTTGGTATCAAACGTATGGGCTTTATTCTTGATGATGAACCAAACATCACATTAAATTCCGAAGAAAATGTTTCATTATATCCTGGTGAAACATCACAAATCTCTATTGGTTTAGCAGGCGCTGCTAACACAGGTGTTACATCATATGTTTCCGATAACGAAAACGCTGCAACAGTTTCTGATACTGGTTTAATTACAGCTAAAAACGTTATATCCGAAACAAATGTACATATTACTATTACTAACACTAACGTAGAAGAAAAATCACTTGTCGTTAATGTCAAAGTATTACCTACACCAAGTGATGATTACACATTACCAACAAACATCACACTTACAAAAGGTCAAACACAAAAGATTGAACCAACAATTCTTTCTGGCTGTGATGCAGGATTTACATTTGAAAGTAAAGAACCTGGTATTGTGACAGTTGCTACAGATGGTACATTAACCGCTGTTGATGCTGGACATGCTGAAATTGTTGTAAAATGTGGTACAGTCGAAAAGAAAACAACAGTTTCTGTCAACACAACATCATTATATGGTAGAAGTGGAACAGAAGCTTGGTCAGAAGTTAAAGAAACAGCAAACAATCAAACTGAATGGGACTTTGCTTGGTCAGGATTTACTTGCCCATCACAAGTTAATAACGATGGTACAGCGTATGGTACAAAACCATTACATTATGTAAGTAATGTTGAAGCAGGCGCTGTTGGTGAAGTCAATCCTAATGACTTCGGTTTAATTACTGGTGTCGGAGGAACAAGAAGTGAAATGGCACAATCTGCCTTATTTGGTGTCACAACTGTTCCAACAGCTGGCGATTTCCGCTTATGGGGTTGGAATCCAGAAGAAAATAATGATATCTTAGGCACAAGTAAATTTAGAATTGTTGCATATTTACCAAACGAAACATGGACAAGCTTTGAAGTATATGAATTCAAATTTGCTGCTACAGATAACGCTGATGCAACATTCAAACAAGATCAAGTTACCGGTATCGTCGAAATGAGCCAACACGGACAATCTAATTTCTCTGTTTATTCTACTCCAGAAATTTTAAGAGGAAAGAAAGTAGTCTTAAGTGTTGAAGCATACTCAATTAAGAATGACGCTAACAAACAAACAAGAACATATGTCCGTAGATTAGGCTGGTTCTAATATCTAAAAAATAGTCAATAAATAATAGTCTTTTTGCCCTGATTCAGATTACCTGAGTTAGGGCTTTTATATTGCAAACAAAAAAACTAATCACAATGATTAGTCTTTTATGTGTTTTAGATTGAATTTGTAGAGAAATTTTTGCTTAATCTAATAATCCTTTTTCCATAAGAACATCAGCGATTGTCTTACCAAACACAATCATTGATTCACTATCGTAATGAGCAAAATCAATTTCTTCTGGTCGCTCTTTTGTGGCAGTCATCTTTAAATCAATCGTGGATAAATAAACAATGCGAGGATCTTTTTTAGCGTTATTCATTTTTGCTTTATTTGTTTCTTTATATAACGGGAAACAATCAGCTATATCTAATACACCACAATCTAAGAAAATACTCTTATCATCACTATATGGCTTAATTAAGGCAAAAACGTCATTAATTAAAGCAAATTCTCTTTCTTCATAATGTAAAACATCATCTTGCTCAATAGAATCAGATTCGCCTTGCATAAAGATAACTGCTTTAATATTTGGTGTTAAGCCTTTAGCAAGTAATAAATCAATAGAATATTTTAAGTGCTTTTTAAAATAGTAATAACAAAAACCATTGTTAATATTCCAGTGCTCTTTAAAACGTGTTCCGCCAAGAGTGTATTTAATAATATATAGTTTTTTATTCGGTTTTTGCTTTGTTATTTCTTCGGCAATACCTATTTCAGGGCCAAAGCGTAGTTTTCCGTCATTAAATCCTTGACCTAATGCCACAGGAACAAAATCAAAACTTAAGTTTGTCCAATTACATTCATAACATATTTTTATGTTATTAAAACCTTTTAAGTACTCTTTTTGTTTATCTTTAGGTAAGTAGCAAGGCAAAGAATAACCTTCCATATTTGATTGGCCTATTAAGACAATTACATCAACATTTTTATTCATATTTAATACTCTTTGTTTCTTTAGCTTTAATAATATAAGGTTTTTCGTTGATTAAATATTCTTCATCTTTATCAGAAATAGAAGTGACAACAACTTCGCCATTACTAATAGATTGCAAAATCAAACGATCATCAACTTGGAAATATTGATGTAATGGAAGCAGTTCGCCTTTTTGTCTATTTAAAGTAATAGTTTCTAGGTTATTAGTGTAACTTTCCCATTGGTAATGTAAATCTTTATTAGCAAAGACTCTAAATGTAAAATCATGGTCTCCTAATTCAGGATTAAAATAAGGATCAACACTATTTCTAATTAGTGTTAGGTATATACCTTTATTATCAAATCTAAAAGCGTGCATTCCACTTGCAAATAGTCCAACTTTAGAAGTAGTCATAAGGCTAACACAAGGTTGAGGCATATTTTGTTTAGTGCGTTCGATAAATCCACCTGGAACATCGCATGTGACTTTATCAGAATCTACGGTATTTAGATAATATCTAATTTGTGGAATTCCACCTGAATAACTTCCTTCTTCTTTAAAGAATAAATGAACGTTGTATTTAATTGATAAATCTCCGCGGTCTAAAGAGACACTAATTCTGAATCTTGATTGACCAACTTCGGCAGTATAAGCGAATCCTTGGCATGTTTCATTTTTAAAGAAACTTCCTGGAATTAATGTAATATTTTTTAGTGTTTCTTTTTCTTTGATCCTTCCCATATACCATGCGGTCATATAATCAGTAGTGTCTTCTTTAACTAATTCAAAGAACGATTCACCTTTAAGTGTTTCTTCACCCATGCATATATAAGATTTTAAATTGAATGTTTGACTATCAAAAGTAGCCTTAACAAACTCGTTTTCTAAAACTAAATCATCTTTACCTTGTTCGTGACGGGGATTGACCATAAATGGTGGTAATCCTAGTTCCTTTTCAGTAGGTCTAATAATATAAGTATTATGACCTAAGGCAGGAATATGAGCATAAACAGAAACAATATGACAGTTATGATACCAATAGAAAGTAGGCCTAACTTCTTTAATAGAGAAAGGAATTGCAAAACCTTGATAATCAAAGACACCAAGTTTTCTTACATCACCATAATAATCCCAAATTTCAAAAGTTACTACTTCACGGCGTGGCTTGTTTGAAGGATTAAAGACTGCGACAGCACGAGTAGTGCCATAACCTTGTGATATTGCAAAGTTATTTTCTGATATTTTGTAGCCATTTCCCGCACCGATTGCTTGATTTTCTTTATCAATAGTGACTTCAGGTAAAATAGAAGTTGTGTCTATGTTTTTAGCAAGATTTCTTAAAGCTTCTTGTTTATTTGCGCCTGTATTACATAGTCCAGTTTGGAATTGCCCCATAGCAAAATCTTTGCCCTTGCTGACAGTGGAACCTGTAATAACATCGTGGAAATGAGAAGGCAAGTAACAAGTTAACGCTTCATCAAGATTATATTTTTTGGATTTATCTAAACTTGTAAAAATTTCGGCGTTATGAAGTGAACGTTCAAAATTTGCATTCATAGCCTTAATTTCATAACAAGAAGAATAACAACCCGTAAAAATAGAGTTTTGCTCATTAAATACTTGCTTTATGTCATTCTTTTTTTCAATTTCTTTAAAGAATTCATGGAGTGTTCCGAATTTGATGTCGACCATAAGAGGCCATTTTTGCATATCTTTTAAACGTTCAATATCACGTACAGTCGCTCCACCACCATGATCACCACAGCCATATACTTTTAAAGCATAGTTGATATTATTTTCGTGACAGAAGGAAGGAACATAATCAAAGTCGGTATCTTCAATTTCGCCTAAATACCAACGTGGTTCACGGTAGACTAAAATATTTTTGCCAGATGGCGCGGACCATCGATAAATAGGTACCTCATTATTGCCACGGCAATGATAATAATATTTAATATTGTGATTTGCTAAAACTTCAGGAGTAAAAGCACTATGGCCGAATGTATCTGGTTCAAAATCTATATCAATTTCGCTATCTTTTAGAGAAAATATTTCTGCAATTCTTTTCTTAGCGAATTCAAATTGTTTGTTAAAAGAATTCATTGAAATCATATTGCGGTCATTTTCTACGTAAGTAGAACAAGTTAATTCCCATTGACCTGTTTTTATATGCTTTTTAATTCTTTCAATTAAATCCGGACGGTATTTCGCCATCAAATCATATAGATAAGCTTGGGATTGAGCAAAAGTGAATTCTGGGTACATATCCATCAAATTAAGCATAGTTTCCCAAGTGTTCATAGTGATATTTACTGTTTCATCAATTCCCCACATCCAGTTCACATCGATATGTGCGTGACCTAAACAAATCACTTTGTATTGTTTAATTAATGGACTGAATGACTTGAGCATTTCTTCCACATGATAAACATCTTCAATAATTATTGCCCCGTTTTTTTGATATTGCATTGATAAATAATCAATCGCTGAATCAATGAGTGAATCAAACTTGTTATTATGAATTTTGTTGACTTCTAGAACAAGTTCAAGCTCCGCAAAAATACGACTGTTTTTTTGGTTTTTAGCACTAGCTTTTAATGTGTCGAATGTGTTAATTTTCATAAATTACTCCCTATCTTTAATTGAACCTCTCTTTAAGAACATTGGATGCAAGACAATTTTATTAACTTTATCGCCGCGTGTTTCACGAGCTAATATTAATTGAACTATATCATCCACTAATTCTTCAATTGGATGCGCAATTACTGAATAATTTGCTAATTTTGCCCATGGAGAATCATCGTAAACAACTAAAGAAATGTCGTTTGGAATTGATTTGCCAGCTTGTTGTAAAGCAAGACAAACTTGTTGAGCAATTGACTCAGTAACGGCAATTACAGCATCGTTATTATTTTTATATATGTGTTTAGATACATGCTCGATAACATGTGTATTTGGACCTAAAGCACATATTTGCTTTTCTTCATCAAAAGGTACTTTTAAATCAGCATAAGCCTTTTTCATACCTTCTTTTCTTTTTTGGAAAACTTCGTTGTCACCATCTATTAAAGCAATGTTTTTATTGCCTTTCTTAAGTAATTCTTTGGTGGCAATATAAGCACCATGGAAGTCATCAACAATTATGGAATCAAAAACTGGAGATGCATCAATAAATATTTGCAAAGGATAAACATCATTAGAAATTGTTAAGTTTGTAATAGTGTGACTTCTTCGCTCAGGCAAGTAAATGATTGTATTACATCTTAAACAAACAAGTGTTTTGATGTGCTCTTTCATTTCGTCAAAATTAGATGAATAAAGCACTAATAATTTCATATTGTGTTCATTTAGTTTGTTTGTAAGATTATAAACAACACGTGAAAAGAGATAGTTGTAAGTATTTGGCAATACTAAACCAACCATATTTGAAACGTTGCTTTTTAAAACTGACGCTCCGATATTAGGAACGTATCCAAGTTCTTCAATTGCAGCTTTAATTCGCTTAGCTTTTTCTTTGCTTACTACATCTGGATTACGAACATACCTAGATGCAGTTGAAGGTGATACATTCGCTTTTTTTGCTACTTCGATAATTGTTACCATATAAATCTTCCCTCTATAATATTTCCAATTATAAAAATAAAATAGGATATTGTAAATATTACAAATTCATTATATTATAAAATTAGAGTTTTGGCAACGTTGTCAAAAAAATAATTGAAGGTGATTTAATGAAGAAAATTACATTCTGCGGAAACATGATTGTAGACTCAAACAAACTAATCGACATATACCCATCGTTAGGTATGCTTAGTAAGATTAAAACAGAATCTTATAGTGTTGGTGGGTCTGCGTGCAATACCTCGATCGATTTAAAAGCAATCGATAGCGATATCAATGTTTCAGTTATAGGAAAAATTGGCGACGATGATAAAGGAAAATTTATTTTAAATGAATACAAAAAATATAATATTGATATTTCAAAAGTGATTATAGATAGAGAACATGCAACATCATATACCGATTGCATGGTCGACGCTCAAGGAAGAAGGACATTTTTCCAATATGGTGGAGCAAATGATTATTTTGGATTAGAAGACATTAATATAGATAATTTAGATTGTGATATTTTGCATATTGGATATTTATTGTTATTACCACAATTTGATGCAAAAAATGATAAATATGGAACAAATCTTGCTGAATTTTTAAGCAAAGTGCGACAAAAAAATATTAAAACTTCTATAGATGTTGTCAGTGAAGAAGGAGATAGATTTCAAAATGTTGTTATTCCTTCGTTAAAGCATTGTGATTATGTAGTAATAAATGAAATTGAAAGTGGAAAAATTACAGGAATTGCTCCACGTGATGAAAACGGAGTACTCATTAAAGATAATCTTAAACTAATAATTGAAAAACTATTTGAATTAGGAGTGCAAGATACAGTTATTATTCATTCTCCTGAAATGGGAATTATTAAAAGAAAAAGAAAAGATATTAAATTAATTCCTTCATTCGTAGTGGATAAAACTCGTATTGTATCTTCTGTTGGCGCAGGCGATGCCTTTTTAGCGGGATCTTTATATGGATTATTAAATAATTTATCAGACGAAGAAATAGTTAAAATTGGACATGCTTCAGCAATATTTAATTTATACGCAAAGGATTCAATAAGCGGTGCAACAAACGTTTATGAAATAAAAAAGTTAATTAAAACAGGAAAGGAAAATATTTTATGATTTCAAAGAAAACGTATGAAGAATTTAAAAATAAGGCACTGGAACTATATTCTAAGGCCCACATTGTTTTAACAGAAGAAGAAAAGAACAATATTGAGGTAAGTGATTTTGGCCTCAATGATATGGAAAACGTTGGCTTACAATTAGTGGTTTATGTCAACACGGAAAAAGTTTGTGCAAAAGAAATGGTCGTGTTACCAGGTCAAACTTGTCCAGAACATATTCATGTTGATGGTGTAGATGAAAATGGTAATCATTATGACGGAAAAGAAGAAACATTTAGAGTTCGATATGGAACATGCTATTTATATGTAAGCGGAGAAGGAAATAAAAAAGATATAAAAGGTAAGATTCCTCCAACGGATGTTACAGTTTTCCATGAGATTATTTTACATGCAGGTGAGCAATACACACTTTATCCTAATACATGGCATTGGTTCCAAGCAGGGTCGGAGGGTGCAGTAATCTCTGAGTTTTCTACGAAAAGTAGAGATGAATCTGATTTGTTCCGTGATCAAAGAATAAAAAGAATTCCAGAAGTAGGTGAATAATTATGTTAGTAAATTTAAAAGAAATATTAAAAATCGCAGAAGACAGAAAAATCGCAATTGGTTCATTTAACGCTACAGGACTTGATTCAATTCAAGCAATTATATCAGCAGCAGAAGAATTAAATGTTCCAGTAATCATAGCACACGCAGAAGTGCACAATGTTTTTAATGACATTAGTTTAGTAGCTCCTGTTATGCTTGCTGTAGCTAAAAACGCAAAAGTTCCAGTTTGCGTTCATTTAGATCATGGTGTTTCAATGAAAATGATTGACCGTGCTTTAGAACTAGGATTTACTTCCGTTATGATTGATGCTTCCGCATTACCATATGAAGAAAATGTTAAGATTACTAAAGATGTAGTCAAAAAAGCACACGCTTTAAATGTTTCAGTTGAAGCCGAATTAGGTAGATTACCAACAAATGAAGATGGTAGTGAAGTTGAAATGAATCCAGAAAATTTCTATACAGATCCTAAACAAGCGCAAGAATTTGTTAACGCAACAGGTGTTGATGCTTTAGCAGTATGTTTTGGCACATCGCATGGATTCTATAAAGCAGCACCAAAACTTAACTTTAAAGTTGTTGAAGAATGCAGAAAATCAACACATTTACCACTTGTTATGCATGGTGGTAGTGGTGTCAGTGAAGAAGGATTTAAACACGCAATTGATGCGGGTATAAGAAAGATTAATTACTATTCTTATATGTCAAAAGCAGGATATTTAAAAGCAAAAGAAGTAATTGAATCTAATAAAACGTTATATTTCCATGATGTCGTTTACGCTGCTATGAAAGCAATGAAAGAAAATGTAAAAGAGGCTATGGAAGTATTCGCAAAAATGAAATAATTTGTTTAGTTTATATCGTTTTTGCATTAATTTATTAAATAATTAGGAGGTCAAGATGGATACATATATAGGAATTGATCTTGGGACAAGTGGAGTTAAACTATTACTTGTTGATGAAAAGGGAACTATTCTTAAAGAAGTTAGTAAAAATTATCCTTGCATACATATTAAAGAGAATTATTCAGAACAAGATCCTCAATTGTGGTATGAAAACACAATCGAAGCTTTAAAAGAACTACTTGATGGTCAAGATAAATCAGCACTTAAAGCTATGTCTTTTGGCGGACAAATGCATGGACTTGTTATGCTTGATAAGGATGATAATGTTTTGCGCCCCGCTATTTTGTGGAATGATTCAAGATCTAGCAAGGAAACTAATTATTTAAATAATGTTATTGGTAAAGATAAGTTGTCTTTATATACTGGTAATATTGCTTTTGCGGGTTTTACCGCACCTAAAATATTATGGGTTTATAATAATGAAAGAGACATTTTTAACAAAACAACAAAAATAATGCTCCCTAAAGATTATTTGGTTTATAAGTTCACGGGGGTGTTCGCTACAGATGTTTCGGATGCATCAGGATTCTTACTTTTAAATGTGAAAAATAGAAAATATTCTAAAGAGATGTTAGACATTTGCCATATAAAAGAAGAACAACTTCCTAAATTATATGAATCTTTTGAAGTTGTTGGCAATTTGAATAAATCTATTCTAAAAGAATTAGGATTAAATCATGAAGTGAAGGTTATTGCTGGAGCAGGTGATAATGCTGCAGCGGCAATTGGAACAGGAACAATAGGTAATGGGAACTGTAATATATCATTAGGTACAAGTGGTACGATATTCTTATCAAGTGACCATTTTACTGTTGATAAAATGAATAGTTTACATAGTTTCTGTGACGCTTCAAATAAGTATCATCTTATGGGTTGTATTTTAGCAGCGGCAAGCGCCAGGAGTTGGTGGCTTGAACAGATCTTAAACACAAAAGATTACGATGGTGATGAAAAATTATTAGAAGATTCTAATGTAGTATTTTTACCTTATTTAAATGGCGAAAGATCACCACATAATGATGTTGATGCGCGCGGAGCATTTATTAATTTATCCTCAACCACAACAAGAGGACAAATGTCAAAAGCTATTTTGGAAGGAGTGGCTTTTGCGATAAAAGATTGTTTGGAAATTGCTAAAGAAAATGGAATTGTACCTTTAAAAACCACTATATGTGGAGGAGGGGCAAAGTCTGAAACCTGGAAACATATTATTGCTGATGTTTTAGAAATTCCTGTGTATATTTTAAAAACAAATCAAGGTCCTTCTTATGGTGCAGCAATTCTAGCTATGGTTGGAGATAAGAAATATGCGTCTGTAGAAGATGCAGTTAAAAATATTGTAAAAACAGAACGATTTATAGAACCAAACTTAAATAATAAAGAATATTATGATAAAAAATATTCGATATTTAGAAAATTATATCCAACATTAAAAGCGGTTAGATAATGGAATTTGTGGATTTAAAGATTTTACTAGATTTTAGTTTTGCAAAGTATTAACAAATAGGTGAAAATTAATTTGTTTAATGGTATAATCAAGAAAAGTATGAGGATTATGCAATGGAAACAAATAAATTATTTTTAAATAGTAATATATCAGAAAACACAATTAAAAAAAACATGATACTTTTTTTTGAAAAGCACGTTGGCTTTTTTGTGGATGCAAATAAAATTACTTTTAAGAAAGAAGTAATAGATGGTATTTCAACTTATATAGTTATATTAAAAGATGATATAAGAAGAATATCAAAAGCTAATGGTGGGTCTGGTGTTCTTAGGCAAAAACAATGGTCAATTTTTGTATTTAATTTTATAAATCCAACAGAATATATCAAATACTTTGGAACAAATTCAAGTAGAAAACCAATTGTTGACCCGTATAAATTAAATACATTTGATAATTTTGAATATTCGCCTCAAATAAAGATTTACTCTGGTAAAAATCCGGACAATCTTTTTAGAAGTGCTTCAATAAACTATTTGCTACATCACTTTATTTATTCGAAATTAAGAAAAAAATATAGATATTTATTTTTAAATTCATATGTATACTCAGTTATTGATGTATTCGAAGAAGAAAAGAAATTAGCAAATTTTAGTGTTTTTTATTATAATTCTAACCACGTTTTTAGGCCACTGCCTAATTCTAATAGAGTGATAAACCAAAAAGTTGATATTAATAAGACATCATCTATAGTTAACAATGTTCAAGCAGAATTAGAAATTATCGAAAAAAATTATACTGATATGTCAGATCTTATAAATGCATATAATGGTGAATTGTCACTTACTCCGATTACATCTAATAATTTTAATAATATTAATTCTGATATCCAAAAAAATAAACACTTTATAATAACAGAGGGAACTGCAAGAACTGGGAAAACAATCATCGCAATGAGATTATTGGGCCTATATCCTGAATCGCGCTTTATTATAATGAATGAATTATTTTATAATTCTTTAATTAATATTTTTAAAATTGAAGGTGTTGATTTCCCATTTGATAGAATTATTTGCCATACAAATTTTAATAAGATGATAGAGTGGACTGCAAACTCTAAATTGTTAATTATTGATGAAGCCCAAAGATTGAGCGAATCTCAAATGGAAAATGTTATAGAGAATAAAGACAATATAAATGTATTGCTAGGAGATAATCTACAGGCTATAAATATAAAAAGTGATAGAGGCATAAGTTGCTTTGAAAATCTTTTAACAAACAATAGAATTGAATATACTAAATATTATTTTGATTATTCAATTGGATTAGCAAGTAATGTTCTATATTCCATTAAATATTTAATTTTTAATGAAGTTCCATTTAATAATCAAAATATTAACAACTATGACATTAATTTTTATAATGATGTTAACGTATTTGTAAATAAATATAGAAGTGATGAAACATTTAGAAAACATATGGCAACAATTTATATGGGGTGTAGTGATTATGACACAACAATAGAATCGTTTGATAGAATGCATAAAAATATTCTGCATCGATATCCATACTTTTTGGATAAGGATATTAAAGAAAAAGTTATGATAACTACATATGAATTGATTTCAAGAGAACTTGATTCTGTTTATATCTATATTCCAAAAACTGTTACTGCCAATGAAAAAGGACTTCATTATTGTGATACTAGATATGATAAATTTTTGCTAAATCAACTTTATGTTTTATTTACTAGGGCAAAAGGTGAGATTAATGTCTACTGTGAGGATAAATCAACATTTGATTATTTTAATAGAAGAAATAGTTATATTATAAAAAATGATAGAGTGGCATCTAGTTTACTGCCAGAAGAAAAAGAAAAAAGCGTTGATTTAGAGAACAAAATAACTGAACGTGGAATAACAAGACTAATTCACTTTACTCCGAAAGACAATCTTAATTCAATTATGGAAAATGGTATTATGTCTATTGATATGATGAAAAAGCAAAATATTACATATGTTTGCAATGATAATATTAGGCTTGATGGCATTTGTGATGGAATATCTTTATCGATACAAAATCCCAACAACTTTGTGTTGAATAGTTTTAAGAAAAACTATAAAGATAGAAAATATGTTTGTTTAATTTTAAATCCGGCTTTATTATATGAAATTACAGATGATACAGGTAGCAGACTTGCCCCGAGATTATATTGTAATTATAATGCGGCTGCACAATGCACAAATCGTTCGGAAAATGATTTTGATATAATGTTTCAAAACTCGTTTATTGCTGGACCATGGTATGATAGCAGAATTTATAGAAGAAACGAAACTTTTGATGATTCAGAAACCACTGCAGTACAGGCTGAAATTCTCTTTAGGGGAACGATTGATCCTAAATATATCTTGGAGATTAAGGAGGTATAATTATGGCGAAAAGAATGGCATTTATTGTAACAAAAAATGGAATAGAGGAACGATTATTTGATTTTAAATATTATTCCGGATTTGCTTTATCTCAAAAGCAAAAAAGTATTTTATCGTTTCACGAAGAAATAAACAAATGTTATAAGGAACAAGTGTTAGAAATTTCAAGCAAATCACCTGATGCACTTGGAAAAAAATTAAGTGCGTTTAATTTAATGGTGAAATATAAAAATCGTTTAATATCGGTGGAAAATATTTTTCAAGCATCTAAAGCTTTTGAAAATGGTGGTCCTTATGAGGATTTACTTTTTGTTAAGCCAATTGAAGCAAAAAAAGATGAAAGGCTAAAGAAGAGTGGTGCTTTAATTGCTTTTAGATTTAATGGCAAAAACTATCCGATTAAGCCAAAAACGTTATTTTATGATTGGATTTATTGTAGAGCGTTGAGCCATTATTCAAATTATATTGAAGAATTGATAAAATATTCAATCTTTACAGATATTGAATTTAACAATGATAAATCATATAACTGTCAAGCAAGATCAGTGGCAATCTATGTATACTTAGAAAAATGTGGCCTTACAAATGAAGCTTTATCTAGCATAGATAAATTCCTTAAATATTCTTACGAAGGATATAAATCGTTAATAGAAGAAAACTCAATTTTTGATTATTATTTTGATTAAAAAAATTGTAATATGGTTAAAAAACAAAAAGCGCATTCAACAGATGCGCTTTTTGCAATTATAAAAATTGATTGTACTAATAAAAAAGAACAATTCCATCAATCGCAATTAATAATATGAATTGTTCCTTTGTAAAATTTTTTTAATAAATCCATAAGGATTACCTATAAGAAATAACTTGATTATAATTAAAAATTTGATTAAGTTGATTCAATTGCGATTAATAATATGAATTGTTCTTCCATAAAAATTACTTTTTATAAAAATCCACTAGGATTACTTATAAGAAGTAGTAACATTCTATAATTAAAAAATGATTAAGTCAATATTTATATGTATTTGGCTATCGTATAAGTTGCAATAAAATCTTATTAATAACCACACCAATTTCATCTAATGATATTTGAATAGTGCCTGTAAAATAATCTTCAATTACCCCGATAATTCCTGACACAACAAAATCTAATTGAGCTTTACGTGTTGGTAAATCATTAGATAGATGTGTGAATGAAGTATCTTTTGATACTCTCTTATTAATAATGTTTTTTAATTTGTGAATAAAATGACTTGGAATTCCTGTAGACACAATTAACTTATATGTTTTCTCGTTTTCTTTAAGTAAATTTGTCATTTTTTGAATGTATGGGAAAAAGTCTTTACTTGGCTTAGACATAAATTCATCCATTTCATTTTCTAAATAATTAATGAATTCATTTTCAAATTCTTCAATTAAATCATATATATCATCATAGTGAGCGTAGAATGTTGATTTTGAGATATCAGCAAGTTCTACAATTTCCTTTACTGTGACTTTTTCAATAGATTGTTTTTCATTTACTAGTTTAGCAAATGCCTCTTTAATCATTTTCTTACTTCTAATTGCGTTTCGATATTCTTTCATAAATTTCACACCTTTTTTGTACTTTCGTATGATTTCGTACCAAATGCTAAAATTTGTTATTTGCACTTTATTAGAAATCATTTATATTAAAGCACAAGTAAAAATAAAACTCTAGTATGAAATTAAACTAAAGTTAAAATTTTTACCAAAAGGAGGAAGAAAATGATAAAAACTATTGAAGTCAAAAAAACTAGTTAAAGACTACGGAAGTGGACGTGGTGTATTTGATGTCTCCTTCTTTGTAAAAAAAGGAGAAGTATATGGATTCTTAGGTCCTAATGGCGCGGGTAAGAGTACAACCATTCGTCATTTAATGGGATTTTCTAAACCTGATAAAGGTGAAACTCTCATTAACGGAAAAGAGACATTTAATCACTATAACGAAGTCCTAAAAGATGTCGGTTATATTCTAGGAGAAATTGCTTTTCCTGCAGGACTTACTGGCGAAGAGTTAATCGATATGTTACTAACTATGAAAAAAGCTAAAGAACAAATCGCTTACCAGAACTGTTAGAGTTTGGCTTGTTTGACCCACAAGTAATTCCAAACGATGTACGTTTAGATTCGTTAAATATTTCAATTATGTTTCTATTATTTCCTTCTTTGATGTCGTGTCTATCTTAAATGGAACAACTGCATTTATCTGGAAGTTATTAATTCTTGCCGCGATTGGTATAACTGGATATATTGTTGGTTCTATTATATTTAAGAAAAAAGATTTAACTCTATAAAAGTTATAATTATAAAAATAAGCACATTAGAAATTCCTCTAGTGTGCTTTTTAATTAAAAGTAAGTAGATAAACACTCGTAATTTATAATGGTGCCTGCGGTTACAAGTGTTCATCTACTTTTTTATTATAATACATTTGTTTTGTAATTTTTCAAGAGACATTATGTAAATTGCGTAGTTTATATGTAAAAAACAATTGTTTTTTATGTGACTAGTTTTATACTTTTTGTAGAGATAATGGAGGATAAGGAGCAAATCCTTATATATTAAAAATGATTTATATATCAACCTTAAAAGGATTAACAGATGAAGTTATTATATCTAAACTTAACAAAACAGAATTTAAAAAGAATGACAAAATAATGTTTCCGGTAGATTATGAAGTTGTTATATTCCAAAACAAAAAATTTATTGGAATTGCCAATAATTGCGTTTTCACTGGAGCAGGGACTAGAGAATTTGTTTTTGGAAAGTTAAATAAATATAATAAAAAGCCGTATGGTCAGGGACTTGAAAATTTGGTTTTTAAAGGCTTGTTTACAAAAACTGCCAAAAACGTTGACGTTTATTTTGTTATGAATTCAATATCGTTTATCAGTTCATCAAAATATACTAAAGACAAAATATGTGTAAGCGTTGGTGGTAAAGTAACTGACTTTAATAAATTCGTTACATTCTATTTATCACTTGGTTATAAACCTGGTAACTTTGGTGCTGTTTTGACAGGTGGGGCTTTTATTGTAGGCTTAAAAAACCTTGTTGCAAATGATCATCAAATGTATAATGATGCTTGGCAATGTCGCGCAGATGATGTAAAGATTAGATTACAAAAAGCACTAGAGCCTCAAATGGGATTTGAATTTACTAAGGTTTACGCAAGAAGAGAGAATTAACTAGAATTATTGGTCATTAATTTAGAGTCAAAAGTTATTCTTTTGGCTTTTTATTTGCCTTGATATGTTATAATTTATAAAAAAGGGAGGGTTTGAAATGCACGAAATAAAATGTCCTAATTGTGGCACAACATTTACAGTAGATGAAAGTGGTTATGCTGCAATTGTTAGTCAAATCAAAGATGAAGAATTTAATAAAGAACTTGAACGTAGAAAAAAAGAACTAGAGGAAGAAACAAAAACAAAAATCGAAAACGTCAAGTTGAATGTTAAAAACGAACAAGATAGAACTATTAACAGTTTAAAGCAAGAAGTTCAAGCATTAAAAAATGAAGTATTATTAAAAGATAAAGAGCTCCAAAGCACACAAGAAAAAGCTACATATGATAAAGCATTAGCCTTAAATAATGCGAATCAAGAAATATCAAAATTAAAAAATAATTTAGATATGAAAGATAAAGAAAACGAATTAGCAATCAAAACATTAAATGAGAAACATAATTCGGAAATAAAAATTAAAGATGAACAAATTGAACATTATCGAGATATGAAAGCTAGACTATCAACGAAAATGATTGGTGAATCTTTAGAACAACATTGTTTAAATTCATTTAATCAAGTTCGTATGACATGTTTTCAAAACGCATATTTTGAAAAAGATAATGATGCAAGTAATGGCACTAAAGGAGACTTCATTTATCGCGAAACTAATGAAGAAGGCATAGAAATACTTTCCATCATGTTTGAAATGAAAAATGAGAATGATACAACAGCGACAAAACATAAAAACGAAGATTTCTTTGATAAACTTGATAAAGACCGTAAACAAAAGAAATGTGAGTATGCCGTTTTAGTAACACTCCTTGAACCAGATAGTGATTACTATAATGCAGGAATCGTGGATGTATCATATCGTTACCCGAAGATGTATGTAGTAAGACCACAATGCTTTATTCCAATTATTACACTTCTTAGAAACGCTGCACTTAATTCAATGCAATATAAAACTGATCTAGCAGAGATTAGAAGACGTGAAGTTGATGTCAGTGACTTTGAACAAAAATTAATAGATTTCCAAACTAAGTTCTCTAAAAATTACGATTTGGCATCTAAACAATTTAATACCGCAATAGAGGAAATTGATAAAACTATTGCGCATTTACAAAAAGTTAGAGATAGCCTTGTTGGATCAGAACGTAACCTTAAATTAGCAAACGATAAAGCTCAAGATTTATCAATTAAAAAGCTAACTAAAGGTAATGCGACGATGAAACAAAAGTTTGATGAATTAAATAAATAAACTAAATTATCTTATGGCGAACGCTAAAACGTTCGCTTTTTTAATTAAATATATAGTTTTTCATTTTGTAAAATTTGTGTTATAGTATGGTAAATAATGAGGGGGGGATATAACATAATTATTTATGAACAAATTACACCAATTAATGCCTTGCAATCGACATTTTTTTGTTTGCAATGTTTGCAATATCAACTGATAGTGGAGTTGATTGATTAAAAGTTTTATTGAAAAAATATCAACTCTCGGAAGAGTATGTGAGGTTTTTTATTAGTTTTCTTTATAATTATGGCGTAGGAGGAAGTACAAAAATGAGTACAATAGGAGATAGAATAAAAGAGAAAAGAAATGAAGCTGGTATGACACAACTAGAACTAGCTAATAAGTTAAGTGTCACTGATAGAGCTGTTAGCAAATGGGAACAAAATCAAGGAAACCCAGACATTAGTATTCTTCCAAGAATTGCGGAAATATTTAATGTGTCTTTGGATTACTTGATGACGGGAGCAGAATCAAAAAAAGAAATAGTTATAATGTCGAAAATGGAATATTGTGCAAAGAACGATGATCCATCAATGATAAAGACATTACCATCAGGTAAAGATGAAAATGGCAAAAGTTTAATTGATTATGCAAAACAATATAATAGTAAAAAAGTTTTAAAAGCGTTAATTGATAATAATAGTTATCAAAATTATTATGAAAATCGTCTTCAACATTCATTGCCTGCAAAAATAGCTATTGAAATTATGTTAACATGCATTCCATTAAATAAAGAAATACAAGTAATAAAAGAAGTTTTTAATGCTGATATTAGAGAGACTGATGATGATTTTATTAAAGCATTAAATAGAAATGATTACAGCAAAGAAAATGTTACAGAAATTGTTTGTGGTTTCAAACAAGTTTTCGAACTTTTAGTTAAAGAGTATAGTAACTTATCTAAAATGCAAAAAGAATATTATTTTAATTTGAAAGAAAACGAAGTAGAAGGAACAGCTAATTGTTGGTTTAATGCTTATCCGTTTTTCGTGGAATACGCTATAGCAGAGAACAATAAGGAGTTATATGATAAATTACTCAAGCAAATTGAAATCCATAATGCATGGGTTGATTCATCAATTGATGCAATAAGAAAGCAACACTATCGAGATTTTGAATATCAAATGCAGTTCTTTCATGGAAAAAAAGTTTATTTGCGTCAATCTACTTTAGATTATCTTATTTCAAAAAAAGATTACAAACTTGCTTATAGAGTTAATTTACTCTTAAGAAAACCACATACAAAAAGAGAATTTGACTTACTTGAAATGGAAGATAATACAACTGCCACTGAAAAAGAAAAGGAACAATTTCGCTGTGTTGATTATCATATGATAGTTCTTGAAGAAATAGAAAAACTAAGAGATTTAAAATTGATAAAAACATTGCTTGATAATAATTATGTCAATTATTATGAGATGGTCTATAAGCTTTTAAAAACCAACAAAAAAGAATTATATAAATTTTTTATCGATAATAACTTACTTGAACTAGCCAATCATTTAATGAATAGCACTGGAGAAAAGCTTTTACATGAAAGCTGGGTGTACTTTAATAATACGTCTGAGGATGAGCTTAAAATAAAACAAACAGTGATAATAAAAAATGAATCGCGCCAATCATCTAAGAATGATAAGTTTATTTCTTATAAAGAATTAGCAAATTTATCAACTATTGATATATATAATGTTGATGTTGAATCAGAAAAAAAAGACAAAAACAAACTGATAGAGTGCTTTGAACTATTCAAGAATAATATTTTTGAAAAAATGAAATCAATTGTTGAGATGGAAGAAAAAGAAAAGCAAGATAAAATTGAAAGGGCGAAATTAGTAAAAGGACTGACACGTGAATACTTTGAAGGCCTTCTTTCAAGCGATAATGAGAAAATGGAAATGGTTTTTGTAATACAGCTTTGTTCATTATTTGATGCAATTTTACGCTTTGACTACAAATGTGACGCCTCTGACTTTTATGGAAGAATGAAACAGTTTTTTGATAACGGACCTAAAAGTCGAGATTGCGATGATGGCTGGGGATATATGACTTTAGATACAGAATACGAAAATCAGTATGTAAAGCCATGGAATGATAACTGTGAATTAATGAATAAACTTAGGATAAAAAGAAACTCTATGGTTCATCCTGAAAGCGATGAACGTGTAGATTTGAGTAAAGATGAATTGAAAAAGTGTTTAGAGTTTGTTTTCAAAGTTAACGGAGGAACTATAGTTAATGGATAAGTATCAAATAAGTTTTTTAAAAGATATTACAATCAGCGTAGACAACGCTGATGGATGTGGCAATTTTGAAATAGACAATGAAGGAAATTTGATTGTTGTTCAAAATGAAAATTACAAGATTACTAATTATAATTTAAAAATTAAAAACAAGGATTTTGCATCTGTTTCTTACTATGCTAACGCATGGAAAACAGTTAATGTTGAAAGTGATATTATAAATGTCCCGATTAATTTCAATAATCCAACAACAATTATAAAACTCGAGCTCAAAAATGGCGTTGTGGATAACTTTGATATAAGTGTCATTCTAAAAAAGGCCGATGAAGAGGCATGGAATATAAAGTGTGAAAATATAGAGAAAAAGAAAAGATTGAAAAATATGGAATTAGGCTTAAATAGTGCGGAAACTTTACATACTGTTATATTTAAGCCTTGTTGTAATGATTACTCTTATACTATTGTTAAATGGTATGCTATTTCAGAATACAGGAGGCCGAATTATGAACACATTAATTTTTGTTACGATACACGGGTTAATTTTATGTCAGATACTTTTATTGAGGAATGTAAATTAACAGATAAATTTTATTGTAACAATGTATGTGCATACAATGTCGCTGCAGAAGTAACACAATTTGATAAAAATGGCAAAGAATTAATCTCAGTACGCATTGGATTTAAAAATTAAATGAGTGAGGATAAATTGTTTTCCCAAATTTTTAATGCAAATCAAATATTTATAAAAATGCAATGACTAAAAGAATGAAATTAATTAGATTAGGATTTACTTTGCTTGATTGAGGAGGATTAAATGAAATATTTGTTTTTTGATATAGAATGTTCTAATAGTTTTAATAAGAGCCCAAAAATGTGCGAATTTGGGTATGTATTAGTAGATGAGAACTTTAAAATAATTGAAAAAGATGGCATACCTATGTCTCCTGGTAGTAAGCGTAGTGAAAATAGGTTTGATGAATCGATTTATAAAAGGGAGCCAGAATTTCAATGGGCGTATGACACTGATTACTATTTTGAATGCCCCGAATTTTCAGAGTATTATCCTTTGATAAAAAGACTTTTTGGAATGAAAGATGTTGTTATATTTGGCTATTCAGTGGATAATGACATTCGCTACTTAGACAACGCTTTCCAAAGGTATGAATTAGAACCAGTTGAATATAAGGCATATGATATTCAAAAAATGATGAAATATTATTCAGAAAAAAAAGAAAAATTTATGAGTCTCGGAGATGCATTTGAAAAATTATGTTCAAAATTAGAAAGAACTCAATATAATTTGGATAAGCATTTTTCACGAGATGATGCTTTTATGACTATGATAGTTCTGAAAAAAATGTGTGAAAATTTAGAAGTTACTCCTTTAGAAATGATAGAACTATGCGACAATTGTGGATTTGATTCAAAGACATATTTGCTTGATTATCATACAAGGCAAAATGAAAAAACGGAACACAATCCAAAATTAAAAGCTCAAGCTTTGTGTAATGATTTCTACAAAGAATGTGCTAAAATGCTCGAAAATAATGAAGCAACTGGCAAAATAGTTACTTTAAGTGCAAAAATTAAAAAAGATTTAAATAAAGTAGAAGCATTATTAAATTTAATAAAAGAAAGAGGATTTGTGGGCATCAATAGTATTAGTGGCTCAAATTACTTAATAACATTAGATGAAGAAGATTCTAAACGAATAAGAGCTGAATTAAAACAGCCTTATAGTGGAACCATTATTACGATTGAAGATTTTGAAAATTTAAAAGTTAAAGTCGGGCAGAACTAGATGATAAATTTATAAAAACAAAAAAGCACCTACTTTTGAAAAAAGGTGCTTTTTTCACATTCATAAGCCATATCAAGTAAAGCTAATAAATGCTTGCAATTTGGCAAACTAGAACCATTCATCCATTTATAAATAGATTTTGGACTAGAACCAATTTTGCTAGCAACTTCGTTGATGGACAAGCCAGATGAAGTTACTAATTTGCAGATTAATTCTCGATGTTTCATCGTTTTTACCTCCCATATTTGCTCGTTTCTTTCATAACGGAACACTTTCAGAAATTTCTCTGACATTTGAAGGTTCTTTTAATCTGCAGTGATTATTGTAAATGTAAAATAAATAAATTACAATATAAAAAAGAAAAAGTTAGGTAAAACCATGGAAATTTATTTATTAGATATTGAAAACGCTAATATCAACAAAGAGCTTCTTAAACCAAAATTTAAAAATAGAATTGAAGAAAGCAACAGATTTTTAAATGATAGAGATAAGAAGAGTTCTTTAGGTGTAGCGTACTTGCTCGATAAATATTTAAAAATAGGTGAAGATGATATTTATTATAATGAATTTAAAAAGCCATACACAAAAAACATCTTCTTTAATGTCTCACATAGTGGAAATTATGTGACTTTAGTAAAAGATAAAGAAGAAGTGGGAATTGATATAGAATTTATAGATAAAAGCAAAGTTAAATTATCAAACAAAATTTTTACTCAATCAGAATTAGATTGGATTAATGAATTAGATAGTGATAATAGATTTTTCTATTTGTGGGTAATTAAAGAAAGTGTAATTAAAGCCATAGGAAAAGGATTAAATGTGCCTTTACAAACTATAGACATTAATATTAATGAGAATTATGCACTTGTAGAAAACCAAAAAATATATTTTCGTGTAATTAAAATAGATAAGTTTTATCTTTCGGTTGCAAGTAGACATTTTATAAAAGATATAGATATAAAAAAAGAACTCTAGTTGAACTAGTCAACAAAAATTAGACAGTTCAAAAAAGTCTCAATACCCCATGTCAGTTTTGTACTGATGTGGGGTTTTGTATTTTAAACAATACATCGG
>ONAT01000005.1 GCA_900315885.1 uncultured Erysipelotrichaceae bacterium
AGACCTTCTTACTCGCTTAATTATCTAACTCCTAAGCAATTTAAAGATATTTTTACCCCCTAAACACTATAAAGTGTCTACTTTCTCTTGACTAGTGCACCCACCTCAGAAATACGCGAGGCCAATTTTTTCAAAAACCAAAATCGATTCTGGAAAATCAAAAATCAGAGTGTCCTTTAGGCAAGTATCATTTTATTTTATATCTAATGATATAACTTGATATATAGTCAACACTACGCGAATATATGTATGACCATAAAGGAGGTCAAGAATCGATGAAAAAAGAAGAATTGAAAGTCGGACAAAAAGTGAAAGCCAAATTCAGAAAATATGGTGTTCATAGTATTGTTGGTGAAGTAGCTGAAGTCTGCACTGATGAACATGCTCTCCAAGGCACATGGGTTAGCATCAAAGTTACTGGTGGAAACTTATGTGACCCGCATGTTCAATGGTTAATTAAAAATAAGGTAGGGGTCCTAATTCCAATAAAGGATGTAGTTGAAATTTTAATATAAAAAGGTTAGATAAAAGTCGCGAACTCGCGTGACTGTCTCTGGTGCTTATGTGCAACAATACATGTAGCTGGAGGCAGTTTTTATGACAAAGACAGAATTCGACAGAATTGCAGGCTACAAAGAAGAAAAGAACCATTCTATAGAGCGATGAAATTAGAAGGTAAAGGAAACATTTATTTGATTCATTATGTGAGAAGCTTGGAATCGAACATAAACTAATTAGGCCAAGAACACCACGTCATAATGGCAAGGTAGAAAGATCTCATCGTAATGATAATGAATGTTTTTACTAATACCTCAAGTTTTATTCTTATGATGATTTATTGGTGCAAATGAAATCTTATTTAAAAATGTCTAATAATATTCCTACATCAGTGCTACAATGGAAAACACCTTTAGAAAAGAGATCTGAATTACTTTTAAATGACTATGGAATTGATGAAAGTAAGAAAAGAATTAAAAATATTGTTATTAAAAAAAGATAATAATTTTTAAAATTTTTAGTGAAAAATGTTTGACAATCTTACAAAAATATCCAAGTATTCCAAAAATACGAAAGTGTATTAAAAAGGAGGGAAAGCCATGAACGATAACAATAAGAAAGAAGATGCGCGCGTCATACGTACGAAGCGCGATTTGGCCGATGCCTTGGTCGAATTGCTTGCGGAAAAGAACTTTGACGATTTGTCGGTGAAAGATATTTCCGATAAAGCCCTCATCGCGAAAAACACGTTTTATAACAATTTCGCGGATAAGAATGAGTTACTCAGCTTTGTGATGGGACGTTATTACGATGTTGTCTATCGCGATTTAAAGCCGCTCCTCGAATCCTATCGTCCGTTCCCTTTTAAAAGACGTGAGTTTTTCAAGAAGACCATCGCTTCGATCGTCCATTTCTTCTACGAGAAGCGCTTACCCTTCGACAAGATGGTGCAAGCCGACCATTCGCATGCCCTCTACTGGGCCCTCAATCAATTAAGCCTTCAGCTCTTTGAAACCATCGTGGCCGAGTATCCTGCCCTCATTAACAAGAAGGGCGATGAGAAAATCACAATCTACTTCTATGCCGGCGGCGTGTCGAACTTAATCTACTCGATGCTGGATGAAGGCTACCGCAAGAACGAGAAAGACCTCTGCAATGAGATTTACCGTCTTATCTATCCAACGGTCATCGAAACTCCTGTCATCTAAATGTCCATAGAAAAGGCGTAATAGGCGCTTTCCTTTTCCTTTAGAAGAAGTGGTGTAAGAATAGGCTGTAATCAATTTGAACGGATTGAGCGGCTTCTCGAATGTGTTAAAAAGAATTTGATAAGCTCTAATTGCGAGTCCAGTTTGTTAATTGAGCAGTCAATATCTTATTTGACAAAATAAAAAAAGATGCGATGACGTCTGTCTTCTCTTGCTTGTGGGCACGCAATCACGAGCGATAAACTAATGAGCCGATTATAAAATTCAAATCCCCTCAAACTTGCTTTGACCTCACGTAATCGAGTTTGCGGCTTCAACTTTTTCATTGAGTTTAGAACCACTTACATCATTTTTAAATTAAGAACCTTTAAATTTTGACGTTCATCCTTTACTTCGGTGGTGGTTGATATAGTAAACAAGTTTTTAATATCCCAGTTTCTAAAGCCTTCACTTTTACAGGCAACACCACCTATAAACCCTAATAGTAATAATCCTGCTATTGTGCCACCGACAATAGCTCCAACATTTGTTTTTTCTGTAATATTTTGACATAATTAGTCATCCTTTCTTTTAAGATTTTTATAGTGTTTGTGATGAGCGGACAAACCTCTACCATAACCGCGAGTAGCCATAAATCTTGAACCCTTAGATTTAGCAATAGAATCGTAATCACTCCAGCCATTAGAGTATCCAATTCTATAAGCACTTCTAACTTCAGATTTATAATCTCTGAAAGATTTTTTACTCATAATGAGTCCTTTCTCCCACAAAAGTGGATATTTCGTAACAATCAACCCTCACTATTTTGTAACTTGAAGAACTAAATTCCGTTTTTAGAATTAAAAAAATATTTTGAAAGACTAAATTTTATTTAGAGGCTTGTTTTCCAGCAAGAAACGGAATTATGTTTCCTTTTTCATCAGTCATTTCGGATGGTGTAATAACTAATTCAGCGGTTGCATCGGTTAAAATACGATGTCTAAAATGTCGTAGCCGCCAATATCTTTTGGAGATAAACGTGCCTGAACTTCTTTCCCACGAATTTTTCCTTTAACGAAATGAGAGTAAAAATCCTTACCATCTTTTTGATAAGTTTCTCTTTCTACCATAAGATTTTTAATACTATTTTCTTTTGCCATTTTTGATAAATACCTCACTAGTACTTTCTTTAAATAAATTCTTGTGAATCGATTACCTCATTTATCGATTTTCACATCAGTTCATAATGGCAACTGACAAATGTATTGTAAAAAAACAGTATTTTTGGAATAATTGGATATTTTGCTCTTGTTTCTGCTCATAAGCATCACTATACTATATTAAGTTATTGTACTAGTATCCAATAACTTTATAGGAGTTCAAGAACATGAAACATGTAATCGAAATCAATCACCTGACAAAAAACTATGGCCAGGGACGTGGCGTCTTCGACGTCAACTTCTATGTCAATGAAGGCGAGGTATTCGGCTTCTTAGGTCCGAACGGCGCTGGCAAATCAACCACCATCCGCCACTTAATGGGCTTCTCGATTCCCGATTCTGGCGAAACGCTCATCAATGGTGTCTCCTCACTCAAGGAACGCGACATCATCATGCAAGGCGTGAGTTATATCCCGGGCGAAGTCGCCCTTCCCTTAGAACTCACGGGAAAAGAAGTCATCGAGGAACAGAAGAAACTCAAGAATGTCACCGATGACACGATGCTCAACTGGCTCATCCAAGAGTTTGAGTTGGACCCATCTCTCCGCTGCAAAAGCATGTCGCTTGGCATGAAGCGAAAAATGGCGATCGTCTGCGCCTTCATGAACGACCCAGATCTCATCATCATGGACGAGCCTTCCAGTGGCCTTGACCCCGAGATGCAAGCCAAGTTCGTCGAACTCATCAAGTTAGAGAAAAGGCGCGGAAAAACCATCCTCCTCTCCTCCCACATCTTCTCGGAGGTCGACGCCGTCTGCGACCGCATCGCCGTCATCAAGGACGGCAAAATCGTTTCCCTCTTCGTGGCAGATGAGCTCAAACACAAAGCAGAAAAGCGATATAGAGTCCTCTATAAAACGCCTGCTTATGCAGAAGAGGCGAAAAAAGCGATCCTCGCGAAAGGCTTCGATGCTAGAAACAGTTCTTCGAATCCATCTCTCCTCCACTGCACCTGCAACGAAGATAAGTTAGCCTCCTTCTTCGGCGTCATTCCACACGACGGCCTCGTCGACCTAAGCGAAAAGAAAGAGACCTTAGAGGACTACTTCATGAGCTTCTACAAAGAAGACCTCACCTATGGAGGTGTCAGCAAATGAATGACGAAAAAGTAATCACGATTGAGAACGTAACGAAGAACTACGGCCAAGGCCGTGGCAACTTCGACATTAATATCGACCTACATAGAGGCGAAACCATCGGTATCGTCGGCGAGAACGGGGCAGGAAAAACCACGTTGCTCCGTCAGATTATGGGGTTCCTTAGAAGCGACTCCGGCAACATCGAAATCTATGGCCGCAACGCCTGGAACGATGCCGCGGATGCGAAGCAGTTCATCGGTTACATCCCTGGCGAAATCAACTTCCCAGACGTACCGACCGGCATCGACTTCCTTCATCAATATGGGGCGTCGCTTGGTATGAAGTCAGAGGACTTCGCCTATGCCGACGAAATCATCAAGCGCATGCAGCTAGACATTCGCGCTTACCCACGCCGCATGTCCAAAGGCATGAAGCAAAAGACATCCATCGTCGCGGCCTTCATGTTGAAGTCGCCAATCCTTTTGCTCGACGAGCCATCTACGGGCCTTGACCCGCTGATGCGAGAGGAGCTCCTCGAACTCATCTTGGAGCAAAAGAAACGAGGAGCCTCCATCATCGTCACCAGCAATGCGATTGAAGAGCTCGAAAGGGTATGCGATACCGTCCTCCTTATGAGCCATGGACAAATCTTAGATACGGCCAACATGGAAGAAATCAAAAATCGCCCTTACCGAGATTACAAAGTCGAGTTCTTGGACGAAAACGAATATGAAGCCTTCACCAAGAAACACACCAACATCATCAGGATCCAGCCGCAATATCACCAAGCGACCATCCGCGTCCATAAAGACAACATTCCCGCGCTCCTCGATGAACTCAGCAATAAGAAGTTCAAGTTCATGACGGAAGTGCCATATACCCTCGCCACCTATTTCACGGAAAACCGTAAAGCAAAGGAGATCAACCAACATGCCGAATAAAGAAATCAAAAAGACAACCGCTACCAAAAAGGCTACGGAAAAGAAAGTCGCCAAAAAGAAAAGCACCATCGCGATGCCAAAAGAAGAAGTAAAGGTCGTGGAGTCGGCCAAGAAAAAGGCTGCTACCAAAAAGAAAGTAGCAACCCCCCTCGCCGCTTCTGTCAAAAAAGCTCCTGCGAAAAAGGTCGCCCCAGAAGTCAAAGAAGAACCGAAGAAAGAGGAGGCTCCACTCATTGTCCCTGAGGAGGTCCTCACCATGGAAAGCAAAGAGGCCAAGCCTCTGGTCATGCCAGAGTCCGTCAAGAAAGCGGAAAAGAAGAAAAAGAAACATTCTCCCCTCTTTTCCTGGGCGCTCTTCAAGGAATCCCTCAAATCAAGAAAGAGAAGCTTGATCATCGCTTCGGCCGGTAATGTCGCCATCATGGTCATCTTGATTGGTATTCTTTCCACCCTAAACGTCAATTCCACCGCAAACGCCTTAAGAAACCTCTTCAACAACGCAGATACCGAAACCACCATCAAGAGTGGCGCCATCTCCTACTACAGCGCCTTCAAAGGTTTCGCCGATGCGGATACCCAGTTCAGCGCGAACGAAGAGAAACTCCAAGCCGTTGTCGGTCAAGCGATTGACCAGGTCAATGACGCGACGCTTAACAGCCAGATTAATACCCTTAGCCTCCTATATAACGTCACCTACCGCTTAACCAATGGCGATGACGCCACCAAAGCGCAGACCGCGAAAAACGCGATTATTACCGCAGCCAAAGCGGACTTAAATGGCGATACCTCCAAATCCGAAGAGGAGAAAGAAATCGCGATCGCTGTCCTCGACGCCTTCTATGATGTCTATGGTCAGAACAAAGCTAGCGGCACCGAAGAAAGCAACGCTGTCGTTTTAAAGAAAGCCATTCCGACCGGCATGTCCAAAGGACTTGCCTCTCTTTACACCTTAGACGAAAAGGAAGAGGCGGATGTCCTCGCTTCCTTCCAGAACGCTTTCACCAAGGCGTTCGGAGAAGGCACAACCGCCCCAACCGATGAGGTCAAAGCCCAGGCCGAAATCGAAACTGCCTTCACCCTCATCAAGCTTCTTTCTCAGAACGACGAGAATAGCGCTACCTTCGTCGCGATGACCGTGGACGCTCTCCAAAAGGTCTACACAACCAACGTCAAAGATGACGAAGAAGCCTCCAAAACCGCCTACATTGTCGACCATACGCTTCACGACAAAACCCTTGCCAATACCGCCGTCACCTACGCGATGGAGACGGTGAGCGAACTTGCTTACTATCAGTTCCTCCCATCCTTCACCGTCGAATATAAGACCAGCGATCTAGGCTACCCAATCACCTATGTCCCAACGGGCGAATATGGCGAGGATGGCGAGGCCATCTACACCGCCAAGGAAATCAAAGTCTATAACCCAGACGTCTACGTCAAAGTCGACGCCAAGATGGGTACCGACGCCAATATGGCGCAAAAGATGCATAAGGACGTCTTGACCGGCGAAGACTATGACGAAGAAACGGTCTCCAAAGCCAAAGAAGAAGCCGCGGATGCCGTCAAAGTCATCGAAAAAGAACTACATTCCTTCGCGGATGAGTTCATCGCTCGTGACGAAAACAATCAAAACACCTACTACGATGGCAGCAATGTCCTCAGCGCCGCCATTGAAGAAAAGGCTGTCGACCTCGTAAGCAAAGCGGCCGAACAGCAGGTCGTCGATTCCTATAACGAATCCCATAAGAGACAGATCGTCTCCGCTTACGATATCTCCGGTAAAGATGAATCGATGTCGGGCAAGGAGATGATGGATACCGTCAGAGCCTACGCCTATAGCGGCATCGCCTCCTATAACTCCTACCTCGCCTCCGCGGCCTCTAGTCACCCAGACTACACCCTCATCCAGCAAGAGATGATTGCCATCACAAAAGGTGGACTCGGCATCATCGACCAGCTCCCAACCTTAGTTGGCGACTCCCTTAGCGAAATGGGCAACATGAATACCTATGGCATCATCGTTGGCTCCGTCGGCTTCGGCATTGCCTGCCTCCTCATCCCAATGGTTTATACCATTCTCACCGCGACCGACCTCGTTGCCTCTAAGGTCGAATCCGGTTCGCTTGCCTTCACCCTCTCCACGCCTACCCCACGCAAGTCCTTCATCTTCACCGAAATGACCTACCTCTTATTCACGGAGTTTGTGATGGGTGCGAGCTTGCTTCTCGCTGCCATTTTGACTCAGGTAATCGGTATTGCCTGCGGCTCTGCTGACTTAGCGGATTCGCTCCCAATCAAGGATATTTGCTACTACGCCCTCGGTAATTTCTTAATCACCATCGCGATCAGCGGCATCAATTTCCTTACTTCTTCTTGGGCCAACAAGACCAACAATTCCATCGGCGTTGGCGGAGGCATCACCATCTTCTTCTTCATCTGCGCGATCCTTGGCTTATTCGGCACCGAAGCCATCCCAGCCACCGTTCGCATCTCCGGCATGTCCTTCTTCAACTACATCACCGTCACCTCTTGCTTCGATGCGGTCTCGGTCATGCACGGCGATATGACCACCTATTGGTGGAAGATCTTAATCACCCTTGGCATTGCCTTAGCCACCTATGCGGTCAGCTTCTACAAATTCACCAAGAAAGACCTCCCACTCTAATTCAAAAATTTCCATATACACATCGGGGCGATAGCGTCGACTACCGCTCCTTTTCTTTATCCTTTTTTCTATAGCAAGCGCATACATGAAAGTGAAAGTCCTTTCATTTTCTTGTTGACATAACATTGCTAGTGGAGCAATCTTTTTGATAGTAATACCATCAATATGGATTTAAAGATTTAACCTAGCGTGAGGGCCTGATCCAACGCTATACCGAAATTCCAATGCCGATTTCGCTGCAAAAATACGAAATATAGACTCTTTTTGTTGGTTTGAGTTTAAACCTCGTGTCCCTCCAGTTTTTTATGGGGTTTTTATGTAGCCTGTTATTAGTGTGCTTTTGATTTATTAACTCTATTAAATATAGCAAATAATGCTTAAGAATAAGAAAAGACACATACATTTTGTACGTGTCTCGACAATCGGAGATGGCGGAGAAAGAGGGATTTGAACCCTCGCACCCTGTTACAAGTCTACTAGCTTTCCAAGCCAGCCCCTTCAACCACTTGGGTATTTCTCCAACGGTTGTTATTATAGCAAGAAATTATATTTTTGTCATTAGTTTTTGCAATTATGACTTAAATAAGTCATAATGTTATTGTTTAAGGTGAAAAAAATGAAAGATTTAGTTATTAGTAAAGAAAATGAAGGTCAACGTGTAGATAAATTTGTACGTAAGTATTTAAATGACGCTCCACTTTCTTTTGTGTATAAAACTTTTAGAAAAAAAGATGTTAAAGTAAATGGTCATTGGGTTAACATTGATTACATTTTGAAAAAAGATGATGTGTTAAGAATTTATGTTACTGACAGTCAATTATTAGAATTTAATAATCCTAAGCCAATTGAAAATGTAAAATTTAATCATGAAATAATCTATGAAGATGAAAACATTTTAATTGTTAATAAGCCAAGAGGATTATTAGTGCATGGTGATAGTAATGAAAAACGTTTAACATTATCAAATCAAGTGCTCAATTATTTGTATTCTAAAGGTGACTATAATCCAAATGATAATTATGGCTTTGTGCCAGCACCAGCACATCGAATTGACCGCAACACATCGGGCTTAGTAATATTTGGTAAGACGATAAAAGCTCTTCAAATATTACTAGGCTTATTTAAAGATAAAGACAACTTAGAAAAAACTTACTTAGCTTTAGTTGTTGGACATGTAGATAAAGCCGGAGATATTAATGCACCACTTATCAAAGATGAAAACAGCGGACTTGTTAAAGTTGATTTCCATTCTAAGAATTCAAAACAAGCTATTTCGCATTATGAAGTTGAGCGTTATTTTGCAAACTATTCACTTGTCAATGTGACTATTTTAACAGGTAGAACACATCAAATTAGAGTGCATATGAATTATATCGGTCACCCAGTCGTAGGTGATGGGAAATATGGTGATTTTAAAGTAAATAAAATCTTTAAATCAGAATATAATTTTGAAAATCAATTCTTACATGCAAGAAGGATTCATTTCTTAGAAATACCAGGAGTTTTAAGCTATTTGAGCAATAAAACTTTTGTAGCCAAACTTACTCGTGAAGAAGAAAAGATTATTAACAATTTAAAATAAGGAGAGTTTATGGTATCGGTAACACTAATTTACTTATTATTAAACATACTTTTAATTATAAGCATAGTGTTTTCAAACGCCTTTAAAGCGCGTGTTTTATCAACGACTTTTTTCCTTGTTGATTTAGTGATTATCTTAATCAAAGTGTTTGATAAATATATTAATGGTAATCTCTTAGAAAATTCTTTAATTAATTTAATCTATTCCCTAAATTTAACCGATAGCAGTTCACGTTATGTTTTGTTCTTTGCAGGACTAATCGTTTTGCTTCAATGCTTTGTTTTATGGATCACTTTATATGCTTTGTTTCGAAGATTTGTGCCTTATCAACCACCAATCTTGTTATCAAAGCACGAAGAAAGAAATATATTTTATGAATCATTATTTTGGAAAATCGTATTGTTTTTAACTACGAATTTTTTAATGATTTTTACTTTGCGTATAGTTAATTACGCTGCCGATTTAGAATACGGCTTTTTAGAGATTATTTTCTCTTTTGGATTTGGGGTGTAGCGTTATGAATCCACGTGAGAAAGTATTGCTTTTAGCTGAAATGTTTGGCGTTGATGTTAGCGATAAAATTTCGGATGTCTTAAAAGAAATTGAAAATAACAACCATTATAAGCAATTAGTCATTAACGTTGAGATGGCTAAGAAATATCAAGTGCCATATTCGCAAAACTTTTTAAAAGAATATGAAGAAACGAAATTAGCTAATATCAGTTCTTTTAAAGACGCACTTGTTGCAAGAGCAAAAATTGATTATTTATATCAAATATCGCAACCCAAATATTTTATTAATCCAATAATGTTTAATCCTCTTGAAATGTCGACAAACATTACCACAATTGGAGAATTGCCTTGCTATTTTAAGAATAAAGAATATTCAATTAATCAATTAATTGTTAATCCTGATATTAAATATAATGACAAAATTAAAGTGATTAAAGAATTAACAAATAAGTGGAGAGAAGATGCTAAAAACACTGTTATTGATGAAATAAACCACCAGTTGATGGGTAAAAAACAAAACAAATTAAAAAATATAGTTTATGCCTTTAAACGAGGATTAGTTTTTTATATCTTTATTATTTTAGGTGTAGCATTATTTTTAGTGACTATTTTCTCGTCTTCGGAATTTTTCCATTCTGTTGTGCACGATACAAATGTGACAAGCATTGCCTTTTTCATTTACTCGATTATTTTGTTTTTGTTCATGGGTGCGGATGCTTTAGACGCTCACGCAGAAAGGTCGCGTACATTTGAAAAAGAATATTGCTTGTATTATTTAAAGAGCCATGCTTATTTAGCTATTACAAACTTAGAAGATGCTGCATTTAATATAAGAGAATTACTAATTAAAGGAATTAAAGAAAAGAAACCAGTTGATACCAATATTACCAAAATCAACTATTTAGTTAATTTTAGACGTATCGTTTTATTCTTAAATCTAGATGATAAAGAAATAGATGAAAATATGGAATCTTTGTTAAATGTATATCACGGTATTAGAGTTACAATGCTCGTTACGTTTATTTTATCATTCTTGTTCTATGGATTGTGCCTTGTTATTTCGTTACTAAATGGAGGTGTCATTTAATGAATCTTGATGTTTATTTTGAAGACCTTCATATTACTAATTTAGTGGAACTAGGCCAAAATATGTATTTATATCCTGATTTAGCTTTTAGCTTAATCTTACGTGATGATTTCCAAGAGGCTTTAAGACAAGAAGAACCATTAATATATCAAAGGTTTGAAGAACTTAAAGATATTGAAGATGATGACATTTTTGTTTTTAAAGTAAGTTATTTGTTTTGCCCATATATGACTTTGCGTTATCACAAATATCGATTTGATAAATTAGAAGATTTAGGTAATAAAATGATTAATTTTGGACCGACAATAGATGTCTATTTAGAAGACTTATTAAAAAATCATCTAATTTCTTATGTGTTTGAACTTCAAGGTCTTAACACAATTAGCAAAGAAAGTTATCGCTACATCAAAGAAGCGGAGAGATTATATTTAACAAATCGTACGCGCGCATATTTTAAATTAGCCTTTAATTTATCAAAATTAAATGTTTTAGTGTATAATGGAAGAGCGTATGTAAATCCGAAATCTTTTTTAGAAGCCATGACGAACGATGTAAATATTACTAAGTTCGCTCTTGAATTTGAAGAAAACGATTATTTCTTTGCTTGGCTTGATTATCTTGGCTATCAAAAAAGGATTGAAAGATTTTATAATCTTGTTAATTATATTGATGAAAGGAAATAAAAAAATGAGTATTATTGAAGAAAATTATCAAAGATGGCTTGCTTCACCAGTCGTGGATGAAAAAACAAAAGAAGAAATCCGCAAAATGAGTGAAAGTGAGAAAAGCGATGCGTTTTTTAAAGATGCAGAATTTGGAACAGCAGGTATGCGTGGCATTTTAGGTCCAGGCACAAATAGATTAAATATTTTTACTGTTCGTAAGTCTACCATAGCATTTGGCAAATATCTTATTGAGAAATTCAAAAAAGAAGGTAAAAAACGCGGAGTAGTTATTTCACATGACAATAGATTTATGTCTCGTGAATTTACTCTAGATACGGCAAAAACATTAAATAAAATGGGTATTAATACTTATATATTTGATAGTTTAAGACCAACTCCAGAATTATCCTTTGCAGTAAGAGAAATGCATGCAGTCGGAGGCGTAATGATTACGGCTTCTCATAATCCAAAAGAATATAATGGTTATAAGGTATATGATGAAAATGGTTGTCAATTAGTGCCATATCGTATTGAAAGACTATTAGAGATTTTAGCAGAATTACCAGATGAATTATCAGTTCATATTGATGAAGCAAAAGTGCCAGGAGTTAACACTGTTCTAACTAGCGAGATAGACGATAAATATGTTGATGCGGTATTAGGTATTAGATTAAATCCCGATTTAGACAAAAAAGGATTTAAAGTTGTTTATACTCCTCAACATGGTACAAGTTTTATTCCTGCAATGAAAATGTTTGAAAAAGCAGGATATAAAGATAATATTTTCCCAGTTGAAAAGCAATGTACGCCAGATCCAAACTTCTCTAATACTTTATCACCAAATCCAGAAGTAAAAGATGCTTACATTGAGCCAATCAAATTAGCAAAAGAAATTTCAGCAGATTTAATTGTTATGACTGATCCAGACGCTGATCGTGTCGGTGTCGCATTTAAAAACAAAAATGGTGAATACGAGTTATTAACAGGTAACCAATCAGGTGGGCTTTTAATTGACTATATCTTAGGACAAAGAAAAGCAAAAGGATTGTTATCTAATAATGGTGTTATGTATAACACAATTGTTACATCAACTTTTGGTACAAAAATCGCAAAAAGTTATGGCGTAAAAACTGTTTCATTATTAACAGGATTTAAGTTTATTGGTGATGCTATTGACTTAGCATTGAAAAATAATGGCCCACATTATGAATTTGGCTATGAAGAATCATATGGTTGCCTTATCGCTCCATTCGCTCGTGATAAAGATGCACAACAAGCCCTTTTAATGCTTGTAGAAATGACTTTGTTCCATTTAAGAGAAGGCAAAACTTTAGATGTTGTAATGGATGAATTACAACAAAAATTTAATTATTACAATGATACACAATTCTCAATTTTCTTCCCTGGTTCAGAAGGACCAAGCAAGATGTCTAAATTGATGGATGAATTGCGTGGTAATATTAGTGATATAGCTGGTTACAAAGTGACACGTGTCGAAGATTATGAAAAAGGTATTGCTAAAAACGCAGATGGCACGACTGAAAAATTAACTTTGCCAGTATCTAATGTTTTAAAGTTCTTCTTAGGCGAAGATATAATGATTAGTATTCGTCCTAGTGGTACAGAACCAAAATGTAAATTCTACTATGGCACGAATGCTAAAGACAAAGAAGAAGTAAAGACTTTACCAAGTAAACTTCATGAAGATTTATTGAAGAAAATTGGATTAAAATAACATACTTAACAAATTAAGCAATCGAGAATTACCGCAGTTCCCATAGGGAATTTTAGGTAAAGGCGCAATGTTCAGAGTCAGGCGTAGCGGAATGCCACGCCTTTTCTCTTGCTGTTTGTCGGCTTCAATCATCTTTGTCGGTGAGTTCGTTGCCCCATATCGGATGGTCGATTGCTCTGACGAAATTGTAAAAGATTTCTACCGTTTGTCTGTAATGTCCGTCGATTTTCGTCTTTTCGTGAACAACGACTTTTTCGATGAACGCGCGCAGTATTTCGGGTGTGAGTTCTTCAAAACTATTATACTTTCTTTTTGTCGTACTTAAATTAACACTTTATACATCAATAATATACTATTGATTGCCTTTCTTCAAATGATCTATAAAAAAAAATGCAATTACAACTTTTTTAATTTTCATCATTTTTTTTGAAGTTAATAATTGCATTTTTATCTCATACGTTTGTTTTTGAAGCTAATAATTTTTTGAGAACATAACAATCCGTATTCAGTGAACGGCAAGAATTATGTCATGGTTGCCGATGAAAGCCGGAAGTTGACGCTTTCCGAACTTATGATATTTTTTTTAGACTAATTTACTCTGCGTTGATGTTTGAAGTTTCAACTTTGATTGCCTGAGTATGAGTATTCGAAACCTTTATGATTGTTATCAAAAGACCTTCATACGCAAAAGATTATCCCTCGCATGGTATTTTATTACATTTTTCAATAATCCACCCGTTAACGGTAGTAGATTCGGAGGTATCGTCGGGAGAAAGATTAAAAAAATCAAAGAAATTGTCAATAGAAATAGAAGTGTTTATATGATAAGTTGTATCGTTTTCTTTGTATATCAATTCTATCGGTTTGTCTTTTTCATCCCAAATTTCGCCAACAAGTTCTTCTAAAATATCTTCCATCGTAACAATACCCGCAGTCATTTCGTACCTGTCTATAAGAATTGCAATATGCGTGTGCATTTTTTGCATTTCTTTGAACAATAAATCCAAGCGTTTTGTTTTCGAAACAAACATAGGCGGTTTCAAAATCTGTGACAATTCGAATCAAGGCTATTCGCGATTCAAAAGAAATTCCCGCGTATATAAAATGCCGATGATATTGTCAACGTCGCCCGAATAAACGGAAATACGGGAATAATTTTTTGTTTGAATTTCTTCCATAATTTTATCGTCCGAAATAGTATCCGGTATGCATGAAACACACATTTTAGGCGTCATTACGTCTTCCACCATCATTCCGTCGAGTTTGAATACGTTCTTTATATATCTTATATCTTCTTTATCCAAAGTTCATTCATCGCCGCCGGCATCCAGCATTAAAACAATATCTTCTTCCGACACGGTTTCATTATCATCTTTCGGGTTTACCCCTAACAAAAGCAGAACCGCATTTGTGGAAACACTTAAAAACCAGATAATCGGTTTTAAGATGATTGTTAAAAAAGTAATTATACCACACGCGGTGTCTGCAAGTTTCTCTTTATGTTTCATTGCCCACCGTTTAGGAACAAGTTCTCCTAATACAAGCGTAAAATATGACAATATCAAAGTAATCAGAATTACCGAAACGATATTGATAACGTCTGCATTCTGAGATGATATATTAAATGGTTTTATAAGCCGTTCCGAAAGCCCTTTTGCAAAGTTATCTGCCGCAAATGCAGAGCCGAGAAATCCCGCAAGCGTAACCCCGAATTGTATTGTGGAAAGAAATTTCGTCGATTCTTTTATTGTTTTCAATAGTTTCACAGCTTTTTTATTACCGTCGTTTGCGCGGGACTTTACTTTTTTTCGTTCAAAGATAGGATTGCAATTTCTGTCGCGGCAAAAAAGTGTTGAGTAGAATAAGTACTAATTGCAAAAGCAATCAGTAAAATGTATCTATGTAATATGTAAGTTCTTCTTATAATATGCAAACCGAATGTTATCTTGACGGCTTAAATTCAATGTTTAATCGTCAATCTTTATCATTCTGTACCCGATGCCGACGTGAGTTTGAATATATTGCGGCGAATCGGCGGACGGTTCGATTTTTTTGCGCAAAGTCGCCATAAATACGCGCAGGGAAGCAACATTGCTTTCCCATGCCGCACCCCATATTTTTTGTGTAATGAAAGTATGAGTAAGCACTTTTCCGACGTTTTTTGACAATAAGCATAGTAGTTTGTATTCGATAGGGGTAAGGTGGAGTTCTTCGCTGCTTAAATATGCACAACCTGCGCCATAATCTATTTTCAGATTTCCGTTGACAAAAACCGATTCGGATTTGTTTGTCGATTGTATTGCAAGAAGCCTTCTTTTCGTAACACGGATTCTTGCAAGCAATTCTTCGACGGAAAACGGTTTTGTTAGATAATCGTCCGCTCCGGCATCGAGCGCGTCGATTTTGTCCTTGTCTTCGGCGCGAGCGCTGATTACGATAATAGGCATTTCCGACCAGGAGCGTATTTTTCTGATAACGTCCACGCCGTCGATATCCGGCAAACCCAAATCGAGCAAAACAACATCCGGATTGTGCGAAGATGCCTGCATAATGGCGTTTTCTCCATTTGTTGCGGTAATATAATCGTAGCCGTGAGTTTTCAAAGTTATTCCGATAAGATTACGGACGGGCGTGTCGTCTTCCACGACTAAAATCAGTAAGTTATTCATAAATTTCCACCTCCCCGACATGCAATGTAAAGGTAAATATCGCGCCGTGCGGAACGTTGTCGGTTATCGTTATTTCTCCGCCGTGTGCGTTTATGATGGATTTACACAACGAAAGTCCCAACCCGATGCTGCGACGACAATCGGCAATTTTATTTGCTCCTGTATAAAACATATCGAACACCCGCGATTTTTGTTCGTTTGCAATTCCGTTTCCGTTATCCGCTACGCTTATGCAAACCATACTTCCGCTTCTTTTTGCGGTAATCGTAATTTGCGAATCGTGTGGTGTGTACTTGATGGCATTGTCTAAAAGATTGATTAAAACCTGCACGATAAGTCGGGCATCCATTTTTGCAAGAAGCAGGTCATCGGGCTGTATTACGATAATTTTTTGTTTTTCGCTTTTCGTATGAATATGTTTCAACGCTTCGGCTATTACATCGCCGACAAGTTCCGTTGTCAAATTTATATTCATTCTGCCTTCTTCAAGGCGCGTTACCGCAAGCAAATTTTCAACCAGATTGATAAGCCAAAGCGAATCGTCGTAAATATCTTCGTATATTTGTTTTTTTGTCGCGTCGTCAATATCGTTGCCGTTTGAAATCAGATTGCTCGCATTGCCCGAAATGGAAGTGAGCGGAGTCCGTAAATCGTGCGATATGGAACGAAGAAGATTTGCGCGCAACTGTTCGTTTTTTGCCAATACGGCGGCGCGTTCTCTTTCTTTGGCGTTTATGATTCCGTCAATTGCGATTGCGCATTCGCCGATAACGGAAACCACAATGCTTTCATTAAAAGAATCAATCGGTTTTTCTCCGACGAAAATGCCTATTGCTCCATAGTTTTTGCCGTTTTTGCATATCGGGAAAAACGTATAGTCGCTTTCAGGACAAATATCCGTGCCTTTCCCTTCTTTTACGTTGTTTTTCGTTACTTGCAGAACTACTTGCTCGCAGTAGGGCGGTATGGCGGAAGAGTCGGTTTCCGTAGACGAAGTATATGTTTTTTGCGCTTTATCATCAAATACAATTACCTTTCGGTTTAACAATCGTTGTAATTGATTCGCCGTAACCTGAAATATCTCCGTTTCGTCGGACGCTTTCTGGATCAACTGATTCGCATCGAACAGAATTTTCATTCTGTATGCTGTTTGAGTTGCTTGACGCTCTCGAGCTTTCAGTTTTTCTGTTGTTCCACCGATGACAAGAGACGCCGCAAGCATAATTGCGAAAGTAACGGGATAGCCGTTTCCGTATGCTAAAAACGAAAATCTCGGTTCGGTAAAAAGGAAATTGAACACAAGAACACTCGCAATAGATGATAAAACCCAGCAAATTTTACTTTCGGTGAAAGTTGCGATAAGCAGTACGCCGAGGATATATACCGTAATTATGTTAGCATCGGTAAATCCTAAGCGAGAAAATAAATAGCCGAACAAAGAAGATAACAGAAGTACAACGAATGAAATTATCAATCCTTTCAGTAACTTTGAAAAACTCGGTTTTTCAAACAGTTTTTCCTTTCTTTCGGATATGACGACATCGCTGTCGGGAATGATGTGTATATCGACATGTGGAGCAAGCGATATCAATTTTTCCGTTAAAGTTTGTTTGCCTATAAAGCGTCGCTTACCGATAATGGTTCGCCCGATTACTATTTTCGTAACGCCGGAAAGACGCGCGTATTCCGCAATCTGAAAAGCAATGTCGTCCCCGCATACGGTAACTATCGACGCTCCGTTCGTTTCTGCAAAATGAATATTTGCAAGCAACCGTTCCGTATCATCCGTTGTCATAGATTCAGACGCGGGAGTTTTTACATATAATGCGGAAAAGGCCGCATTGAACGCCTTTGCCATGGCTGCCGCTGTTTGAATTATTTTCGTGTTTGAAGGCGCGGAAGACAAACAAACCAGTATGTGTTCTTTGTTTATATACTGTTTTTTCATTTGACCGACACGTATCTCCTTCGTTTTTTATTTCATATATTGTAGCAGATTTTTTGAATAAAATCTACTTGAAACGACTTTTGTAATCGTTTAAAGTGTCGGTCAACTCACGATTATCTCCGTCAAACATAACAATAGCGACTTTTTTATGGTGTTTTTTGAAATCCTCAATCTCGGAAATCGTATTCTCATAGTTTTCCGTGTCTATGAATTTGAGCGGACTGTCTTTTTCTTCTTGTTCCTTTTCAATTGATTTTCTGTTTTCTTCCAAGAAGACGTCAAGCCTTTTCATAATAAAAAAGCCGACAATCATACCGCCGCTACTGCAATAATAAGTATTACGTCTTCCATAAAAGTTACTTTCTTTTACGGCTGTTAAATATCAAAGCATTTTCGCATTGCTTTGTATTCCCCAAGAACTAAAAGCGTTTCGTCTTCGGAAAGAATCGTGTCGGCGGTAACAACGGCATTGATTTTTTCGTTTTTCTTTGTGGCGATGATACTTACATTGTATTTTCTGCGAATGTCGATTTCTACGACCGATTTTCCGATCCACGCCGACGGAACGGAAACTTCAAAGATTGAGAAGGAATCACCGAGCTCCATGTAATCAAGAATATTGTCGGAACTATAACGGATTGCCGCCCATGTGGCAAGTTGTTTTTCCGGATAAATAATTTCGTCCGCACCATTGCGCAGAAGAAATTTTGCCTGAACGTCCTGTTCTGCACGCGATACAACCTTTTGCGCACCCAATTCTTTTAATAAACAGGTTGTTTCGAGAGAACTTTGAAAGTTCCCGCCGATAGTTACAATGCAGACGTCGTAGTTTTTTACGCCGAGAGATTTCAGTAACGCTTCGTTTGTGCTGTCGCCGATTTGCCCGTTCGTCACGTATGGCATAGCATCGTTAATTCTTTCTTCGTTTTCGTCTACCGCCATAATTTCATGTCCTAATTCATGTAATTTCATAGCGATGTATTTTCCGAAACGTCCGAGACCTATCAATAAAATAGATTTTGTTTTCATATATAAGAACCTCCTTAACCGACTGCAATCGTATCTGTCGGCAATTTTGCCACTTGTTTCTTGTTCGTACCGAAAGTGGCATATATCAATGTCAATCCGCCGACGCGTCCAAAGAACATTGAAAAAATCAAAATCAATTTGGATGCAATTCCGAGCGTCGGGGTAATTCCGAGCGTAAGCCCTACCGTTCCGACAGCGGAAGACGTTTCGTAAAGGCAAGACGTAATAGGCAAATTTTCAATTGCGCTTATAGCCATTCCGCCAAATAGAAACAGGGTTATGTACATTATAAATATCGCCGAAGCTGTCTTAACCGTTTCATCGTCGACGCGCCTTTTCATAAGTTCCGCATTGTCTTTTTTTCTGAATACGGAAAAAGCGGAAGAAAATAAAACAGCTATCGTCGTCGTTTTCATACCGCCTGCGGTAGAACCTGGCGAACCGCCTATCAACATAAGAATAATCATCAGGTATAATCCCGTATCGCTGATTGCCGTAAGATTTACAGTATTAAACCCTGCCGTCCTCGGCGTTACCGATTGAAACAAAGACGCAAGTATCCGCTCACCGACAGGTAAATCGCCGAATTCAAAAAAGAAGAAGTATATCGCGGGCAAAACAATAAGCGCGGCGGTTACAATCAATACCACTTTGCTTTGCGTGCGATATTCTTTGATTCGCCACTTGTGTTTGCAAACGTCTTCCCATACAAGAAAACCGATACCGCCAATAATAATCAGCAACATAATCGTAATGTTGATGATGGGTTGCGCGGAATAGTGCGTGATAGAAGTAAATTCTCCGCTTTTCGTTCCCATAATGTCGAACCCGGCGTTGCAGAACGCCGATACCGAATGAAAAATCGACAACCAAATACCTTCTGCGCCGTAATCGATACAAAATACGGGCATCATAATAAGCGCTCCGATAATTTCAATCAAAAATATACCCTTGATAACAAATCCGGTCAAACGAACTATACCGCTTACATTTGGCGCAGAAATCGCATTTTTCATCGTTTCACGGCTGAACAGCCCGATTTTTTTGCCCGAAATAACGGCGAGAGACACGGCTATGGTAATAACACCCATGCCGCCGATTTGAATCAGTAGCAATATAACGATTTGCCCGAATATCGTCCAGTGCGTTGCCGTATCGAATACGATAAGGCCCGTTACGCATACGGCGGACGTCGAAGTAAAAAGAGCGTCGATAAAAGATGTCCATTCGTGAGTTTTTGACGAAATCGGCAATGTAATTAAAAATGCGCCGAATAAAATAACTCCCGCGAAGCCCAATAATATTATTTGAAAGGATGATAATTTCCTTTTTAGTATTCCCATGCAAAAACCTCCATTCCGTTTATCGATGTTATAATATCACGTTTTTCGTAAAGATGACATTAGGGTTCTTGCAGATGGTATTAAGATTGTATAAAGATTACAAGCAATCTATATTCATCTTTTGTTATCGTTTGAAAGCGTAATTCTATAATTTAGTTTTAATAATTCCTATGGAAACTGCGCTTTCACTTGGTTGCTTTTTTATTGTTTGGAAAGAATGAAAACTTATGATAATATAATATTAGAGTAAGTAATTAAGTTTATAATTTAGAAACTAAAATAATAGAAAAGTATGGAATGGAGGGCGATTGCATATGGTTTTCTAAAAAATACATAGTTCTAATCATTCTTAGACGTGTTTTTGTTTTATAAAGATGAAGCCAAAACGAAGACTTTATATTGATTATGATAAGTGTTTTATCAATTATTTGTGGGATTAATGAAAATAGATTTTATCAAGAGGAATTCCCATTAAGAACACTGAAGATTTTTGATAATGAATTTTGACTTAGAAACGAAGCAAATGTATTAGCGGATTTAAAAGCAAACAATTCTCCATGTAGATATAGTTCTTGGCATTCTCCTTTTACGACAAAGACAATAAACGAATTATAATTAAAATGTCTATTTTGGATTACTTTATAGTAACATTAGGATTATATGGTAAAAATATAAACTAAGAATAAGATAACAATTATTCGAGAAAAATTAGTTTTGAACTAAAACACGACTATTTAATAGGAACTCATGTTATTAATAAAATTATTAAAAGCTATTATACAAATGAGGGAGGTAAAGAATAGCATTATGAAAATTAAACAAATTATAATTATAGGGACATTGTTTTCATCGTTTTTATGTACACCTAGAAATGAAAAGACAAATTTAATTGAGAACAATCAAGAATTTATTACTAACGACATAGTTAGAAATAATCAAAACGCAAAACGCAAAATTATCGCAACACAATCGTCGAAATACTATGTAACATTTGATTTGAATGGTGGCTTATATGATGACAAATATTCAAAACTTGAAATAATAGCGGATAGTAATTCACTAATAGAAAGTCCTAATTCTAAATTGTGCTCTAGGTATAATTCTAGTTTTAATGGATGGTATACTGAATCAAATGTAAAATGAAATTTTGAGACAGATGTTGTGACGAGTGATACTACATTATATGCAAAATGGATGTGGAATAATGCAAAACGCATTGATGATTTTCAAGAACCATGGAATGGCACAATTGGTGGTTATTTAAAAACAAAATATTACAATTCATCTAAATGGACTATGATTAGTAATAATTCTACAAGAAAAGTTAATGGATACATACCTATTGAGATGCAAGGGGAACTAACTGAAGGCGCATTGTTTCCGAAAGAAGATGTTTTAACTGCTGTAAAGAGTTCTGGTGTTGCAAGTACGTATGGTGGATGTGGGCCTATTGCAATGATGGGAATTATGGATTATTATGCTAGATATAGGGGTTATTCATCTATTATGAATGATCCAACAAATAAAAAAGATAGAATTCAACTTGCCTATGACATATTAAGAAACACTAAAACATCAGAGATTCCAATAGGCAAAGAGTCGACACAATCTGGTTCTAATATAAAAACATCTACTTTGACATTGCCTGATGATTATGTAGAAGGTTTTACAAAAGTAATGAAATTATACGGATTAGATAAACAAATTACTGCAAAAAATTATGGTGGATTAAATATTTTTGATCATAAGAATTTATGCATAAAACATGCCAAAGAATCAATTGATAAAGGTATACCAGTTACTATGTATACTGGTGGTAAAGGTGAAAAAGGATTGTTTTCTGGACATTTTGTTAATTTGTATGAATATAGAGTATTTAAAGGGGTTGATAGATTTGGAAAACCAATCACACAAACCATTTTTAATGCAAGGCCTAATTTTGGATTTGATCAAATTAGCGATGCCTTTGCAGATGCTGATGTACTTGATTTTGCTTTGAGTGGAGTTATTATATATGATGTCAAAGACAGCAATCAATTAATTAGGGCAATTGATTTTTCAAGAGACTTTGTTAATGATAATGGACAAGGTCAATACTTTTTTTACAATAAGACTGCAAATATAACTACTTCTGATGGATTTACTTTTGGAACAAGTAGACTAAGATGTGGATATATTGAAAATCAATATTTGGTTTTATCTGCGAATAGAAGTGGAGCTGGGCATGCTTTTCTTGAAATGAACTTTGATATTAACATCAAAGCAATGAATTTTGATATTTCATTATGGGGAGATTTTGAAGGACTTGGTTATCAAGATTCTATTAAATTATATTATAAAGATGAAAATAACGAGTGGCAGGAGCATATGAGTTTTCTTCCACCTTCAATGTCTACATTCAAGGATTATCCAGATAATTATTACACAGTTTTCCCAGCTTTAACTAATGGTATTAAATTTGAGGTTATTGAAATGAATCCATCTGGTAGCAGGAATAAAGGCCGTGTTATTTTAGGAGATATGAACTTGTTTTATTAATGTTTAAATAATATACAATCAACATATAAAGCAATTGAGATAGAACTTGATTGCTTTATATATTACTACTATTCACATTCAATATTTATAAGTGAAGTTTTGAATAGTTTGTTATTAAGATTTAATGCATATCTAAGAAAAATATTAATGTTATAGAGAGGAAAGTGTATATGAAAAAACTTATATTAGTTTTGGTGAGTATTTTATCAGTTAGATGTGAAATCAAACTGAATAGAAATCATGAAGATGAATTAGTTACAGGAACTTTACAATCACAAATGTTTGATGATGGTGAGGAATTTTCATATGGAAAAGTAATTATTGAAGAGATAACATATGATGAATATAAACTTAAAAATGGAGTAAATGTAATTGTGGATTTAAAGCCCAATGACGCTGTAAGGAAATATTGTTCATTGGAATTTTCGTATTATGATAAGAATGATAAGAAGATTCCAATAGAAATTACTGATTTAGAATATTCTATTGGTACAAGAAATCGTTATTCTGGTGAAATCAGTTATAGAAAAGAAGAAACGAATTATTCTGGTGGTATGACATTAGAAGTGTGTGAATTTGGTGTAAAAATCGGAACACATGTCAATAAACATTATATTGAAGGTTTTTATACCAACAACGAAATTTGGCCATATTAAATTAGTTGTGGTATATCATACATAAAAAATGATATTTGTTTTAATAAGCGTTTTGTCTATGTGATACGAAATGAAAGATTTATATATTGATAAATAATGGTTGTTATGATTTTTTTGCATTTAGGAATGACGGCTTTTTTCTTAGTTTAGTCAAAAAATCATAATGATTTGACCTCACGTATAGTGTGAGTATGCAACTTCATTTTATCCTAAAGATATATAATTTTATTATATAAATAAACAATTAAAAAGAGTGATTTTTGGCAATCACTCAATAAATTATTTTATTATTTCTTTTAAAGCGTACATAATACCATCATTATCATTATCAAAAGGAGTAATAATTTTAGCGTGTGATTTAGTAAAATCATCAGAATTCTTCATGGCAATAGGAATTCCTGCAAGTTGAAACATTTCAACATCATTACTTGCATCGCCAATTGCAATAATATGGTCATGAGGAATTTGATAGTATTTAGCAATGTGTTTTAAACCATTTGCTTTAGAAATGTTTTTAAAATATATTTCAGAATATAAACTATACATACCATTCCAGAATCTTAAGTGTAATTCTGGATGTTTTTTTATAGCGTCAATTATTCTTTGATCGTATTCTTTTGAATAACTTTTCATAATCATTGTCATTGGGTCTTGATCTAGTGTTTTAGTAATATCACCTTTTATTATTTCCATTTGGTCAGTCCAAAAGAAACTTTCTAATGTTGGATCATCTTTAATTATCCATAATTCTTTATTTGTTTCACACATGACATTTTCAATGTATTCATTACCGACATCATTATATATTTGTTTAATTACTTCGTGTGGGAAAGCAAAAGATATTTCTTTGAAATTAGGATCGTTTGGTGAAAGAATATCAGCCCCATTATAACAAACAAGAGGTGTGGTTAGTTCTAGTTCATCATAATACCTTTTAATCGCGCGTATTGGTCTTCCTGAAGCTATAACGACAATATGACCTAAAGAAGCTAGATGCTTAAGGTATTCTTTTGTTTTAGGACAAATTTCCTTTTTTGAGTTCAAAAGGGTTCCATCCATATCAAGGGCAATTAAATATTTTTCCATACTTTTCCTTTCTAAAATCAAATATATTTACATATTTTTTAATGGTGATTTTATGATAATTTATCGTTTGACGATGTTTGTAATTGGTTTAATTCTTGCAACAACTGGTATGATATTTTTTGTTTTATACATATCACTTTTAAATTACGGTTTAACAATTGGCGAGTTTATTGTATACATACTAAAAACACAGGAATTTTATCTTCTCCCATTTGGAGTATTTCTAATGTTTTTAAGTTTATTTGGTAAAAAATTTTGGAATGTTATTCAAAAACTTAGAGAAGGCCGACAACATCGTGAACGCGTTTTAAAGTAGCATTAGCGATACTCTTTGCTTTTTCAGCGCCACGATTTAAAACTTCATCAACATAATTTGAAGCAATAATTTCTTGGTAACGCTTTTGGAATGGCTCAATTTCTTCAATAACTGCATCAGCGACAGCTTTTTTGAATGTGCCATAATTTGCTCCTTCAAATTCTTTTTCGGCCTCAGGAATGGTTATATTCTTTAAAGAAGCGTATATTGTTAGTAAATTGGAGATACCAGGCTTGTTTTCAACATCATATATTACGACTGATTCACTATCGGTAACCGCGGACATGATTTTTTTACGAATTACTTTAGGGTCATCTTTTAAGAAAATATCACCTTTTTCGTCGGATTTAGACATTTTCTTTGTTGGATCAGAAAGAGACATAATTCTTGCTCCAACTTTAGTTACGACTGCTTTTGGCATAATGAGAGTATCACCATAACGGTGATTAAATCTTTTGGCTAAATCACGTGTTAATTCAACGTGTTGGATTTGGTCTTCACCAACTGGAACAATTGTTGCGTCGTAAAGCAAGATATCCGAGGCCATTAACACTGGATAAGCAAAAAGGCCTAAACCGATTTTCTCTTTGTTTAATTTTTGACTTTTATCTTTAAATTGTGTCATACGAGAAAGCTCACCCATGTATAAGAAGTTTTGCATAATGGCGTTTAATTCTGCGTGTGCGGAGACATGAGACTGTAAAAATATATTGCATTTATTTGGGTCAAGACCTGCGGCTAAATAAAAAGCGGCAATATCTCTGCTATTGGTTTTTAATTCAAGAGGATCTATTGGTAAAGTTAAAGCGTGTAAATCGGCAATAAAGATAAAACATTCGCCTTGTTCTTGAAAGTTTTTAAAATTTCTTAAAGCACCAATGTAATTGCCTAAAGTTAGTTTTCCTGTTGGCTTAATGCCACTTAATATTCTTTCCATTATGATGACCTCCACAATATTAATAAAATTATATTCTAAGCGTTATTTAAAGTCAATTTTTAAAAAGTTGAGCAAATAAGCACCAAAAAGCAAAATAATTGTTGTCTATTTGTTATTTTGTTATTAAAATAACAATGCGAGAGGAGCGATAAGAATGATTAAGGTTTACACTTCCCCAAGCTGTTCATCTTGCCACAAGGTGAAAAATTGGTTTACGGAACATAAAATTCCTTATAAAGAAAGAAGCATCTTTTCCGCTGCATTTAATGAAAAAGATGTCTATGAAATATTAAGCAAATCAGAAAATGGTACGGAAGATATCATTTCTAAAAAATCAAAAATAATTAAAGAAGGTAATTACGATATTGATAAAATGTCGACAAGCCAACTTGTAAAATTTATTCTTGATAATCCAACTGTCTTAAAACGACCAATTATTGTTGATGATTCAAAAATTCAAATCGGTTATAATGCTGAAGAAATTCGTGCATTTATTCCAGAAGAAGTTCGGCTCCTTGCTCGTCTAGCATGTGCTAAAGATTTGTGTAAAAAATACGAATCTTGTGAGCATAAAAAAGATTATGAATAAAAAGAATAGAGCGGATCTATTCTTTTTTTATCGTCATAAGTGTGCGTTTATGTTTAGTTATTTTATTAAATTCTGTAAAAGTAATGTTATTGTTTTTTAGTATGTCTTTTAAGAACTCTTCAGCAGTTTCTTTTGAAGTGCTTTCTACTTCGAGTTCGTAATCAACGTGATTATTATAATAACTCTTATCAAGACATATAATGTGAGGAGTAATTTTACATTCCATTCTTATAGTTTTTAACGATCCGACAATATGTAAGTTATTTATTCTATACGTTAAAGAGTTAGTTATTTCATTTTGAATGTCTTTTGAATTAAGATAAGTGTTAAATTGTTCTTCACTTAACGTAGTAGTGGTTTCCTTTATTCCTTCTTTAAGAGGAGTTTTAAGTGTCATTTCATAGTATTTTTGTGTTGCGCGTATTCTTAAGCCTAAACCAAGTTTATGTAACTCTAAGTTATCATTATCAATGTAATAATTCGTTTGTGTAATCTTATCAGGATTAAACTTGATTAGAGCATTTAAAAGTTTTTCATATTCACTTTCGCTTAGTAATACTTTTGCTTCATATTCCATACTATTTTGCATTGACTTTCATCTCCTAAAAAACTTATTATTATGATACAATAATAAAAAAGAAGAATAAAGAGGCGATGACTTTGAAATACAGTATATGTTTTAAAAAAGAAGCAATTACAGAGATGTACATTGATAGTTTTAAAAAGAGACTTTCAAAAGATGGTTTTGTCTATGATGAAGAGAATCCAGATTATGTGTTTTTTCTAGGTGGAGATGGAACTTTTTTAAGGTCGGTTCATAAGTATATAGATATTGTTAATAGAATTAAATTTGTAGGCTTAAATGCGGGAACACTAGGATTTTTCTTAGACTATTCCACAAGAGACATTGATAATCTAATTAACGATTTACTTAGTGGTAATGTTTTAGAAACAACATATCCATTGTTGCAGGCAACGGTGATTTCTAAAAAAGAAACTCGCCAAATATACGCAGTAAATGAAGTGCGTATTGAAAATCCTTTTAAATCATTAGTTTGTGATGTATCAATTAACGAACATAAGTTAGAAACTTTTGCGGGCAATGGCTTAATTGTTGCTTCTTCACTTGGAAGCTCGGCTTATAACAAATCTTTAGGTGGAGCGGTGATAGAGCATAATTTACCTCTTTTAGAGATAAGTGAAATTGCATCTATTCAAAATAATGCATATCGTTCATTAGCCTCTAGTTTAGTCGTGGGTGGCGATAGAGTTATTTCATTCTTTGGCAAACTTGATGAAGTAGTAATAGGTTATGACCATGAACTAATTAAAGACATGCGTCGTGTGAATGAAATAAAAATAACTTTATCAGACAAAAAAATTACACTCATTCGTAAAGTTGATCATAACTACATTGATGTTTTAAGAAAAGCTTTCATTATAGATAAGGAGTTATAAACATGATTCATTTAGATTTTGTTAATTTTATTCGTGAAAATGCATTCTATATCGTTTTAGCGTTAGTAATTATTATTGCTATTATCGTGACGATTTTACTAGTGCGTAACAATAAGAAAAAGGCTCAAAGCGCGAATGATACTTTATTTAACAGCTTATTAGAGGCTCTAGGAGGAAAAGATAACATCTTATCTTTATCTGCGAAAATGTCAAGACTTACAGTTTCTTTAAAAAATGAAGATTTGCTTGATGTTAATAAAGTTAAGGAATTAGGTGTGACAAGAATTTTAAGAATGTCTAAAAAAATTATCTTACTAATTGGACAACAAGCATCAGAAATAGAAAAGAAGTTTAAAAGCGACAATTAATGTCGCTTTTTAAATCGTTAATCGTTTAAATTTGGATAATATGGATTAGTGTATTGTGGATTTGAGTATTCCGTTTTTGGGTATGGTTGATTGCTATATTGTGAACTTCCATAAGGCTTAGTGGAGTATTGTTGGGCACCATATTGATTTGGTATTTGATTTTGATATGTTGGTTGATAATTATATGTTTGATTTGTCGAATATGTTTGATTAGGTATTTGATAATAATAAGGAACAGGAGTGTAATACATTGGGCCTTGTTGATAATTAGGATATAAAGGCCCCTTGGTTGGGGCGAATAATCCTCCCACTAAAAGACCACCGACAAAAGGTAAGAAAGGACCAACAACACGAGGTTCATTATAATAATTCATAAAAAATCCTCCTAGTTCATTTTATGAAACAAGAAGGATTTGGTTAAAAATTAAAGGTAATTCTTCATTTCTTCAATAGGTAAGCCCATAACGTTATAATAGCTACCATCAATTTTTTTAATTAATGGAAAATTCTTATCTTGAATGCCATATGCACCTGCTTTATCTAATGGCGATTTTGTGGCAATATAAGCACTAATTAATTCATCAGTTAATTCGTTAAAATAAACTTTTGTTAAGACTGATTTTGTAATGCATTTATCTTGGGACATAATGGTAAACCCAGTTACAACATCATGTACATTATTTGATAATTCTTTAAGCATGCGGAAGGCATCTTGCTCGTCTTTTGGCTTGCCAAGAATTTCATTATTTAAAATAACAATTGTATCCGCGGCAATAACAGTTGCGTCAGGATGCTTCTTAAATATTGCTTTCGCTTTAAGATAAGATAATTTTTCACTTAATTTATAAGGCGTTTCTTTGATTTTGCTCTCGTCGACATTTGATACTTCAACAATGAAGTTAGGAATAAGCATTTTTAATAATTCGTTACGGCGAGGAGATTTAGAGGCTAAGATATAATACATTTTAGTTATTCTTATTCATGATTACGGGAATAATCATTGGTCTCCTTTGTGTTTTCTTGAAGAAGAAGATAGATAATTGACTCTTAATGACGTTCTTTAAATCAGAAAATTTAACTTTTTCTTTCATTAAATCATCTAACACTAATTGGACATAGTTTTCAGCTTGACCAATTAAATTATCGTGTCCATAAGTGTAGACAAATCCACGAGTGTAAATTTTTGGGGCTTGCATTAAGCGATTATTTTTAGAATCTAACACTAATAAAACAGCGACCATGCCATCGTTATATAAAATATCACGGTCATTAATGACAGCGCGGCACACACCAGAGACATCATTACCATCAATAAATACATCATCAGCTTGAATGTGTGGTCCTTCTGTTACTTTATGATTCTTTAATTCTAAAACATCACCATTTCCTAAAATGAAGGTGTTTTCGCGAGGAATACCTAATGACACCGCAATATCAGTATGAATTTTTAACATACGATACTCACCATGAACTGGCATAAAATATTTTGGCTTAAATAATTTTAATGCAAGTCTTAATTCTTGCTTTGAAGGGTGTCCAGAACTATGTAATGATAAGAATACTGAATTAGTTAAAACATTGGCGCCTGCTTTAGTAAGGGTGTTTACAACACGATCAATGCTTGCTCCGTTTCCAGGAATTGGAGAAGATGAGAAGACAACTGTGTCACCAGGAATAATTCTTAATGTTTTATGTTCACCGTTAGCGATTCTTGCTAAAGCCGCCATCGCCTCACCTTGACTACCAGTACATAGAATTGTGGTTTCTTCAGCTTTTATTGATTTAAGATTTTCAGCTCTTACTAAAGATGCATCAGGAATATGAATATAACCAAAGTTTCTAGCTGTTTCTACAGCGTTTTCCATAGAACGACCAATAATGACTATTTTACGATTGTGAGCAACACTAGCTTCGACAATTTGTTGGATACGTGAAATATTACTTGAGAATGTTGAGACGATTAATCGTCCAGGAGCATTTCTAAAAACTTCATTAATTGAATTAATAACATTAGTTTCAGAAGGAGTGTAGCCTTCGATTTCTGCATTTGTGGAATCAGACATTAAAATGTCGACACCTTCAGTTCCTAATTTGGCCATTTTACCTAAATTAATATCTGGTCCAACAGGTGTTAAATCGATTTTGAAGTCACCAGTTGTGACTATGCGGCCTTCACTAGTGTCAACACAAATTCCAAATGAATCAGGAATGGAGTGTGTTACTTGGAAAAATTGGACAACAAAGGAATCTCCTACTTTAATAAAATCATTCTCAGTATATTCCACAATATTTACGCGCTCGCGGATATGCATTTCATCTAATTTGTGACGTATTAATGCTGCCGCAAGTTTTGGCGCATAAATAATAGGAACAAAGATGTTTTGAATTAAAAAAGGAATTCCTCCAATATGGTCTTCGTGACCATGAGTAATAAACAAAGCTTTAACTTTTGTGCTGTTGTTTTTTAAATGAGTATAATCTGGTATAACGTAGTCGACACCAGGTAAACCTTCTTCAGGGAATCTAATACCTGAATCAATAATAATTATGCTTTTTGCATCTTCGATGCAATACATATTCTTACCAACTTCTCCAAGCCCTCCGAGAGCGTAAATAGAAACTGGCAATTTTCGTGAAATCATCGCGGACATTATATAGCCTCCTAAACAAATGTAACGCAAATAAAAATTCGTTGCTCATTCGAATAATTATGAGTTATCTTAATAAAACATAGTAATTATATATGGAAGTAGTATAAAAGTAAATAGAAAACAAAGAAAAAAATCATTATAATTCGACACTATTTTCCTCTTTTTTGAATGGGTTAATTTTATCAATATGGTCGTAATAAAGCACACCATTTAAATGGTCAATTTCATGTTGCAAAACGATAGCTTCAAATCCTCGAGCGACAATAGTGACATCTTGCATTTTACTTGCATCAAAAGCCTTAATTGTGACTTTGTATGGGCGATAGACATATCCTTCATGATCAACATCAACAGATAAACATCCTTCTCCCGAGTGAATGTAACAAGTTTTAATAGAGGATGCGACAATTTTAGGGTTTATAAGCATATGAAGAATTTCTTTATTATCTTCATCTTGATAATAGACAACAAGCATTCTTTTATTAACACCAACTTGTGGCGCAGCTAAACCAACGCCAGCACGCATATTGTGCTTTTTGGCATATTCATCATCTTGACTTTTTTTTAAATAATCAAGCATTTCATTTAATAATTTTAATTCTTTTTCACTTGCAGGCATATCCACTGCAATGCTTTTTTCTCTTAATGATTTTACATTATCTTTAACAATCTTTAACATAGTTAATCACCATGTAAGATTTTAGCATATTTTAAGAGTAAAAAAAAGGAGAGACGTTACATCCCTCCGAAGCAACCATTGTTATTAAATCCACCAGTGCTACAACTGATAATAATTAGTAATAAGAAAATTACTAAGATTACGGCGAACACTCCCGCATAACCATGATTGTTATTTGAAGGATAGGCATATGCATATCCGCCTGGATAGCCATAGTTTGGTCCGTAATTATACATACTAAACCTCCTTACTATTACATAATATGAGAAAACACAAAAAATGTTATTTGTTATTTATTCATGTTAATGAATACTTTTTGTTTTTAATTGCATATTCTATAATGGTGATTTTATGAATAAGTTAGAAGAATTTCGAGAATTTGCAAAAACTAAACCTATGTTAAAAGATTTGGTAGAGCAAGGAAAGTATACTTGGCAAGATTTATTTGAAAGATACGACATATATGGTCCAGAAGATGAACTTTTTAGTGATAAAAAAGAAGAAATAGAAGAAAGTTCGAAAAGCGAAAGCGAAGGAGAAAAAAAAGAAGGATTAGGATCAATTCTTAATGCTTTGAATGGGTTTGATCCTGATAAGATTTCGGATGGCTTAAATGGTATGAAAAAGATATTAAATATTTTAAGTGAAGTAACAAAACCTGATGAAGCACCGAAACTTTCTAAGCGAAAAGTATCACGACCATATCAAAGGAATGATGACTAATATGCATAGTTCAGTTATAATAGAACTTAATAAGGATGAAGATTATTATGTCTTTTTAAGAGAAAAACCTTATTGGTATCGTCAATTATCGCGACATCCAGAGAGAATTGATGAATTTATTTCAGATTATAAAGTGACAAGGAGAAAAAGAGTTATTGATAAAATTGAAGATTTATCAATGATTATGTCTTTAGCAAGGGAGTTAATGTAGAAATGAACGATGAACTATTAAAAGCAGCATATAAATTTAAAGAAACGATTGAAAATGATGAGCGTGTTACAGCTTTAAAAAAAGCCGAAAAAGAGATGGAAAACAGTGAAGAAGTTATGCGTCTAGCTTATGCTTTTTCTTGTGCTCAAGATGATTATAATGATACTTTGCGTCATTTCTCTATGGATTCTAAAGAAGCTCAAGACAAGCAACATAAACTTTATGAAACAAAACTTGCTTTAGACTCACATCCGTTAGTGAAAGAATATAATAAGAAATATAAAAAAGTTCGTTTGATGTATGAAAAAATCCAAAAGGAAATTTTTACTCCATTTAATTCTCATAATTGTAATGAAAAAAGGTAGAGATTATCTACCTTTTTTCTTAGGGAGGAACAGGGCACGTTAAGTGCAATATTATTTTTAGCAATAATATTTTTTTTATTCGTATTTTTGTGTATAATTTTTAAAGGTGATTAAAATGCGTATTGTTGGTGGCAAAAACCGTTCACGTGAAATTCTTTACCCACTTAACGAAAAAATAACACGACCTACGAAAGATATGGTACGTCAAGGTATTTTTAATGTTTTGGCGTTTGATATTCAAGGCACAGTTGTTTTAGATTTATTCGCTGGTTCAGGCTCGATGGGATTTGAAAGCTTATCACGTGGTGCAAGTAAAGCATATTTTGTCGATGGAAGTAAGGACGCGATTGAAGTGATAAGAAAAAACATGAATTCTTTGAAAGAAAATGACAATTCTGTGATTATAAATGATGATTATAAAAACGCTTTAGAGAATTTTAAAAACGAAAAAATCATGTTTGATATTATCTTTTTAGACCCACCATATAAAGTGACCACAATCCCTAATATTGTTTCTTATTGTTTAGAAAATGACTTATTAACAAAAAATGGTATAATAGTGGTGGAATCTAATCGTTTTATTGATTTAGATGGGAAATTATTTTCAAAAATGAAACAATATAAATATGGAAAAACACTAGTGACAGTGTGGAGGAAGTAAAATGAAAATTGCAGTATATCCAGGTAGCTTTGACCCTATAACAAATGGTCATCTAGATATTTTAAAAAGAGCTTTAAATGTTTTTGATAAAGTAATTGTTTTAGTGGCAAATAATCCTAAAAAACAAACAACGTTTGATGTAAATGAGAGAAGGAACATAATCAAAAACGTCACAAAAGATATGAAAAATGTTGAAGTGGATTCGACAGAAGGCTTAGTTGTAGCTTATGCTAAAAAAGTTGGTGCGACAGCGTTAGTTAGAGGCTTAAGAGCGGTCACAGACTTTGAATACGAACTTCAAATGGCGACCACGAATGAATTCGTGGATTCAAGCATTGATATGGTGTTTTTTATGACTCACTTAGAAAACACATTTATTTCTTCTTCATCTGTAAAAGAATTATTCTTCCAAGGCTTAGATATTTCTAAACTTGTGCCTCAAGAAGTTATTCATGCTTTAGAAAGCAAGAAATAAAATAAATAGAATTGATAAGGCGGTTACAATTAACCGCTTTTTTATTACTTCAATGATGCTTATATCTTTATATAATAGTTTTACTTGAATAATTAAGGAAAGCGAAGAAAACGCAATTATGAGAACCGCAAAATATAGATTAATTAGTATATTGCTTTTTAATAAGATATTTAACGGATAAGAAAACTCAATTAGACCATGAAGCAAAAACTTGTAAGGTGAAGGGCATTTATATGATATAAATACGCCTAATAAAGAAAATAGTGCAATAGTGCCTAACATAAGTATTAATGATTGAGCGGTGGTTATAATAGCTTTACTCATGATGTTATCAATATTGGTATTTTGTTTTAATACTTCATAATTAAGAAATTCTTTTTTATAAGATAATAAAAATAAAAAAATGTTGATAATTAAAGGAACAAAAAGCAAGATTTTTTTATTTATTACCCAATCACTATTTATTGCTATAGCTAATAAAAAGGGAAAAGAAGGCATAACAAAGGAAGACATAATCAAATCATTTTCTTCTTTGCTGAAACTTTTATTTTTTTCTTCTTTTAATATATTGGCGAGTGCAGGAGTGCCACTTAATACTCCAATAACAATTATGCCTAAAGTGTTAATTAAATGCTTTGCTTGAGAACTTAATTTATTAGAATTAAATAAAGCAAGAAATCCTCCGCTATAGGTAAAAATGTTTACAAGAATCATAATAGGGGCTAAAGTAGGAATAATATTAATAATAAAGTTTTGCATTACATTAGTAGTTATCAAGGAAACATTTTTAGAAAAAATTAGTAATAGACAAATTGTAAACAAAATAATAAGTAATTGTACTTTTTTCATAATACAATATATGTAAACTTTTCATTAATATGGGCAAAAGTTATAACAAAGTTTGCACTTAAAGCATAGTCTATAAGGTAAAGTAAGGAGGATTTTTATGAATAATTTCTGCCCAAATCAATGCCCGTGCAAATATGACCCAATTGTTATGCCTGTAAAAGAAAGAGTATGCAATCGTTATTATTGTGTAGAACAACCTGTTATTTGCCCTGTAAATACACGTGTTGTAAATCATTATGTACCAAGACCTGTATATTATCATACATATACACGCACGGAAGAAAATGTTTGTGAAGGAAACACAAATATGAATAATATGCCATACGGACAAAATCCACAAACCTATAACAACCAATAAAAAAAGCCGCTTAATGCGGCTTTTACTTTTGCATTTAGAAATTAGTTATCGTATTCTTGGTTCCAAATATGATCGAATGTTTTTGCGATTTCATATTTGTTGTCAGGAGAACTTTCATCCCAACCTCTAACACCAATCATAGCATCCTTGATACCATAAGTTGAGTTATCTTCATCGTAAGTTTTTTTATCCATTAAGATAACTAATGGTGTATACAAATCTTTACCTTCTTCGATGTCACTTAATTCTTCTTCATAATTTGAATCGTAGTCGATTCCGATTTCGTAGTAGTTAGAGTCTTTAGCAACTTTAGCAACTTGTTCACGGAAATCTGCGACTTCCATTTTGTTAGAATAGAATAATTTGTAGAGATAACTATCTTCATCTGTTTTTGGATCAACTTTTGTTTGTTCATCAACGTAAATCACTTTGAATTTGTAATCACCTGTGAAAGTGCTATCTTCGATTAAAGTCTTAACACCTTGATAAGTGTTCTTGCAATGTTCACAATCTTTTGATACGAACATTAAGAAGTACTTGTCATTTTCGCTAAATCTTTCATCAGCGTTGTAAACGTAATTGTAAGCTTTATCACCATAAACAGAAAGTTTGTTTTGGTTGTAATATCTTTCGTTATTAGTAATTGCATCACCTAAAGCAACAACACCTTCGGAAATTGGTTGAATCAATAAAATAACACCAAAGATTAAACTGACTATTAATAATGGTTGAACCCAAGCAGTTTCTTTAATCCAACGCCAAATTCTAGCAAAGAAACCACCGATTGCTCTAAAAATAACTTTCATATATAGACCTCCTATACATACGTAAACATATAGCATAACAATAATAACATTAAAGGCTATCAGTTTCAACAATTAATTTTATAATTAATTATTGAGAATAGCAAGAATTAAAAAAATAATGTTCTTTTGTATTGTAAATGACATAATTATGGTGTTAACTATAATAGTTAAGACACGAGTAGGTGGTTAAATGGCAAACAAAAAATGGAAGAAAAAAATTGATGACTTTATGTTTGATCATGAGAATGTTAAAAACGCAGTTGAAATTATCAAATCGATGTTAGCATGTGTTGTAGCAGCGGCGATTTATGCATTTGGCTATCGTTGCTTTATTTTAAATACAGATCCACATTTAAGATTAGTTTCTGGTGGAATGTCTGGCTTCTCCCAAACAATTGTTCAATTATTTGAATTGTTTGGTGTCTTAGAACCGGAAAAAATAACGACATGGCAACCGATATTTAACTATTTATTAAATATTCCGATGTTTATAATTGGTTGGAAATATATTGGAAAACGATTTTCTATTTTGACCTTGTTTACAGTTTTACTTATTTCATTGTTTACTACTTTTATGCCTCAATCAATATTGGATTTATTTAAATCCATTCAAAACGATTTATTGCCTCGAGCTTTATTTGCTGGAATATGTACGGGGATAGCGACAGTTATTGCTTTTAAAAACTGCAGCTCGACTGGTGGTTTAGATGTTGTGTCTTTAGCAGTGGCAAACAAAAAATCAACATCGATAGGAAAATATCTTGTTATATTTAACGGAATAGTTTTGATTGGCTATACTTTGACATCGTATTTGTATTTTATGAAGAATCCTCTTCCTAATCCTCTTCCTAATGGAGCAGAAAACCCGGATGGAGCAGAAAACCCTGCATTAGTGTTGTTCTTATTCTCGGCAATATACTTGTTCACAAATGCATTGGTTAACGATTTCTTGAATTCGCGATACCGCAAAGCTCAAATTCAAATTATTACCACAAATGAGAATATTTCAAATATATTAATTGCTAACTTCCCACATGGATGTACCATTATGAATGGTAAAGGCGCATTTTCAAAAGAAAATCGTTTCATTATCTATATGGTTGTTTCATCTTCCGAAGTTCAAAAAGTTGTTCAACTTGTACAAGTCGTGGATCCACATGCTTTCGTAAATGTCACGACATTAAATCAAGTTTATGGAAGATTCTATATTGAACCGTTTAAATAAAAAACATGGCATATATGTCATGTTTTTATTTTTGTCGCATTGTTTTTAAAAGTGCTTTGTCTTCAAAAGAAACTCTATAGCTATCGACACATTTTGAAATAGCTTTATTAATTATAAAATTATTTGTTTTATTACTTTTAAAATATGCTAATGTTTCATTACGATATTTAGCAAAACATTCACATAATAGCCATGCGGCACACATATTGACATAGTACTCTTTTTCTTCGCTCATAGTATCTAATAATTTAAAGGTATTATCCAAATATTTTGCATCCTTTATCAGCTCAAAATGTATTAAAACACCCACTCTTCGCACAAATGTTTTCTTACTTTTTATTAATGCGTTTGATAATGTTAGTAATTTGTTATATGGCCTTTTTTTGAACGATAAAGCATCGCAACTTGCCCAGTTATCATATTGTTTGATTAATCTAAGAAGTTGCTTTTTGAATTCGTTAAAATCTTTAATATTTGTTATAAACAAATCTAACAAAATAGTGTCAAAATGTGATGTAATTTCCATATTTTGGATAAATTCTAAATAGTTTCCTTTTTTGATTTGTTTATATATTTCTCTTGCTTTTGATGATGTTTTTCCATAGCAAGGTAGTTTTGTTAAGACGATTTTTTGTTCAAAGTCAATTTCTTTTTGATTGCCTTTAAGTGTTTTCTCAAAATCTATAAATTCTTTGATATCATCTTTTGTCCAATGTTCTTTGATCAATTGCATGTTTATCACCTTATATATTCTATTTTAATTAATAGTTAATTACAATGTTTTTACTTATGTATTTATGATATATTATTTAGTGATAAAGGAGATTCCTTATGCTAAAAATTCTTATTGTTGATGATGAAATTAACATTCGTAATCTATTTAAAATTAGATTTGAAAATGAAGGCTATGAAGTATACACCGCAAAAGACGGATTAGAAGCTTTAGATGTTGTTTATGATAACATCATTGATATGTGTATTGTTGATGTTATGATGCCTAATTTAGATGGCAATTCCTTTGTAAAAAAAATTAGAAGTGAAAACTTTAATATGCCAATCATTATGGTAACCGCTAAAGGAGAATTAGATGACAAAATAGAAGCGTTTGATTCTGGTATCGATGATTATATGACAAAACCGATTGAATTTGATGAGTTGTTATTGAGAATGAAAGCATTGTTTCGCCGTGCCAAAATTGTAACAGATAAAAAAATAGTTATAGGTGATACGATTTTAGAATATGATACCTTAACTATTACCAACAACAAATTAAATCTAAATGTTACTTTAACTAAAAAAGAGTTTTCAATTCTTTATAAGTTGTTATCATATCCTGAAAGGACTTTTACTAAAGGACAACTTTTTGATGAATTTTGGGGATTAGATAATTATGGAGATGTAGATGCGGTTAAAGTTTATATAAGTAAAATTCGTTCAATTATTGAGCCATTCCCAGAAATTGATATTGCCACAATTAGAGGAATAGGATATCGAGGTATTAAAAAAGATGAAAAAAACTAAAAATAATAACTCTACAATAAAAGTTTCGATTAAATATGGCCTTGTACTTATCATATGTTTTCTTGTCGCGGCCTCAATTGTCATAAGCATTGTAGCAATATTTAATTTTTTAGGACAAGATTATGTAAAAGATAATTATTTTATTTTCTTAATCATTTGTATTGTCGCAGCGATAATTGTGGGATGGGGACTATCCATTATAGTCTCAAAATATTTTATGCGCACAGAGATTTATTTGAGTAAAATTTTAAATCAAATTGCAAAAGGCGATTACACCACAAAAATACCAGAAGAATATAGTGATAAGTATTTCAAAAAAGTTATTCAAGACTTCAATAAAATGGTGGATACCTTGAATTCAACAGCGTTATTACAAAGTGATTTTGCCAACAATTTCTCACATGAATTTAAAACTCCAATTGCATCTATTAAAGGCTACGCTGAGTTGTTACGCGATAATTATAATCTCTCAGAGTCTGATAAAAGACGATACTTGAATATTATTATTGCTGAAAGTGAACGATTAACAAATTTAGCTTCATCGACGATGTTAATAAGTCGTCTTGATACATTAAAAGAATTTGATAATATTGTTCCGGTTAAAATTAATCAACAAATTGAAGAATGTGTTATTTTGCTAGACAAAATGTTTGAAAGCAAAAATATCAATGTTGATGTAGATGTTAAACCTTTTACAATTAACACAAATGCAGACATGCTAAAAGAAGTATGGATTAATTTAATTACTAATGCCATTAAATATAATAAAAACAATGGTGATATCATCATTAAATCACATGAAGAAGATAATAATTATATTGTCGAATTTATTGATAATGGTATAGGAATGAAAGAAGAAACTTTAGCACATATCTTTGATAAATATTATCAAGGCGATACATCACATTATAAAAAAGGTTCGGGGCTAGGTTTACCTATTGCAAAAAAAATTATTGAACTTTCCGGTGGTACAATTACTGTAACAAGTAAAGAAAATGAAGGTTCTATATTTAAAATATCATTTCCAAAGAAAAAATAAGCACCAATTGTGCTTATTTTTTATTGCTATCGAATGTTTCAGGTTTACCGAAGAAGAATACACCCACTGTTCCTGGACCAGTTGAAGCTCCGACGATAGGTCCGATTTTTTCAATTGTGATTTCAAGATTTTTATCTTTGTTAGCTTCAAGAATCATATCACGTAATGTTTTAGCGTCTTCTTCACAATCAGAATTGACAACACAAATCATTTGATTTTCATTTTCTTGATAACGTTCATTGAACATCTGGACTATACGAGTGAAAGAATTTTTACGTCCTTTAATTTTTTCAACTGCGGTGTTTTGTCCGTTAATATCGGAAATAATAATTGGCTTAACTTGTAACATACCACCAAATACTGCACTCATTGTGCTAACACGACCTGCTCTTTTTAAATATGATAAACTTTCAACTGTTACGAGTTGGTTCACTTCTTGTTTGTGATTTTCAATGTAATTATATGTATCTTCAATATCTACACCATTTGCGCGTAATTTTGAAGCAGTCATACAAATAATGCCAAGGCCTAAGCTTGAGTTTCTGCTATCAACACAATAGATTTTTGCTTCAGGATATTTTGCTTTTAATTCATCACGAACGACTTCGCTAGCGTGGAATGAACTAGAAAGAGCTGAAGAACAAGAAATTGATAAAATGTCATAGCCTTCTTTAATGTATTTTTCAAATGTTTCTTTATATTCGGATGCGTTTACTTGAGCAGTTTTAAATCTTTTACCATTACGCATTAATTCATAGAATGCTTTATATGAGATGTATTTCCAGTCTAAACTTGCTGGAATATCATGATCATCATATAACACACGCATTGGCAAATATTCGATGTCATATCTTTCTCTTTTTTCTTTATCTAAATCGGCGCAAGAATCAGTAATAATAATAAATTTTTTCATTTTTTGTACCTCCTATTTATATATTTTTAATTGCTTGCTTTATACAATTGACAATTGTATCTTCATTCGCACTGCCATGAGCTTTTATAACAGCCTTTTTAATACCAAGTATTTGAGCTCCGCCTTGCGAATTGAAATCTATTTCTTTTAAACATTCTTCGTAACTTTCTTTTATGAAAGAACTATCAGCGTCACCAGGAATATGTTTATATAATTTGTTTAATATGTTTTTTAAGATGGTTTTTGCTGAACTTTCAATAGTTTTTAGTAATATATTTCCATAAAACCCATCAGCGACAACGACATCAACATCGCCATTTAAGACATTCTTTGGTTCAACATTTCCTACAAAATTCAAATCGCTGTTTTTCAGTAAGACAAATGCTTCTTTAGTTAAAGCATTGCCTTTTTTATCTTCGCTTCCGATTGATAATAGACCAATTCGAGGATTATCAATTTTAAATGCTTTTTTAACATTTTCGTTTGCAAGAGTAGCAAATTCTAGAAGATGTTGTGGACGTGAATCAATATTAGCGCCACAATCGGTCAGACAAACAAATGAATTGTTACTTGTTGGTAAATATGATACTAAAGTTGGACGATCAACATTTTCTTCTTTACCAAGAATTATAATAGATCCACAAAGAACAGCACCAGTTGAACCAGCTGAGATTAAGGCACTTACATCATAATTATTTCTTAAAAATTGCAAAGCTTGAACGAGTGAAGAATTTTCTTTTGTTCTAATAGCTAGAACAGGTGAATCATTGTTTGTTATGACTTCGGGTGCATTGATGAAACCTAAGCGTGATTTGTCATAGTTTTCATTATGCAAAATGGATTTGATTTCTTTTTCATCGCCACTTGCGTAAATGATAACGTCATCTATTTCGTTAAGGGCTTTAGCAATTCCTTTGATGACTGCAGTTTTATTGTCGCAGCCGAGGCAATCTACAATTATTTTATTCATATTTTATTCTGCGATTATTAAATAATCGTATACCTCCTGTCCTCCATTTGTGATATAAACTTCGACGTCTTTATAATTTGTTTCAACAAAATTTTCTAACAATTCTATTTCGTTTTTGTTAGGATTTGTACCAGTGAAGATAATTAAGAATTCCTTATCATTGTTTTCAAGGAAGTGACTAATTAAGTTTTTTGCTGTTTCAAGCCTTTCTTTATGGGTTGTAATGATATTTTTATGTACAAAACCAATATAATTTCCTTCGACAATTTCTTTTCCTTTTATTGTTGTGGAACGATTTGCTTTTGAAACCATGCCAGAAACATTGTTTTTAACAGCGTTTGTCATATTTTCTTCAATTTCATCAGCGTTTTCTGATTCATAATCTAAACAAGATAAGACACTATAACCTTCACCTAAGCTAGAGGATTGAATAACTCTTACATCAGAAGAAGTATATTTTTTCTTTGCTTCGTTTGCAGCCATAAGTATATTGTTGTTATTTGGTAAAACAAATATTGTATCAGCATTAACTGCATCAAACGCTTTTATAAATACTTCTACGGATGGATTACGTCCTTGGCCTCCATCTATAACGATATCAGAACCTAATTCCTTAAATGTATCAATTAAACCTTGACCGTTTGCGACTGCAACAACAGCGAATTTTTTCCTGACTTTGTTTGCTTTAAAAACTTGTTGTGTTTCTTTTTCGATTTTTTCGTTATGTTGCAAAGTCATATTTTCAATTTTTAATGTTAAGAATTCGCCATATTTTTGTGCAAATTCAAGTACTTGACCAGGATTCAAAGTGTGAATATGTATTTTTACAATTGTTCCTGTCTTGACGGCAACGATAGAATTACCAAAAACAGATATTTGTTCTTTAAATTCATCTAATGAAAATTGATTAACATTGATTTTATTTGAAGTAAGTTGAAGTAAGAATTCGGTGCAATAACCAAAATCCATAACACTATTCTCATTAAAAAGTGAGAAATCAATTTGTTTTTGCGTGAGTGGAGCGTTGTGAGTTTCATTAATTACATCTTCACCCTCAAACGCTTTTAAGAAGCCTTCCATAATATAGAAAATTCCTGCTCCTCCACTATCGACAACGCCAGCCTCTTTTAAAACATCAAGTAATTCTGGCGTGTTATCAAGTGATGTTTTAGCTTCAACTAAATAATTAGCCAAATACTCATGAATTGATGATGCTGATTGAGTTTTCTTTTGAGCTAACTCATTAGCTTCTCTAATTACAGTTAATATTGTTCCTTCAACAGGAGTAGAGACGGAATTATATGCACTTTTAACACCTGCATCATAAGCTTCGATTAATTGTGCATAGTTTGCAGTTTCATATTTAGCAAGCACGGAATTAATACCTGCAAACATTTGAGATAGGATAACTCCAGAATTTCCTCTAGCACCTAGTAACATGCCATCACTAATTTTTTGAGCAATGGTGTTAAGAGGAGCATCCTCAATATTTGTAATTGCTTTGATGCCTCCGTACATTGTTGAACACATATTGTCACCAGTATCTCCATCTGGAATAGGAAAAACGTTTAAATCATTAACCTCATCAGCGTGGTTTTTTAAATTGTTATATCCAGATATGAGCATTTTTTTATATAAAGCGCCAGTTATTAAGTCTTGTTCCATACTAAAATGCCTCCTATTTTTCTTAGTAGGGTTATTTTCACATGGGGAAGTTTAAATATTGTTAAAAAAAAGTTAAATTTTGGTTAAAAAAGCTAGGATAATTTTTATCAACTTTATTGACAGCGCTTTCAATAGTTTATATAATATAAATGAAGTTTAGTAAAACGATTTACTAAATGTGGAGGTTCGTATGGCAAGTGTCAAATTAAATCATATTTATAAAGTTTATGAAAATGGTACTAATGCAGTATCAGATTTCAATATGGAAATAGAAGATAAAGAGTTTATTGTTTTCGTTGGTCCCTCTGGATGTGGTAAATCAACAACGTTGCGTATGATTGCAGGCCTAGAAGAGATTACGGCAGGGGACTTATTTATTGATGGTAAACTTGTAAACGAACTTGAACCTAAAGACCGTGATGTTGCGATGGTATTCCAAAATTACGCTCTTTACCCACATATGACTGTATTTAATAATATGGCATTTGGTTTACATATTGCCAAAGTTCCTAAGGATGAAATTGAAAGAAGAGTTCACGAAGCAGCCAAAATATTAGATATTGAAGAATATTTAGAGAAGAAGCCTCGTGAAATGTCTGGTGGACAACGTCAAAGAGTGGCTTTAGGACGTGCTATTGTTCGCAATCCTAAAGTATTCCTTCTTGATGAACCATTAAGTAACCTTGACGCAAAGTTACGTGCAACTATGCGTACAGAGATTTCTAAATTACATAATAAACTTCAAACAACTTTTATTTATGTTACTCATGACCAAGTAGAAGCTATGACAATGGGAACAAGAATTGTTGTTATGAAGAAAGGTTATGTCCAGCAAATAGATTCTCCAAAAAATTTATACATGTATCCAGCAAATAAGTTTGTCGCAGGATTTATTGGAACGCCACAAATGAACTTCTTTAAAGGAAAAATTACTATTGAAAAAGGTAAAGCTAAAATTTCATTAGAGAATCAAAACATTTATATTTCATTAGATATTGTAGAAAAAATGGACAAAAAATATTTTGATGAGAGAGAAATTGTTGTAGGTATACGTGCTGAAGATATCCATTATGATTCTAATAATGATAATAATGATTTGATTATAAATGTTGTACCACAAGTTGTAGAAGAATTGGGGGCAGAGACACTTATTAATTCCAATTTAGCAAATTCTAATTGCCAAGTTACTTTTAAGGTTAAAAATACAGTTGATGTTGAAACTAATAAGACATTAAAAGTATATGTTGACCCTACAAAATTACATTTCTTTGATGTAGAAACAGAAACAACACTTTTACCAAGAGTTCCAGAAAAGAGACATTTCCTCATTAAATATAATAAAGCAAAATGCAAATTATTTAATAAGACTATTGAGTTACCTCTAGTGTTTAAAGAAGCAATGGAAGATGGAAAAGAATATTTGTTCACAATACCAACTGTTTCAGTTAAGTTAGGAAATACTTTTAAAGGTGTAATTAAACGTTGTGAAAAGATTAACAAAAAATATCTTTTACATATTGCATGCAAAGATGATTTAGTATTTTGCTTAAATGAAGAAGCTTTAGAAGAAGGACAAGAAGTTAGTTTTGATATAGATTTTACCAAAGTTATCGTTAATGAAGATGAAAAAGTAGTGGTAAATGAAATTCCTGATTACAATCATATTATTGGAAGATTACATCGTATTAAAGCACTTGTACCAGTTGAAAGAAAAGGTAAGACAATCCAAAAGAAAAAGACTGGATTCCAATTTGATATTGCCGGAACATATATTGATGTTCCTTATGAAATGTATGACAAAACATTAGCGGTTTTAGTTAAAAAGTTTGAATTACATAAAATCGAATATAGTTTTAAAACTTCTTTAGTGGCATCAAAAGAAGAAGGCATTGAAATTGAATTAAAGAAAGCCATGGAATATGGTAAAGAATTGCATTATGGTGTCTTTACAATTAAACAAAATCAAGAAGAAATAGTGTTACGTTTACCAGAAGATTACGAAAATGCTGATAAATTATATTTAAAACTCAATTATGAAGATTTAAAAGCTCGTGATACACACTTTGATATTAGATTAAAATAGAGGGCGCAATATGAAAACAGTATGTATTAAAGATATAGCAAAGAAATCAGGAGTTTCGATAACCGCGGTTTCGTTAATATTAAATAACAAAGCGACATCAATTCCTGAAGAAACAATTCAAAGAGTGAAAAAAGTTGCCAGTGAATCAGGTTATAGACCTAACGCTATTGCATCATCACTCAAAACAAAAAGAACAAAGACTATTGGTTATGTGATGCCAAGTATTGAAAACAGTTTTTTCTCTGAAATTGCTAAAAAAGTTGAAAAAATTGTAGAACCATCAGGATATAGCATTATTATTTGTAGTTCTGATGATAAGTTTGAAAAAGATTATAACTTAATTCAAATGCTTACATCACGTATGATTGATTTTTTACTTTATTGTCCAAGTTCTGAAACTTTAAAAAGTGAAAATCTACATAAAATTATTACATTACTCCACTCAATTGATACACCTTATGTTGTTGTCGATAGACAAATTAAAGGCGATATCAAATCTAAGGTCGTTTGTGATGACCATCAAGGTGGAATGCTTGCTACGCAACATTTAATTGAGAATGGCCATAAAAAAATCGCATGTATCACAGGACCATTAGAAATGTCTAGTGCAAACAACCGTTATTTAGGATATGAAGATTCTTTAAAAGAAAATAATATCCCATTTGTTAAAGATTACGTTTTTTACGGCAATTTTGACTTTGAATCTGGTTATAAGCAAGCAAAAGAAGCTTTAAAAACAGATGTTACCGCAATGTTTGTGTGCAACGATTTAATGGCGTATGGTGCTTTAAAAGCAATCAAAGAATCAGGAAAGAAAGTTCCGCAAGATATTTCTATTGTGGGATACGATGATTTGATGTTTTCTGAATTACTTGATACTCCATTAACAACAATTCATCAAGATATCGATGCAATCGCTGATTGTATTGGTAAATATATAATCTCTGTTTTAGAAGAGAAGAACACAGAAATTACAATTAAAGCTGTACCTTCTTATCTTGTAAAACGTTCAACAGTTGCAAGAAGGGAGGAAAAATAGTATGTCAAAAAAGAAAGACGAAACAATAGACAATTTAGCTTTTCCTTCTCGTAAAAGTAAAAAGTGGAAGTCGTCTGAAAAACAATTATTCTTGATGGCAATGTTAGGCATCATATACGTTATCGTATTTGCTTACGCTCCAATGTTTGGTATTGCTTTAGCTTTTAAAGATCCAGACTATCCTTCCATTAATATTTTACAAACTTTACTTTATGCACCTTGGGCTGGATTTAGAAATTTTGCTGATTTCTTTACTGACCCAGAGTTTGGAAAAGTAATGTGGAATACATTAGGTTTAAATATTCTACAATTACTTATTAACTTCCCAGCTCCAATTATATTTGCGGTTTTATTAAGTGAAATCCAATCGAAAAAATTTAGAAAATTAATTCAAACAATTACATATTTCCCATATTTCCTATCTTGGGTAGTATTTGGCGGAATTATCTTAATTTTGATGGAAAATAATGGCGTTATAAACAATGTATTACAAGCACTTCATTTTATTGATGAACCAATTAATTTCGGTGAGCCTCAATATTTCTGGCCAACAATTATTATTACTTCATTAATAAAAGGATTAGGATGGGGCGCAATTATCTATATCGCCGCTATTGCGGGAATTGACCCTCAACTATATGAAGCAGCGAGAATGGATGGGGCAAATAGATGGCATCGTATTTGGCATATTACAATTCCAAGTATTGCACCAACAATTGTCTTGTTCTTTATCTTATCTTTATCGGGAATCTTAAATAATGGCTTTGATCATATTTATACATTCCAAAACGCTATTAACCTAGACCGTTCAGAAGTTTTAGATACATTTATTTATCGTAATGGTATTGTTAACCAACAATATGCTTATACAACCGCGGTCGGCTTATTTAAATCAGTTGTCGCAATTATCCTTCTTGTTGCAGGTAATAAAATCTGTAAGAAGATAACAGGAAATGGGGTGATTTAAGATGGTACGATCAATTCACCAAATGAAAATGAAGGGTTCGAATGGCAAAAAAGCTAAAACTACTTGGTTTGACGTATTAAACTACATCCTCTTAGGTTTGTTTGCCTTGATATGTCTCTATCCAATGATTTATGTCTTAGCTTGTTCATTAAATACTGGTACTGATTATATTAAAGGTGGTATTTATTTATGGCCAAGAGAATGGACATTTGAAAACTTCTTGCTAGTCTTAAACGATGATCGTTTGTGGCGTGCATATGGTATAACCTTAGCCCGTACAGTTCTTGGAACTATTAGTGCTCTAGTATATACCGCGATTGTTGGATACGCCATGTCCCGTCAAAACTTAAGAGGACGTAATATCTTTTATAAAATATTCATCTTCACAATGTTTTTCTCGGGCGGAACAGTTCCTTATTACTTAATTATTAGTGCATTAGGACTTTTCGATAATTTCTTAGTATACATAATTCCAGCGTTATTCTCTGTTTATAACATGCTGGTCTTCTCTAATTTCTTTCGAGGAATTCCAGAAGAAATTCGTGAATCTGCAGTTATGGATGGCGCAAGTGAATTTAAGATATTTACTTCAATTATTATGCCGTTATCTACACCAGTTATTTCTACTGTTGCTTTGTGGATTGCGGTTGGGCATTGGAACTCTTTCTATGACACTATGCTCTATACCTCAGATAATAGACTTTGGACTTTACAATACTATTTAATGAAAGTTATTAAAGAATCATCAATTCCAACAAACATTGGTGGTTTACCATCTGATATCTTGCAAACAGTTTCACCAGAAACAGTCTCATTCGCCGCAATTATTATCTCAGTTATTCCAATCTTGATAGTTTATCCTTTAATCTTCAAGATGTTGACCAAAGGAGTCGTAGTCGGCTCATTAAAAGGATAGGAGGAAAGATTTATGAAATCAAAGAAAAAACTATTAGCAGTAGCCTTTATTTCGTTACTACTATCAGGATGTGGTCCTGCGCCATATCAACCAGGAGAATTCGTGGATGTCAAACTACCTGATTTCCCTGCTACTCCCGATAATGGAGAAGACTCTTGGACTTTAGATAACGAAGAATTTGACTTTACGTGGTTTGTTAATGACTCAACATTTACATGGCCAAGTTATGGTAGCGATGAAGTATCGCGTATTATCAAAGAAAAGACCGGAGCAAACATCCACTTTATTTCCCCAGTTATTGATGATAATTCGCAATTATCTAATATGATTTCCAATAACAAATTACCAGATGTAATTTCTGTTCAATGTTGGTACCAACAATGTTCCCAACTTGCTATGCAAGGTTACCTATATCCATTAAATGACTTAATTGATAAATGGGCACCATCACTAAATAACAGATTACAAGAAGATGTATTCTCATGGTTCTCACTTGGAAATGATAAGACATATGGATTCCCAAACTTTGCTTATTCAAGTAAATATGTTTCAAGCACAGATAAAATGGAACCTAATGGTGCAATATTAGTCCGTGAAGATTGGTATAAAGAAGCTTGTAACGCTATTAAAGGTGATATGACAAGTCCAGAATCATTTATTGCTGGATGCAATTACATTAGACAAAAATATAGTAAATCTATCCCAATTCAACTTGATGTCTTCGATAGCGAAGGTAATGACTCAATTAAATGGTTATCACAATACTTCGCAACACCATTTGAAGATGAACAAGGAAATTATGTCTACAATATGACGCATGAAAAATATTATGAAACATTACAATTCTTGCGTGAGTGTTATAACGAAAAATTAATTATGGATGATAACTTCTCTGCAAATACTGCTCAAGTAAGAACGAAAATTGCTTCTGGTAATGTGTTTGTATCCATGGTAACACCACAAGATTATCAACAAGGATTTATTGCAGCATATAATTCAGATGTTAAATATGTCCCTCTTATTTTAAGAAATTATGAAGGTGACGATCCAATTTTACAAGACATCCGTGGTATGGGTTACTTATATACAATGGTTACTACAAATGCAAAAAGACCAGACAAAATCATAAAAGTATTAGATTTCTTATATTCTGAAGAAGGACAAAGATTAGTGGCTTTCGGTAAAGAAGGCGAAACTTGGAATTGGAAAGATGAAAAACATGAAGAAGTTGTTTGGACACAAGAGTATCTCGATAGTGTTTCAAAAGATGATACAGGTAAATATGGTTTATACCAAATGACTTTGATGATGAACCTTGCTTATATTAATAAGATTAAACCATTAAATGGCCGTAAAGATGTTGATGTTTATATTGATAATTTAAAACGACCAGCTTCACCATATAGTTATGATTACACAGCGTCATTCTTAAAAGATGATACTTCCGATAAGAGCTATAACGAATTATCTGTTAACGAGACCAAAGGTGTTCAAAGATGGTCGACATCTTACTTAGCCAAAGTTCTCCGTTCTTCCACAAAAGAACAAGCAAAACAATATTATGATCAAGGTATTGCTTACATGCGTAAAAACTGTATGTTAGACCGCGTTATTGAATTTAACGCTAAGAGTTATCAACGTGCAAAAGACGCTCTAGGTCTAGAATACGTTTGGCCAAAGAATTTAAGCACTTATATTTCACCTGAGACTGGACCAAATGGAGATTTCTCCTATTGGAGAGGTGCAACTCATGAATAAAAAAGAACGAGTTATTTTAGATACTGATATTGGTGATGATATTGATGATGCCTTTGCTTTATATTTGTTGTTACAAGAAAAAAGAGCGAAACTTCTAGGAGTTACAACAGTATTTCGCAACGCGCGTCAAAGAGCAAAAATGGCTAGTTTCTTAATTTCGACTTTTAAAAAGAAAGTGCCAGTATATGCTGGATGTGATGAACCGCTCATTGCCAAAGTAAAAAATCTTATTCCTCCAGAAATTCAAGCTAAGGAGACAAAAGATAAATTTGGTAAATATTATATCCCTCAATTTATGGAATTTATGGAAGATGCTCATATTGAAGAAAAACATGCAGTAGATTTCATTATTGAGTCAATTCATAAATATCCTCATGAAGTTACAATATTTGGAATTGGACCATTAACCAATATTGCTATGGCAATTCGTAAAGATCCAAGTATTGTTCCACTTATTAAAGAAATAAGGATAATGGGTGGTGATCCAACAAATATCAATATAAAAGAATGGAATATCTTCTGTGACCCAGAAGCGGCACACATTGTATTTGATGCCATAGTTCCAATATATGAAGTTGGATTAAATGTTACATTGAAATGCCAATTAACCCAAGAGTATCGAGATATTCTTACAAATATTCATGATGATAGATTTATTTTATTAACAAAAATGATGGAAAAGTGGTTTAAACATTATGAATTTACGATACCAGTTATGCATGACCCGTTAGCGGTTGCCACAATGTTTGGTGATTTCTGTGAATTTGAAAAATTACCATTAACTGTTGGATTAGAAAATGAAAAAAGAGCATTAACATATTGTGACAAAATAGGAAATGATGTCTATAGTGCCAAAAAAGTTAATGTAGATGCATTCTTTAAATATTTTATAAAAACAATATTTGAAATTGATAAAAATTAAATGGGGGAAATATGAAAACATTCAAACGATTAATCTATTTATCTAGTTTATTAGCGCTTACGATGACTCCAATGGCAAGAGTGGTTAATGCGCAAGATATTCCTTTCAAAACAACTTTAGAAGGAGGAGTAAAAGTTTCTTATACTACGGCATCCAAAGATACAAGGTCAACTTTACTTCTAAAACCAACAGGTTCAGCTGATTTTTCTGGAGATGGCATTGCCATACGTATAAAAAATCATATTGAATCAGGTGGAGGTTCTCCGTTTTTTGTGTTTTTAAACGAAACAGACTCGGACCGTGTCCAAGCTGGAACAGGAACTTCAACAAGTTATACTTTGTATCATTTAGATGGCACACAAGAATCTCAAACTTATCGTTCGGGAGATAACGCTATTAGTCTTCCTGCTTCATTTGATGGGTACATTTATTTACCATATCAAAGCTTTGGTTATGTGAATGGTTATGGTTCTGGTAACGGAACATTTGACTATAGCACTGTTTATGGATTTTATATAGAAATTAATACTTATTATGATGCCTTTTCTAATTTCTCTTTAGGAGGATTAGAAAAACTTCAAAATAATGTTGCAACTACACTTTTAGATCCAACAACATTAAATGACTACACATATGGTAACTATTATTGTAAAGATTATAATGGCGAGTATATCAATCTTGAACATAAAAGTGTTGGAGGTGGAGAGGTTACTTCCGATGTTGATTATGGAAAAGTTACATTAGATGGTGAACTTAATAAGGGATTACAAGTTTCTTATATTGGCGCGGAAAGTGATCTTATTTCGCAATTTGGCATTGTGCCAACGATTCGTAATTACGGCACAGATTGTGACTCGTTAGCGTTTAGAATTAAAAACCATACATCTATTGCTACTCCAATTACTATTGGCGTAAAAGATCGAAGTGCTAAGACTTATAGTGTTAACAAAACTGTAGGTAAAAATATCTTCTTTAAAGCAAAAGATAATACATTAAGTATCAATGCTTGGAGAAGTTGGGATTCTGCGGTTGTTATACCATCTGGTTTTGATGGTTGGATGATTATTCCATTTGCTTTGTTTAATACAGTTACAGCAGCAAACCCTAGTGATGTTCGTTCAATTGTCTTCTCTACTTCGGTATTTAAATCTTATGATGCTTTTACAATCTTGACATTTGGTGATATTACAATCATTAAATCAGATGCTAGTTTAACAAAATTATTAACTCCAAGTACTTTAACTGAAGCACAATTTAACGCAACATACGTTAAAAATACAAATACAGAATACATCCGCTTTACCCGTTACGAAGAACAAACTTTAGTAGCAGAAAGAGAAGGCGATGTTAAATATCTTGAAACATTTACACATGTTAAAACAGATGCAGAGTTAAATGGAGAATTCCCAGTTTGGACTGGTGGCTCCACTCTTACAACTACTTTAGTAGATACTTATAACAATAGAAAAGGTATGCAAGTAGATATTGGAGCAGTTATTCCAAATAACAATATATATGGTTCCATCAATGTCTTCCCAAAATATTATGTTTCTGATTGGAACAATTGGGCTGATGGAGGCGAAAACCATGACCAAAAGGCTGAAGGTGTCACTTGCTATTTGAAAAACTTATCTCGTAAAGAAATTATTATGAATCTTGAGTTTGATGAAATAACTAAGAAAAATAATAAAAACGTTACAGAGAGATGGAATGTTCAATTAGGCGCAATGATTATGTATTACGACATTAATACAAATCAAGAATTTATTAGAATGGCTAAACCGGCAATTGTTATACCTGTTAATTTTGAAGGTTATATTCGTATTGATTTCTCACAATATTCTGTCCCAGTTTGGTGTACAGATGGTGATTTGCAACTTGATGTAAGTGCAAATATGGCGGGAATGTATGTAACTACAGATTGCTCTAATAATGAAGGTTTATCATTCGTTATTTCCGATTGTGGTATCTATTTCAATAAAACAGAGATTTCTTCGTTCTTTGAAGAAAGTGAAAATTCTATTCGTTCAAACATGGGGAGGAATTAAGCATGAAAAAGAAATTAATGATGTTAATTTTACCGTTGATGCTATTAATGGGGTGTGACACAACAACTCCTAGTACACCACAAGAAAAATTTGAACCTAAAACAAATTATGGCATTGCTCCAATGTTTGATGATACTTTAGGAATTTATGATAAAGATCCAGCAATCTTTAAAGAAGATGGAAAAAAATATACTTTCTTTACAACAAATGAAACAAAATATGTGACAGGAGATGTCATTGGTTTACGTATCGGCACTGAAAACGAAAATGGCGAAACTGTTTATGATAAAACAACGCAAATTGTTTTAAGAGCAAGTGAAAATGATTGGGATTCAATGCGTGTTTCTAATCCTGATGTTATCAAAGGTGAATTTGCTTATCAAAATGTTACTTATTCTTATTTAATGGCGTTCCAAGGAACTTCAAAAGTAAAAGATAAGTTATATCAAATCGGTTTTGCAGTTAGTAATGATTTACTAAATTGGAAAAAAGTAGGAAACGAACCAATTATTAAATATTCTTCATACGCTTATGGTTCTGCTTATGGCGTAGGTGCTCCATCACTTGTAAGTTATGATCAAAAAGGAAAATTCTATTGTTTCTATACTTACGCAGACGCATTAATTACAACAACAAGAGTTAGCTATTTTGATTGCTCTTCACTAGATGATATTAAAACAGGTGAAGCATCCGCAATATCATCTAAAGGTTTAGAAGATAAATCAGGAGATGTCGTGTTTAATAACGCAGACTTCATGATTGATAAAGAATCTAACACTATATACTGCGTACGTGATCGTAACCCAGTTATGACTATGCCTGCAACTAGTGATTCAATTCAAGTAGCAAAAGCGGATTTAAAGATATTAGTTAATCCAAATGATTATGAATGGACACTTGTTACAAGAAGCATTTCTGATTTAGATACTGCTTTATTAGACGGGGAAGAAAGTCAAGAATTTGGTTGGGAACGTATTTATTCTGCATGTTTAATTAGTGATGCTTATGGACATAAACTAGCTGGAGACAAATTGCCATTAGCTTTTAGTGTTTCCGCGGTTGGTGTTGGTAGTGAAAACAATAATTACCTATATTCAGGTGCAATTGTTTACTACGAAGTGAATTTATAAGGAGGAACTCATAGATGAAAAAAATAATGAAGTTTGTCTGTTTATTAGCGTTGCTTTGTGGAGGTTGTGATATGAATAGTAATAGTGGTTCAACACCAAATTCTTCTAAACCGACTGAAGAAGAAAATAAAGTTTATCAATTATTTGAACATAAAAAGGGCGAGACAGAAACTGATCAATTTTATAATTATTGCCCAACATCATTTGAAGAAGATGGTGTAAGACATATCTACTATTGCGCAAATAAGATACACGGTAATGTTACTGACTACATCGCTTATCGTAGAGGTGTAAAAAACGAAAAAGGAATATGGGAATATGGTGAAATATCATATGTCCTTGCTCCAACAGAAAACACTTGGGATTCTCGTCATGTTTGTGATCCAAGCGTTATCAAAGGAGTATTCAATTATAACGAAGAAACTTATAACTATTTAATGGCCTATTTAGGTTGTGTTACAAGCGATAACACAAAAAATGAAGTTGGCTTAGCAATTGCTAAAAAACCCGAAGGACCTTGGATTAAAATCGATAATAATCCAATTTGTCATTATGAACTAAATGATAATAAAGGATTTCAATGGGGATATGGACAACCAAGTTTAGTATCCGTAGATAAAGAAAGTGAAGTTTTATTATTCTATACAGTTGGTGATGGTGCATCTACATACACACGTGTAGAAAGATGGGATTTTAGTTCTTTAAATAATCCAGTTATGGTTTCGGACAATTACAAACGAGTTATTACTCGTGGCTTAAAGAATTTAAATAATGCTCAAGACTACATTTCTAATGCAGACTTTGCTTATGACCCAACGAGTGGAAGAATCTATATGATTAAAGATGATCATCCATCTCCAGAAGGAGCGAGTGTAGGTTCAGGAGTAACTATTTATTACTTAGAAGAAGACTTTGAAAATAAAGATTTCTATCCAGGATATACATTATTTAATGTTGTCGGTGATATGTGGAATGAAATGGATCACATTGATGTATCTGTTTCAGGATTTGCGTTAAATCATAACTCTGGATTTGTCACTGATGCTTATGGATGGACATTATCGAATAAAAATATTGATTGCTTATTTACAGCTGCGAATTTCTATCCTAGTTCATTCTGGGGTACATTAGGTAGCTATAGAATTTATCAATATACAATGGAAATAACAGAATAAGGTGTAAAAATAATGCAGGATTTTGATAAAAAAACTAATGGAAAAGGCTATAGATTTCTAAAAGTGTTAGGAGACATTTTCGTTTTAAACATTGAGTTTATTTTGGTAACATGCCTTTCCTTAACAGTTCTATTTTTTCCTGCATTATTTGCCCTTGTTGAGTTGTTTAAAAATGAAAAAACAAGTTATGTTAATCCTTTTTCTGATTACTTCGCTTTAATTAAAAAGCATATTAAAAAGGGATTAAAATATTGGATTACTGTTCTTCCAATATACGCTTTATTAGCTTATGTATTATATCTAGATTATCAATTAATACATGCGAACGAAAGCGTTATGGTCGCGTGGATGAGTTTAATTATTATTATTGGTATTTTAATTGTCTTAACATCTGCGCTTATTGAATTGCCTTTATTTATTGCATATTTTGATGATGAAAAAGCACTTGATTGCTTTAGAAAAGCATCTTTAATTGCTAGAAAAAAATTGTTGTTAGTTCTTTCATCATGGATGTGCATTCTCTCATTTGTCTTCGTATTTTATATGTTCTATCCGCTGATTTTCTTCTTTGGTATAGGACTTATGGTTTATCTAGTAACAAGAATGAGCGAGAGAGTATATGAGCAATTAGTTAGAGAAGAAAAAGCAAGACTAAAAGAAGAATGAATGTAGATTACTAATGTAATTTACAGATAGATTATTAGATATTTGATTCGTAATAAATAGGAAAGGAGGAACAAAATGAAAATTTTAGTTGTTGGCAGTATCAACATGGATTTAGTAACTTATGTTAATTCTTTACCACAGCGTGGGGAGACAACATTCGGCTCAACTTTTATGCAAAACCCAGGTGGAAAAGGCGCTAATCAAGCATGTGCCGCGGCATTACTTAATGGCGATGTGACATTCCTTGGCGCAATTGGAAGCGATGATTATGGTAAAGCATTACAAAGTTGTTTATGTAAATGTGGAGTAAAACCAGTTTTAAAAATTTCTAAAACTAAACCGACAGGATGTGCATCAATTATTATTGAAGAAGATGTGCACGACAATCGAATTATTGTTATTTCAGGAGCGAATGAAGAAATAAAAGAGCATGATATTGATATGCATTTAGATTTACTTCAAGACGCAGACATAATAATTATGCAATTAGAAATTCCACTTGAAACTGTAGAGTATGTTGCTACTTTAGCACATAAAATGCATAAAACTGTTATTTTAAATCCAGCACCAGGCAAAAAACTTAGCGATAATTTATTAACAAAAGTTAACTATTTAACTCCAAATGAAACAGAATTAGCGCTTTTAACGGATTTAGAAGTTAATGATGAAGAATCTTTAGCAAAAGCGTGTGACTGTTTACTAAATAAAGGGACAAAAAATTTATTAATTACTTTAGGAAGCAAAGGAGTTTATTGGTGTACACAAGATGCTAAAAAGTTAATACCAGCATTCCGTGTAGACGCTGTCGACACAACTGCAGCAGGAGATTGTTTTAATGGGGCTTTCGCAACATTCTTATCCGAAGGATATGAAGTAGAAAAAGCAATCTTATATGCTCAAAAAGCCTCTTCAATTTGTGTCCAACGTAAAGGTGCGATTGCATCTTTACCAAGAAGAGAAGAATTGATGATTAAAAATTAGATTTTAAAAGGGAGGAAAAACAAATAAATGAAAAAATCTTTAAAATCTTTACTATTAGTTGCATTTATGGCTGGTGCAACTGCGTTAGTGGGATGCGATAATAATCAAACATCTACACCAGCGTCAACTCAACCATCAGTGACAACACCTCAACCTTCAGTTGCGCCTAGTGTTGATCCTGCAATTTTGGAAGGCCAAAAAACTGCCGCTATCACAGAAGTTGAAAACTACAAAAACAAAGATGACTACCGTGATACAGAAAAGGCTCAACTTGAAACATTAATTACAAACACAAAAACTGTGATTAATCAAGCAACAAGCAAAACAGCTATTGATGAAGCTGTTACACAATTTAAAGCAAGTGCAGATGCTTTAAAGACAAATGCACAATATGAAGCAGAAGAATTTGCTACTTATAAGACAACAAAAATTAGTGAAGTAGAAAATTACAAAGACAAGAACGATTACCGCGATGCAGAAAAAGCACAATTAGAAGGATTAATTAATGCTGCTAAAACTGCAATTAATGATGCAACATCAAGAGAAGTTATTGATGGAGTAGTTACTACTTTCAAAACAAACGCAGATGCATTAAAAACTAATGCTCAATACGAAGCAGAAGAATTTGCAGCTTACAAAGAAACAAAAGTTAGTGAAGTTGAAGGTTATAAAACTGCAACTGACTATCGCGAAACCGAACAAACTCAACTTGCAACATTAATTCAAACTGCTAAAGCAAGCATTAATAATGCTACAACAAAAGATGAAATTAATAATGCGGTTACTGAATTCAAAACTGCTGCTGATGCACTAAAAACTAAAGCTCAATACGAGGCAGAAGAAGCTCAAGCTTTAGCAGACGCTATTGTAGCAGCTGGCTCGGAAATTGAAAATTACGTTAACCCAATTAATTATCGTAAAGCACAAGAAACACAAGTTCTTGATTTAATTGATGAATATTATGCTAAAGTTCAAGCGGCTACATCTATTGATAACGTCAATGCAATAGTTACAGAATTTAAAGGCTTGGTTGATGCAATCCCAGTTGATACAGGATTCACTGGTGCTTTAGAAAAAGGTGCTATTGTATCATTTACAAAAGCTGCTAATCCAACAGCTGCAGATCTGTTCATTAAACCTGACACAAATAATTGGACTGGCGATGGCTTTGCAATTCGTATTAAAAATACATGTGGTGCACAAATGTTTATTAATGTTTATTTAAATGAAACAGACTCTGATCGTGTTCATTTAGCAACAGGTGCAAGTTTCTATCTCTACGATGCAAATGGTAAATCAATGGCAACTTCTGGAAGAACTTGGGGCTACTACATGTTAGTACCCCATGGTTTTGATGGTTATGTTTATATTCCATATGAAAGTATGGAATTAGATCCAAATTATGGTGGAGGAAATAAATCATTTAATTATTCTTCTGTTTATGGATTATATTTAGAAACAGCAGTTGAATGTGATGACTATCAAATCTATGAAGTGGGCGAGGTTCAAGTACTAAATGGTGACACCATTACTACAGTCGTATCAACAAGCGATTTGACTTCAAGAAACTATAGCTCTAAGTATGTTAAAGATTTTAATGGCCAATACATTAATACAAGATTTAATGGCGAAGAAGAGCCAGAAGAAACATGTATTTTTAGTGGCTCTTTAACAGGCTCGGAAATTTCATTTAATTCAAGTAGCGTTGATCAATTATCTGCTTTGAAATTGTCTGCTAAAAACAACAATTGGGCTGGTGATGGCTTTGCTATTAGAATGAAAGAATTAGCAGGAACACTATCCTATATCAGTATGTTTATCAATGAAACTGATGGTGACATTGCTTGTTTAAAAGCAAATGCAACTTATTCTTTATATAACCTAGATGGTACTGTTACTGAAGGATCAAATAATAGAGGATGGGGAAGCTATTTAACATTGCCTGCAAATTTTGATGGATATGTCTATTTCCCTTATTCAAGCTTCGCCTACAATAGAGGAGCAGGCGATAACAATATGACTTATACAGGTATTTGGGGTGTATATTTTGAAATAAATACATTTATAAACTATGGAGATTTCAATCAACATTTCATTATTGGTTCAATCGAAGTTAAAAATGGTGACACTGTTACTAAAGTTTTAGATACAACAACATTAACAAACAGCGATTACACACAATATGTTGAAAAAGCAGGAAATAACGAGAATATTAATCAATCATTCTATTCTGCAAAATAATATTTAAAATGTGTTGAAAAAAGGCTATCGGCGTACGCTGATAGCCTTTTTGTATGGATTAATGATACTTGAAATTAGTAGAAGAAGTTATTGTCACACAATACTACATTTTCTCAAAAAGAATATTCATTATTATTCTAATCATTACTTCTTTTTCATCTAGTTTTGATTCTGCGACCAAAAGTGTAATGGCGGCTAAGGCACCATTAGAAATCGCTAGTTTATTTTGACTTAATAATGCATTCTTACTCAAATATAATAAAAATAAGCCTGCCGCAATTCTCTTACATCCATCTGCAAAAAGATGGTCTTTTACAATAAAATATAGCAAATTTGCAGCTTTTTCTTCTAATGATTTATATATTTCTTCTCCAAAAGCCGTTTGATTAATACAAGCAAGTATTCCCTCCAATTTACCATTTTCTTTTTCTACGCCAAAAACTTCTGAATCATGAGTAAAACGCATATTATTAATAAATTCTCGGCATTCATTATAATTTAAAACGTAATTTGCTTTATTTCCATTTGGCTTAGAAACGCATTAATGGTCATAATTATCAAGCAATGTTAAAGCATTTGTGTATAAATCGATTATGTTTTTTAAATCTTGCGTTTCTATATCCAATGTGTTTGCTAGCATTTTATTTTGAATTTCTATTGTTTTATTTAACGCTAGCATCTTTTTGTTGTTTATAGCATATCCATCAATTAAATATTGTTTTAAAACATTATTAGCCCATTGTCTAAAGATAATGCCACGTTGTGATTTGACGCGATATCCCATAATTTCAAACACATAATCAAATTCGCGTTAAAACAAAAAACTGACACAATTTGGAGTAATGTCAATTTCGTGTTCAGTTATAGAAGGTTACCATGTTACAATTTCATCAACTATCCTTATTAATTTTTTGTACATCTCTGGTATCCATCGCGTTACCGTGTCATAAACAATAACCATATTTACGACGCCATAATCATGGACTATTTTGTTACGCATTCCTTTGATTGCCACCCAAGGGATTTCTCTATATTCCTTTTTAAACTCTTCCGATAGGCGGCTGTTGTTCTCTGCGATTTGAATAATGCGAAACATAATAGAATCAATCAGTAAATCATTGTTTTCTATTTCTTGTTTTGTTTTTCCTTTGGTTTGTTCTATTATGAATCCCAAGTCAGATATGATTTTTTCAAGATAGTACTTATCGTTTTTTACGTTATCCATAAATCTTTATGCCGTCCTTTAATATCTCTTGTACAAGCGTGGGATTATTATCCAACTGTGTTATATCCAGTAGATCAATTTTCTTTTTTAACTGTTCTCTCAACATCTCTATGAGTTCGAAGAATTTCATTCCGTCTACAGGCATTGCAACAAGCAAATCGACATCGCTTTTTTCTGTTGCTTTACCTTTGGCATAAGATCCGAATAGATAGCAGTATTCCACCGAATATTCCTTGAATATTTTGCCACATATTTTCTTTATTTGGTCTGTGGTTAATATCCCGTGGCTTTCATCGATCCGCCCATATTCGCTCAATCGTTGTAGTAAATATTGATACTTGAGAGGGCTAATCTTTGTTTCATCGGACTCGTATCGTTTATATGTTCGCAGGGATACTTGAAACAATTCCGCGCATTCGGCTTGCGTAATTCCTTTTTCAGTTCTTAATTGTTTTAGTGTCATTTTTACCACCTCGCAGTTATTATACCATGTTGACACCAAATTATAAAAGACTTTGGTGTCATTTTGGCACTTTTTAATATTTGTAAGAGTGACAATTTTGCACTTTGGCTAATAAAAAAGCCTGATAGCATGTATCAGACTACTCTATTATTATGGCGGAGAAAGGGGGATTTGAACCCCCGCTAGACTTGCATCTACTGCTAGTTTTCGAAACTAGTCCCTTCAACCACTTGGGTATTTCTCCAATACGAGTAGTATTATAACATAAATAAAATAAAAATTGAGCATAAATCTTATTAGGTGTATAATTAATTTAATATCAATATTATTTGAGGGATAAAATAAGGGTGGTGACTACTATCATGCTTGATATAGATGAGGGCGCAAGCATTATAGACAATAAACTTAATGTTTTAAAAGGCGAAGTGAATAATAAAATTAAAGATTTAGCAAAAATTAAAATATTAGTTCATGAAATTAAAGGTCTATTTGGACTATATTCAATGAAGAATGAATTTGATTCTTTTGCAACGATTGAAAAATTAGTTTATAAAGGCAATTATATAGGTGCATTTAAATTAATAAAAAGTTTTAGTCGGAAGAAGGGGGCTAGTGGCACTAAGTGTAGCATTGAGTGTAAAGATACATACTTTTATAAGTTGATTTTTCATTACACAACAATGGAAAAGTTTGAATATTTTTTGCAATGTGTTGAAAATATAGCAACGGTATTAAGTTCTAAAAGACAAAACGGAAATATTATTGTATTTATCGCTTCGAATTATCCGATAAGCCAAGTTAAACTATTATGTAAATCAATTTGTAAAGTAAAATATAAACATCTTTTATTCATACCAAGAAACAATTATTTATCACGTGTTGTCTATAATGATGAGTACGTTAATAATAGTTTTTTGGATATTTTTTTATATGAGTGTTGTAATAATATTTCGAATATCGCTGGTAAGAAGTATAATTTTGATTTTAAATCAAATAAGTTTTTAATTAAGAGAAAATTTATATATGATTATTCAATTGTCTTGCTAGAAATAGTAAAAAATGCTTTTGCTCATAGTGGTAGAATCAATAATTATTTACGTTTTTCTATCAAATTAAAGAATAATGAGTTGATAGTTAAAACGTTTAATCGTGGTAAAAAAATATCAAGAAAATCTGCGAAAAAACTATTTGACCAATATTATTCTACTTCGGATTTAACAAAGATAAGTGGTAATGGTATTGGTTTATATGATGTAAAGCAAATTTTAGAAAGAAATGGTGGAAGTATTAACTATAAAAATAAGCTTACTGGTGTGTGCTTTACATTACGTTTTCCAATAGACAAGTATTTGTAAAATACTTAATCAAAAAAAACCTACTTTATTTAATTACACATCAAGTATATAATATTAGCAGGTGATTTATGTGTATATGACTTGTCTTTCTAAGATATATTATTTGACAATCATGATTAACTCTTTTGCAAAAGAAGTTACTAACAAGTATGATCATATATTCACGCTTTTGTTTGTTTTGCTTGCAATTGCGCTTTTTGCTGTTATTGTAATTTATTATTTCTTAGCAAAAAATAGTAAAAAATTCGACCCCGCTCGTAGCCTTGATTTGGCTAAAAATACAACAAGAGTTTTTACCATTGATGTAAAAAATGGCATGGTCAAATATTTTGATAAAGCAGACATATCTAATCAACACGAAATTACATTCCAAGTTTTTCTTAATCAATTTGTTTTACAAGAAAGAATGCGAATTGAAAAATGGATTGGGGAATTATTATCTGCTAAGAAAAACGTTAGTGATTATTTAGAAGCAGATGTAATTGTTGAAAAAGATCGCCGCAGTTATTATTCTTTTCTTCAAGTTCAAAAGATTGATAAAAAGAGCAAAATAATACATATTGAAAGTTATATTATGCGTTATTTGGATGTTAAAGATTATGGTAATCGTAAGAAAAAGGTAAGATACAATGTTACAAACATTGAGCAAATGGTTACTATTGATAACATTAAAGATAAAAATAAAGGCTCATTTATCTTTGTCTCTTTACGCAATACCAAGATTCAAGATGAAGATAATGATAAAGTAGATTCGCTCTTCTTTACAAATATTAAGAATATAGTTACACCGTTATTAGATAATAGCGCTTCATTAGCGGAATATTCTCAATCATCATTTACAATTTTTTATCCAGGAATTAGTTCGAGAAGAAATTTGCTTCGCTTAATGCATAGTATCTCTAATGTTATTACAAAATATTTAAAGATCAATTCCTATAGTGATAAATATGTTTATTCAATAACTGGCTGTTTGTTATCTAATGATAATTGTTCTTACAAACAATTAGTTAGAGCTACTAAATCTATTTCTCTTGCGGCAATGTCACATGAAAATCACGTTATGTTATATGATGAAAACGCTAATACGACAAGTGATGTTGAATCTTCTTATGAAACAGAATTTAAGTCATTTATTGAAAAGAAAGACTTTGCGATTATGTTCCAACCAATTGTAAATATCAAAAACGGCTCGATTTTTGCTTATTCATCAACAATTGTATGTAATAATACATTATTTAGTGATGCTCTTGAATTAAAACAATACGCGTTTAAAGTCGGAAAAAGTAAAGACTTGTTTGCTTTGTTTAATAAGAAAATTCTTGCGCGATATCGTAATGAGAATATTAGCAATTCTAAACTCATCTATCATGTCTCTGTCCTAGAAAGAGATTATATCTTAAAGAGTTTATCACACACCACAAGTGTTGATGCAAAGAATATTATTTTTGCTTTTGAAGAAGAAGAACTCTCTGAGTGGCTTCAAGAAGAAAATGAAATTATTGAGTCTTTAGAGAATCTAAAGGAATATGGGTTCTCTATAGCCTTGATGCTTAATCGTAAACAAATTATGCTAACAGATGAAATTATGAATTTGTTTGATTACTACATTATTTCAAGTGAATTATCACGTGAATGTAGTAAAGTTGGCCGTTCTATTTTAATGATTCATGGTATCTTAGATGTCATTGAAAAATACAAGAAAGATATCATTGCTTATGAACTAAATGCGATGGCGGCGATATACTTATTTGCTAAATTAGGTATTAAGTATATGTCAAGTAATTTAATATGTCCTGCTGATGAAATGATTTTGCCAGTTGATAAAAAACGACTTAACAAAATTGTCGAACAGGTCAACGATAAAAAAAGAAATGCAGATAAAAAGTAGGAGTGGAGTTTTATGGAAAAACAATTAAAAAATGATGCAATTACATCACGTGATGTAGACTTTGCGCAATGGTATACAGATGTATGCCGTAAAGCAGAATTAATGGATTATTCATCCGTTAAAGGATTTATTATTTATCGTCCTTATGGCTACGCAATTTGGGAACAAATTCAAAAACATTTGGATGAAAAATTCAAAGCAACAGGACACGAAAATGTCTATATGCCAATGGTTATACCAGAATCATTGTTTCAAAAAGAAAAAGACCATGTTGAGGGTTTTGCACCAGAATGTGCAATTATCACTATCGGTGGTAAAAATAAGTTAGATGATCCTTTAATTGTCCGTCCAACTAGTGAAACATTGTTCTGTGAACACTTTGCAAAAGTCGTCTCATCTTATCGTGATTTACCAAAGAAATATAATCAATGGTGTTCAGTTGTAAGATGGGAAAAAACAACTAGACCTTTCTTACGTGGCTCAGAATTCTTATGGCAAGAAGGACACACAATTCATCGTACAAAAGATGAAGCAAAACATGAGACATTAATGATGTTAGATGTTTATAACGCAATGGGTAAAGATTTACTTGCTATCCCATTTGTTACTGGTCAAAAGACTGAAAAAGAAAAGTTTGCTGGCGCAGAAGAAACTTACACTGTCGAAGCTTTGATGCACGATGGTAAAGCATTACAAAGTGGAACTACCCATTATTTTGGTGATGGATTTGCCAAAGCGTTTGGTATCACATTCCAAGATCAAGATGGAAAAGTTAAAAATGTATATCAAACTTCTTGGGGCGTTTCAACTCGTTTAATTGGCGCGATCATCATGGTTCATGGTGACGATAATGGTTTAGTATTACCACCTTATGTAGCACCTATTCAAGTGGTAATTGTTCCAATTCAACAAGCAAAACCAGGAATTATGAACAAATGTCACGAATTAAAAGAGCGTTTAGAAAAAATGAATTTACGTGTTAAATTAGATGACACTGATCGTACACCAGGCTGGAAATTCGCAGAATATGAAATGAAAGGTGTACCTGTTCGTATCGAATTAGGACCACGTGATTTAGAAAACAATGTTGTAACTGTTTGTAAGAGAAATAATCACGAAAAGATTCAAATTTCAATTGACAGATTAGAGGATGAAATCCCTCAATTACTTGCGACAATCCACGAAGAAATGTATCAAAAAGCATTAAAACAACTTTTAAATAGCATTACAGAAGTTCATACATATGATGAACTAAAAGAAGTTGTCAATGTTAAAGGTGGCTACGCTAAGATGATGTGGTGTGGATGTGAAGAATGTGAAAATAAAATCAAAGAAGACACGAATGCGACATCACGTTGCATGCCATTTGATCAAAAGCCATTCATGGATACATGTCCAATATGTGGTAAAAAAGCGACTAAAGTTGTTTTGTTTGCTAAAGCTTATTAATATGTGACTTTAAAGCAAACTTTGTTGCATTTACATTTTCAATTAACATAAATAAACTCAATAATAGTTGTAAAATAATCTTTGTTATGCTATTATTATTGAGTCTTTGGAGCAATACCCAAGTTGGTGAAGGGGCGTCCCTGCTAAGGACGTAGATCGGGCAACTGGTGCGAGAGTTCGAGTCTCTCTTGCTCCGCCATTAAAATATAAAAAGAGCATCTTGTATGGATGCTCTTTTGTTTTTGATGTGAATTTAATGAAAAAATTAATAAATATGATATGACATAACAAGTGTCTTTTAAATTAGTTATTAAAAGTGAAGATATTATGATAAAATCATATTAGAAATGTTTTGGTTAAAAGATAATATATTAGAGGCAAATTAAATGAAGATAATGAAATCAAAAGTAATAAGCTTATTAGTGACTATGATGCTTTTTGGTTGTGCATCGGTTACTTCAAAAAATTCAGTAATTGTTGAAAATGATTATTTTAAGAATGGATTTAAAATTAATAATGACAAAAGTGAGATAACACCATGGTTATGGATAGCAACAAAAACAAAAAAAGGGCAAGAAACGAACGCTAATATTTTGTTTATGCTGGGTACTCCAAAGGCTTTATGAATAAATGAAATGAAAATGCATTTGGCTCAAATCCAGGGTATGGAAAGTTTTAGCTTCAAAGAATTATAATGGACAGAAATAATAATGAGATTTTAAAGAGTTTTTATAATTTTATCTTCTTTTACAGATGAAAATAAATATGAAGTAAGTGTTTATGGTGAGGAAGGAACAGATAAAGTTAAGTGTTTGAATTTTAAATACAACTTTGAAGATGTGTGCTCATTAGATGAAATTACAATTAATCAAGTAATTATTATGTATAATTTTTGTTTGCGTGGTGAGAATAACTTTGTTATTAAAAATGATTTTAATTGTGGAGTTTCGACAGGATCTTTATATTTTGAAAAAGTGAATAACAAAATAATGTTTTCAAATTTTTAAATCAGACAAACAAAAAGGCCTCCTTATGATATATTCCCATTTAGGTAGACACGCGAAATAATTAAATATATTCGCTTCTCCTAGATGGGATTTTTATATGGGAAGGAAACAAAAATATTCAAAAGATTTAAAGATTGAAATATGCAAAAAATATATTTCTGGTGAGAAAAGTGCTAAAGAACTATCTAATATTTATGATCTTGGAAGACATGGTGATGATTTAATTTTTACCTGGGTAAAACAATATCAAAAGAATGGCTCATTAATTTTTGAAGAAAAACAAAGAAATGCATCATATTCAAAAGAATTTAAGGTTAACGTTGTAATTGATTATCTAAGTGGTAAAGGATCAGCACGTGAACTTGCTAATAAATACGGTATACCATCAAAAGCAACTGTGTTGAAGTGGATTTTAAAGTATAATGATCATATAGAACTGAAGGATTATACTCCTCAGAGTGAGGTATATATGGCTACTAAACTTAAAACTACTTTAGAAGAAAGAGTTGAAATTGTTAAATACTGTCTTGATCATAATCGAGATATTAAAGGTACTGCTGCTCATTTTAATGGTAATTATTCTCAAATATATCAATGGGTAAAGAAGTATGAAAAGTTTGGTGAAGAAGGCCTTAAAGACAAACGTGGAAGAAAGAAACCAGAAACTGAACTGACCGAAATTGAAAAAGCACAACGTAGAATTGCTCAACTTGAAGCTGAAGTTGAAAGGCAAAAGAAAATAAATGAACTATTAAAAAAAGTGGATGCTCTCGAAAGGAAATTGCTTTAAACCTTCCGAGAGCAAAACAAATATATGTCCAAAAGCAATTTAGAATTGAAACGTATGAGTTGATTAAATCACTTCATGAAGAGTCTAATTGGGATATTAATTTTATGTGTGATGAACTAAAAATTTGTCGTTCATCATATTATAAATGGCTTAATTCAAGGCCTTCCCTAAAAATTATCGAAGACAACAAAATCATTTCTAAGATAAAAGAAATTGCTTCTTCTAACAACTCCTTATTCGGTGTTATTGAAATGTATTATGCTTTGCGAGCTCTTGGATATAAATGTGGTCATAATCGAGTCTATCGTTTAATGTGTATTAACGATATTAAATCCGCTTATCGTGCTAAACCTAAATATAACTTTAAGCATTCTACTCCCGAAGCTACTGCTGAAAATATTTTAGCTAGGGATTTTAACACATCCGGCCCTAACCAAAAATGGTGCACTGATGTAACAGAAATTGTCATACCAGGTACAGATAAGAAACTATATATTTCATCTATGATTGATCTTTATGATAGATATCCAGTTGCCTTAGAGGTCTCTGAACATAATGATGCAAAACTTGCTAATGACACCTTGATTCATGCTCATGAAAAATATCCCGAATCAACTCCATTAGTTCATTCCGATAGAGGTTTTGCCTATACTAGAACAGCTTATCAAAATATGATAAAAGAATTTGGAATGACTCAATCCATGTCTAGAGTTTCAAAATGTATCGATAATGGAGTTTGTGAAGGATTCCAGGGACAGTTTAAAGATATGCTTTGGATTCTTTATCCAAATCTTAAAACTAAAGAAGAAATGATAAGTGCTATTTATGGTACTTTAGATTATTACATTAATCATTATCCACAAAAGAGATTAAATGGTAAGACAATAGCTCAAACAAGAAAAGAAGCATTATCCACAAATAATCCAATTCATTATAATATCCATAAATCAAATAAATATATTAAGTTCTGGGAAGACATAGAACTTAAGAAGCAGCGTGCGTTTGCTCAAATGAAAAAGGAAGAAAGTGCACTTTCTTCCTTTTAAAAGAATCAATTGTTTAATTATTTCGGCTCTTTGACATCTGGGGTGGACAACTTTTTTTCTAATTCCACTCCAAATGTCATAGTTTTTAAACTTCAAGGTGAAAAGACCTCTTATAATTTAGGT
>ONAT01000003.1 GCA_900315885.1 uncultured Erysipelotrichaceae bacterium
ATGGATGCCTCCATCTAAATTTAGAGAAGCATCCATGTTAGCTTTATGATATAATCCAGTTAACAAACATTTAGTGTCTAGGAAACTGGGTACCCATCACTCTTGAGATGCTTTTTTTTGCTACTTAAATAACAATGCTTTTATTCATAAATTTTATTATTTTTGTCATATGGCCGCACTAAACTGACTAATTTCCACTTACTATTAGGCAAAGCTCCACAATAATCTATTACAACTAGCCCTGTTTTACGATGTTTATAACATATTTCTTCAGTTAATTCTTGTGTCATTACATTTTTTACCATTAATAAAACAATATCCGAGTTCTTAAAAATATGTTTTTCATCTAATGATAATTTTATGTTTTTCATCTTTTTTATGTTCAATTGCATTATCTCTTGTTGCGTATCAAAAACAAATGTTTTAATATTATGTGCATTTAAAATATTTATTGTCTCTAGCACAATTTGACTTATTTTTTTACATTCATTGGTAATTCCATAAATACCAACTATTTTTCCTTTTGGCAAATGTTTAACTAATTGCTTTGCTAATTGTGAGTTGCTGTTACCACAGTCTTGAAAAGTCGTATCGCAGTTTTTTAAAAAAAACTTTATGTTATCAAATTCAAATAATTTTTCTTGTGTTACTCCAAAACTATCTGTGATAAAATCAAATTCGTTATTTACAAAAAATCGCAATGACTTCTCAATTGATAGGGTATTAATCCCTTGTGATAAACATATATTTTTGACATTTGTCATGAAATTTTCCGCAAAACACATCAATAATGTCGAAATAACTCTATACATTTCAGCTTCTTCAAATGAAACAAAAGATATCAAAACATTGTCCAATAAAAAATCTTGATATAGCAAAATAATTTGTGTATGTGCAAGTTTTGAGTGTGTTCCTATAACTATTTGTTTAGGATTAAATACTTCATCAAAAACATCACCTTTATTAATAAGTGGTTGATACACAACTTCAAACAAATGCTTTTGTTCATTTAAAAATTTTCTAATTATTCGGCATGTATGTATAGGGACTGGAGTTCTAATGATAAGTGTTTTTTCGCTTGTTATATTGTTTTTTAATTGGTCAATTGCGTAATAAAACTTTCGCAAAGAAAACTTAGATTCTTCGACCTCTATATTTGTTGTGATATATATTATTTCTACTTCATTAAATGAAGAATAATCTGCACAAATTATTATGTTTTTTAATAGATTATCCTTGACTGTCTTGTGTAATTTTTCTTTGATATTTTCCGCTTCTTTTTCGTACACAAAAACATTATGACCTTTGTTCAATAAGAAGGAAACTGTTGCAATTCCTAATTGATTTATTCCAATAACACCTATTTTCATCTTGCCCTCCAAAAATGAAATTAATTAATCGCCATAATCTGATCCACGAGATTTATCTTCAACATAGATATTCAAGCGATCTGTAATATCAAATATTTCTAAAATAACAAAATCATCGCTTACAGTGGTAAGTGGATGTTCAAAATTACCTGTAAATACAACTTTATGGTTTTTCTTAACCACTCTTTGCATTTCTTCTAAAATTTCAGGAATCTTTGTTGGGTGATGTTCACGAAATGAAGAAAGCATAGTGTAAAAGATTGGCTCAACATAAAATATGTCGCCATCAGTTGTTACATATTTACTTGAAAAAGGATTTTCTTTTTCTATTTCAAAATTTAAATCTTGCCATTCTGGATAATTTTTCATAATTAGTCACCTTGTTAATTCTAAAACAAAAACCGACATAAAACAATTAATATCATCATAGTTTTTCTACTTGTCGATTCATGTCGAATAACAAAATAATAATTTTCATTTATAAATTATTATTTTTATACTACAATGTTAATACTATGGGAGGAGCATAATTATGAAAAAACGTATATCATTCGCAATTGGCTGTGTAATAGCTTTTGTAATTCCTGCCTTAGTATTTTTATTTGCTTTAAAAACTAATCAAATATATCCTTTTGGCGATAACACGATATTATTCGTAGACTCACAAGGTCAATATATTCACTTTATTAGTTATTTCAAAACTATTTTAAGCGGGCAAAATGATTTATCTTATACCTTTGCTAAACCTCTTGGTGGCGATATGGTTTCATTATTTTGTTATTATTTGGTTTCCCCTTTTAATCTCTTATATTTTTTCTTTGATACCATATCATTGCCTCTTGCCGTTAGCATTGTAACAATTTTAAAAATTGGCACAATTGGCATAACAATGTATATACTTATGAATTATCTTCATAAAGAAAAATATATATCTAACTTAATTTTCTCTTGTTCTTACGCTTTATGTTCTTATGTCATAGTTTATAATTTTAACTTTATGTTCTTAGATGGAGTAATTTGGGCGCCACTTGTCGTATTAGGCTTAGAAAAGTTATTTGAAAAGCAAAAGAATCTTTCTTATATCATATTCTTAGCAATCGCAATTCTTATGAATTACTACATAGGATTTATGATTTGTGTATTTAGTGTTTGCTTCTTCTTATTTAAATTATATGGTGCAAATTATGATAAAACACAAAAGAAACAATATTGGATATTGTTTATAAAAGGATCTCTTTTAGCTGGGGCCTTAAGTTCATTTAACTGGTTATCTGCAGTTATGAATATGGTTGGAGCTAAAGCATCTTTAGAAAATAGTAGCGAGTTCTCAATGGCAACTTTGTGGAAAATTAGTGATTTCACCAAGAACCTAACTAGTGGTTCATATCAAGGCATGGATGACATCATCATGGGTGCACCACTTATATTCATTGGATTAATCTCTTTATCATTAACAATTATGTATTTTTTAAATGAAAGAATAGATAAAAATGAAAAGATTGCTGCTGGTGTGTTATTAGGATTCTATGTATTCTGTATGGCATTTACATTTCCTAACAATTTGCTTCACGCCGGTAGTGCTCCAAACTGGTTTCCATTTAGATATGCTTTCTTATTTAATTTGTTTATGCTTTATTTAGCCGCTAAACAATTTAATAGTATGGAAGGATTTAGATTACATCACTTTATTATTCCATTATTTTTTATGGCTCTAATTTGGACAATGTTAGCAGTATATGAAGTGAAAACCAATATTGGTCAAGACGTTTTGTTAGCATGTATATCCTTCATCCTTATATTTGTAATCAAGCACTTCAAACAAAAATATATTACCTTAGCTTCCACAATTCTAATAGTCATTATTAATTGCATTAGCCTTAATAACAATACCAAAAGTGTAATAGCAAAAAATATGGAAGAAGCCACACAAAGTGGAAGCACCAATTATATTCCTTATGAGACATATAAAAATGAATATGAAGAAATAAGCAAAGTAATTCAATATGTTAAAGATTCCAACCAAACAAATGAATTCTACCGCATGGAAAAAACATTCTATTCGCAAGCGACATATAACTTAGCTAATAACGATTCATTTATGTATGATTATGCTGGTTTAACGCATTATTCTTCTTGTGATAAGTTATCAACACGTAATTATTTAGCGTATTATATGGGATTCCATTCAAATTATAGTTGGACTTCTTATGGTTTAGGTTCTACTTTAACTGCGAACTCATTAATGGGTGTTAAATACATTATCGACCGAGATAGAGAATATAATAGCATTCTTATTTCTAATCGTCATTTTGGCGCTCGAAACTATTTAACATCAATGCAGGACTTTGATTCTTATTTAGGTGATACAATCCATGTGTTTGAAAATCCATACGCTTTATCAATTGGTTATGCCGCAAATAAAACAAACGATGTTCAAATTGAAGGATCTATAAATCCATTTGTTTATCAAAATAACATGCTTAAAAACATCAGTGGATTATCTCTTGGTGATGTTATGGTACCATTAAATTATTCCACTACTCTTAGCAATTTAAAACAAATAGATGCAACACATTACGAATTAATTAATACTTCGCAACCTGGATATATTAATTACACTGTGACTATTAATCCATTAATTCAATATCCAATGTACTATTACATCACACCAGGATTCTCACAATACATGTCTTTATTTGATTCAACAAATTTATATTATTTCAATATGTATAACTATGCCGTAAATCCAATTGTAAGAAATAATACATCAACTACCAAAACTTATAGACTAAAGCTAAATGAGAATTTATATTGGAGTGGTGTTGAAATAACTCCTTATTTCTATTACGAAAATATTGATTTATTAGGCCAATACATTGATAACATTAAAATTAATCAAATTGCATTAGAAAGAATATCTTCATCACATCTGAAAGGCAAAAATGTTTATAGCAGCAATAAGCCTTATTTAACATTCTCTATTCCTTATGAAGGAAAATGGAAAGTTACAATTAACGGTAAATCTGTTCAGACATGTGTAAACCAAAACTTATTCTTATGTGTTGATACAAGTAACTTAGCATTTGAAAACGGACAAGAATTATTGATAGATATTCATTACCAAACAAACGAATATATCTACTCTATAATCCTTGGTCTAATAGCAATCGCCTATATTGTTATTACAACTTATAATTTAGATAAAAAGATTATCGAAAAATTTAAAAAGGAATAGAATTGCCGCTCTATTCCTTTTCTATTTCTTTAGTATCGGGAGTTATAACAACTTCTTCAACTTTGTTATTTTTCGTGCCTTTTTTCTTTTTATCAATATAATTAAACACGGCAATTGTTGTACCAAATAAGATAAAGCCCATTAATGAAACCACTAATCCTTGTTTTAATTGTGGGGTGAAATAAGTCATTTCGTAATCCATTTGATTCGCTTCACCAACAAAGGCACAGAATCCACCTTGTGCTTTAAATAATTGTGGAGTTGTTACTACGCCATTGCTATCTTTTCTTGTTAAAGTCCAGCCAGCATCATAAGGAATCGTTGTAACAACAATCTTATTTGCAGCAAAATTTGTAGAGAAAGTTATCTTATTTGTACTCTTTTTGACATTCAAAATCGGATTTGCTTTTATAGCGTTAATACAATTTAGATATGAACTATATCCTTCTTCATATACCGCAAAGCCATTCATATTAGTATTGTCGCCTTCGTTAATCATCGGTTTAACAACAATAGTCTTAACAGGTTTATTTGTATAGAAGCCACGAAGATTTTTATAATCTTGATTAACGTATTGATGGTAATCAAATGTGATAATTTTGCCTTCTTCATCATAGAGATGGACATAACTATATCTATTCATTTGTAACTTTAATCCTAAGTAACATGGTTCATTTGCCTTGCAGAAATTTCCACCATTACTTAAAGTAAGTACATATTTTGTATTTCCGTATTGATATGGAGTAGTGCTACCATATACAGGTGTGCAATTTGAAACGTTTAATAAATCTTCTAATGAGTCGCCAACTCCATCTGGGCATGAATAGCGAACTACATTTAGTTCAGGGTATGCATACAATTTGCCACTATAACTTGTGAAATCATTAACAGGGAATTCTTGTAATGCTTTTAATGTGTCTTCCGAATATTCATTTTCTTCAGCAAATCCATCTTCTGAAACATCATATAATATTGCTCCACTTAATAGAGCTTCATCGTTTTTAATAACTGACTTAAAATCATCTAATAAATAACCTTGTTTACTTGCTCCATCATTTCTTGTACGAGATTGATAATAAATATAAGAATAGTTATTATCTAAATACATATAGTTTTCAACTGAATTTCTATTAACTGGGATAATGTTATCAAAAGCGTACGCAAATTCTACAAAATTAGTGTTTTCAAACACTTTGTGATCAGTTGTGGATAAATCTTCACGATATTCATAGCCATAAGGAACATTATATGTATTTAAATCATTAATAACTTCGCCGTTAGAAAGAGTATTATAATCTGAACTTCTTAAAATATAATACTTAACGCCTAAGAATTGCTCAAGATTTGCTATTTTTTCATGATCTCCCATAATCCATGTATCACGCCAATAAAGCATTCTTGTCCAGTTGAGGAAATCTTTAATATTAGAATTGTATAATGAATGGAAACCTCCTACACCATTATAATTTTCCCACATTCCTAAATTTGTGGTCGCTTCATTTGCGGTAGTGTTAAAGATTCTAAAATAACTATCATCATTTTCGTTTATTTTCTTTACCACTCTAACTTCATCATTATAATTACTTGGTCCTCCCGCTAAAGAGGAATAAGTTGTTTTTTGTCCAAATAAAGTAAAGTTGCCGACAATTACAACTTCAATTGACAGCATAATGGTAAGCATTTTACTAAATGTTGGCTTCTTATAATTCTTACGTATTAAGAAGTAAGCAACTAACGTGTATACAAATTGATATATTACAATTGCAAATGTTTCTTTAATATCGTAAACACCATATTGATTTTTCATTGCTGTTACAACTGTAAATGTCATACATAATAAGATAGTTACAACTGAGCAATCAAAATACCATTTTGGATATTCGCTTAAGTGTTGATAATTTAAAGCCACATAAGTAATCATTGCTATAACCGCGAATAATTGCCATCTACCATAATCCACAGTAAAGCCATGGAATAACTCATAGAAAAATGGTGTAAATAGCATTAATACAAATCCCGCAATAGCGATGATGTGTGATATTTTTTTCTTTCTTACACTCTCAATAATTGCAGGTATAAGCATTATAATTAAAGGTGTATAAATAAAGAGACTTGATAATGTATTATCATAACCCGTATTTCGATACAACAAGGCATTGAAGTCACCAACGACAGGGAAGAAATAAGTAGCTAAAGGATAATATTTCTTTTTTGAACTATCAAAATCAAAAATCAAATTCCAAAGACGTTCCAAATTCTTTTCATCTAAGCATGTCTTTAGTGATTCTAAATAAGTTGCATTTGATACTCTACCGGCTTCTGTAACAGCATTTAAACATGGAAGCAAGACAATTGCACACATCATTAAGCCCACAGCAAAGCCTACAGTACCCATACCAATTGCTAAAAAATTCTCTTTAATATTACGAGATTTAATGGTTTGGAAATATCTAAATCCAGCATATATTACACCAGCAAAGCAAGCAACCACTAAGAAGAAATAATTAGCTAAACCTAAAACACATAGAGAAATCATTAAACTAATAGGCTTGCGTTCTTTAAGAACTTTTTCAATGCCAAGCAAGACTAATGGGAACATTACCACTACTTCCATAAAATGATTAAACCACATGTAGTATAAATTCCAACCACAAAATGCATAAGCAATTGCAAATATGCGTGCTGTTCTTTCTTCTACGCCCATATATTTTAAGTACGCTCTAAAAGTAATTCCTGCAAGTGCCATTTTGATAAGCATTAAGAACGCTAGGCCTTGTGGTATTATTGAACGAGGGAATAATAAAATAGGTAAAAAGAACGGATTTAAGAAATAATAAAAGCTATTGGCCCCAATATTATTTACTCCTAAAACAGTATTTGAATCCCATAATGGGAATTCACCCGTTTTAATAAAGTGCCACCAATCATCATATCCATTCGTGTAAAATGGAATTTGTTGTTGAACATAGTCTCCGCCCAAAGGAATTGTAAGAGATTCTGTGAGTAATACTACACTTGACATTATCAAAGCTAAAACAAATAAAAACACAAAATAGTAAAATACATGTTGTTTGTCTTTTAAAAAAGCAAATTTATTTTGAAACCAACTTTTTACCTTGTCCATAGACTTACTCCTTATAGTAAGTCTATTATATACGAAGACTTATAAAATTGCTATCGAATATTGTCTAGGAAAGATTTACTAACTTGTAGAGAACGCTATCAAGCTGATTATAAAAAGAGATAAGACTATTCATTTTAACAAAGATGGTTTTTATAACAAAATCATTTTGAAAATCGTGATCATATCCGAGTTTTTTTAATAAATCATTAGCGTTTGTTAGTTGAATAAAGCTCCTTTTGAAGTAGAGATTATAATTGTTACTTAAGGATTTAGCGCTTATACTAGTATTCTTGATTTGCATCGTATGATTATATTTCGCTTGTTTTAATAAAGAACACGCAATTTGCATATATTTTTGAAAGGTTTTAAACACTAATGAATGATTATAAAGTGCCACACTATTACTCTTTTTAATATCGCCAAACATAGAGCGGTATTGTGTCGCAATAGCTTCAAATAACCAAGTACACTGGATTATGTTTTTGTGAAATATAGCATCATTCATTTAAAGCACCTCGTAATCTTTTAAGAATAAAACTATTGATGTTCATACTTGGATTACTTGCTATTTCATCATTTATATCCACCAGTGAAATATATGTTACTTTATGTTCTGAAGCGATTTTCACTAATTCAGTATTCACTTCTTTTACTAAAGAATTAAATAGCAATTGCTCAGGCTTTTCAAATGTGTATTTACTATAAGCGGATAACAAAAATATGTTGGCTTTACTATTTATTTCTTTAACATCTTCAACAATATGATAAGCATGATATTGAAAAATCTCTAATTGGTGATCAAATAAATCTTTATCATATTCTAATATCTTTTTGCTTTCATCTATTTTCATTGAAGGTACAAAGTCTGATAAGCCAAAATTTATGACAATGTTTTTTGCCTTTTCAGTTACGCCAAAAAAAGGATACTGTGTTTTATTATCATAATAACTTGCATTAGAATCTACAATTTTAAATAGTTCGCCACTTTGCATATCTTTTCTTGCAAAATAATTATTGACATCACCATTAAAATTCTCTCTCATTTCGCTAATGAAATTATTAGAAAAATTGCCTAACAAAAGAGTATATTGTTTACCTTGACAAGAGCAAAGAAAACTTGTTAAAAAGACAAATATAAATAATAGTATTCTATTTTTCATCTTCATTCTCCTCAATGTTTAATAAGGATAATTCGATTTTTGCATGTAATTTTTTTAATTTCTTTATCATATTTTCATATCCTCGATTAATGTACTCTAGTCCACTAACTATTGTTTCACCTTTTGCCATTAAACCTGCTAAAACAAGAGAGGCTGCTCCACGCAAGTCTTTACCACTTACAACTGTGCCGTTTAATTCTTCGACACCATGAATGATAATATTCATATTTGTGGTTTGAATGTTTGCCCCCATCCTATTAAGTTCTTTAATGTGAGCAAATCTATTGTCATATATGCTTTCAATTATTACTGATGTTCCTTTATTTACTGATAAAAACGTTGTTAATGGCTGTTGTAAATCTGTAGGAAATCCTGGGTAAGGAGAAGTTAAAATAACAATGCCTTTTTTTATTTTGCTTTTTGAAACAATTAGATTATTCTTTTCAATTCTATAATTAACTTCTAACACATCAAATATATCTAATAAAGATTGAATATGTTCAATTACAATATTACGAATTTTAAGTTTATCTCCTACTGCTGCACCAATCAAAGCGTATGTTCCCGCTTCAATTCTATCGGGAATATTTGTAAATTCTGTTCCATGCATTTTCTTTCCACCATCAATAACAATCGTTGATTCACTTTGATAAATATCTGCACCCATTTGCTTTAAATACTTTATCAATTCCGTAATTTCTGGTTCTTGTGCAGCATTTTCTATTATTGTTTTTCCTTTAATTTGTGTAGCAAGTAGAAGGGTGTTAATTGTTGCTCCTACGGAAGATTTTTCAAAAACGATACGTGCTTTATGCATTTTTGCGCCATCAAATTCATAGGTGTCATCGTTACTATTAATTATTACCCCTAATATTTCAAACGCCTTTAAATGCAAATCAATTGGCCTACTTCCCAATCGACAACCCCCAATGCCATATGTTTTTAATTTTTTAAATAATCCTAACATAACCGAATAAAAATAATATGAAGCTCTTAATTTATGCATTGTCTCTATTGTTAAATCTGAATATTTAATATTGCTAGAATCAATAATTAATACATCATCTTTATAAATAACTCTCGCATTAAGAACTTCTAAAATATCTATCAGGTTATATACATCACTAATAGGGGGAATATTGTGTATTGTAACAATGTCTTGAGCAAGCAATGCTGCTGGCAATAATGCAACGCAAAGATTTTTACTTCCTGATATATCTACTGCACCTTTTAACAACTTATTTCCCTTAATTTTAATTACTTCTTCCATATGTATTCCTCTCAATTAAATTTATGAAAGAATATAACTAAAAATGATAATAGTTGCGTAATAACAAAATAAAAAGCAGCAATTAATTTTTTGCTACTTTAAAGTGTTGGATTTTTAATTTGTTTTTTTCCTGCTATAAGCTTTTAATTGCTTTTCTTTAACACCAAACATTGAGATAAATTCTTTTGGCATATTTGCTTCAAAACACATAACTTTCTTTTTGATTGGATGAATAAACTCTAACGAATAAGCATGCAATCCTAAACGATTTAAAGGATTAACTGTGGAGCCATATCTATCATCACCAATAATATTATGACCTATGTCTTTCATATGCACTCTTATTTGATTTTTTCTTCCAGTATCAATATTTACTTTTAATAATGAAAATCCTGGGATTTCTTTTATAACTTCATAATGTGTTATAGATTCTTTACCATCTCCTGGTTTTCTTGAAGAATACATTAAATTTGTGGATGCTTCCCTTAACCAAGATTTTATAGTTCCTATTTTTTCTTTTAATGTTCCTTCTACAATAGCATAATATCCACGATATTTAACGATATCATTCCATTTATCTTGTAAAATGTCACGCAATTTTTCATTCTTTGCAACTATTAAGACGCCCGAAGTATCTTTATCAATTCGATGGACAACATATATTCTATTTCTAGAGTTTTGTATTCTTACGTGATCCATTAATAGTCTATATGCCGTAATTTCTTTTTCTCTGTCACTAGCAATTGATAATAAGCCTGATGGTTTATTAATAGCAATTAATTCATCATCTTCATAAATAATATCAAGCATTTCCTTGGTATTTGTTATTTTTCTAACTGGCGCAGGAGAAATCATTACGACGTCATCTTTTGATAACATAAAATCATATTGCGTAACTGGTGCTCCATCAATTAAGATTTGGCGATGTGTTAGTAAGGATTTAATATTGTTACGCGATTGGTTTTTTAAAGATGACAACAAAAACTCAAGTAAAGGCATTGGCTCTTTTACTTTGTATTCAGGCATTTTAGTGCGCTTACTATATGGAATTTTTTTTAAATTATTTCTTTTTTTATACTTCTTTGTATTAGGCATAACTACTACCTCTATTAATCTTTCTTTTGTGCTTCAATATAAGCAGAAATACTATCTTTTAATGATTCGATTGTCTTAAATGGAAACATAAACACTGGATGTTGTTTGATTGCTTTAAGACGTGACGAAATTGTGTCCTTAAGTTTTTCGTAATGAACAACAATTTGCATTTCTTTTGCATAGTGTTTGATTTTAGTTGCAAGATGCATAGAATAACCAAAGTCTATGATCATTGCGCCAATAAAGACACCAACTACAAATGAGAAAGCAATATTATTAGTGAACCATGAGACCCAAGATAAAACAAATTTATGAATAAATAAAACGTAAACCGCAGAAATTACAGCCCAGAAGAATGTAAATAGAGGGCAAATAATTCCTTGTATATTGCCTTTCCGATTGGAATAGTCCCATAACTTAATATTCATTCCTTTAATAAAGATTAACCCAGCAATATATTCAATAATTGTCATAACAATTGTCATAAGTGCGACCATAATAATAACTTGTAAAGTGTAATTTGTGGTAATAAAACTTAAATCAATATTTGCTAAACCAAATAATCCACATAATCCAAAACCATATAAAGGGAGATATGGTCCTACTAGAAAACCAGGATTAACCCATCTTTTTTGTGAGAAAAAGCGACGGAATAATACTTCAATAACCCATCCAATTACCGCTCCTACAATAAATAAAAATGCGACGATTAAAAAATACTCCATGTTACTTTACCTCATTTTCTATATCTATTAATAATTTTGGCTCAATTTTGTAAGTTGAGTCGGAATTAATATCAATTATTAAGCCCCCACGATATCTCGCATCAAATTTTAATGTTGGATATGCTCGATAATCGATAGAATGTCCGTAATAAAACTCTATTCCTTTATATTTTAGAGCTAATGAATTTTTATGATTATGCCCAAAGAACATAGCTTGTGTTGAACCATATTCAATTACTTTTTCCATTAATCTACTCGAAGTATTTGGCGAACTCACTTTTTCATGATTCTCACCAAATATTTTTTGAACTTCACTACTTCCTTTTTTATATAATTCTGTTGCTTTTTTATATTCGTAAGGAGGTATATGGAAAAACGCTAAGGATTTTATGTCAGATGTATTGCTGTAATTCTCTCTTTCCATAAGCTTTTGGATTTTCTTTTCATACCAATAGCTTTGAGAAAGTGCAAAATTTGCATATCCTGAGAAAAAAGATGAACCATTTAAATAGGATCCAGAGTCAAGCAAAATTAAAGCGTTATTTAATGTCCCATCAGAATTTCTTAATTCTAACATTTGAGATAGTCTACCACTTTTAAATAAAATTTCATCATCTTCTCTAGCAATACAATACTTGTTTGTTTGAAATATCTCATTAATATCATCCGCGGTCGCTGTGCCATAATATTCTGTATCATGATTTCCATACTCATATAAAAATGGAACTTCCATTTTTTCAAAAAAACTATTCAGTATTTTTGCGCCCTTTAGATTATCATTAGAACCTAAGTACAGCGTAGGATAAAGAATATCGCCTGTATAAATAACCAAATCAGGTTTTGCATAATCCACCATTTTGTAAATTGCTTTTAATGTTTTTAAATCTAAAGAATTACGCATTCTTCCCCCAACAAAATGAGTATCAGATAATTGTAATATTCTAAAGTGTTCGTCATCACTTGGTAAGAAAATTTGGTAATTTTCAGATTCAAAATTGTATTGTAATTTACGCACTTCAATAGGTTTAACACTATTAATATAATCTTCTTGATAGTTTGTCTCATCTTTTCCAAACTGTGCAACTAAATAAAGAGGTATAACCATAGCGAAAACACCAGCCAAAGATATTAAAATCACTTTAGTTTTCTTTTTCACCAGTATCACCTCTATTTATGATTATACCACATAATTAATTAATAAAAATTATTAATTAAAAAAGCACTTTTTCAAGTGCTTAGTTTTTTGTAATAACAACTGTTGCTACATCACCAGAGATATTTGATACTTTTATTGAATATCCAACGGTTGTTCCATCATTGAATTTATTTTTTCCTTTTGCAAAGTATGCATCAGTTGCAGTAAATGTATCGCCAACTGTCCATAATGTACTTTCAGCTTCAATCTTTGTGGAAGATGAGCCCCAAGAAGATGATGTTCCTGCTTTTAATGTGTTATTTCCGCCTTTATCAATAAGGTGTAAATATCTAATATAATTATTTCTATTTTGTGAATAAGTCAAATATTGATTGCTAATACTATTGGATGCTCCAACATAACATGTTTCATTCTTAACGAAATCACTTGTATAACCACCATTTGTAATTTCGTAACTACCATTCCGGTTTTTTGTGGATTGAATCTTTCGAACTAAACGTGCATCAACATGATAAATACGCAAACCAGAATAATCGTACATATAATTTCTACCCTCGTATTGGTATTCTGCATCTTGTTTATTCATCCCTTGTGGTGTATAGAATTCAATTAATAAATATTCATCAAAGATAGAACCATTCCAATTGTCTTTAATTAAGATTGCATCATCATATAACGCAGATGTTCTTAGTTGAATTTCACAACTATCTGTAACAACATAAGGTTTCACCCATCCTAATGCCATTTTGGAATAGATGTTATGATCACCAACATTAAAAGATTGCATATCACGGTCACCCGCTGGATCCCAAGGGATATCATCATAACCAGTATTATAGTAATCATCAAGTCCTATAATATGTCCCATTTCATGAATAAAAGTATGTGTATCAAGCCCTTGAGGTATTGATGGTTTAGAATAATCGTTTTCATATGAATCATTTATATATGTATAACTCACCCACATATAGTTATTAACTGATGGAGTTGCCCTATTAGAATCTTGATTTGCACTATAACACCAAGCCCAATACGCTGTAGAACTACTATTCTCATAAGCATTCGAATATACAAATATTGTTGCATCAATATATCCATCGCCATCTTGGTCATACTCTTTCCTCTTAGCCGATGATACAAGATTGCTATTATTAAACTTGTCAGCGACAATATTAGAAGCATTTTGTCCTTCCTTATTAAGTGAAGAAATAGTGTAATCGTTGATTTGTAAAACACCTGTAATCTCACCAGATAAATGTAGTTTCCCATAACTTGATTCTTGGAAGAACGTTCTAACTGATTGCCAGTTTGTATCTGTGGAATAACCAAAGAATGCTTTTTCTAAGTTTGTTAACATTGTTGAGTCCCATCTTGTTGCATTGCTAATTTGCACTGGAACAATCAAAAGTTTTTGGTTGCCTGTCGAATTTAAAGTATTCCAATATAATTGTTCATTTGCATCACGTAATGTGTATTTAACATTTGCGGCTTTTTCATAACCTTTTCCTTTATCGACTGCAGAAATAGGCTCGCGAGATGTATAATCATCGCTACGATCCACGGATGGAATACTAATAGGCTCAGAGCTTACTGGTAACAAACTAGTTTTGTTTGAACCAAATGGTATAGTGATATGAATATCACAACCACTCAAGCCTAATAATAACATTGGTAGTAAGAATTTTAATTTACTATTTTTCTTCATTTTTTTACTCCTTTTCTTTTTATTCTAATATATAAATTAAATAAAATATAATTTTATTTGATTTATTTGTGATAAGTTTCGTGATTCATTATTTTAAAAGCACGATATATTTGCTCTAATAAAATAACTGTAGTCATTTGATGTGTAAATGTCATTTTTGAAAGGAGCATTCTTTCATTAGCGACTTTACGAATGTTTTCTCCTAAGCCTAAAGAACCACCAATAATGAACGTAATACGACTTTGTGAAGAACACATCAAATCTTCAATGTGTTTAGAAAAAGAAATTGAATCATATTCTTTACTTTTTTCAAAGTCCAAGAGAATTATATATTCTCCAGGTTTAATTTTCGTTAAAATTCTTTCTCCTTCTTTTTCTTTTATAATCTTGTCAAGACTATCATTACTATTTTTAGAAATGCTCTCATCTTGAACTTCTATCATTTCCAAATCACAATACGCCGATAGTCTTTTACTGTATTCGTTAATTGCATCTACAAAATAACGCTCTTTAATTTTTCCAACAGAAATAATTTTTATATGCATACTTTATTATTCCCGCCTTCTAGAGATTCTCTTTGAGAGGCTGCTTCTAATCTAATTTTACTAATGTCACCATATCGCGCAGTTAAAACTTGTCTATATGTTTTTAGTGCAACTTCTGGAGAATTTGCTTCTTCTGATAAATGCATAAGAATAATTTCTTTGGTCCTATCACCAATAACTTCACTCATATACATCGCAGAATCCTCGTTAGATAAATGTCCGAAGTCTCCAATGATACGCTTAATTAATACTGCAGGTCTATTTGTTTCAAAAAGCATTTTGACATTGTGATTGCTCTCAATACAAAGATAATCAGGATTCTTCATCAATTCCATATTCTTTTCTGAAACATAGCCTGTATCTGTCATATAAACTAATTTTTCATCATCGGCTTCTAAAATAAATCCCACAGGATTTGTTGCATCATGAGATATGGCAAGCACTGTGATTTTGAATCCCGCAATAAAATATGATTCATAAAGTTCTAGTTCATTGTCACTAGGAATTTCATATGTTCCTTTGGCACAAAATATTTTACTTGGCATAAAATAGTTTGCCCCTTTAGTATGATCGTTGTGGTCATGAGTTAAAAGCAATGCTTCGATATCATTAAAATCAATGTTGTATTTCTTTAATTTATCTTTTTCATATTTTAAAGAAACTCCCATATCAATTTGAATCAAATGACCATCATTTGTTTGAACAATTGTTGCATTACCTTTTGAACCACTTGCTAAAACAAAATATCGCATAGTCTTATTCTAGATCCTTTGGTGTAGCGCCAGCATCAACTTTGCCTGATCTTAAAGCATCCAATCTCAAGCGTTGTTCGTTAGTTAATTCTGAGAAAGTTGAGTAACTCTTTTGGAACAACAAAGTCATAACACCTGTTTGACCATTTCTATTCTTTGCTAAATTAACGCGAACTAGTTGATCAGTTGTTGGTGAGACTCCAACTTTGTCTTCTCCTTCAGGAGTATTTTCTTTCTTCTTTTTTGTTCCTTCAGGACTTAATAAGATAACCATATCAGCATCTTGTTCAATTGCACCTGATTCTCTTAAGTCAGATAAAACAGGTTCTTTTGTTTCTCGCTTTTCGACGTCACGAGATAATTGACACAAAACAATAACTGGCACTTTTAATGTACGGGCCAGATCTTTGATTTTTCTTGAATAATCTGATACTTCAAGTTGTCGGTTATAATCGCCACCATGCTTTTCACTTGATGTGATTAAACCAATATAGTCGATTACTATCATAGCTAAATCATTTTGACTATTTTGTAATTTTCTAGCTTTCGCAATTAAATCGTTCATTTTAATTGATGGAGTATCATCAATATATAGTTTTAAACTTGATAAACGTTTAGATGCTTCTTTAATTCTAATTCTATCATCTTTAGTTAAATAGCCTCTGGTGATATTTGATAAATTAACTTTTGATTCAATAGCAAGCATTCTCTTCGCTAATAAGTCTCCCGCCATTTCAAGGGAGAAGAAAGCGACGGTTTTTTCAGTATATTTTGCCGCAGTTAAAGCAAAATTTAACGCTAAGGCTGTTTTACCAACAGATGGTCTAGCGGCCAAAACAATCATGTTTTCTTTTTGGAAGCCATTACTATACTTATTTAATTCTTTGAATCCTGAAGTTATACCAATTAAATGATCTTCTGGCGTTTCTTTGTATGTTAATAGTTCTTTATTTACGCGTTCAATATGCTCACTTAATTTAATAAATTCTGCAACTCTTCTTTGCTCAACAATAGAGGCAATTCTATCGCCTGAACTAGCAACGAAGTCTGAAACTGTTCCATCAATACCTTTGTTGTATTTTTCTTTTATGTCATCCATTGTGGTTAAAAGTGTACGTAATAATGCACAATCTTTTAACATTTTGATATAGTGTTCTAAACTAGTTAATCCGATGGCGTTTTCACTTAAGTCTTTTAAGTATTCGACTCCACCGACCAAGTCTTCTTTTTTCATGTTGATTAGTTCGTTATAAACTGTGACAACATCAACTTTTTCTTTGTTATTGTTTAAACGAACAATTGCTTCAAAGGTAACTCTATTTGCAACATTTTTTTCATAAAAATCATCTGCAACTAAGGAACCAAGCCCTCTAATTAATGCTTCTTCTGAAATAAGCATTGCACCTAATAATGATTTTTCCACCAAAATGTCGTTTGGTAATTTGTATTCCATTAAATCACCTACTTTGCTTCGCTGACATGAACTTTAATTTCCGCTACAACGCCTTTATACAATTCATTTTTTAAAATTGTTACACCTAATGTATTAACGGTTTCTTTATCCACGAATTTTCTTTTATCGATACTTATTCCATATTTGCTCTTTAGCATCTCAACTACTTGTTTTGATGAGACAGAGCCAAATAATTTACCATCTTTTCCAGTTTTACATGTAAACTCTAGAGTAATAGTTTTTAATTTCTCTTTTAATTCTTCAGCGTTTTTACGATTTTGTTCATCAAGAATACGTGCGTCTTCTTTTTGCTTGTCTAAAATTTCCACACTACGTTTTGTTGCGTTTACTGCTAAACGACGTGGTAAAAGGAAATTTGTCGCGTAGCCATCGGTTACTTCAATCGTTTCGCCCTTTTTTCCAACTTTTTTTACATCTTGCAATAGAATAACTTTCATAGTATCACTCCCTATTTTACAGTTCTTACGAAACTAATGTATTGGTCTAATGTCTCTAATAATTTAGTGTTAACTTCTTCAATAGTAGTGTTTTCAAAACTTGCAGCAGCCATCGTAAAGTGTCCACCACCACCCATTTTTTCAAGTAGTGATTGAACATTAATTGTGCCATCACTTCTTGCTGAAATCTTTACTTCTTTTTCGCCTGTTCGACCTATAACGAAGCAAGCATTAACACCTTTAATTTGTAGAGTTTGATTTGCAACTTTTGCTAATGTTGCACCTTCAATAATATCTTTTTGATCAGCTAATGAGACAACAACTCCTAAATATGGTGTTGTTGAATTGCTCATAATCTTTGTTTTTAAAGCATACTCTTCAAATTCATCTTTTAAGAAGTCATCGGCTTGAGTGTTATCAGCACCAAAATCTTTTAAAATCATTGATGCTTCAAAAGTTCTTTCGCCAGCAGTCTTAGAACGGAAGAAGTTTGTATCTAGATAAATACCCGCAAGCATAAATGTCGCGTATGAAGCTGGTAAATGAATCTTATTATTTGGTGCAAATTGAATCATTTCTGCTACTAATTCACTTGCGGATGATGCCGAAGGTTCAATATAACTAAATGCTGCACCTTCAATAAATTCTTCACCACGTCTATGGTGATCAACGATTGCAACTTTGGTCGCTTCTTCTAATAATTTTGGACATAATGTCATAGATGGACGGTGTACATCTGTAACAATTACAAGCGTATTTGCTTTAAGTTTGTCCATTGCATCATGTGGAGTAACCATAACTCTATTAATATCATCACGTGAGAACAATACTGACACTGCATATTTAGTTTTTGATTCGGTAGATTTTGGATCAAATACTACGGATGCTGGTTTATTGACACTATCACAAATTGCCTTTAAACCGAGTGATGAACCTAGAGAATCTAAGTCAGAATCTTTATGTCCCATAATAATAACATTGGATGCTGCTTTAATTAATCCGAGTAATGAGTTAGCCATAACACGTGCTTTAACTTTATTATGACGTTCTTGAGCTTCAGACTTTCCACCAAAGAATTCTAGTTCTTGGTCATATTTAGAAATAACAACTTGGTCACCACCACGAGACATTGCAATATCGATTGCAGATACTGCCATTTCATTTAATTTGACAACATCTGGGAAACCTAAGGCAAAGCCCATAGAAATTGTGAATGGTGTTTCTTGTCCTTTACCAAGTTCACGAACTGTATCTAAAACATAGAACTTATCAATGTCTTTCATAATTTCAAAATCTTTTTGGAACATAATAACCATGTAAGCATCAGATCTATATCTCTTTAAGAAAGCATTGTATTTGTTAGCAAAATCATTAATTGCTTTTCTAACCGCCGCAATTTGATCAGAGTTTTCATCAATGTTAATTGAAACATCTTGATAGTTATCAATCATGATAACACCGACAACTGGTTCATGATCACGAGAATATGTGTAATATGATTCTGCGACCGTTACATCTTTGAAAATATATAACATCGCATCATGAAGATGTTTTACTTCATAAGTGTGGCCGTTAATTTCAATCTTAACTGTTTTTTCATCATCTTTAGAATCTTTTAATTCTTTTAATGCAGGTTGCCAATCAAATATATTGTTATCCAAAATATTAATTTGACGATCAGAGAACAATTCATTAGTCCAAATTATGATGTCGTTTTCATCTACTACTAATAACCCAATCATACCAAAATCATAGGCTTCTTGAACATCAGAACCAATAATGTTCGCAGCTTTGAAATCAGTTGTAAAACGTTTTTTGCTAATTGAATAAAATATAGAAATAAATGCAATTGCATTAATAAATATAAATACAACTAAACAAACGCACATTATTGTGACACTTATAACTGATCTTAAAGACCAAATATCATAAAACCACAATGTAAAAAATCCTGCTACTAACAATAATTCAATTAAAACTAGTACAATGGTTTTTAATTTTAATGATTTAATAGTTTGAAACATAAAACCACCTCATTCAATTTATTATACAATAAACCAAACAAAAAAAGCCATATAAATATATGGCTTAATTGTTTATACAAAATACTTCTTACTTAATTAATTAAAAGCAAAGTTTATAGCGAAACTTAAAAATCGAATCTAAGAAGCCTAGTAAAATAAGGGCTATTGGAAAAATAATAATGCAAAATATGGATAAAATATATAAATATTGTTTTCGATACTTCGCACTATATAAACTAATAAGCGCTAAAGCTTCAAACAAATATCCTAAGCATAAAATAACTATAATGTTTAATCCAATAGTTACCAAAACTTGCACTATACCAAATGTTTCATAATCAACAATACTATTTATGAAAAATACACTAACCAAAGAAAGTGGTAATAAAATATATGTAACTAATGAAGGAATTGCTAAATTAACTGATACCAATGCTCCTCCAACATCTATTTTTAATAATTTGTTAGCGATGATAGATATAATCAAGTAAGTTAACAATGATTCAATAATACTTGTAACAATTATTGTTGCTGGAATAATACTTACAAATACCGCTCGCATTACATTGAGTAAAAAGTCATTTTTTCCAAACAAAGGTGCAATGAAATTAATAATTTCATTTGCAAATTCAACTGTTTCTTCAACTATTGTATATCCAAATAAAACTTTAGAAAAAACTACAGTAGTCAAAACGTTTATAACTAAAGCCCCAAAAAACATAAAAAATACTTTAAGTTTTAATTTCTGTGGAAAGCGTTTTAATAAAAAAGCATATAGAATTGCCATTATATTTGCGGGCAAAACGTATAATAGACCTACTAACAAATTGATAATCACACCAATTATTGTTGAAGCAATTCCAGGAATCACCGCCTTTTTCCAATCATATTTAAGCCCATAAATTGTAACTGGTATAGCAAGTAAAAAAGATAAGTTGCTTACTAACATTCCGCTTGACAAGTTATTTAACAATAAGAATACCGCCGCAATAGCGGTAACCATGGCGGCATCAGTAATATATCTTGTTTTTTTCACGGTTTTCCCTCCTTAACTAATAAATAAGAAAAAAAGCCTCCGAAATAATTTGGAAGCTTTTCAAACACATTAATTACTCAACTGTGTATGGTAATAAAGCCATAAAGCGAGCGTTTTTAATTGCAACTGCTAATTCTCTTTGATGTTTTGCACATGTACCAGTTGTACGACGTGGTGAAATTTTTCCATTTAGAGAAATATAGCGTTTTAACATTTCTACATCTTTAAAATCGATGAATGTGCTTTTATTTTTGCAAAAATTGCAGACCTTTTTTCTTGGTCTCATTTTCTTAAAACCCATTGATATACCAACCTTTCTTTTTAATTAAAATGGTAAGTCATCATCAGCGATGTCTACCGTATTAAGATTTTTATTGTCATCAGCAACGGTAGGTTCAACAGTATCTTCTGGGAACACAGGATCTAATGGTTGATTTTCTACAACAGTATTATTAGATTTTGGTTCTAAGAATTGAACGGAGTCACACACAACTTCAAAGACAGAAACATTTCTTCCCTCTTTGTTTGTGTATGTACGTTGTGTTAAACGACCGTCAACGCCTACTAAAGATCCTTTATGAGTGAATTTTGATACTGAATCAGCTGTTTCTCTCCATGCAATACATGGAATAAAGCTTGTTGTCTTTTCTCCAGATGGAGATTTTGTGCGGTTATCAACAGCAATAGTGAAGGAAACAACAGAAGTATTGTTTTGAGCTGTTCTTCTTAATTCTGGATCACGTACTAGGCGACCAACTAAAACTACACGATTAATCATTTTGATTTTCTCCTTGATTTAATTAGTTCTTGTCAACGACAATAATGTGACGAATAACATTTGCATCAATCTTTACTAAACGATCGAATTCTTTTGTTGCAGCAGGTTCTGCTTCAACTTTTTCAACAACATAGTAACCTTTCATTTGGTCTTTGATTTCGTATGCTAATTCACGGATACCCCATTCATTAACATCTGTAACCTTAGCACCATTGTCAGTTAAGATCTTGTTTAACTTTTCGATTTCGTTTTTACGATCTTCTTCGCTAAGTTGTGGCATAAGAATATACATAATTTCGTACTTACGCATGAGTACACCTCCCTATGGTCAATCTGGCTACAAGACAATCTCGTAGCAGAGAGAATTAATAGCCTTCACACTATCGATAAGATTATATCTTATCAAGCATAAATTGTAAAGAACTTATTTGCTTGCCGTACATAACACTTATAGTTTCAGTTAATTAAAAAAGCGACAAAATGTCTTAAATTTTATTGGTAATGCCAGTTAACAATTGATTCAAAACTAGTCTTTTTAGGTAACGAGCCCCACTAGTGCGCAACTCTTCTTTATCAAGTGACAACTTCTTTATATCGATAAAGGTTGTTTCGCCTTTAAACTTATAGTTTTCACTTATCTTTTCTAAAATTTCTATTGCCGCATTATCACTAATATAGTTAAATTCAATGAGGTGCTGTATTCTATTAATAAACTCCTCTCTAAAGACATGATTTAGATGCTTTTTGTTTGATTTTTTCTTATGGTCTTCTTCTTCATTTGTTAATAAATAGTTTTTGCTCGTTTTGTTATCGAGTCCAGTGATATTTGCAGTCATAATAAAAATTATGTTTCTACAATTGATAACATTGTTATGTGAATCTAAGAAAGTTCCTTCATCAAAAACATTTAAAAAGAAATCTAATACATCTGGACTAGCTTTATCTATTTCATCTAAAAGCACAACAGAATTTGGATAATTCTTTATTTTTTGAACAAAGCCAACCACATTATCGCAGTCTTGGTATCCTGGTGCTGATCCAATCAATTTATTCAAAGACGAACTATCTTTGTAACAATTCATATCAATTTTAATTAATTGACTATCTGCACCGAAAAAGTTTTTTGCTATAATCTTAGCACTCTCTGTTTTTCCAACTCCGCTTGGTCCATAAAAAAGCATTGAAGATAATGGACAATCCACATCATTAAACTTCATTTCAATTTGTAATAAAGCTCTATAAATTTTATCTATCGCCAAATCTTGCCCAAATATTCTTTCTTTTAGTTCGTTTTTTACCGCATTTGACTTATATCCACTTAGAGTCGAAACATTATAAAATTTTTCAATTGTTTGATTTACACATTCTTTTGTTAAATTTTTATTAGAACAAACACAGCTGTTGTCTAATATATCTAAGGCTTTATCTGGAAATGATTGATTCGGAACAAATTCTTCCGCAACTTCAACAATATAATTCATTAATTCGTTATTAATTCTTATTTTGTAATAATCTTCATATAAAGGTTTTAATTGATTTAATATTTCAACAGTTTCTTCTTTTGTTGACGGATTAACATATATCAATTGGAATCGTCGATTTAATGCTTTATCTTTTTCAAATATATTATGATACTCTTCTAAAGTTGTAGCTCCGATAATTTGAATTTCTCCTCTAGCTAGATAAGGTTTTAAAATATTGCTTGCATCTATAGCGCCTTCCGCTCCACCAGCTTTGATAATATTATGTATTTCATCAATAAAAAGTATTGCATTTCCATCTTCATTTACATTTTTAATAATTCTTTTGAGCTTCTCTTCAAATTCGCCTCGATACTTTGTTCCTCCGACCACAGAAGCAATATCAAGTTCATATATTCTTTTGTTCTCTAGACCTGGCATTTTGTTTTCTGCTAAAAGATGAGCAAGTTCTTCCACAATGGCGGTTTTACCAACTCCCGGTGCTCCAATTAAAATTGCATTAGGCTTATTTCTACGTCTCAAGGCTACCGTCAATTGCTGCAATTCTTTTTTTCGACCAATTAAAGGGTCTTTTTTTATCTCGGATAAATCATGTAAGTCTAGTATTTTATCTAAATCAGAATGTTTCCTTTGGCTCTTAATAATCAAGGCCAAAAGTTGAGCAAGATCAACACCATTCTCCTTAAAAATTTTATAGCATAAGCCAGATATATTCTTTAAAAATGCAATAAGCATAGTATTTAAAGAAACCTTATCTTCTTTAAAATCTTTGCTTTCTTTTTGTGCTTCTTCTAAGAGTTCTTTGAAACTTTCATCGTATTCCATAAAGAAGATATCATGGTTCTCATTATTAGTTTTCATTTTAATGTCAGAAATCACGCTTTTAAATGTGATACGATATTTCTTTAAATTTATTGTAAGAATATTATCTGGTATCTTTAAAACTGCTAATAAAAAATGCTCACAACCAATTGAGTTGTGTGATAAATCAAAAGATAATGACTCCGCAGAAGAAATTACTCTTTGCGCCTCTAAACTAAATTTTTCAAGCATATTCAATCTCCTAAAATAATTTTATGTTTATGCTTAATAATTCTTGCCATTATCTTTGCTTTTATTCATAAAAGCAATAAAAAAGCCACTATGTAAGTGGCTTATCTATCTCTCATGCAAGGAAATAAAATAACTTCTCGAATTGATGGCTCTTCAGTTAAGAACATGACAAGTCTATCAATGCCAATACCAACTCCACCACATGGTGGCATGCCGTATTCGAGTGATTCAACGAAATCAACATCCATTTCGTTAGCTTCATCGTTTCCAGCATCTCTTTCTTTTAATTGTTCAATGAATCTATTTCTTTGATCAATTGGGTCATTTAATTCGGTATATGCATTTGCGAATTCATGTCCTCCAATGTAAAGTTCAAATCTTTGAACAAATCTTGGATCTTCTGGATCAATTTTAGTTAATGGTGAAATTTCAACTGGGTGACCACATAAGAATGTTGGTTGCACAAGTTTTTCTTCACAATATGTTTCAAAGAATGCATCAATAATATGTCCGACAGTAAAATGTTTTTCTACTTGTACATTGTGTTTCTTAGCTAAAGCAACAGCTTCTTCAAGAGTGTAGTGGTTGTTTTTAAAATCAACACCTGTTTCTTGCTTAATCATATCGCACATTGTTACTACTCTAAATGGTTTAGAAATATCAATTTTTTCTCCTTCTGGGTTGAAAATGTTGATAAATTCTGTTTTACCAATTGCTTTTTCCGCTGCGCTTCTAATTAAGCCTTCAGTAATTCTCATCATTGAAGATAAATCACCATAAGCTTCATAAAGTTCAATAGTGGTAAATTCAGGGTTATGTGTTAAATCCATGCCTTCGTTTCTAAATAAACGGCCAATTTCATAAACCTTTTCTAGTCCCCCAACGATTAAACGTTTTAATGGTAATTCAGTAGCAATTCTTAAATAAAAATTCTTATCTAAGGCGTTGTGATGAGTAATAAATGGTCTTGCCGTAGCTCCACCTTGAATTGGTTGTAAAACTGGTGTCTCAACTTCCACAAAGCCTAAGTTATCACAATAGTTTTGAATTGCACGAATAATCTTTGGACGTGTAAGAGCAATTCTTTTAGCATCTTCATTCATAATTAAATCGACATATCTTCTTCTATATCTTTCTTCTTTATCAGTTAAACCATGAAATTTTTCTGGTAAAGGTCTCAAAGCTTTGGATAAATGTGTATATTCTAAACATTTAACTGTTGGTTCTCCTGTTCTTGTTAACATAACAATACCTTTAACACCTACGAAGTCACCAACGTCCGCCATCTTAAAGAGATTGTATTTTTCTTCACCAACATCGTTAATACTAATGTAAACTTGTTGCTTTCCTTTAACATCTTGAATTGCAAAAAAACTGGCTTTTCCCATTTTTCTAATAAACATTATTCTACCTGCAATTGATACATGTAAGTTTAATGCTTCAACCTCTTCGTGAGATAAACCTTCAATTTTCTTTCTAATATCTAAAGACCAATCAGTTCTATCAAATGCTTGTCCAAATGGATCAATGTTCATTTCTTTTAACTTTTCGACTTTTTGTCTTCTAATTAATTCTTGATCGTTTAATTCTTTTTCTTCCATCTTAAACACACCTCTTTAATACTTTCACATTTTAACAAATTTATTATATCATTTAAAGTAAATTTACTTTAATCTCTTCTAATATCGCATTCAAATCAGCAATTGTGCTCATTTCTGCAGATAATTTTAAGCGATATTTTTTTAAATTAGGGAATCCTTTAAAAAAATGTGGAGCAATTCCCCTTAATTCATGAATAGCTGCATATTCACCTTTAAGATTTATAAGTGACTTTGCGTATTCTCTTAAATATTTTATTTGATCATCAAGCGTTGCTTTCTCTATTTTATTTCCAGTTTTAAAATAATTATCAATTTGCGTTATTAAAAATGGATTTCCTAACGCTCCTCGTGCGACCATAATAAAATCAGCATTTGTCATTTTTTGCGCCCTAATTGCGTCATCTAAAGTAAAAATATCACCACTTATTGCAAGTGGAATTCGCATAATACTCTTTATGTTTTTTATACGTTCATAGTTTGCTTCCCCAGCATATAACTGATTTCTTGTTCTCGGATGAATTGTAATCAATGATACGCCCGCATCTTGTAACACAGTTACTATGTCTTCTATGTTAATCGATTGATTATCCCAACCAATTCTAACTTTTGCCGTAACTGGTTTTTTAGACTCTTTTACAAGTGAAGACATCATATCATACAATTCATCTTTACGCTTTAACCACGCTGAACCTGCACCGGTTTTTGTCACTTTTGGAACAGGACATCCTAAATTCACATCAATAAAATCATAATCAATATTTTGCAATTCAATTATTTTTAATGCTTTTAAAATTGTATCTTTACTTCCACCAAATAGTTGTATTGCTACTGGATGTTCGCTAGGCGAAGTCACTAAATATTTATAAGTCTCTTTGTTTTCATATATTAGTCCACAATCGCTAACCATTTCAGTAAAAGTAAGACCAATCCCAAACTCTTTCATAAATGTACGATATGCAACATTAGTGATTCCCGCCATTGGGGCTAAAAGCACTCTGCTTTTTAGTTCAATGTTTCCTACCTTCATACTTCAAAAAAGGAAAGGATTACTCCTTCCCTTCTCCATTTTCCTCAGTAGGTTTTTCTTGAGTTTCAGTTTTAACTTCTTCTGATGGTAAATGACGATGTTCCATCAAATAAGAAATCTCTTCAGCAGTGATAGTCTCTTGCTTCAACAATGTTTCAGCAATCAACTTAACATCTTCAATATGTTCTTCAAGAATTTGTCTTGCTTGTTTATGCGCTTCATCAATGATATTACGAACTTGTGTATCAATTTCATAAGCAATTTGCGTTGAGAAATTCTTTTGTGTTGAATTGTAATCACGGCCTAAGAATACAGAGCCAGTGTCACTTTCATATTGAATAGGCCCTAATGATGACATACCAAATTCTGTAACCATTCTTCTTGCAATCTTTGTTGCCATTTCAATATCGTTACTTGCGCCAGTAGATACATCTTTAAAGAATATTTCTTCTGATGTTCTACCGCCTAAATAGCCAACAATACGAGCAATTAATTGATTCTTAGTTAAGTTAAAGTGGTCAGTGTCAGGTGCTAATCTCACATGTCCACCTGTCCTACCACGTGGAATGATTGTAATCTTTTGAACCTTATCAGAGTATTCAAGGAATAAACCAATAACTGCGTGTCCTGCTTCGTGATATGCAATGGTTTTCTTTTCAAATGGATCCATCTCACGTGAACTCTTAGCAGGTCCAACATAACGACGATCAATAGCTTCATCAATTTCTTTTAAAGAAACAATATCTTTATGACCGCGTACCGCTAAAATCGCAGCTTCATTTAAAACGTTCTCTAAGTCAGCTCCTGAAAAGCCAACAGTACGTTTTGCTAAATCTTCAAAGTTAACTGATGGGTCAATCTTTTTATTGCGTGCATGTACACGTAAGATTGCTTCTCTGCCTTTTCGATCAGGTAAATCAACAGTAATTTGTCTATCAAAACGACCAGCACGTAACAATGCAGGGTCTAATACGTCATCTCTGTTAGTTGCAGCAATAACGATAATACCAGCATTATCAGAGAAACCATCCATTTCTACTAATAATTGGTTAAGTGTTTGTTCACGTTCATCGTTTCCACCGCCTAAACCAGCACCTCTTTGACGACCGACAGCATCGATTTCATCAATAAAGATTAAGCAAGGTGCGTTCTTTTTAGCAGTTCTAAACATATCTCTAACACGTCCAGCACCAACACCGACGAACATTTCAACGAAATCAGAACCAGAAATTGAATAGAATGGGACTCCAGCTTCACCCGCTACAGCTTTAGCAAGTAAAGTTTTACCGGTTCCCGGAGGTCCAACTAACAATACACCTTTTGGTAATTTTGCACCAAATTCTGAATATTTCTTTGGGTTTTTTAAGTAATCAACTAATTCGACTAACTCAGCTTTTTCTTCATCAGCACCAGCGACATCATCAAATGTGACATTTGAAGCATCAATCTTACGTGCTCTTGACTTATTGAAGTCCATAGCTTTGTTATTGGAACTATTAACAGAATTGCTCATTCCTCTAAACATTAGAATACAAACAACGCCAGTTCCCACGACTAACAAAATTGTTGGTCCCCATGTTTCAAACCATGAAGTTTGATAAGCGTCTACTACTTTGTAAATTGAGCTTGTATAGTAAGCGTTGCCTTCAGTATCTAATCTTGTAACAATGGCATTATGAATTTGATTTAGAAGTTCGTCATCATCTGCGAATTGACATTCGAATCTAATAGTTTTGCCCTCAGCGTTCTTATATTGCCCTGAGAAAGATGTTACTTTTGTTTTTGGCGTTTCCACTAATTCAGTAATTTCTGCAGTATCAACAAAGTTTTTAAAATCGCCTACAGCAATTGTTTCTGGCTTGCTACCATTGAACAATAGAAGGAATGTCATCATTCCTAATATTAATGCCACAAACAAATAAGGGAAAATAAAGCTAAATATACTCTTATTTCTTTTCATAATTCTACCTCCTCTTAATATATTTTCTAATATTTATAATATTAGTTTTAATCGTTTATTCGATAAAAGTATTATATATAAACAATTAAATTTTTACAACAAAAAAGTTATTACTATTTTTACTCTTTTCATCATAGTAACGAAGGACATAAACTAGTTGTCCTTTTTTATTAAAAATAAGTGGCCACACAGTTCTTAATTCTTTCGGCATTTTCCAGTCAATATAGAGTCTTGAGACCTTTTTCGGAATGTTATTAATATAACTCATATCTCCTTTTTGTGCGTTTCTAATCGTCAATGGGAAGTCATCTTCTGAAACTCGCAAATCTTTATAGTGGTTAAGTAAATCCACTCTAAAGAATTCAGTATCAACTATTGCAGGTTCCCTTACGATATAAGTATAGTTGTTCACTTCTAAATTATCGCCAATTTTTAAGATTTTATAATCTTTTATAAAGAATTTGTTTTTTGTTATTGGAATTCTAATGTTTGGGTGTTCATTGTTTAATGCTTTAAGCAATTCTTTAACCGCAAACAAAGATGCACTTTTCTTAATACAATTTTGTTTTAACAATAAGTCGATAGCGTATTGAACGTCTTTAATATCTGGAAGCGAAAGTATGTAAGCAATTTCTATTTGTTTATCCACAATATGCTCAGATATTTCCTTTAGTTTCTTCTCAATTTGCTTGTTTTGAGAATCAATTGTCTTTACCACTTCTAGTTTTTCTTTTTTTGTAAGCTTATTAATAGTTTCATGTCTGATTTTATTTCTTGTATACATATCACTATCATTAGAAACATCTAAAGAGAATGGAACATTATTGTCTAGACAATAATCATATAATTCTTGTTTTTCGTAACTTAATAAAGGCCTTAATACTTTTACTTCATTAATAGTTGTTTGTCTTTTGATGCCATAGTAATCAAGCAACTTATTCTTACTAGTTTGCATTATGTATGTTTCAAGTAAGTCATCCATATGATGTGCAACAAGTAGTGCATCAGCATTATTTTCTCTTATGCACTTAGCGAAAAAGTCGTAACGGATTTCACGTGCCCAAGCCTGGAAATTACCTTTATGTTCTATACCTTCCGTATCTAAAACCATAATTTTAATATCGTTTTGTGCGCATATTTTTCTTAATGATTCTTCTTCATAATTAGAAACATCTCTTTTGTGATAATTAACATGTGCTACTGCAAAGTGATAATGTCCTTTGATGAGCATATCAAAAAGAGCCATTGAATCTGGCCCGAAAGAACACGCCAATACATAAAATAAATCTTTATTTAAATCTAGCACATCTCATCACCATACATAATATATCACAATATTTTTATTGTGATAATAGTGGAATCATCCGTAAATGCATTTTCATTATTTAACGTATTAAATATTGTTCTTGTAAATTGGTTCATATCATCTTTGTTCCCTAAAAGTAATACTTTATTATCATCTTCAATTCTTTCGCCAATTCCATCGCTCACAATTGCTAATACATCACCAACTTTAAATTCAAAAGCAATAGAATCAAATGTACAGTCATTAACTATTCCTAATGGAAGGTTATGCTTGTTTATGGCAATAATCTTCCCGTCTCTAAGTATATAAGAAACAAATGATCCTGCTTTAACAAAACTTCCTTTAAGTGAAGTCAGATTAATTTTTATTAAATCTAATGTGCAGTAGTTTTCTAAATGATTTTTGATAAGCAACATATTATTTAAATCTTTAACCATTGCAGAAAACGGAGTTTCCATCTCAAGATGAGTTTCGACAGCAGAAAGCAAATATTTTGAACATTTTTCCGCTACTTCACCATGTCCCATTCCATCACAAAGGCAAATAAATAAATCACTATCTTTTACAATTATTGAATAATTGTCACCATTGAATGGTGGTTCGATAGCTTTAGACAACACTCCAAAATCATATCGATGATTTGGTTTCTTTTTATAAATAACAGTAATTGTAGATGTTAGTATGTTTTGTGGTTGCATGTGTTTCTCAAATTCACAATCTGAATTAGATTTTAAAAAGGCATCAAATTCTTCAATATTATGTTCATAATTCTCTAAGTTAAATGTCACACAAATATCATCATTTTGCATATGAAAATCAAAATAATGAAGATTAGATTCTAATATTCTTCTTTCAAGCAAATTAAAACTTTTATTGTTGAATCTTTTCTCGCATGATGATAACGGATTTTTAATAGATTTCAGAATATATTTAATTGATTCGTTTGCATTATCATATTTGTTATAGTAAATCTTTCCGTTTTTATAAACTAAATAATATGTTTCAATTGCTGTAATTAGTTTATAAGGCGTAATACATAATTCCTGGATTTTCTTTTTTTTTGCAAAATTTACTTTCTCATCAAAATATTCTGCAATATCTTTACGGATTTTACATAATTGATAATGCGGACAATTGGCACAAACAGTGTTTTTTATTTGAATTATTGCGTTATCATAAGGAGTGACAGTGTCTTGATTTGATACATTATAGTCAATTAAGGAAACATATTTATTTAATGTACGTATTTGTGAATTGGCGTAAGTTAAGTATTGCTTTTCTTTTTTGCTTACTGCTAGATTTGAACTTTTAAAATAAGAGAATATTTTCTCTTGGATATCTTTTTTAATAATGATAGCCACCAATACCGCAGCAAAAGCGGCATAAAAAGACACATTTAAATAAAATGGAGTTGGTGAAAACAACACAATCGCGGTGTTTAAAATCAAGTATCCCATTAAATTAAATTTCTTTAGAATTAAAACGATAAATAATGGTAAAAATAGTGCGCTCGCAGTCACAACCGAATAATGTAAACATGTGATACAAAACACACAACTTAATAAAATAGATAATGCTCCTATCTCGTTTTTTAAATTAAGTGCGACAAGTAATAAAATAACACGCACCCATATTAGTCCCACTGGTTCAAAAAATGTTCCAATAATCGCCACAAGCATTAGGACCATCGCTTTATCAATTGAAGAGCAAGCAACATTATCGTTTTTTAAAGACATAACAAATTTTTCAATTGAGGTTATAGCAAATATTTGAAACATAATATTAACAACTGATGACACAAGATTTTCAAAGGAAAAATCGACAATTAAAGATATAGCAAGATATAAAATATTCACTGCAATTACAGGATATAATTTATTAGATGGGTTTCTAAATAAATAAGAAATAATAGATGCAAAAAATAAAAACAAGATACTAATGAATCCTATTTCTAAAGCATATTTTTGATACATCACAAAAGCTAAGACACACATAGCAAATACATTTAGCACATAATAACGTAATCCTTTATAAAAAGAAAAAAACAAAGCAATTATTACAAACGGATTCATTGCAAAAGAATCACTAAACAAGGTTGTAAGCAATGACATAAATAGAATTAAAAACACACTTCTCTTCTCCATAATTTTTCGCATAAAATCACCCTTAGATTAATATTAATCTAAAAGAAACACTAATAATGTCGAAAAAAAGTAGCATTTCTGCTACTTTGAAAATTCAATTATAGTTTTTTCATCATACACTGTATAGTCATCATAAATATATATATCATATACTTGATTGTCTGGATCTGCTAAATAGTCTTCAATATTTGCTTTTTGTTGTTGCAACTCATTATTGTATTGAACCTTTTTATAAATAACTACACCCATAGTTATTACTAAAGCAAGAGAAACAAAAGAAGTGATTAAAGATAATATATTACGTGCTTTTTTTGACATCTTTTTTCCTCCTTTTAATCTTAAATTTTACTTTAATATTATTATAGATACTTTTTAATTTCTTGAGTAGATTTTTTATAACTTTTTTTATTTTCATTATTAACCTGCTATTAAACCCATTTATTATTTTGGCATAGAACTTTTGATAAACAAAAGCACCTATAAATAACGCCAAAGGATAAAAAATATTTAAAATCCCATTGCATACCACAACTAGAAACTGATGATATATGAAAGCAAGTGCAGTAAAAAGCAAAATTTCAAAAGGAAGTCGTATTAAACTTTTTTTATATTTATAAAACAATGTGTTAAAAAAAGACCATATAGATAAAAATAGCATTCCTAGGAAGATTGATCCTAGGAACACTTGGAATTGTTCAAAAAGAGTCATTATTTAAATAGTTTTGATAAAAAACTCTCTTTTGTGGTGCTTGTTTTTCCTTTATCCATAAACTTAACACCATCAATGTTACCTTTAATTGTAATTAAACCTTTTTCCATATTCATGTTGCCCAATTCTAATTCTGTTCCGGTGACATGAAGAAATCCCATTGTTGTATCTAATAAAAATTCTTTAGAATCGAAACTATCTAACTTTGTTATACCACTTAAATCCAAATTCTTTCGATCCTTAATTACAATTAAGTTTTCAGTTTGCATATTTTCCATTAAAAAACACCCCTATAGATGCTATGCAACATCAGGAGTGTTTATGACTTTATCTTCTAATATTTTATACATTTCGTCACAATTACCTTTGCGTGGAGTTAAAGACAAATTCAATACCTCAATCACAAGTTTGTGCTTTCCAAGATGCAATTCTACAACATCTCCAACACTAATTTCCTTTGATGGTTTAACTTGTTTACCATTTACAAATATTTATCCATTATCCACAATTTCTTTAGCAATTGTGCGTCTTTTTATAAGTCTTGTCATTTTTAAATACTTATCAATTCTCAATTAAATCACCAAAGGCATTATATCATAATTTTAAAATATTCATGATAATATTTCGAAATATTAAAACAATTTTGTTTTGATATTCATTTAACATTGTTGTGTTTATTAAGATTAGTCCTCCAACAAGTTCAGAATTCTTTGCAATTGGATAAATAGCGCAATTAATTGGTTCATATCCTTTTATAGCTTTTTGATTTAACAAAGTGACATTTCGACGCTCATTAAGCACCACTCGCAATTCATCACATATATCTTTGCCTTCTAAACTAGCGTATCTTTCATTTGAAACCGCAACAACTTCTTCGCTACTACATAACAAAACAGGAATGCCTATCTCTTTTTCAAGTGAAGCAATCAATTTCTTAACAGATTCATCAACACCTTGAAAAGAACTATATTTTCTAACAATTAAATCTGATTCATTATTTAAAATTAACTCGACACGATCGCCTTCATTAATTCTTAATCTATTTCTTATTCCTTTAGGAATCACTATTCGACCGAGTTCATCTATTCTTCTTAAAACACCTAGTGGTTCATTCATAAAAAACACCTCAGTTTTATTATGGTTCAAATGTTAATAATTTATTAATTATTTAAACTAGATTCCAAATTTGCTATCAAATCCACGATGCTTTTTAAATTTCCAAACCATTTATCGGCTTTAAATAGGCGTATCCTTATTTGTCTATTAACATATGTCACTTTGATATATCTTAAGTAATTGGTTAAAGCTTTAAACAAACTCATACCTACACCATCAAGATTAGAGAATTCTTTTGATAAATATAAATCAAGGGCATTACTTTCTTCGACTAAACGATCAAAAGATTTATTGTTTTCAATTATAAATAGAATTTCTCGCTTTTCAAATAATCGCTCAACACTTTCAGGGAATCGACCATATAAGTCTCTAATTTTTGCTCTTAAAACCTTTAGTTCTTCAATTGATTTGACATTTTCAATTTCTTGATATAAGTCGATTTTGTCAATCTTTTCTACATATTCATTAGGTAGATATGCATCAATAGAGATGTTTCCAACATTTCTCGTTGCATCACTTTGTTTAATGCCTGTTTGTCTTTCTTCAATCGTTTCTTTTAATAATTGCATGTACATATCTAAACCTACAGTATCAATAAATCCAGCTTGTTCAGGGCCCAAAATATCTCCTGCACCACGTATCAATAAGTCTCTTTGTGCAATTTTATATCCACTACCGAGTTCAGTAAAATCCATAATTGCTTTGAGACGCTTTCTTGCTTTTTCGTTGATAACTTTGTTTGGTTTATATAACAAATAAGCATAAGCAATTCTATTCCCACGTCCTACTCGGCCTTTAATTTGATAAAGTTGCGACAAACCAAAGTTATTTGCATCCTCAATTACTATCATATTGACATTTGGAATATCAATTCCTGTTTCAATAATTGATGTACAAACTAAAATATCAATCTCACCATTGTAGAATTTAAGCATTATATCTTCAATTTCATCACGGCTCATTTGTCCATGAACAACTCCTACAACTGACCCTTTTAACTTTTTCTCAATTCGAATTGCCGTTGAATAAATCGTAGAAACATTATTGTGCAAATAAAATACTTGACCTTTTCTAGCTAATTCACGTGAAATCAATTCATAAACTACATCATCTTTTTGTGGCATAACATATGTTTGAATTGGCATTCTATTTTCTGGTGGAGTATTTATTTGTGATAAAGATCTTATTCCAAGAAGTGACATTTGAAGGGTTCGTGGAATTGGCGTCGCAGTAAGAGTTAGAACATCAATATTAGTTTTTAATTCCTTAATTCGTTCTTTTTGTTCAACACCAAATCTTTGTTCTTCATCAACAATAAGTAAACCTAGGTTTTTAAAATGCATATTCTTTGAAAGAATACTATGTGTACCAATTATCAAATGCGCTTCGCCACTTTCAACTTGTTTTTGATACATTTTCATTCTTTGATCATCTACCAAACGCGAAAATACCGCAATTCGCACATCAAATGGTCCGAATCTTTCAAGCGCACGTTCATAATGTTGTCTTGCTAATAAAGTTGTTGGACATAAAATGGCAACTTGTTTGCCGCTTAAAATAGCTTTAAATGCTGCTCTAAAAGCAATTTCGGTTTTACCAAAGCCGACATCGCCACAAAGCAAACGATCCATTGGCTCACTTTTTTCCATATCACGCTTAATCTCATCGATACATTTTTGTTGATCAACAGTTAAAGCATATGGGAATTGTCGCTCAAATTCAAATTGAAATTCATCATCTTTCTTAAAAGCAAATCCTTTAACTTGCTCACGTTCTGAATACAATTTAAATAGTCTATCCGCCATTTCATTAATGCGTTCTTTAATTTTATTCTTGGTTTTTTCCCATTCACCTGAGCCTAATTTGTTTAATTTAGGAACGGCACCCTCTTTGCCAGAAAATTTTCTTATTAATTTAAATTGTTCTAAAGGCACATATAAAACATCAGTGCCTGCATATTGTATGTGAATAAAGTCACGATGGATGCCATCAACATCTAATGTGACAACATCAATAAACCTTCCTACACCATGATTTTCATGCACGACATAATCTCCTGGAACCAAATCTTGCTCTGATTTTAAGGCAACCGCTTGTTTGTATCTATTCGCATACTTTGATGACTTTGTTTTAAAACTAAATAATTCTTTAGATGTTAAAACAACAAGATTATTTTTTATTAAATCAAAGCCTTCATCCAAAATGTTAATCATTATGCCCAATTGGGAGAAAGAAGTAGAAAACGAACTGATCTCCTCAAATTTTACTTCGTTGCTTGTAAGAATAGATTTTATTATTTCATATTGCTGTACATTATCCACACATACAATAACTTTACTTTTTGAATCTAAATAAGTTTTTATTAAATCAAAAGCTTGATTCAATGTTGTAGCAACACCCGCAATAGAAGAAACTTGAAATGATATTGCATCTTTTTTTAATGCAAATTCATGAATGTTAATAATATTCTTATACTTTTTAATTAAGTTTTCATAATTTTGATAAACACTAATTGTTTGTAAGACTTTCAAGTCTTTAATCTCTTCAGCTAGAAAATCTTCTGCTTCATCAAAAACAATTTTTGCAGTATTTTCTATTGGTTCTGTATTAGATAGGACAATGACAGAGTCCTTAGTGTAATCAAGCAATGAATGATGGTTGTCTTGTAAAAAAGAGTAGTATTTTTGCACAAGTTTTTTATTAGAAGAATTCTCGTATGAGTCCAAATCAAGATTTATATTTGCAAAGAAACAACTTTGTCTTTCGTCTGAAAGTTGCTTTGATTCTAAATCGCGTTCATATCTTATTTTTTTAGAAGCGTTATCTAACTCATTTTGAGTTAAAAGATATTCATTTGCAGGTAATATTAGTATCTCTTTTATCTCACTAATTGATGTCTGTGTTTCAATCGAAAATTGTCTAATTGACTCAATTTGGTCATCAAACAATTCAATTCTTATTGGATTGTCATTATTAACTGAGAAGACATCAATAATGTCTCCACGATTAGCGAATTGTAAACTGTGGTCAATCTTATGTACTGAAACATATCCCATCGCAACTAGCTTATTCTTAATATTCTTTAGATCTAATGTGTCTCCAACTTTAAAATGCAGACAGTTCTCTTTAAATAATTCTGGTGATGGCAAATATTTCATTAATGCACTAACATGCGTAACTAATATGTAGTTATCACGTGTCTCAAGCTCGTGCATAATATATAATCTTTGTGCAATCATTTCTTTTGATTCTGCTACTGACTCATTTCTTAATAAGTCGTCGCTAGGATAAAATAAGCATTCGTTTTCGCCAATTATATTAGAAACAAAATCATAAATTCTTTGTGAATTATATAAATTTGATGCCACAACCACTATTTTTTCTGGTTTAGCGTTATATCTTGAGCACACTAAAAGACTAGTTCCTATAACATCATCTGTTATAAATTGCTTATTTTTATTATCACAAAACAGTTCAACTGCTTCATCATTTTTTATAAGGTTTAATAAACTAGACATAGTATCCTCTAATTGTATTTGGACATTGCGCGATGAAAATCGCTTTTTAAAATTTCTTTTAGCGCTTCAACTGCTTTATCTTGGGCGGTTTCAATTTTGTCTTTTTCTTCAGCGCTAGGTTTACCTAAAACATAGTCAACACAAGAAAATGTTGGCTCACCTATACCAATTCTAATACGCTTTATATTATTAGTTTTTAATAAATCAATGATGTTTTGCATGCCCTTTTGTCCACCACTAGAACCATTAAGTCTAAGTCTTATTTTTCCTGGTTCGAGTGCCAAATCGTCATAAATCACAATGATATCATCCGTGGAAATCTTAAAATATTGGCAAATGCTTAATACACTTTCTCCTGAAAGATTCATATATGTTTGAGGTTTTAAAAGATATATTTCTTCATCATAAAACTTAGTTTTACAATATAATCCTTTAAAATCTTCTCTATCGATATCTACACCTAATTGATCTGCAAATTTATCAATTGTGGTAAATCCCATGTTGTGTCTTGTTTTTTCATATTCTTTACCAGGATTACCTAGTCCAACAATTAGTTTCATGACTATATCCTCCAATCGCTATAAGTATATCACATAGAAAGAAAATGAGTAATAAAAAGCAAGTATACAAATACTTGCCTTTACTTAATTTACTTTTTTGGAGTATAAGTCGCACATTTTGCTTCATTCATTCTTCCTTGAATTTTGACTTGATGCGAACTACATTCTCCAAAGTTCCAATAGTTACAATTTTCTTCATTACATAGAATGTGATGATTATCTTCTCTTGTTCCTAACCCGCATTCGCAAGCAAATTCGAACTCACTTTTAGCGTTATTTTCGTTTTTTGGACCTTTAAGATCAAAAGAATCACAACATGCATCACGAGATATTTGTACAACATCTTTTACACAGTGCTTGCAATAGTTGTGAACGCAACCATTTTCTGTACATTTTAATTTTTGCATAGTTTTCATTCTCCTTTGGGATTAGTTTTTGTAAAAAAGTAGAATTATATACTTAATTTGTATATAATTTAGCAAGGAGGAATTCTTATGAACATCAAAATTAAGAGTTTTAAGGATTTTGCACTTTTGGTTCTCAAAGGTCTTGCTGTCGGCATTGCTATGCTCATCCCAGGAATCAGCGGTGGGACTTTATCATTAATGCTTGGTATATATGAAGACACTATTGAAAGTGTTGCTGGCATAAGAAAGCATTTTAAAGATTCTATTTTGTTTTTAATTCCATTAGCTATAGGTGCTTTATTAGGTTATCTAGCTCTAGTAAAATTAGTATCATTAGGGCTAACTTACATTCCAATTCCGACCATTACATTATTTGTTGGATTTATCATTGGTGGTCTCCCATCAATTTGCCGTAATGTAAAAGGAGCAAAGTTTAATGTTCCAAATGTTCTTTGTTTCGTAATTGCATTCGTACTTGCTGCTGGTTTAGGAGTCTTGTCTCAAAACTTAGGCTTAAGTGTTAAAATAGAAGATGTAAACGTTTGGTCATATATTTTAATTCTTGTGGGTGGTATTTTAGCAGCATTCGCATTAGTGGTTCCAGGAATATCTGGATCAGCAGTTTTACTTGCATTAGGACTTTACGAATTGGTGGTCATCGTTTCCATACCTAATGTCATAAAATTTAATTTTGCTAATTATTTGCCTATTACCTTAGTATTTGCGTTAGGTGCATTAATTGGTTTATTATGCATTACAAAACTTATGAAATTTTTACTTAAAAACCACACAATTCCGACTTTCTTTGCAATTATTGGATTTATTATCGGTTCAATATTCTCAGTTTATTATAATCACGAAGTCATTAGTAAAGGATATTATGAGGTTTTAACTAATAACCCATGGCAATATGCTTTAATGTTTGGAATGCTAGTTATTGGTATAGTCATTGCTTTATTGCTCGATAAATTAGTTAATAAAAGCGATAAAGAAAAAGAAGAAGTAACAAATGAGGCTAGATAGATATCTTTCTAATGCCGGAATTGGCACAAGAAAAGAAGTAAAAAAGTTAATAAAAGATGGTAAAGTCTCTGTTGGTGATTTAATTATTAAAGAGTCAGATTATCAAGTAACTTTTAATTCAAAAGTTCATGTTTTAAACAAATTAATTAACTACAAGGAATATTATTATTTGCTATTGAACAAGCCGAAAGGTTACATATCTGCGACCGAAGATAATTATCATAAAGTTGTTTTAGATTTAGTAGAAGACTATAAAAAATACCACATTGCTCCAGTAGGTAGATTAGATATAGATACAACTGGCGTTATGCTATTAACAAACCATGGTTCACTTGCGCATTCCTTGCTTTCACCTAAAAGTCATGTTTCAAAGACATATGTCGCCGAAGTAAATCATCCTTTATCAAAAGATTTAATAGGTCTATTCTCTACTGGTGTCACCTTAGATGATGGATATAAATGTTTGCCAGCGCAATTAAAAATAATCGACAATTTACATGCCGAATTAACTATTCATGAAGGTAAATTTCATCAAGTAAAAAGAATGTTTCTTACTTTTGGTTATGAAGTAATCAACTTAGAAAGAACTAAATTTGATGATTTGACTTGCAAAGGACTATCTCAAGGCGAATATCGTGAATTAACCGACGAAGAGATTACACACTTATTAAATCATATTAAATAACATGAAAAGCAGAATGTTGAATTCTGCTTTTATTTTGTATATTTTTTATTAAATTCTTTGATATCAAGATATATACCTGATAATTTATTGAACATTTTCTTATAAACTTTGTTAAATAACACATCGTATTTTTCATGATTATCTTGATTTGGTTTAAACACAACTGATTTATGAACCATATTCTTAACTGCTTCATCATAATCTTTATAAACATTTAAATATTTATAAGCTACTATTGCACAGCCTAAAGATGCAGTTTCATTTGTTTGTACACGATATACAGGAACGCCGAATATATCCGCAGTAATTTGACAGATTGCATCACTTCTAGATCCTCCACCGGATACCGCAATTTCATCGACTTTGTGATGTTGCCTTTTTTCAATGCCTTCAAGGCCATCTCTTAAGCCATAGGCAACACCTTCAACAATTGAACGATATACGTGATATAAAGTATGGCAGTCGCTAAATCCAATAATTGCGCCTTTAGCGTTAGGTCTTTTTAATCCTGGTCCCCAATATGGTTGCAACACAAGTCCTTCAGATCCAGGTGGAATTTGAAGCAATTTTTCATTTAAGTACTCTTCAACTGCTAATTTTTGGATTGTGGCTTCTACAGATTCTTTTTTAGCAAATTCTTTCGTAAACCAAGTAATCATCCAATAGCCACGATATATTTGAACTTCCATATTGTATAAATTAGGAATTGCTGCAGGATATGCAGGTAAGAATTGCTCTGGTTCAATATATTTAGGATTTGATACTTCAATCGTAGATGCAGTTCCATAAGAAATACTAGCTTTATCTTTTGTTAAGCAACCTGTACCTAAAGTTTCACAAGCTTTATCAGAACCAGTTGCAATTAAAACTAATCCTTCTTTTAAACCTGTTTCTTCACTACATTTTTTTGTTATTTTTCCTAATACTTCGCCAGATTGCACAATACGACAACACATTTCACGGTCAACACCAAAAATTGGATATTTTAAATCTGTTTCCTTGTACCATTTTTTCTTTTTAAAATCGATTGGATAGTGACCGGTTTGGTTTCCAATAGAATCGACCAGTTCACCAACTAAACGATAGACAAAATATGTTGAAATATTCACATAATGTTTGGTTTTTGCCCAGTTTTCTGGTTCATTTTCTTGTAGCCATACCGCCGCTGTTCTACGATGGGTTATATCAATTGTGTCAGTCATGCCAACAATTTTAAATAATACTCTTTGGAGAAGTGGTAATTTCTTTTTACCTTCCGCCATACGTTGGTCAAGCCATAAAATAGATGGTCTAATAACTTCATTGTTTTCATCTAATAAAACTGATGAATCTCTAAAACAAGTCATAGAAACACAAGCCACTCTATCCATCAAGTCTTTATAATTTGCAGTTAATTCCTTACATGCTTTACATAATTTATCCCAGTAATATTGTGGATATTGTTCGCAATATCCTGGTTTAATTGAAAAATATGCTTGTTCATATTGTTCTTTGACATTCACTAAAACTTGTCCGTCTTTATCAATAATTAAAGTTCTAACGCTTTGTGTACCAAAATCAAGCGTGAGAACTAAAGAATTTTCATTCATTTGTTTCACTTCCTACGATTAATTTTATTACATTTTGCATGCTTTGAAAATCGTTTTTTTCTTTCCTTGCGTTAGCTATTACTAATTTTAAGCACGAAGTTATATAAAACTTACAATTTTTTATCTTTTTTGAATGAAATTATATTTCATTTATGCTAATATAATTCCGTAGCATTTAACTACGCTAATATTAATATTAGCAAAGAAATTTTTAGGAGGAAAAGAAATGCAAGAAAAAAAGTATGTTTACCACTTTAAAGAAGCACATGGTTTAGGTAAAGAACTTCTTGGTGGTAAAGGTGCTGGCTTAGCAGAAATGACCTACATCGGAGTCCCAATTCCACAAGGTTTTACAATTACAACTGAAGCTTGCACACTTTATTATGACAGCGGAAAGAAACTTCCAGACTTCTTAGTCAAACAAGTCTACGAAGCAATTAAAACCGTTGAAAAAGAAACAGGAAAATCATTTGGCGGAGACAAGAATCCACTATTAGTTAGTGTACGTTCTGGTGCTCGTGTCAGTATGCCTGGTATGATGGACACTATCTTAAACTTAGGTTTAAATGATAAGACTGTCGAAGTTTTAGCAAAAGAAACAAACAATGAAAGATTTGCTTACGATAGCTATCGCCGTTTCATCTTAATGTTCACAAACATTGCTAAAGGTCATCCAAGAACAGCAATGGATAAGATGCTTGAAGACTTAAAAGAATCAAGAGGTTACAAACTTGATACAGAAGTCACAGCAGAAGAATTAAAAGATTTAGTAAAGAAATATAAAGAATACTACAAAGCAACATTTGGTGAAGATTTCCCATCAGATCCATATGTTCAATTAATCGAAGCTGTAACTGCTGTCTTCCGTTCATGGGATAACCCACGTGCAAACGTTTATCGTATGATGAACTCAATCCCATACTCATGGGGAACAGCTGTTAATGTTCAATCAATGGCTTTCGGTAACAAAGGTGAAACATCTGGTACAGGTGTTGCATTCTCACGTGACCCAGCTACTGGTGAAAACAAGATCTCAGCTGAATACTTACCAAATGCACAAGGTGAAGACGTTGTTGCCGGTATCCGTACTCCATTACACATTGAAGAACTCAATGCTCGTATGCCTGAAGTATACAAACAATTCGTTGAAACCATTAAGAAAATGGAACACCACTACAGAGATATGCAAGATATGGAATTCACCGTTGAAGAAGGTAAACTCTATTTCTTACAAACACGTAATGGTAAGAGAACACCTGCAGCTGCATTAAAGATTGCATGTGACTTAGTTGATGAAGGCTTAATCACAACTGATGAAGCTGTCTTAAGAATCGACCCAGTTTCATTCGATAAATTATTATTACCTGCATTCGATAAAGATGATTTAAAGAACGCTACAGTTATTGCTGAAGGCTTAGCTGCTGGTCCAGGTGCTGGAACAGGTAAAATCGCATTTACTGCTGAAGAAGCAGAAAAGAGACACGCTGCTGGCGAAAAAGTTATCTTGGCTCGTGCTGAAACATCACCAGAAGACATCGTTGGTATGGTCGCTGCTGAAGGTATCTTAACAATGCGTGGTGGTATGACATCTCACGCTGCTGTTGTCGCTCGTGGTATGGGTAAATGCTGTGTCTGTGGTTGTAAAGAAGCTTTAATCGATGAAGAATCAAGAACAATTACAATTAACGGAAAAGTATATACTGATCAAGATACAATCTCTCTTGATGGTTCAACAGGTAAAGTTTACCTTGGAGACATTAAGAAAGTTATGCCTGACTTATCTGCTGGTTACTTCGGCCGTTTAATGAAATGGGTCGATGATGCTCGCGTATTAAAAGTCCGTACAAACGCTGATACTCCACGTGATGCTAAACAAGCAAAAATCTTCGGTGCTGAAGGTATTGGCTTATGCCGTACAGAACATATGTTCTTTGATAAAGACAGAATCTTCTCAATGAGAAAAATGATTTTAGCTGATACAGTTGAAGAAAGAAAAGCTGCTTTAGCAGAACTTGAACCAATGCAACAATCAGACTTCGAATCATTATATGAGACAATGGGCGAAATGAATGTTAACGTTCGTTTATTAGATCCACCTCTACATGAATTCTTACCACAAGAAGAAGACAAGATTGAAGAATTAGCAAAAGCAACTGGTAGAACAGTTGAACAAGTTAAAGCTCGTATCGAATACTTACACGAATTCAACCCTATGATGGGTCACCGTGGTTGCCGTTTAGCAGTTTCTTATCCAGAAATTTGTGAAATGCAAACATCTGCAATTATCAAAGCTGCTATTAACGTCCAAAAGAAGACTGGTATTGCTATCAAACCAGAAATCATGGTACCACTCGTCTTAGAAGTTAAAGAATTAAAATTCGTTAAGAAAATCATTACAGAAACAGCTGATAAATTAATTAAAGAAGCTGGTGTCAATATGGAATACCATGTTGGTACAATGATTGAAATCCCACGTGCTGCATTACTTGCTGATGAAATCGCACAAGAAGCAACATTCTTCTCATTTGGTACAAATGACTTAACACAAATGACATTCGGTTTCTCACGTGATGATGCTGCAAAATTCTTACCAGATTACTATGAGCACAAGATTTTCGAAGAAGATCCATTCAAGACTCTTGATCAACATGGTGTTGGTAAATTAGTAGATATGGCAGTCAAACTTGGCCGTGCTACAAGACCTGATTTACACATCGGTGTTTGTGGTGAAACTGGTGGCGAACCTAACTCAATCGAATTCTACCACAAGGCTGGATTAGATTACGTTTCATGTTCACCATTCCGTGTCCCAGTTGCACGTTTAGCCGCTGCACAAGCTGCTATCAAATTCCCACGTAAATAGTTGGTATTTGTAAACTAAAAATTTAAATTAAATAGCGTATCTCTTTATGGGAACGCTATTTTTTTGTTTATAAAAAAAGACAGCTTAATTAAAGCTGCCTTGTAAGTTATCTTTTAATTAGATTCTTTCTTTTTTGATTGTGGTATTAGCAATTTCTTTATTATCACCAATTTCGCAATCAATAATCATAGTGTTTGGTCCAATTACATTGGAATTTCCAATAACTGTGTGACCATAAATATGGGTGTTTGGATAAATAATTGTATCTGGTCCAATTTTAACATCTGGTCCAATGTATGTAACTTTTGGATCAATAATTGTTACACCATTTAGCATGTGTTCTTTGTTGATACGCATTTTTAATGCTTCGCCAGCTTCGTAAAGTTGCCATCTATTATTGACTCCCATCATTTCGCTTGGGTTATCAAGAATTGAAGCACCAACTTTTAAGCCTTCTTTTCTAAACATTTCTAATAAATCAGTCAAATATAACTCGCCTTGTGCGTTATTTGCGTGCAAATTATGTAAATGTGCGAATAATTCTTTGTTATCAAATACATAGATACCGGCATTAACTTCTTTAACTTTATCCATAACTTCATCACAATCTGCTTGTTCAACAATAGCCTCTACTTGGTCGCCTGTTTCATTTCTTTTGATACGTCCATATCCTTTTGGATTATCCACAATTGCGGTAAGTAAAGTAAGAGCATTTCCGTCTTTAACATGTTTTTCAAACAAAGCTTTGAAAGTATCAGTTGTCACAACTGGTGTATCTCCACAGCATACGATTGTGTAACCTTCTTTGCCTTCCAATAAAGGTGCGGCTTGCATAACTGCATGTCCTGTCCCTTTTTGTTCATGTTGCCAAACTACTTCAGCACTGTCTTGTACCAAAGATTTAGTAACTTCGCCACCAAAACCAACAATAGTGATTAGTTTTTCAAACCCGATTGGTTTTAACGCATCTAAAACATAACGAACTAATGGTTTATGTAATATTTCATAACTGACTTTTGATTTGCTTTGGTCTAAAGACTTCATTCTTGTACCTTTACCCGCAGCTAAGATAATTGCATAATTTTTCATTGTTTATACCTCTTTTTCTTTATTTTAATACTTTTGTGAAGAATACTTCAAATCCTTCTTTATCCAAGACATGATATTCTTTTTCAATTTTTTGTTTATTTGTGGAAATTGCAAAGACAGAAGAACCAGAGCCAGACATCATAACATTCTCTAATCCTGCATCTAGCAATCTCTTTTTAAGCAATTCGATTTCTGGAAGCATTGATATAGATGCTTTTTCTAATTCGTTGCCCATGTATTCATTTAAATTTTGATCTTCACCAGTTTTTAAAACTTCAATTAGTTCTTTTACTTTTGCAGAACGATCAAAACCAATTTCATCATATTTAGCATAAACTTCTTTAGTGGATAAACCCTTCTTTGGTTTTACCAATAAAACATAGTATTTGTTTTTTACTTCGATTGGCGTTATCTTTTCTCCCATACCTTCCACGCGTGAAGGAATGTTTTTTAAACAGAATGGAACATCTGAACCAATTGATTTTGCAAGCTCTATTTCTTCCTCATCAGAAATATTTAACTTTAATAATGTTTTTATGGCGTTAATAACTGCGGCTGCGTTTGCGGAGCCACCACCAAGACCAGCACCAATTGGAATATTTTTATGAATGTGTATTCTAAACGATTTATCAATGTGATATTTTTCTTTCATTTTGCGAACTGTGATAGAGCACAAATTATATTCATTAACTTCTAATGAGTAATCATCACAAGTAACATAGGTATCATATATTCCAGGTAAGATAGATATATCAATAGAGTCATGTAACTCTACTGGTAACATAACCATATCTAAATTGTGATACCCATCATCTCTTTTTTCTTTAACATTTATAGCTAAATTAATCTTAGCATATGCTTTTATAATCATAGTAATTCTCCCGAGGGCAATTGCCATTAATTATTTTAACATAGCAAATATAAAAATAAAGTATGTTTTACTGTATATTGTTATTTTTTTTAAGTAATTGCTTATTAATAGATTTTTCTTGCAACTCCCCTTGTATCAATGCCTGTAATACCTCTAGTTTTTCCGGCTGTTTGATTTGCTGCACGCAAAACATCGACAAATTCATTTACAGCGGTCATTGATATCATTACAGCAATAATCGCAGGGTCTAAAGCTCCAATGTTTACTCGCCCAGGAGAAGAAGCAAAATTTGAATATTCAATTAGTGCTTTAAAGTCCGATTGACATCCTCCCACAACGATTGGCATAGCGTCTTTACTCGGTTGAAATAATCTAGCATTTTTTGTGGCGTTTAAAAAACTTTGAGAATTCATATATTGCGCCGCAAACGGACTATTCGAATAAGCGTCATGGCCTGTGATTACTAAAACATCTGGTTTATGTTTAGCTAATAACTCATTTATAACTTGAGGAATATCAGATTCAGGGAAATAATATCCAATCGCCGGAACATGATAATATTTATACAAATCCATACATTTTTTCAAAAAAGAAGAATCACCATCAATGTGTAAAATTTTGCCAAAAATGGTATTTGGTTCATATCGAGGCAAGACTAGACTGGGCAAGTCAGAAGATGTACGCTTATCACTTATTTCTAAATCATCAAAAGTCGCATCAGCGTTTAATCTTATACATTTTCCTTTTAAAACTGCGACTCTTTTTTCTTTGTTGACTTTGGCAACTATGAATTCACAGTCATGATTATGTGATTTTCTTGTAACAACGTCTCCAATATTAAAATCCATAAAGCACCTCCTTTTTTATATATATTCAAAAGAGCGGTGCTTTGACAAAAAAGCGTGACCTAATTATCACGCTTTATCAAATCTGTTAAACGAAGATAGAAATCTAAATCTAATTGTTCTGGTCTCATATTTTCATTACAATTTAATACTTTTAAAAGACTAATAGCCTTATCTTTATCTTTTACATAAGAAGTTAAATTATTTAAAATTGTTTTTCGACGCATTAAGAACATAGCTTTAGTAATTTTATAAAAATCTTGTTCATTATTTGATTGTTTTCTTTTATTAACATTAATTTGAAACACTAGTGAATCGACATGTGGTTCAGGAATATATGAGTGTCTTGATACTTTTTTTAATACTTTTGCTCCACCTAGATATTCAATAAAAATTGAAAGTGGCGAATATTCTTTGGTGTTAATTGGTGCAACTAATCTTTGATATGCTTCTTTTTGTACCATTAATGTCATTTGGGTTACTTTTGGACACTTAATTAGTTTTTCTACAATTTCAGTTGTAACATAGTATGGCAAATTAGCAAGAACAACAATTTCACCTTGTATATTTTCAAGATTATATTTAAGAAAATCTTGGCAAACGATATCAATATTTTCATCATTTATTTGTCTTGATAAGTGTTCCGCCATAACTTTATCAATTTCCACAAGGATTTTCTTTCCTTGCTTATTTAATAAATGATATGTTAATGCCCCTAAACCTGGACCTATCTCAATAAGTGTTTTATTTTCTCCATCGCTAATAGAATCCACAATTTCTTTAGCCAATTTATCATCAACTAAAAAGTTTTGCCCATATTTTTTTAAAGCTTTGACATCATAAACATTTAAGTGCTTTAGCACGTATTCTTTGTTTGCTACTGGTCCTATCATATTAAATATCCTCAATCATTTTTTCTAATTCTTCATAACTTATTGCTAGACTATTTAGTCTTTTTAATAATGTTTTTGCGTTCCCATACCCGATATGTAATTTTCGCATTATTTTAATGCGCTTATCTTTAGAGTCCTCTTTCCCTGTTAATCCTAAAGCATATAAGTCAGGCATCGTTAATGTGCCAATTTGCGTGTCTTCATTACTTAATAAAGACTCTAAACATTCTAAAACATGTTGTTTATTAGATTCCGCGACTCCAACTTTATGCTTCTTAATACATTGATCTTTTTGTAAAAAAGCATGATATAGCCCTTTGATATTATTATCTAGCACATCACGAATTCTTTTACCAGGAGAATCTGGATCAGTTAAGACAATAACCTTCTTTATCTTTGATAAAGAAGATATATAATCTATTGTTTCACGTGAAACTTCACTTCCGTTAGTGATAATGAACTCGCTATCAATGAAAGATTCTAAGAATTGTACATCGCTTTTCCCCTCGACAACAATGGCTCCATCAAACCTAATCTTCATACTTTACTCCAAATAAACGACATCCATTATTGAAAGTAGCAGTGGCAATTTCACTTGTGTCTTTTTCTTTTATTCTTGCAATCTCTTTCACAACTAAAGGAACATTTCCTGGCACGTTTTGTGTACCTCTCAGAGGATGAGGCGCCAAATAAGGTGAATCTGTTTCCACTAATAAATAATTTAAATCTATTTCTTTAGCGACTTCTTTTGGTGTTTTAGCATTCTTAAATGTAACTGGTCCACCTAAAGAGATATACATACCTAAAGAAATAAAATCATATATCATTTCTTTTGGTCCACTATAACAATGCATAACTCCACCTTTAAGTGGTCTATGCTCTTTTAAAATATCTAAAGTATCTTTTAAGGCATCACGCGAATGAACAATAATCGGTAATCCTAGTTCGTTTGCAATTTCTATTTGTTTGATAAAAATTTCTTTTTGTTTGTTTTTGGTTCCCTCATCTTTTTCCCAGTAGTAATCTAAACCAATTTCTCCAATTGCTACTATTTTTTTGTTATCTTTACACAAAGAAAAAAGTTCAAGCATCTTGTCGATGTTGGTGTGTTTGATTTCTTCTGGCTGAATACCAATCGCACCATAAATGTTTTTTTCTTTAACAAGATTAAAGACACGCATAGATGAGATATCATCGTATCCTGGAACCAATATCAAATTAACGCCTTTTTCGTTCGCGCTTTTAATTATTTCTTTGTGATTTTCATATAGTTCATCACTATTTAAATGACAATGTGTATCAAAAATCATACTATTTTCCTACGCAGAAACGTGAGAATATTTCTTTTGATAAATCCATATTCACGTTATCTCCCATAATTTCTAAAATTGTATTATATGCTTCCACTAAAGAAACTGAAATTAAATCAACAGGTAAATCATTTTTTGCGTCTTCAATCGCTTGATCAATTGCTAAATCCGCTTTTTTTAATAAACCGATTTGACGTGTATTATTTAAAGAAGGTCTAATAAAGCTTTCTTCGTGAATGCCAATTCGTTTGGAAATCTCACTAAGTAATTGTTTTACATCATTGTTTTTACTAGAAATGCTTATTCCCTCATCATACTTTACCAAATCAGATTTACTATGTACGATTATTGGATTCTTGTGAGATATTTCTTTTATTAAAATTTCATCTTCATTGGTGATATTTTCCCCATCTAAAAGCAAAACGACAATATCGGCTTCATCTATTGTTTTCTTAGTTTTCTTAATTCCTAGACTTTCAACTTCATCATTAGAATCATGAAGGCCTGCCGTATCGAAAAGATGAAGTGTGATACCTTTAAAAACAATATCTCCTTCCACAACATCGCGAGTAGTGCCAGCGACATTAGTAACAATTGCTTTATCCTCTTTTAACAAACAGTTAAGTAAGGAAGATTTACCGACATTAGGTTTTCCCACTAAAGCGACATTAACACCATCTTTAATCTTTGCTCCCTCTTCGCCTTCATTTACTAATTTAGCAATCATTTCATGAAGTTTACGTCCTTCAGTAATAATTTTTTCTTTACTTACTACTTCAATATCTAAATATTCTGGATAATCAATATTAACTTCTATATTTGAGATTAAATCTGCAAGTGTCGTTTTTAAAGGTTCAAGCAATTTTGAGGTTTTACCTTCCAAAGAAAGAAGTGATAGTTGTTTTGCCTCTTTTGATGTCGCATTAATTACATCATTTATTGCTTCAGCTTGAACTAAATCTATTCTTCCATTTAAATATGCGCGTGAAGAGAACTCTCCTCTAGTAGCGATTCGTGCACCATTTTCAACAAGTAATTCTATTATTTCGTTTACAATAAGCATCGAACCATGGCACATGATTTCCACACTATTTTCGCCAGTGAAACTATGTGGTTTAACGTAATTTAAAACAATGACTTCATCGATAACTTGCTCGTTTTTCTTAATAAAGCCATAATTAATTCCTTTTTGTGTTTTATTTGTTAAATCTTTTGAAAATACTTTAGAGACTATTTCGTAACAATTCTCTCCTGAAACTCTTATTACCGCGATTGCGGATTTCATCGGAGCGGTGGCTAATGCAACAATTGTATCTAACATAATTTCACCTTCTTGCTTATATAATATAACATAAAAAAACATTATCTTGTTTAGTATTTTAAGCAAAATAAAAAGAGACATAAGTCTCTTTCTAATTAATCAACATATTTAATTGTGATTTGTCTTTTGCGACCTTCGCCAATGCTTTCTGTTTTGATGTTATGCATATTCGCTAAAGCGTTATGGATAACTCTTCTTTCATCTGCAGGCATATGGTCTAAAGTTGCAGTAACTTTTGTCTTTTGAACATCGCGAGCAATTCTTTTAGCCATACGAACGATTTTTTGATATTTGTCGTTCTTATATTCTCCAACATCAAGTAAGATTCTAAATCTTCTTTTGAATTTTGAAGATACCGCTAATTTGGTTAATTCGTTAATTGCTTGTAATGTTTTTCCGTTTTTACCAATGATAACTGAGTTGTGATCACTACTTAGGGAAATGCGAATAATGTCATCAGATATTGTTGATTTGGTTGTAACATCGATTTCAAAATTTGCAATTGCATCTTTAATATAGTTTTCAGCATATTCGATAACGTCGGATAAATCAAAGACCATAATTTCTGCTTTTTTGGAGAACAAGCCTTTCTTTTCCATTGTTACTTCATACATTAAAGATTCACGTTCCATCATTAAATCTTCACATGCTAATTCAACTGCAGCTTCAACAGTTTTTGCTTCGTACTTTTTCATAATTACTTCGTTTTCTTCTTTCCTATAATTTTTTGTGTAATCAATGTTTGGCAAATTGAGAACAAGGCTGAAATTAACCAGTAAACGCCCATTGCAGATGGTAAGGAAATACCCATAACAATAATCATAACTAACATAATGTTGCTCATCATCTTAGTTTGCGATTGAGTTTTATCCACTGCTGGGTTCTTGCCCATACGGGAAACGTTCTTAGTTGCTTTCTTTTGCATCCATTGTGGTAATTTCATTGACACTAATTGTGTGCCTGACATCAAGAGGAACAACACAATTGCAGTAATACAACTTGTGGATTGGAAGTTAATCATTTCCTTTCCTAAAGAAGCACTTAATTCAAGACCTAGAACACTATCAGATGATAGAATTGCGGCACCTTGTAAAGCACTCCAAACAGCGATAAATACAGGGAATTGAATAATTAATACAAGTAGTTGTGAGAATGGATTAATACCATTCTTTTTATATAATTCCATTTGTGCTTGTGCCAAACGTTGTTTTTCGTATTGATTTGAATCAGCATTTGGATACTTCTCTTGTAATCTTGCTAATTCTGGTTGTAAAGCTGTCATCTTGGTTTGAGCCGCAGTGGATTTGAATGTCACTAACATCATCAAGCCACGAACAATAATTGTAATAACAACAATTGCTAATAATTGACCCCAACCATTTGCTCCAAACAAATTAGATAATTGGTGGACCCCCCAAGAAATAGGATAAACAAATAAACCTTCGATTAATCCTTTTCCCCATGCGTCGCCCCATGTTTTTGCTTCAACATCAACTTTGCTTCCAGCTGCACCATATTGTCCAGCTTCTGGAGTTATACAAGTTCTATATGCTTGTGTTGAATTTTGAAGTGTGTTCTTGTAATAAGTGATAAAGTCAGTAGTTGGTGCTTTCTTAGCATTTTCTTCACTTAATGATGCATAGTCACTAACTACTTTATCAAAGTTTTGCCATAAGACTCTGTCGTTAGAAGAAGCAGCAGAATAGTTGTCATCAAGATAAATTACATAACCATATTTAGTAAGTAATTCATTCTTTGCTTCATCACTAGCTACATCTTCAATTGTCTTTTTTGTTTCGTTATGGGCATTGTATTCTGCTAAAGCAAACTTGACAGTTTCGTTATCAAATGTAACCCAGAAATCATTATGTGGAACTTCAGTTGTCTTTTCGGCTTCGGTAATTAAGGCATTTCTATTTTCTACGCTTCCATATGTTGCATACCATTTACACGCCACATCTTTGTTTGAACAAAAGTTTGCGGTACAGCCTGTAACAGCAAGCGCTATGAACAAAAATCCTACTAAATATTTAAGCCACTTTTTTATTTTGTTCATCTATTTTCCTCCATACTCTTTTCAGCAATTGCTCAAGAAGATGCAAATTCTCTGAAAATGTGTTTTTTTGATAATTTGAACGGACTATAACAATTACATCAATGTTTCTTGATAAGTCCATTGTTTCATGAAGCATATGTCTAACTTGTCTTTTGATTTTATTTCTTGCCACGGCATTGCCGAGTTTCTTTGAGACCGATATGCCTACACGAGCATTTTCGTTATCACTTAATGTGTAATAAACTACAAATGCATTATTTTTTTCTATGTTCCTGGAGCAAATGATTTTTTGAAATTCTTCATGATGTTTGACACGATTGTTATTTTTGATCATTTTCATTAACTCCTTTTTGTTCTTAAAAAGCCACTAGATTAAACACTAGTGGCCAAGTAAACCTTAAGCTGATAAGACTTTTCTACCTTTTGCACGACGTCTTGCTAAGACTTTTCTTCCGTTAGGAGTAGCCATTCTAGCTCTAAATCCGTGAACAGATTGTTTTTTTCTTTTACTTGGTTGATACGTTCTTTTCATAATTTAACACCTCCGATTTGAAACAGATATACGCATTGACAATTTTATAGATAAAATCTATATAAGTCAATACTTATATACTTTTTTTCTTTTCAAAACAAAAAGCGAAAGAGGTAATTCTTCCGCCTATTTTTTCTCTTTTTTGGTAATTATTTGTAATTCTGGTTTTACCATTGTAACACGAGAATTCGCTGGAATTGATTCAAGTACAAACACATTTGAACCAATCACAACATTTTCATTAACTACCACATTTCCACCCAAAATCGAAACTCCCGAATAAATTGTAACGTGGTCTTTGATGGTTGGATGACGTTTTGTTCCGCGTAATAATTGTCCTTTAGCAAGTGATAAAGCTCCTAAAGTTACACCCTGATACATTTTAACATAAGACCCAATTTGAGCGGTTTCACCAATGACAATACCAGTTCCATGATCAATAAAGAATGGTGATTTAATCTCTGCACCAGGATGAATATCAATCCCTGTTAAACAATGTACTTCCTCATTAATTATGCGAGCCTGAACTTTGTAGCCTAGTTTATATAACTCGTGCGCTACACGATGGTACATAATGGCTTTATAACCTGGATAAGCTATCAATATTTCTTCTTCACTATCCGCTGCAGGATCACTTTCCATATAAAACTTTAAATCTTTCTTTAAATCTTTTTCAATGTTTGGAAGTTCTGAAATAAATAATTTTGCCTTTTCTTCGTTATTATCAATGCATTTTAGGAACAAATCTTTAACATCAATTTTTTCTTTCCAAAGTAATTTTTGCTTAATGTTATCAATAAAGGCGATTTCTAATCGTTTGTCCATTTATATCTATCTCCTTTATCTGGGAATATAACGACAATATTTCCCTCTTTAAGATTATGTTCTTTAATGTAATTTAGTGCACATAATAACGCCGCGCCACTAGAAATACCAATATCTATTTTTTCGATTTCTCTTATTGTTTTAGCCATTTCAATACTTGCTTTATCATCAACATCCACAATTTCATCTATGTATTCACGGTGCAATGTTTGAGGGATGAAGTTCGCACCTATTCCTTGGATTAAGTGTGGGCTTGCTACACCTTTAGTAAGAAGTGGTGATTGACGTGGCTCTACACCAATTATCTTTGTATTTGTTTTATGTTCTTTAAAATATCTTCCAAGTCCACTTACTGTTCCACCAGTGCCAAAACCTGCAAATATGTAATCAACTTTGTCTAATTGTTTAGCAATTTCTGGGCCTGTTGTTAAGTAATGAGCTAATGGATTATTTTCGTTTTCAAATTGTCCAAAGATAAGAGAATTTGGTGTTTTTTGTTGTAGAGCAATTGCTTCATCTTCACATTGTTTCATTCCACCATCGATTAATACTAATTGAGCCCCATATGAAGCGATTTTATCTCGTCTTTCTTTAGACATGCTTTTTGGCATTAAAATTACGGCTTTATAGTCAAAAACTTTTTGGAAAAACGCTAACGAGATACCGGTGTTACCAGAAGTAGCTTCAATAACGATTCCGCCTTTAACTAATTTACCTTCTTGTTGATAACCTAATAGCATTTGATAAACCGCGCGGTCTTTAATTGATCCACTTGGGTTTGTATTTTCAACTTTTCCATAAATTCGGCATGTTGTCTTAAATGTGCTTTCTATATGTTTTAATTCGATTAATTCAGTGTTTCCCGGGATTACATTCATAAAAATTATCTCCTTTTTCTTAATAAAAGATTATTTTTGTGTTCTTATTATAATTCACACAAGTTAAAAAATCTAATAATACACTCTTAAAGTTAGTAATTCACATTTATAACATATTCCACAGTGAATAATTTTATCAACAAAGTTTTCCACATTTTGAAGTTGTGGAAAGTGTGGAAAGTCGGTAAAAATCGGCTTTTTTAGCATTAAAAATGTGGAAAAATTAACGCAATATGATTTTTTGTTAAAATTTATCAACATTTGTGATACAATTTTTGTTGTTTGGAGGACGTCTTTTTATGAACGCTACTATTACTGAATTAAAGAATTTGTGGGCTCGAGTGCTAACAAAAATGAAAGACATAGTTAACGATGATAATATTTACACTACATTCTTCGCTGACTCTACTATATATAAAATAGAAGGAAATAGGCTAACCATCGCTGTTAATTCAAATTTTGCTCAATCTATTATTGAAAAGAAATATGGGACTCAACTTGCTATGGTCGTTTCCGAAGTAACTGAATCTAACTTCATTATCGATTACATTACAACAGATTCTATTAAAGAGGAAGATGTCCCTGCTGTTACAGAAACTATCAAGCCAAAATTCTTTGAGTACTCGCAAATTAATCCAAATTATACTTTTGAAAACTTTGTTGTTGGTCCATCAAACATTGAAGCTAAACAAGCTGCTTTAATGATTGCTACTACTCCAGGCAAATTTTATAACCCACTCTTTATTTATTCTAATTCAGGCTTAGGTAAAACACACTTGCTACATGCAATTGGTAATTACATTAGAAAAAATAATCCTCATTTAAACGTTCTCTACATTACTACCGATAACTTTGTTGATGAATATATCAAATTTATTAAAGGTGACCGTGAATCCGACAATTTGAAAGAATTTTTCAAAACAGTTGACGTCTTATTAGTCGATGATATTCAATTCTTAGCTAATAAAGAGAAGACTCAAGAAATGTTCTTCTATGCTTTCCAATCACTAATTAACGCTAGTAAACAAATTGTCTTAACTAGTGATCGTCAACCATCAGAATTGAAAGGCTTAGAAGATCGTCTTGTGACAAGATTCTCTTCTGGTTTAAATACAAACATTACGCAACCTGATACTCCAACAAGAATTGCAATTTTAAAGAAGAAAATCGAAGGCAATGGCTTAGAAATATCTCGTTTTGATGATGATGCTTTAGAGTTCTTTGCTACAAACTTTGGAAACAATGTTAGAGAGCTAGAAGGTGCATTAAATCGTTTGATTTTCTACACTATCAACATTAAACAATCAAAACATATTGATTTAGCTCTAGCCAAAGAATCAGTATCTTCATTCATAAAAGTTAAAGATTCGAAAAAGAAATTAGATGAAACTCGTATTATTAATGTTGTCGCCGATTATTATAACTTAACTCCATCTCAATTAACGGGAAAAATAAGAACAAGTGAAATATCGATGGCTCGACACATTGCTATATACTTATGTCGTGAAATATTAGATATACCATTTACGAAAATAGGTCAAACATTTGGAGGCAAGGATCACTCAACTGTTATGTCCGCGGTAAAAAAAGTGGATAAAGAGTTAAAAACAAACGACCAAATGAAAACTGTTATAAAAGAGCTTAAGAATCGACTTAAATAAAACTTTTACTAGATTTTATAAAAATAACTAACAAATAGCATATTTATTATGTTATAATAAATAAAGTAAAGAGCGGTTAATAATTATCCACATTTTCCACTCTTATAATAACAACAAATATTTCTTATAAATAGGAGGAATAAATAAAATGAAATTTACCATCAATCGAGAACAATTTTTAAAAGGACTAATGATTGCCGCTAAAGCTATTGGCTCAAAATCACCAATTCCAGTTATGGCTAATGTCAAACTAGAAGTTAGTGACAAAGGGCTAGAGTTAACAGGTAGCAATACAGAATTAACAATTGAAACAATTATTCCTTTTAACATAGGAGAAGAAGAAATAATTAGAGATTATAGTTATGGTGCTACTTTAGTGGCTAATAAATTTATTACTGAAATCGTAAGACGTTTAGAAGGTAAAGAAGTTACATTTGAAATTCTAGATGATACAATTGCTAAAATTAGTGATGGCAAGTCAGACTTCAAATTGAATTCTGTACGTGCAGAAGAATATCCTGATATTGATATAGCAATGGATGGGGCAATGGTTGAAATGTCTTATGCTAAATTTAAAGAATTAGTAGATCAAACAGCATTTGCTGCTTCAACAAAAGACCAAAGACCTATTCTAACAGCCCTTAACATTGAAGCAATTGATGGAGAATTAACCGCTACTGCCACTGATAGTGCTAGATTAGCAAAGAAAACAGTTCGCTTAAATGAAAAAATCAGTTTTGCTGCTAACATTCCTGCTACAGTCATGGTTGAAGTTGCACACCTTGTTGATGAAGAAGCAAACTTAACAATGGCTATAAGTGAAAAGAAAGTTGTATTTAAATTAGGTGGAACATTGATTACAACAAGACTTGTTAATGGTGAATACCCAAATACAAGACATATTATTCCTCATGGATTCTCTTATTTCTTAGAAGCAAATTCTCAAGAATTAATCGCCGCAATGGAACGTGTTTCCTTGTTATCAGTAGATCGTGAAAATGTTGTAAAACTTACTATGACTGAAGACTCTGTTGAAATATCTACGAAGTCCTCACAAATTGGTTCAGCAACTGAAAAATTATCAACTTTCCAATATACTGGTGAAAGATTAGAAGTATCATTTAACTCTCTATATGTTATGCAAGCAATTAAAGCTGCTAAATGTGAAGATGTGACAATTGCATTCTTAGGCGAAATGAAACCATTTGTCATTAAAAATGTTAAAGATGAATCACATGTTCAATTAGTTACACCAGTAAGAACTTACTAAGATAAATTGAGTCATTAATTGACTCTTTTTATTTGCAAAATTCAAATATCGCGATATAAGACATTTTAAGACACGAAAGGCTTTTTTAAAGGAATATATTATATATTCCTTTTTTTGCTTAAACGTGCTATAATTATATTGCGTAATTTTGAAAGGGTTATAAAACTTATGAAACAAATAAAAATTTCCACAGAATTTGTTACTTTAGGAAAATTCTTAAAACTAGCTAATTTGATTCAAACAGGCGGAGAAGCTAAATTTTATTTGAAAGAAAATAAAGTAGTTGTGGATGGTGAAGAAGATAATCGTCGTGGACGTAAATTATATTCCGGAAACATTGTGGAAGTAGAAAACCAAACTTTTGAAATTGTTAAAAAATGATTGTAGAAAGGCTGAAACTACAACAATTTCGAAATTACGATAACGCTGATGTTAGTTTTGAAAAGGGCCTAAACATTATCTTAGGCCAGAATGGAGCAGGTAAAACAAATATTGTTGAAGGCATTTATTATTTATCCTTCGCAAGGTCGTTTCGAACTTTAAACTTTCGAGATTTGATTAAGAAAGATAAAGAGTTCGCAAGTATAAGTGCTAAGGTGTTAATTGATGGAAGCAAAAAAGACATTCGCATTATTATCACGGAAGAAGGACAAAAGATTATTTGTAATAGAGTAGAAATTACAAAATTATCTTCTTTAGCTGATTTGATAAATGTCATTGTCTTTGAGCCGAAAGACGTTAATTTCTTTCAAGCATCTCCAAGATTGCGCCGCAGCTACTTGAATATGCAATTAAGTAAATTATCAAACAAATATTTAGAAGCGTGTTCAAAATGTGCAAAACTAACCAAAGAAAGAAACGCTATTTTAAAGAGTTCTAACGTTAACAAGGTTCATTTAGAAGTAATAACTGATCAACTTATCGAAAAAAGTTATGAAGTTTGTAAGATGCGTAAAGAGTATCTTATTAAACTTGAGCCTCTTATTAATAAGACATTAAAAGCTATAAGCTCAATTAATCGTTTAGTTAAATTAACGTACAATTCGTTTGTGACATTTGAAAACAAAGAAGACTTTATGCAAAATGCAAAAAAAGCATTTAGAGATAGTCTAGAGAACGATTTAAAGTACAAGGTAACAAATATTGGCGTTCATCATGAAGATTTCTCTACGAGTCTTAATGAAGCCTTAATCGGTAATTTTGGCTCACAAGGAGAAAAGAGAATGGTAGCAATAGCTTTGAAGTTAGCACCATACTTCATGGTTGAAGACAAAGAAAAAAGACCGATAGTCGTTTTAGATGATGTTTTATCAGAACTAGATCAAGAACATCAAGAAAAATTATTAGCGTTTTTAAATAAGTTTAACCAAGTGTTTATCACTGGTACTAATATTGATTCTTCGTGTAATGCAACGATATACGAAGTAAAGAATCAAAATGTAGTAAGGAGGAATAATCGTGGAAGATGAAGAAAAGAAAATTGAAGAATTAGAGAGAGCTCCAGAAGAATATACGGAAAAGAATATTCAAGTTCTCGAAGGTTTGGAAGCTGTCAGAAAACGTCCAGGTATGTATATTGGTACAACTGCTGAACCAGGTTTACATCACCTAGTTTGGGAGATTGTTGATAACGCAATCGATGAGGCGTTAGCAGGTTACTGTACAGTAGTTACTGTTACAATTAACAAAGGTGATACAATCACTGTTTCCGATAATGGACGTGGTATACCAGTTGGTATTGTCGCTAAGACTGGAAAACCAGCAGTAGAGACAGTTTATACTGTTTTACATGCTGGAGGTAAATTCGGTGAAGGTGGAGGATACAAAGTATCTGGTGGATTACATGGTGTTGGTGCTTCTGTTGTTAACGCACTTTCTGAATGGTTAGAAGTTGTAGTTCATAAAGATGGTGGAATCTTTAAGATTCGCTTTGAAAATGGTGGACATGTCGCAAAGCCATTAGAAAGAATCGGAGACGCTCAAGACACAGGAACAATTGTTACTTTCAAACCAGACGCAACAATTTTCCAAGAGACAACAATATTTAAGTATGAGACAATTCGTGACCGTTTACGTCAAATGGCATTCTTAAATAAGGGTGTTAGAATCGTTGTTCGCGATGAACGTGATTTAGATAACGTTTTAGAGGATACTTTCCATTACGAAGGTGGCGTAAAAGAATATGTTAAATATTTAAACGCTAATAAGACTCCTCTATTTGAAGATATAATTTATTGTGAAGGTATTGATAGCGGTATTGTTGCAGAAGTTGCAATGCAATATAACGATGGATATGCCTCAAATGTATACTCATTCTGTAATAACATTAATACACATGAAGGTGGCACACACGAAGAAGGATTCCGTATGGCTATTACCCGTGTTATTAATGCGTATGCACGTCAGAATAAATATTTAAAAGATAACGATGATAACTTAACAAACGATGATGTTCGTGAAGGTTTAACCGCGATTATCTCAGTTAAGCACCCAAATCCACAATACGAAGGACAAACTAAAACAAAATTAGGAAACTCCGAAGTTAGAAAGATTGTTTCAAATATTGTTGGTGAACAATTTAATCGTTTCTTAATGGAAAATCCAAAGACAGCAAAAATCATTATTGATAAAGTTGTCTTAGCATCAAATGCTCGTTTAGCAGCTAAAAACGCTCGTGAGGCAACAAGAAAAAAATCAGTTTTAGATATTGCTTCTTTACCAGGCAAACTTGCTGATTGTTCAAGCAAAGATCCTGAAAAACGTGAATTATTTATCGTTGAAGGTAATTCCGCTGGCGGTTCTGCTAAAAACGGACGTGATCGTGAAACTCAAGCTATTTTGCCTTTAAGAGGTAAGATTCTTAACGTTGAAAAAGCTCAACAAAAGAGAGTTTTCGATAATGCGGAAATTGGTAATATGATTAATGGTATTGGTGGAGGATATGGTCCAGACTTTGATGTCACAAAGATTAGATATCATAAAGTTGTTATTATGACCGATGCTGATGTTGATGGTTCACATATTCGAATCTTATTATTAACATTCTTCTATCGTTACATGAGACCATTAGTAGAAAATGGTTACGTATATATTGCTCAACCCCCTCTATATCGTGCAACTTATCGTTCAAGACATTATTACTGCTATAACGATGAGCAATTAGAGGTATTAAAATCAAAACTTCCAGCTAACGCAAGAATTGATATTCAACGTTACAAAGGTCTTGGTGAAATGGATGATACCCAACTTTGGGAAACAACTATGGATCCTAGTGCAAGAAAGATGATGCGTGTAACTCTTGATGACGCAATCGAAGCAGACTTAATCTTTGATATGTTGATGGGTGAAAGAGTTGAACCAAGAAAAGAATTTATTAATAAACATGCAAAGTTCGTTAAGAACTTAGATATCTAGAAAGGAGTGGAACTTAAATGTTAGAAGCAAAAGACAATGAATTAGACGAAGAATTAGACGACGAAATTGATGAAAATGAAGATCAAGAAGTCGAAGATAGCGAAGAATTCACTGAAGAAGATGAAAAAGCATTAGAGGACATTGAAGAAGGTATTGTCCCTGAAATGCGTGATGTAAAAATTACCGAAACAGTTAAGAGCTCATTCCTTGAATACGCAATGTCTGTTATTGTATCTCGTGCAATTCCAGATGTTCGTGATGGTTTAAAACCTGTTCATAGACGTATTATTTACGGCATGAACGAATTAGGTATCGGACCAACAAAACCATTTAAAAAATCTGCGCGTATCGTTGGTGACGTCATGGGTAAATATCACCCACATGGTGACTCAGCAATTTATGGGTCTCTTGTCCGTTTAGCTCAACCATTCAATATGCGTTATACACTTGTTGATGGTCATGGTAATTTTGGTTCTATCGATGGTGATGAAGCTGCAGCTATGCGTTATACCGAAGCTCGTATGTCTAAGATTGCTATGGAAATGGTTAGAGATATTGACCAAGACACAGTTGATTTTATGGATAACTACGATGGTCAAGAAAAAGAACCAACAGTGTTACCATCAAGATTCCCAAATTTAATTGTTAATGGTTCAAATGGTATTGCAGTAGGTATGGCTACAAATATGCCACCACATAACTTAGTTGAAACAATTAACGCTATTCAAGCAATCGCTGAAAACCCAGATATCACTCCTGTAGAATTGATGACTACATGCATTTATGGTCCTGATTTCCCAACAGGTGGCATTATTCTTGGTCGAAGCGGAATTAGAAAAGCTTATGAAACAGGCCAAGGAAGTATTGTTGTCCGTTCAAAAGCTGAAATTATTGAACACGAAAACGGCAAAAAGAGAATTGTTATTTCAGAAATCCCTTATGGAGTTAACAAAGCTTTAACAATTGAACATATTGCGCATTTAGTTAAAGATAAAGTTATTGAAGGAATTACTGATATTCGTGATGAATCTAATAAAGAAGGTATTCGTGTTGTTATCGAATTAAGAAGAGACGCAATCGCAGAAGTTATTCTTAATAAGTTATATAAGTTAACCGCTCTTCAATCATCATTTGGTATTATTAACTTATGTTTAGTTAATGGTGAACCAAAAATCCTACCAATTACTGATTTGTTAAAGAATTACCTTGATTTCCAAGTTGAAGTAATTGGTCGTAGAACAAGAACTTTATTGAAAAAAGCGGAAGCAAGAGATCACATCTTACAAGGATTAAAAATTGCAATTGATAACATTGATGAAGTTGTCGATATTATCAAACAGGCTTCTTCAACAGAAGTTGCAAAAAATAATTTAATTTCAAGATTTGGCATTACTGATATTCAAGCAAAAGAAATCTTAGATATGCGTTTATCTAAATTAACAGGATTAGAGAAAACAAAAATCGAAGATGAAATTACTCGTTTAAATGCTCAAATTGAGGAATATAAAGTAATCTTATCTGATCGTAAAAACGAATTAAAAGTAGTTATCGACGAATTAGAAGAAATTAAAAATAAATTTGGTGATGAAAGAAGAACTTACATCTCTAACGAAATCTCTAATATCGATGATGAAGATTTGATTCCGGAAGAAGAGATTATCATTACTCTTACAAAGAACGGATATATTAAACGTGTTGCTACCGATACATTTAGAACTCAAAATCGTGGAGGACGTGGTGTTAAAGGAATGCAAACACATGAAGATGATGTTGTGGATATCTTAGTACATGCAAACACTCATACAGACTTATTGTTCTTTACAAGTTATGGTAAAGTTTATAGAATGCGTGGCTATCAAGTACCAGTATTTTCACGTTCATCTAAAGGATTACCAGTTGTTAACTTATTGAATCTAGAAAAAGATGAATTTGTTCGTTCAATTATTTCCGTTGATGAATACAAAGAAGGAGATTACTTATTCTTTGCTACCGAACAAGGCGTTGTAAAACGTACAAGTATTAAAGAATATGAATCTATTAGACAAAATGGTAAAATAGCTATCTCATTAAGAGAAGGAGACCATTTACTTGATGTCAAGATGACAAACGGTAACGCTATTATTGGTATTGCTTCAAGTTTAGGTAAGATGGTTAACTTCAATGAAAATGCGGTACGTCCAATGGGAAGAACTGCTTCTGGTGTTCGCGGAATGAACATTGATGAAGGAATTGCTGTTGGTATGGTAACTTCCTTAGAAGGTGAATATATTTTAGCTATTACTGATAAAGGATATGGTAAGATGACTCACTATTCTGATTACCGCTTAACTTCTCGAGGTACAAAAGGTGTTATCACTATTCACGCAACTGAAAAAGTTGGTAATCTTGTAACAATTCGCGCTGTTGATGGTAATGAAGACTTAATGGTAATTACTAAAGCAGGAATAATTATTCGTATTCCACTTGACCAAGTCAAAGTTGCAGGACGTAACACTCAAGGAGTAAGAATTATTCGACTTGATGAAAATCAAACTGTTTCTTCTGTCGCTGTTGTAGAACATCAAGAACAAGAAGAAGTCGTTGAAGAAGAAAACAAAGAAAACGAATAGTCTAAATTAAGCAAGCATGTGTTGTGCTTGCTTTTTTTCTTGCTTTTGTTAAAATATAAGAACAACGAAAGAAGAGTGTGAGTGTATGAAAACTATATTAAAAAGCATCAAATTACCGATGTTGTTAGTGGCAGTTTTAACTTTAGTATCTAGTTGTAACAAGGACAATTCTACAAGTAATGATAATTCAGTGTCTGGTACAAGTAACGTAATTTCAAACGTAGGTAATTCCACCATTGCGGATGATAGTATACTTCATGATTCAAAATTTAATGGTTATTACGCTTCTATTGATACAACAAAAATAGGCACACAATTATTATCTTCTTTACAGGCGTTAAACAGTCAAAAAAGAAAAAAAACTCCAGGGTATGGAGGATTATGGGAAGCATACAAGAAAACAGATTATGATCCAAATAATCCAAGTAAACTAATTGCTTTTTATCGTGGAACCTCCGCGTCTAGAGATTCTATGAATAGAGAGCATGTATGGCCAAACTCTCATGGTGGAAATTTAGTGGAAGGCGATGTCCATATGACACGACCAACGTTAAGTTCTGATAATTCAAGTCGAGGAAATTCTTTCTATGTTGAAGGTAAGAATCACAGTTCAAATGGCTGGGATCCGTATGCAGATGGAATGACTGAATATTACCGTGGAATTTCTGCACGAATCATCTTTTATTGCGTTGTTGCTGCTCCAAAACTTCAATTAGTTGACTTAGATTATCATGCGACATCTAACAAAAATAAAGATTATATGATGGGAAAATTATCTGATTTACTTAAGTGGAATTTAAAATACGATATTGATGATACAGAATTAAGAAGAAACGATGGCGCTCAAGACGTTCAAGGAAATAGAAACCCATTTATCGATGACCGCACTTTAGCGTGTAAAATATGGGGCGACACAAATTCTACAACTCGTTCAATTTGTGGAATGTAATAAATAAAGCAATCAATAGTAAAGCAGGGACGACCTGCTTTTTTCTTTTATTTTGAAGCAAAAAGTTATATAATCTAATTACGTCATAATGTGAGGTATACATATGAAAAACAAATTTAAGACCAATATAGTCTTTGCTTTATTAGTTGTGTTATTATCAGGATGCAGCACATCTAATAATAATTCAATTAATAATTCCACTAATCCAATTGGAAGCGCAAGTGTTACGACTCCGAGTGTAACATTACCGGATTCTAATGTTCCTAGTGTAACCATTCCTAGTGTAACTGTCCCTAGTACAAATCCACCAGTTTCCAATACTCCAAGTGCAAGCACAAAACCATCTGAAATAAGTACAAAGCCAAGTCAATCAACAAGTCAAACATCAGCAGGTGTAGTCGAAGGAAAATGGCAATATTTCTTACAAAGCGATAGTTCTGCAAGTAGAGATTTTATGCGAACACCATATATCGAAGGTGTTACCCCATCAGTTGATGATAGTTACTATAGTTCTGCATTTGGAAAAAGTGGATCGAGTTTATTAAATTCACTTAAATCAATTGTAGGAGGATCTATATCAAGAAGTTACGATTGGTCAAGATTTGAAAAAGTTGATGAAGACCCAAACAATTCAAGTAACGTATTTTGTATTTACAGTCGTACTTCATATGGAAAGAGCGCTCATGTGAATGGCGCAAATACATGGAATAGAGAACATACTTATCCTCAATCAAAAATTTCTAAAGAAGCCGCTAAAGATTCAATTTTGATTTTTGCTGATGACTGGAAAACAAACGGAGCAAGAAGTAACTATGTTTTTGGAGAAGTAGCACATAATTCATCAACTGCTGTTAAAGACTCTGCAAATAGAGTGACAGCAAATTATAGACAAGGTTCAACATTTGAACCTTGTGATGCTGCAAAAGGAGAAGTTGCAAGAGCGACTTTATATACTTACGTTGTATACGGACATAGTGTCACAGGATTTGTGTTTAAAATGGAATAGAGAATTCCCGGTTACAAGTTGGGAAATATTGAGAAATAATAGAAACTATTCCGTTCAAAGAAATAGAAATCCATTTATTGATCATCCAGAATTTGCAGATTTATTATTCTAGAAACAATTGAAATTTATTTAATAAAGTAATAGAATAATTGTGCTCAATGATTGAGAACAATATTAAGAAATTGTTTTTAGAGAGTTGCTGTTTGGTGAAAAGCAATAACAAAACTTAATTAATCCGTCTCATAGAGAGAACTTAATCGTTCCGTAACTTTGCGTTAAAAAGAATAAAGTAATGCAAAAAAAGCATTAAAAATTGGGTGGTACCACGGTTATTTACGTCCCTTATAGGGGCGTTTTTATTTTAGGAGGATACAAAAATGTTAGATTTAAATTTAATTAAAACCAAACCAGAGTATGTAAAAGCCGCACTTAAGAAAAAAGGATGGGATGTTGATTTCACTGATGTCATCGCAAAAATGGATGAAAGATTATCTTTGATTCAAAAAGTTGAAACGGTTAAGGCTGAAATTAATAAGCTTTCTGCGTCTGTCCCACAAGTTAAAAAAGATGGCGGAAATGTTCAAGAAATTTTCTTAAAAGTTAAAGAATTGAAGAATCAAAATGTTGAAAACGAAGAGAAATTAGCGCAAATAGAAGCTGATATCAAAGGATTTGTTGAAACATTGCCTAACTTACCAGATGATGATTTGTTACCAGGAGAAAAAGAAAACAATCGACCAATTTATACATTTGGTAAAAAACCAGAATTTGATTTCAAACCAAAAGACCATGTTGAATTAGCAGAATCTTTAGGTTTAGTTGATTATGAAAGAGCAGCTAAGATTTCTGGAAGAGGCACTTGGATTTATACAGGATTAGGTGCTCAATTAGAATGGGCGTTAGTCAATTATTTTATTAATACGCATTTAAAAGATGGTTATACAATGATTTTGCCACCACACTTACTTAATGAAGAAAGTGGTTATACGGCGGGACAATTCCCAAAATTTAAAAACGATGTTTTTTGGCTTGAAGGGCAAGATAAATTTATGCTTCCAACTGCGGAAACTGCGCTTGTCAATTTACACCGTAAAGAAATCTTAAATGAAGATGAATTGCCAAAGAAATATTTTGCTTATACACCATGTTATCGCTGTGAAGCTGGTAGTTATCGTACCGAAGAACGTGGAATGATTCGTGGATATCAATTTAACAAAGTTGAAATGGTCCAATACACAACTGAAAAAGGATCGGACGCTGCGTTTGAAGAATTAGTAAGAAAAGCGGCCGCTTTGGTAGAAGGATTAGGCTTACACTTCCAAATCTCTAAATTAGCAGCAGGAGACTGCTCACACTCTATGGCGAGAACTTATGATGTAGAAATTTGGATTCCATCTATGGGCATCTATAAAGAAGTCTCATCTGCCTCTAATGCACGTGATTATCAAGCAAGACGCGGACAAATTAGATATCGTGATAAAGAAACAGGAAAGACTAAATATTGTCACACATTGAATGCTTCAGGTTTGGCAACAAGTCGTTTGTTCCCTGCTTTACTAGAACAATGTCAACAAAAAGATGGTTCTGTTATTATTCCTGATGTCTTAGTACCTTATATGGGTGGAATAAAAGTTTTATATCCAAAGAAAAAATAAATTATATAAATTAAATAAAAGTGACTGGTTAAAAAAATCAGTCATTTTTAATAGGATTTGAGTTATAAACTGAAGATTACCATAAAACTTGCATTTTCTTTTACTTTTTAGATATAATAATAATGCCATTGCGATGGGTAAGTGTGAACCTGGTCAGGACGGGAACGTAGCAGCCATAAGCTTCTTATTCATGTGCAATGGTTTTTTGGTGGTGAAAACATGAAAAGCGACGAATATTTTATGAAACAAGCATTAAAAGAAGCTAAAAAGAGTGCGGCTTTAGACGAAGTTCCAGTGGGAGCGGTTATTGTTTGTGATGATAAAATTATTGCTCGAGGACATAACTTAAGAGAAAAGAAACATGACCCAACTGCACATGCGGAAATTGTGGCAATAAAAAAGGCCTGTAAAAAAAGAGGCAGTTGGCGATTAGAGGATTGCAAAATATATGTAACTTTAGAACCTTGTTCGATGTGTGCGGGGGCAATTTTATGGTCGAGAATGTTAGAAGTTGTTTTTGGAGCGTTTGACCCCAAGGGTGGGGCGCTTGGTTCATGTTTTAACCTTTATAATCAAAAAGGACTAAATCATTATCCTCTTGTTAAATCAGGAATTTTAAAAGAAGAAGCAGGAGAATTATTAAAATTATTTTTTAAAAGTAAGCGCAAATAGTATAAATGCGCTTTTTTATTTACAAACTATAATAGGTGATTTGATGACGAAATTTGAAAAAATTATAAATGGGATAGCGATAGGTATTACGGTTGTATTATATGGCAGCATTATTGTATTTGTGGCGTTATTTTCAACACAAGCCGACATAGTTGTAGAAGAGAATGTTCTACAAGTAGATGGTATAGAAGTTGTTAAAAGAAAAGCAAATCAAAATGTATCTTTTTATAGCGAAAATGCTGATAAAAATTTAACTTTTTATGTTATCGTTGCTTTTGATTTATATGATTTAGAAAAAGAGCAAATATACTATACTGTAAGTGATGAGAAGCAAGTCTATTTTATTACTGTTAATTCCAATGAAGAAGCAACAGTGAATTACAAGTAAATTACATTAATAATACTTATAGTATTAAAATGTTTGACATTAGGGAGAATAAATAGTATTATTTTAATCAACAACAAACATAGTTTGTTTTTATAGTTTGAAAAAGGAGGAACTTTTTATGAAAAAATTAAAAGTCTTTGGCGTTATGGCTTTGACATTATGTGCCTTAGCTAGTTGTAACCCATCAAACAGTGGGTCTAACAAACCAAGTACAACTCCAGGTATAAAGGAGAAAGAAGATGTTGAAGGATTAAAGATGCTTTATACTTATGCCAAAGTATCTCAACAATTTGACTGGGAAGAGTACATTCGTGATGAAGCACAAAACCAATATTATTACTACGATCGGGGTAATTCGTATGATAATAACATTTCAATTCTTAATCCTGATAACTTTGACGAAATCAAAACTAGCACTAAGACAAGAAAAGCAAAATCTGTTAGAAAAGAGGAAACTGGTGATGAACTTGAAGAAAATGGTGATCACAAGCAATTCCAAGGTGCTTTAACAGAAACAGAATTCTTCTCTTATACAAAGAACTTGACAAGTTCCGCAAGTGTTAAGGATGTTAAGAAAATTAATGCTGAATCTAAAGAAGAATATAACTACATTTATTTTGAGATGGACTCCGGTTATAAATCGGATAAGCAAGAAATTCAATATTCTATTTACGATAACAACATTGCTTTCCAAGACATTAAAGAAACAAAAGAAGTCGCAACTGATAAAGATTACATTCAATATGAAACCAAAGTTGAAAAATCAAAAAATAAGATGTGGGTTGGCTCTGACAATTTAACATTCTATAGTGTTATGCACAAATTACCTAAAGATGGTGAGCAAGAACCAGTTTTAGGTGAAAATGAAAAATATCCAGTACCAGACAACTATCGTTCTATTTCTAAAGCACAATCCGCAATCACAAATCTTAGTGATGTCTTAAATTTCAAAATGAAGTCCGGCTTGTCAAAACTTATGCTTCAATCATATTATGAAGCAGTAGACTCTGAAGGAAATCCTTCATTTAACAAACAATTTGAATGGTATTCTTCAACTAAAAACGAAACAACTGGTGAAGTGACGCTTGTTTATAACCACAACGAAACATTTGATGGTAAATATGCCGGACAACAACAAGTTGAAAAGATTTATGTCTCTCTGAATGCTGATGCAAAAGTTACTGGTTATGGATATGATTTTGAATTCAAGTATTATGGTGAAACATTACAATCGTTTAATATGGCTTATAAATATTCTTACGATACTCTTGGTAATTACACTGAAACTGCAGAAGAAAAAGAAATTTTTAATCCGGACAAATATTATGATTATGGTTATCTCTTACCTACAATTGAAGACAAACCATTAGATGGTCAAACAGAAGAAATTTTACAAAGAATTTATCAATGTAGATTAGAAGATAAAATTAATAAGCCAACAGGTCTTGTGACGGACACGTATGCATTTACTTCTAAAGATTATTATCAAAATTCAACAAGTGATAACTATGATATTGAAAAACAAACAAGAACAGACTCAACTTTATATAACGATAATGTTGTTGTTACGTATTATAGTGAACAAGGTGCAGATTTGAATACATACTTCTATGCTGAAAGCGGCATGATTCAACAATTTAATAAAGATGGAAATTCTTATATTATTAGAAAATTCAATGAAAGTACTTTATATGAAGATGGTAAAATCACAACACCTAACAAAGATGGTCAAGATTTACAATATGGCTTATTAGATTTAACAATGGTTGATCAAATAAGTGCATATGTTGATAAATCAAAAACAAATCAAAGTGATTATCTCATTAAATACACAACTGAGTTAGTAGCAGCGGGTATTGATAAAGACACAAACGAATTCGTTCCAGAACACTATGTCATTACTTTACAAGTTGCTATCCAACAACAAGAAACAAGTACTTCTGCAACTGTTGGAGCTTTAATTACTTACGAAATGGGATTCTATTTCGTCGAAGCCAAATAAAAAGTGTTGATAAGCAAATAAAGAGTTCTTATTTTAAGAACTCTTTTATTTTATTTTTATAAGAAAATGTATATAATTTATATGGAGGAAAATTTTTACAATGACAAATAATAATTCCGATTTTGAACGGATTGTTCCTTCATTAGATCGAGGACTCACTAGCGAGCAAGTCGAAGAACGACATAAACGTGGCTTTGTTAATAAAACATTTAAACAAACAACAAAGTCGTATTGGGAAATAATTGCCAATAATGTTTTTACATTTTTTAATATTCTTTTAATCATAATTGCTGTGTTTGAAATCATAGCCGGTAACGCTGAAGGTATTGTGGCTTTTATGACTGTATTAGTGGCAAACCTAATTATTGGTGTTGTACAAGATATAAGAGCTAAAAAATTAACAGAAAAATTAAAAATATCTACGGAACCACATGTTTTTGTTATGCGTGATGGTGTTAAAAAAACTATTTTATCTAAAGAACTCGTCATTGATGATTTGTTTTATCTTGAAACCGGCAATCAAATTAGTGTTGATGGCATTGTTAGACAAGGAGAAATTGAAGTTGATGAATCAATTTTAACAGGAGAACCATTATCAGTTAAAAAAAGTGAGGGAGATATAGTTTATTCTGGATCTTTTGTAATAAGTGGTAAAGCTCTTGTAATGGCGGATAAAGTTGGCAAACATTCTTTTGCTCAACAAATACAAGCTAAAGCCAAACAATTTAAAAGACCAAAATCTGAATTACTTAAATCAATAAATAAGATTTTTCGTATGATAAGTTTTGTTATTATTCCTCTAGGATTAATAATGTTTTATGTGAATTATTCACAAGCTCTTCAAGATGCTACTGCGTTTAATAGTGCGGTAATATATACTTCGGCGGCGATGATTGGAATGATTCCTTCGGGCATGTTCTTATTTGTATCGATGACTTTAGCCGTTGGAGTTTTAAGACTTGGCAAAAAGAAAACAATGGTGCAAGAACTATACTCTATTGAAATGCTCGCAAGATCAAATGTCTTGTGTTTTGATAAAACAGGCACTTTGACAGATGGCACGATGCGAGTGGAAAAAATCATATCTTTTGAAGATGGAGTGGACCATAAATTTATCTTAGGAAACTTACTTAACGCGACAAAAGATAACAATCAAACGGCATTAGCGATAATGAAAGAATGCCCGCTTAACGATACATGGAAAGCAGTGACAGTTTTACCTTTTTCTAGTAAAAGAAAATTGTCCGCGGCTACATTTGAAAATAAAGAAACTTATATCTTAGGTGCCCTAGAATTTGTAACTAGTAAAGTTGATGATGAGTTAGCGCAAAAAGCCTTTACCTTCTCAAAACAAGGATGTCGAGTAGTCGCGCTAGCAAAAACTAAAGCACCAATAAAAGATGATAAGATATCTGGCGATAGTAAAGTAATTGCCTTAATAATAATAAAAGATAATATTAGACCAAACGCTGATAAAACTATTGAATGGTTTAAATCTAACGGAGTAGAAATAAAAATAATCTCAGGAGATAATCCAATCACTGTTTCAGAAATTGCGCGTCAATGTGGGGTTAATAATTATGAGAAAGCAATTAGTTTAGAAGGCCTTTCAATTGAAGAAGTTAAAAGAAAAGCCATCGATTGCACCGTTTTTGGTAGAGTTAGTCCAGAACAAAAAGCGGCGATTGTGGAAGCGTTAAAAGAAAACGGCAAAACAGTTGCAATGACTGGCGATGGAGTTAATGATGTTATCGCACTTAAAAAAGCCGATTGCTCCATTGCTATGGCAAGTGGGGCGGACGCCACAAAATGTTCCTCACATTTAGTGTTAATGGATTCTGATTTCTCGCATATGCCAGAGATTGTTGAAGAAGGACGTCGAGTAGTTAATAACTTACAACAAACTTGCTCATTGTATCTTACAAAAACAATATTTGCATTCTTAACATCTCTTGCGGTATTAATTCTTGGCTTATTTGCTAAGTCTGGTAGTGAATATAACTATCCTTATGTAACGCAGCATTTATATATATGGGAATTCTGTGGTATTGGTATTTCCTCGTTCTTCTTGTCGTTACAACCAAACAATAAGCTTATTGAAGGAGGGTTTGTAAATAACGTTATCGCTAAGGCGTTGCCGGGTGGCATTTCAATAGCCTTGCTTTCGATTATACTTGTTATCTTAAAGGCAAATGGCGTATATAACAATGAAATAGGTTCAACAATGGGAATGATTGCAATAAGTGTTCTTTGTTTCGTAGTATTAGCAAGATGTTGTTTCCCATTTAATAAATATCGTTTAATTTTGTTTATAGGTGATTCATTATTTGCAATTATAAGTTATGTAACATTATCGCTTTTAACGATAAATCATGTAACAGATATTAACTTCTTTATGACATATCCAGAACTCTTAATAGATACGAACTGGGTAGAACTCATAGGTATGATTTTAGTGTTTGGTGCATTGTATTTTATATTAGATTTAATTATTGATAAAACTTTAAAAAGGAGAATGCAAAAATGATAAGAATTAATGAAGAAGTAAAAAAAGCACTTGCGGAAGGAAAGGCGGTCGTAGCCTTAGAATCCACGATTATCTCACATGGAATGCCTTACCCAAAGAATGTTGAGACAGCATTACGTGTTGAAGCAGAAGTACGTAAAAATGGAGCGATACCTGCTACAATCGGTATTATTGATGGCGTTGGTGTCATTGGTATGACGAAAGATGAAATTGAAGAATTTGGTAAAAGAAAAGGTATTTTAAAAACATCACGTAGAGATTTACCTGTTATCTTTGCTAAAAAGTTATGGGGCGCGACCACTGTTGCAACAACTATGATTCTTGCTCGTGAAGCAGGTATTGAAGTATTTGTTACCGGTGGCGTAGGCGGAGTACATCGTGGTGCCCAAGAAACATTTGATATTTCCGCAGATTTACAAGAATTAGCTAACACTGATGTAACGGTTGTATGTGCTGGAGCAAAAGCAATTCTTGATTTAAAATTAACATTAGAATATCTTGAAACTTATGGTGTGACTGTTTTGGGTTATAAGACAAACGAATTAGCAGATTTCTATACGGCACATAGTGGATTACAACTAGAATATAAAGTTGATAGCCCACTTGAAGCTGCAGAAATTATTAAAGCAAAACGTATTAATCACTTAAAGGGCGGAATTCTTATTTCTAATCCGATTCCTGAAGAATATGCAATGGACAAAAAAATTATTGATAAATGTATCGATGACGCAATTAAAGAAATGGATAAATTAGGAATACACGGAAAAGATTCAACGCCATTCTTACTTGCTAAAATTTGTGAATTAACTAAAGGAGATTCCTTAGAATCAAATATTCGACTCGTTCTTAACAATGCAAAAATTGGCGCACAAATCGCTAATGAATATGCAAAGATTAAATAGTTATGAAGACAGAAGTTTTGTTAGCGGATGCTTTAAAAGAGTTAATGTCCAAAGAATCGCTTGATGAGATAACTGTTAAGCGATTATCGGATATGTGTGGAATTAAAAGACAGACTTTTTATTATCATTTCCGCGATATTTATGATTTATTGACTTGGATTTTCTTAAATGAAGATATTAAAACAAGAAGCCCAGTTACAAATTGGCAAGATGCAGTGCGTGTAATAACTAAATATGTGAACAAGAACAAAAAGTTTATTAAAAACACTGTTTCGAGTGCTGGGCGCGAGTTATTTCAACAATTCGTCGCGAGTTATTTATATTCATTTTCGTTACGAAAATTTGTAAGCATTGATAAAACCAATATTGTCCCTAGTGATGATAGAAGATTTTATGTTAATTATTTCGTTTCTGGAATTACAAATTCAATCATGATGTGGATTGACTCAGGTATGAAAGAAAATGAAGACAAATTAATCGCACATTTAGAAATCGTAGTTAAAGGATTCCTTGATGATGTTGTTATTAACTATAAAAAGAAATAAATTGTAGTTATAAAAATAAGTGCTATAATTTATTCTATAAATTAGGAGGATCAAAATAATGGAAAAAAACGAACTAGGTTCAATAATTATTTATTTGATAATGTTTGGTTTAATATATTTAGTCGGTCAAACGGTTATTGTTTTGGCTTTGAAGAGTACCGCGGTTCAAAATCAAGCGCTTTATATTTTCATTTGTGCCGTTGTATCAATTCTTGTTTTCGCTTTCACTTACGAATTAGGACATGTTATTGGTGCAAAGATAGGTAAGTATAAATGTACATACTTCAATGTATTTGGCTTTTGCTGGTACAAAGAAGATGAAAAATGGAAATTTAAATTTGAGGGATTTGATGGTTTGTTTGGAGAGACTCGTTTCGTACCAATTAGTAAAGATGCAAAATGTAATCCTGCTCATTTTTTAAGAGGTGGACTTATCGCCTTTATTGTTTCAGTTTTAGTAGCGTTAGTGATATTCGTTATTACCGCAATTCCTGACACAATTAGATTTGGAACATTGATTTATTTTGGTGTTGGCATGGTATTCGTACTTTATAACGTAATTCCAATGAAAACGGATATTTTAAATGATGGTTATCGTTTAAAATTATTAGGATCAAAGGAAAACGCAGAAGCATATAACGAATTTATGCGTATTGAAAATGATGCTCGTAAGGGTATTGTTACAGAAGATGTAAAAGTCTATGAAAATATTTCACCAATGACTGTGCTCATTAATAATTATGCTTTCTATAATGCTTTAGCAAAACATGATTATCAAAAAGCAGAAGAAATCGTAGACATTATCTTAAAAAATCCAGATGCTTTAGACTCAAATACAGTTTATCGCTTTAGGTTCCAAAAATTATATTTTGTGATTTTAAGAGAAAGCAAAGAAGAAGCTTCAGAATATTATTGGAAGACAATGACATCTTATGACCGTAAATACTTGGTAAAAGATAATTTCATTCCTTCTAAGCGTGTCTATTTACTTGTAAGTGGTATTATTAATGAAAGCTCTTCGGAAAGTGTTATCGCTATCGAAGGTATGAAAAAACGCATCAATAGAATGGTAAATAAAACTCAACAATCCGTCGAAATGGAACAATATGAAAAATGTATAAAGCTTGTTTCTGAAAATTTAAAAGTCGACGACTTAAGTGAACATTTCTAGTTCTTAAAAATATCTATATACATATATTTAAGTGTAAAAGCCTTTAGCAGTAGCTAAAGGTTTTTTAATAAAAATATGGAAATTAGAGAACTGGAAAAGAAATTACACACATCAATTAGTAGAGGCTTGACAAACGAAGAAGCGCAAATAAGATTAAAACAAGAAGGGTTTAACGAATTAAAAGAAGAAAAGAAAACCCCGCTTATTTTGATATTTTTGCATCAATTTAATGATGTTTTAATATATGTTTTATTAATGTCAGGAATTATATCTTTAGTGCTTAAAGAAACCGCGGATGCGATTATTATTTTTGTGGTTGTTTTAGTGAATGGAATTGTGGGGTTTATCCAAGAAGAGAAGGCTTCAAAAGCTATTGAAGCCTTAAAAAAGATAGCCACAAATTACGCAATTGTTAAACGTGATAATAAGGTAATGAAAATACCTACTCGCGAAGTGGTCGTAGGAGATATTATTCTTGTAAGAGAAGGGCAAGCGATACCTTCGGATGCAATAATTATTAAGTCTAATAATTTGCTTGTTGATGAATCAGCCTTAACAGGAGAATCAGATTCAGTATTAAAAGATGAAAGATTTATAAGTAAAGACACTTCGCCAATCGCGGAGAGATTAAATTATTTATATATGTCGACTTTTGTTTTACAAGGTAATGCTGAAGCAATTGTTATTAGTAAAGGCATGAACACTGAAATTGGAAAAATCGCGGATATGCTTAAAAATAATGAAAATCAAGCAACACCATTACAAAAGAAACTCGAAGATTTAGGAAAAATGTTAGGTGTTATAACTTTAATAGTGTGTGTTTTGCTTTTTGTTTTAGCAATTGTACAAAAGAGAAATGTTGTTGAAATGTTTATTACTTCTATATCTCTTGCAGTTGCTGCAGTTCCTGAAGGATTACCAGCAGTAGTGACGATTGTTTTAGCTTTGGGTGTCCAAAAATTAGTTAAATCAAATATGGTAGTAAGAAAGTTACATTCCGTAGAAACGCTTGGCGCAGTGAGTAAAGTTTTAACGGATAAAACAGGAACGCTTACAGAAAATCAAATGACAGTTGCTTCTCTTAGTTATAATAAAAAAGAATATGGAATAAGCGATTTTGTTAAAGATGAATCTTTTGATATGCTTTGTGAAGTAATGCAAATATGTAATAATGCTTCGATTAGTAACAATGAAATCGGAAATCCGACGGAAATTGCTCTAAAAAAGTTTTCAGAACATTTTATAAAATTAAATTATCAAAGACTAGATGAAATTCCTTTTAGTAGTGAACGTAAAATGATGTCGGTGTTAGTTAAAAAAAATAATATCATAATGCAATACACTAAAGGCGCATACGAAAAAATCATTGAAAAATGCGATAGAATTTTCATCGATAATAAAGAACAAGAACTAGATGAATTTAATAAAAATGAGTTAGAAAGAATAATTCGTAAAATGAGTTCAAAAGCATTGCGGGTCATTGCTTTAGCGTATAAAAAAACATCTTCAATTTTAGAAGATAAAATGGTTTTTGTAGGTTTGGTGGGTATGATAGATCCACCGAAAAAAGGAGTAAAAGAAGCAATAAAAACATTAAAAGAAGCACATATTGATACCATAATGATTACAGGAGATAATATCATCACGGCCTTTGCAATCGCTAAAAATTTAGAGATTGCGACAAGCCCAAATGAATGTATTTCAGGACAAGAGTTAGATAAATTAAGCGAGAAACAAATGAAAGAAATAGTAAAAAATAAAAAAGTTTTCGCTCGTGTGTCGCCTACACATAAAGTAAAAATAGTTAAAGCATTTAAAGATAACGACTATCTTGTTACAATGACGGGGGATGGCGTTAATGACGCCCCATCTTTAAAAACCGCAGATGTTGGAATTGCGATGGGAAAACGTGGCACAGATGTAGCTAAAAATGCCGCAGATATGATTTTGTTAGATGATAATTATGGATCACTTGCGATTTCTATTAAAGAAGGTAGAGGTATATACGCAAATATCAAAAAGACTTCACTTTTCCTCTTATCAAGCAATTTTGCCGAAGTATTATCAATGCTTTTGGGCGTAATATTGTTTCTTCCTATGCCTCTGCTTGCGGTTCATATTTTGTGGATTAATCTAATTACTGATTCTTTACCTGCGATTGCTTTGGGTGTAGATAAAACAAGTGACGAAGTTATGAAAGAAAAACCACGTGCGAAAAACGAATCTCTTTTTGCACATGGTGGATACTCGATTTTGTTTTTATATGGCGCTTTTATTACAATAATTACAATGATTAGTTTCTTTATTATTCCAACTTCTATAATATTAAATACTTATGGTTTTGATGGACGACTTTTTGCGCATATTAGACATATTTTATTAACTAATGAAGGAGTATTATTAAAATCGCAAACTTTTGCTTTTACAACTTTAAGCTTATCTCAATTATTCCATATGATTGGTATGTCTAATGTTAAAAATAGATTATTTAGCATTATTAAAGACAAGAATTATGTCATGCTTTTAGCGTTAGTGATAGGAATTGCTTTACAAGTTTTAGTAACAGAAGTGCCATTTTTAATTGAAGTATTTAAAACATCAAGTCTTTCTCTTAGTGAATGGATTTATTTGCTATTAATAAGTTCTTTTCCATTAATAATGCATGAGATAATGGTGAGTTATTACCGTAAAAAGTGATTATTTTTCTTTTCTTGGATAACAATTATTTATAATTTTTGAGGTATCAGGATTCACTTTTAAAATATTTACGTATTGACCTTGCGCTCCTATTGCGAGAATGACTTGTCCAATTAATTCAAAGAAGTTACCAATAGTGTTTTGTTGAGAAGGTGTTAAGCCTTGGCAAATTATAATCCCTATTGCTGAGCCTAAAACTCCGACTTCATTAGGAGTGAGGGTTAATAAGTATGTGACTATTTCTTGGATTTGTTTTTCTTGCTCTTCTGTCATAATGTTTCCTTTTTAAAATAGTATGAAAAAAGGTAAGAAAAAAGCACCCTTATAGGGTGCTTAGAAGAATTACATTTTTTCTTTTTCTTTCAAAAGATCACGAATTTCTTTTAATAATTCAAGGTGCTCATCAACAGGCTCTGGTTCTGGTTCTGTAACTTCTGGTGCCGGTTGTTCATCTTGCTTTTTAACTTTTTCTTCGAGTTCACGCATTTTTCTTTGGAAGTTGTTAATTGCTTTAACAATAACAAATAAGACAAATGCGATGATGATAAAGTTAATAATTGCATTAATAAATGCACCCCAGTCGATGTAGATTGATTGTGTTAAATCAACAACGCCATCAACTTCAACTTTTTTCAAGTAGGTGTAAATATCCGAAAGAGAGTTTTGGCCAAAGATTAAGGTTAAAATCCAGTTAATGATTGGTTTTAAGATATTGTTACTTAATGCAGTTACAATCGCGGTGAATGCACTACCAACAATAACACCAACAGCCATATCTAACACACTGCCACGGGTGATGAATTCTTTGAATTCTTTAAAAAACTTTTTCATTACTAATCCTCCATGTGTCTATTTTACTATTTTAGGTAACTATTTGTCGATAATATATTCATTAAACTCTATATTAAATGCTAAAATTGTTTAATTGGTTAGTGGTTTTTGGGCTTAAATCAACCTATATTTTTCTAATTGTTGACTTTTTAAATACATTAGTATTATTTCTAAACAAATCTTTTGCATATAGATATTAATTAATATATAATTATTCTACTAAATTAAGGAGAAATGTATTATGAACCCTGTTAAAATTATTACTGATTCAACCTGTGATTTAAGTCTAGAAACCTTAAAAAAATTAGATATAGATTTCTTACCACTTAATGTTATTATCGGAGGAGTTACATATCGCGATTGCGTTGATATTACTCCAGAAAAACTATTTAAATTAGTCGAAGAACATGATGAACTACCAAAGACATCCGCAATATCACCTGCAAAATGCTATGAAACATTTAAATATTATATTGATTTAGGCTTTGATGTTATCTTTATGGGACTTGATTCTAAAATCTCTTCTACATATCAATCCGCAGTATCGGCAAGTCAAGAATTTGATGGTCGAGTTCATGTTATTGACTCGGTGAATTTAAGTTCAGCGATTGGCTTACAATTATTAAAGATGGCACACTTTCGTGATGAAGGATTAAGTGCAGATCAAATCGTTGAAAAAATGAAAGAAATTACTCCAAAAGTTCAATGCTCTTTTGCATTAAAGACAATGAACTATTTATATAAAGGAGGAAGATGTTCTGGCCTTACATTCTTTATTGGAAGAATTTTACATTTACATCCAATTATTAGAATGGAAGAAGGAACTTTAAAGGTTCATAAGACACCTAGAGGTAAAACAATTAAAGTTCTAGATATCATGATTAGAGAATTTAAAGAAGCTTATGATGCAAACAACGTCGACCTTGGAACAGTCATGATTACTCATGCATGTACCCCAGAATACGCTGATTACATCTATGGCAAATTATCTGAATTTATGGATCCAAAACATATTATGGTAACAGTCGCAGGATGTGTTATTTCCTCTCACTGTGGACCAGGATGTATTGGCATTCTCTATATTGAAAAATAAAAAAATGGCACTTCAGTTGTGAGAGGTACCCCAAATCCTAGACATTAGGAAAGGGGTACTTTTTCTATGAAATATTCATGGGAATTCAAACTTGAATGCGTCGACAAGTATAAAAATG
>ONAT01000002.1 GCA_900315885.1 uncultured Erysipelotrichaceae bacterium
TGTGCTTGATTCATAGGCAAGCTCTTTTTAACGTGTCTTTTAACGTGATTCAAACTTTTTTTAAATTTACTATTGTTTTTTAATAGTTAGTCTCCATATTTCTAAATCCTTTCTTTAATGATCAGTATCAGTATATGATAAGTTGTTAATAGCACTTAATCATTCTTATAAAATGATACTAACTCGTCTTTTAAATCATCGATAGTTAAAACCACTCGATAATTATTCCATTCGGCTTTGAATAAATCTTGATATTGACGGTGCATATATCTTTCATCAATAAGTAATACCGCTCCAACATCTTCTTCACTTCTAATAACACGTCCTACTGCTTGCATGACACGATTCATACCAGGTTTTACATAGGCGTATTCAAACCCGTTTTCTTCATTTTCATTGAAGTAATTACGAATTAAATCGCGTTCATACGATATTTGTGGTAATCCTACACCCACAATAATTGCTCCGATTAAACGGTCATGAAGTAAATCTATACCTTCAGAAAATATTCCTCCTAATACAGCAAAAGCGATATGAGTAGTTTTAGGATTAGCTTGAAAATTATCTAAAAATCTAATCTTCTCGCTTTCACTCATTTCACTTTTTTGAACATGTAATTCATATGATGAATCATCAAATTTTGCTAAAACACTATTTAAGTATTTATAAGACGGAAAAAAGACAAAATAATTTCCTACTTTTTGATCAACCATTGTTTTAATATAATCAACCACTTCTAAAATTGTATTATCACGATTTTTATAAGTTGTCGAAACATTTGGCGCAATCATAAGTTTAAAGTTTTCTTTAGGGAATGGAGAAGGTATTTTTAAAACTGGCGAATCTTCATTTCCTCCAAGCATTTGCACGTAATAATCTAATGGTGATAAAGTTCCAGAAAACAAAACAGCAGCTTCAAGTTTTTTCAAAGACTCTCCAATTAAACTTGATGGGTCTAAGTTATAAATATTAAGTGATATTTCTTTTTGGTCTTTATAAATAAAGAATTTAAAGTTTTCATCGAAAAAATCAGCGATTTTACTAAATCTTATCGTTGAAAAATAGAAATCTTTCAATTCATCTGTTACTTTTTGATGCTCTTTTTTCATAAAATCAGAGCAAAATTTTTGAAAATTTGATAAGGCATTTAAAATCTTATTATCAATATCATCAAGAAGATTATATCCTTCTTCTTTTTCTTCTTGATATGCTTTAAATAATTTATTTATGCGCCTTATAGCGGTCTTTAATTCTTTATGGTTATAATCCTTTAAAGAATTCTTCATTCTTTTAAATTCATAATAATCAATCGAGGCACTATACATATCTCGTCCTCGTTCCACTAAATTATGGGCTTCATCAATTAATCCGACCATACGATAATTATCTTCATCAAAGTAACGTCGCATATAGACAATTGGGTCAAACAAATAATTAAAATCACAAATAATAATATCCGAAAATAAAGACAAGTCTAATTCGTATTCAAAAGGACATATTTGGTGTCGCATAGCGTATTCCGTTATTACATCTTTTGAAAGTAATAATTCGTGTGTCACCGCTTCAATTATTGCATTACGTACTTTTCCATAATAATTTTTCGCAAATGGACATTCATCAGGATTGCATCCTCTTCCCGGACAAGCACATATTTTTTCTTTTGCTGTGATTTGAATAGCCACAACTCGTAAGCCTTTTTCCACAAGTAATTTAGTCGCATTAAAAGCAGCTTCTACACCACTATTTTTCGCTGTTAAATAAAATATTTTATCAACTTCTCCGTTAGAAAAACTCTTAACGGCGGGGAAAAGTGTTGACATTGTTTTACCAATGCCAGTCGGAGCCTCGACATATAAGTTTTGTTTATTTTTTATAGCAGCAAAAGTATATTTTGCTAATTCTCTTTGTCCTTTTCGGAACTTCTTAAATGGAAAATCTAGTAATTCACTCGTTTCATTGCGCTTTTCGAGTTGTGAAAAAACTAATTTGTAAAACTCTAAGTATTCTCTTATTAAATCAGTAACGTAGTTTTCTAGTTCTTCTTTAGTATATTTAAAGTCTTTAACAAGTGAGGAGTTATTTAATTGATTAATATAAGTAAGTCGCACACCCATACGTTCCAAATCATGGTCAAGAGCGTATATCAAAGCATATATTTTAGCTTGACCTAAATGCCATTCACCTTGTTCTTGATAGAACTCCTCATTATCCATTACACTAGTTTTAATCTCATCAATTGTTGTTAAAAATGGTCTACTTATAATTCCATCTGCACGTCCATTAAGAGTTACTTCAAAATCATCAACTTTAAATGTGTGAATAAGATAATATTCCGCGATGTAATCACTATCTTGACGTCTTTGATAAGAAGCGTGAAGACGTGAACCTTCATTCATTGTGTTTTTATTATAGACACGATTATCAATATCACCTTTACGAAGGAGAAAATCTACTAATTGGTGGACAGACATTTTGATACTTTTTTCCATATTCGATTATCTCCTTTATATTAATAATTTAATATAAAACTATAAACATATCAACTAATGACTAAGAAAAGGTAAAAAAAATAAGCCCAAGTTAATGAGCTTATTGTAAGTGAAAGTTGCTAATTGAGAGGGGGAGGATTTGTCGATGACCCATCGACACTATATCTTATTCTCTTAATTTACTTTGTGGGCGGTAAACGCCTATTTTTTAATAAAAATGTGTTTTTACCTAAATTGGGCTTAATGCGCCTAATTAATGTAATATTTTACCTTTAAGATTTTGCATTCCGTTAATAAATGATTTGTAATCCATTTTGTTCTTACCTTCTTTTTGTAAGACAAGTAACTTAATTTGTCCGTCTTTAGTTTGCATAATTAAGCCATTTTTATCCGCGGACACAATTTCTCCGACTTCGTGATTAACAACATCATTTAAAACTTCGGCTTCCCAAATTTTGATTTTAATATCATCAAGATATAAATATGCGCCTGGATGATCATTTAAAGCTCTAACCCAACCGATAAGTCTTTCTTTACCATCTAATAATGATAAATGCTCTTGTTCTTGTTTAATAGTTGGGCAGATTGAAACTTTTGACTCATCTTGTTCTTCACCTTTTAATTTACCTTCTAAATATAAAGGTAATGCTTCAAGAATTAATTCTTCTGCGCATTTCGTCATTTTAATAGTTAATGATGATAAAGTGTCTTTTGGTTCAATCCATACTTCTTTTTTAGCATACATTAAACCCGCATCCATTTTATCAATCATTTGCATTAAAGTCATACCTGTTACTTTGTCATTATTGATTAAGGCATATTGCATTGGCGCTGCACCACGATATTTTGGTAAAAGTGAGCCATGTAAATTTAAAGCACCTAGACGCGGAATATCCAAAAGTCCTTGTGGCACAATTTGTCCATACGCTAATGTAATAATTAAATCAGGATTTAGTTCTTTCATAAATTCGTAATCTAAACGAATTTTTTTAGGTTGAAAGACTGGAATATTATATTTTTCGGCGATAACTTTAGTTGGAACTTTTTCTAAAATCTTCTTTCTTCCAACTGGTTTATCTTCTTGCGCAACGACACCAACAATGTCGTAGCCTGCTTTAATAAGTGCTTCTAGCACAACACTAGAAATAACGGGTGTACCCATAAAAACAATTCTAACTTTATTCATTTAAAATCACCTAAATAATTCTAGCATTTATCAATAAAATTTTAAACAATATTAACCAATGAATTTAGTAATTAAGGAAGATACTAATTTTAAAAATGCGCTTATGCCTGCAATTAATAGTCCTCCTAAAGCATTTATTAATGAAGCAATCGCGTTTGCGCTTTCGCCAGTTCCTTCGACATCAACACTAACATTTTCCATTACTCCATCTTTTATAACTCGTCCACTTTCTATATCGCCTTCAAAGCCATTTATTACAGAAGTTAAGGCTGTATTTGCTGATGTGGCGCTTTTTGATCCACTTGCTATAGCGCTTATAACTACCCCTAGCACTAAAACAATAAGTATTGATTTAAAAAAGTTTTTCATTTGTATCACCCAAAAATAGCATATAAGTTTTTATTATCTAAAATTGTCGTTATTTGCCAAACGAGGATTTAAAGTAAGGTTAATTCCTTGTGATATATTAAGAGCTATAACATCAATAAGTTCATCAATTTCTTTTGTTGTCATAATTAAGTTATATTTTTCACGAGCAAAGATACGATATATATCTTTTAAATCTATCTTTTCTATCGCATTATTATCAAGCATGTTAAGAGCGTTTATTACAATACTTGCCGTATCAACCACTGTAGCAACCCCAATTGCGATAACAGGAATTCCCATAATCTTTTTGTTAATCGCTAAACGATTATTTTTTATTCCACTTCCTGGATTAATTCCTGTATCAGTAACTTGGTATGTTTTATATAGCCTACTAACATTTCGTGTTGCTAATGAATCAATTACGATTAAAATATCAATATCAAAACTATCAATAATACTTTTTATCATGGAACTAGACTCTAAGCCTGTGATAGCTAACACACCTGGAATAAAACAAGAAACATAATGTATTTGTTTTGATTTATCAAGAATATGGGAAGTTACCTTAATGTTTTTTACAACTTTTGGGCCTAACGCATCTGATAAATATGAATCGTTACCTAAACCTGCAACAAGAATACGACTTGAGGTTTTATATCCGTTTAATTTTAGAATTTTCTTTAAATATTCTGAAAGTACTTTTTCATTATGATGGTCATTTTCGCATTCAATAGTTATGTAGTGTCCCTTTTCTTTTCCAATACTATTTTTGCTTGTCTTTACTGTTACTTCCGTAATAACATATGAATCTCTTTTTGTCTTTTTTAAAGCATATTCCTTACTATTTTTCTTACTAATTATTTCATCTGCAATATCGTTTAAAAATATTTCATTTAGTTTCATTTAAATCACCTAATATTATTATTAAGTGGAATTGATGATTTAATCAAAAAACTCACCATTACGATGAGTTTTGTTTATTCATTAAAGTTAAGAATATACATTTCTAAACCAAAGAAACGGTCTACTTGTCCTGACTTTATGCTGTAATCTAGTTGATATAATTTCTCTAATTCACTTTTTAAAGTTTCATATGATATAAATCTTGTATTGTCAAACGCTAATTTGACACGATACGGATGAATTTTTAAGATATGTGAAATCTCCTCTTGTGACATGTTTTCATTTATTAATGCAAAAATATCACACATTAAACGTAATTGTGTCGCAAGTAAAGATATAATAGCGACTGGTTCATTATTTTTAATCATTAAGTCGTTATACATCATTAATGCTTTACGCTTATTTTTTGTTAAAAGAAGATTTAAAAGATTTAAAACTTTATCATCAAGAGGTTTACTAACAAATAAATCTAAATTATCAAGAGTAATTCTTTTACCATATAAAGCTAATTTTTTAACTTCATTAGTCATAAGTAAAGCATCATTATTAGTGCGATTTACAAACTCCTCTACTACTCCACGGCCATAACTTACTTGGTATTTTTCAAATAATTTGTATCCATAATTTAGCCATTCTTGATTAGTAGGATTAACCGATTCAATGACTTTAGCTTTTTCTTTTATTTTTTTCGTGTTGGTATTTTTTTCATCAAGATTAGGTGAATGAACTATAAAATATAATTGACATTGTTCGTTTGGATGATTCAAATAATCATTTAAAGCTTTTTCATCTTCTTTAGTAAGCGGACGCTTCTTACTTTTTTCTGAACTTAAGAAATTAGCGTTATCAATAATAACAGCCTTAGTATCTGAGCCTAAAGGCATTAAGGTGCATTCAAACAAAGCTTCTTCTAAGGTAACAGAATCAAGATTAAAACGCACATAATTAAAATCATCAATTGTGCCCAATTGCTCATTTAACATTTTATTTAAACGATTTTTAATCATTAAATCTTGTGCGCCAAATAGTAAATAAATCATTCTTTTCACCTTAGTTTATTATAAACTAAATCAATAATTTTTTGTATATAATTGTGCCACTTTCATCAGTACGTCTTATTTTCACATTATATTTATTTAAAGTATTTATAACTTCTTCATTAGGAAAACCATAAAAATTATTAAATCCTAGTGAGATGATAGCTTCACTAGGTCTTGTTACACTTATTAATTCTTCAGATGTACTTGTGTTTGAGCCGTGATGACCAATTTTAATAATGTCAATTGAGGACAAATCGTAATCTCTAACAATCTTTTTTTCAATTGTCTTTGAAGCATCCCCTAAAAACAAAAAATTCTTACCTAAAAAATTAAAAGTATTGATTAAGGAAGAATCATTTTCGTTTTTAGCGTTGTAATTGTTTAAATTATTAATATTAATACCATAAAAATTGTAAGGAAACTCATTTTTATCCTTAATTATTTTCCTAACTTCCATATTTTTATTTAACGAATCTAATGCTCCAATATGATCAAAATCTGAATGTGAGCATATAACTGTATCGATTTTATTAATGTGATGTTTTTTAAAAAATGGAATGAGTGTAGTTTTGGCTAAATCTTCATACGTTAAGCCACCTGTATCAATTAATAATGTTTTATTTTTGTGAACAAGTAAAGCGCAGTCACCTTGACCAACATCAATGAAATATAAATAATCATATACATAATTATTGATAGGTGAACTTATCAAAGTTATAAGAAATAACATTATACCTGTACTGATACGTTTCATCTTTTTATAATTGATAAAATATGAATATAAATATAATAAGCAAACAACGATTATAAGCGCAATTAACGGCTTAACATTTAATAAATAAATATTTAAATCCATGTCATTAGTGAAATTAAGAATTTGATAAATTACTATACCATAATTATTAATTAGCAAAGGAAAGGCAAAAGAAAATAATAACGATGCTACAAAAAACAAAAACATTATTGGAGAACATAATGTTCGTACAATAAAACTAAACACATTGATTTTTTGAAATAGTGCAATGCCTAAAATATTTATGAACACATAAAGCAAAAATAATTTCTTGATTTTTTTAACTTTTATTAAATTTATAAATAGGAAAAAGCCATAAATAGCAAGTGAATAAAAGATTGATAGTTGGTATAGATTAAAAGGATTAATAAGATAAATTATCATAAGTAAAAAAACGCAATTTACTCTCGATATATTCATTTCTTTACCTTTATTAAAAACTAAAACTTCTATAATAAGTCGATAAAATACAACCTTATCATAAATTAGTAAAAAATATGGTAAGAATATCGCAATTGCTTTTATTAAAGGCTTTTTATTAGTCTTCTTTTTAATAAATGCATAGACAAAATAAAAAAGAGAGGAAACAAATAAATGATTTAGACTTAAATAAAGATTAAAAAGACTATTATTATAATTTGTTAATGTTTTACTTCTACTATTACCAAACACTAATGAGCTGACTAGATCTTTAGTTTCGGGAGTTAGTTTATTTAAATACCATTTTATAACTTCTCTTTTTCGCCACGGATTATTAAAAATAGTGCTTATTTCATTTAAATCAATTTCATAAAATACGCCTTTATTATTCAAATAATTTTGAAAATCAAAATGTGATTCAATTGCATGCATTTGAATTTTATCTATCGTTCCATCAACAAATAATAAATCACCAACTTCATATGTATTATTTTTAATTGGCAAATAATATTTTTTTATTAAATTAGAAACTAAGATATAATTCTTTTTTGTTTCCACTACTAGCATTACTTGCTTTATTTCATTAAAAAAGCATATTTGCGAAATGATAATAAAGAAAATAACTGATACATAAGTAATGATTACTAACTTAACTTCTTTTTTTCTACGAAAATAGAATATAAAGACAAAAGTTAAAATAAGCGATATTAGAGGATATTTATAAAATAGAGCACCTAATAATAAAGTAATAGCAAGTATTTGCATTATTAATAAAGAGTAACGTAATCTTTTATCTTTTCAAATGTTGAATTACCAATGCCCGACACTTTTAATAAATCTTCTAAACAAGTAAAATCACCATTTTCATTTCGATAATCGATGATTGCTTGAGCAGTTGATGCACCAATCCCATTGATTTTCATAAGTTCTTCTTTGCTTGCGGTATTGACATTTATTTTATCAATCTTTTCAATAACACAGGTATCAGGAGTAATTGCTTTTTTGGCAATATAATAAGTTTTTCCATCTTCTAAAAAAAGAGACGAAGAAAACGCTAATTCATCTGCGTTACTTGTTAAACCCCCAGCATTAGATATTAAGTCTAATAAAGTTGCATCATTATTTAAGACATAACTTCCAGGTCTATTCACTTCGCCTGATATAGTGCATGTTATATAATCTTTTGTAACATATGATACTTGAGTGTTATTACTACCATTTGATATATTAGGATCTATTGATTTGAAAACAATCATAAATAAAAGTGTTACTAATGCTCCAATAATGATAAGTTTTCCCATGTTATCACCTCAATAATAATATAGGTGATCAAAATATTAATTCCGTTAAACAAAATAAAAACTAGCCAACATTCGATTGACTAGTTATTTTAACAATTTTATTACTTATAATTATTTATCTAAAGCAATATTTAAAATTTCAATTTCGTATGGTTCACTTGTATTGACAACAGTTTTTTCGCCAACATGTTTACCAATCATTGCTGCGCCAATTGGGCATTCATTAGAAATTAAATTTTCTAGTGGGTTAGCTTCAACAGTACCAACAATTTCCACTGTATGTTCTGTGTTATCTGATAAATCTTTAAATGTTACTTTTGTTCCAAGAGCAACAACTTTAGTATTTACAGGTTTATCATCGATAACAGTTGAATTAGATAAGATATCTTCGATTTCATTAATACGATGTTCAACTTCAGCTTGTCTATTTCTAGCAGCATCGTAGTCAGCGTTTTCTGATAAGTCGCCTTGTGCACGAGCAGCTTTTAATTGTTCAATAACTTCAGGACGAACAACATCAATAAGATTTCTTAATTCACTTTCTAAAGCTTCTTTACCACGTTTAGTAATTGTAAGTTTTTTATCCATAGTCATTTTAATCACCTCAAGATACCTTAATAGTATAACAACTTTGTAATAATAATTCTAGATAAAATTATTATTTAGATGTAAATAATGTTAAAAATTGCTTAATAGCAATAAAAATAATGTAATATGTTCGGCATATTTTAGTGTATATAATCAAAAAAGCGTTACAAATATAAGATAATTTGCTATAATACAAACATAAACAAGGAGTATACAAATGTTAGAATTTAAATACGATACACAACTATTAATCGAGGGCAAAAACTTAGATGAGGATGCAATCAACGATTACATCACAGAACATTTTAAAGGCGATTGTTTGCTAGCGGTTGGTGATGATGAATTAATTAAGATTCACTTCCACACAAACGAACCATGGAAAGTACTTGAATATTGTTCCACACTCGGAGAGATTTATGATATTGTCGTCGAAGATATGGATCGTCAATCTCGTGGTTTAAAAGGCTAAATTATAATAACATTTAAGACCAGTTGTGCATTAGCAATTGGTTTGTTTGTCGCCGGTTTTCTCGGAAATGTGAAATTTGCACATCTAAATAGTGCCGGAAATGTGAAATTTTAGTCTTACAATAGTACTGGAAACGTGAAATTGGGTTTGTTTTTATATCTGGAAATGTGGTATATTATATTTGAGGCGATATTATGAAAAGAAAAATAGAACTTTATTTACTCGAATGGAAAAACAAAAAAGATCATTTGCCACTTGTGGTAAAAGGGGCGAGACAAATTGGAAAAACATATTCTATTGAAAAATTTGCAAGTGAAAACTACAAACATTTAATAGAAATAAACTTTTCAACAAATGAAGCATTTATGAACATCTTTGAAGATGGTTATAATGTAGATAGCATTATAAAGAATATCTCACTAATCATGCCTGATGCCATTTTTGAAAGTGGCAATACACTTATATTTTTTGATGAAATACAACTATGCTCAAAAGGAATGACGTCTTTAAAGCAATTCAAATTAGATGGTCGTTTCGATGTAATTTGTTCTGGCTCATTAATGGGAATAAACTATAATGAAATTCAATTAAATAGCGTCGGTTATAAAGAAGATTACGAAATGCATTCAATGGATTTTGAAGAATTCTTATGGGCAAAAGGTTATAAATCCGAACAAATCAATAATCTATTAAATCACATTATTAATGTCAAACCTTTTAGCGATATCGAAATGAAAGTATATAAAAATTGTTTTTATGACTACTTAATCACAGGTGGAATGCCTGCTATTGTCCAAAGATATATCGAAAATAAAAACTTTTCTGGCATATTGCAAATGCAAAGACAATTATTAAACGATTATGAAGAAGACATTACAAAATATGCCAAAGGATTAGAAAAAGGCAAAATACTAAATGTTTATCGAAATATTCCTTATTTTTTAGGAAAAGAAAGCAAACGCTACCAAATAACTAAAATTAGTAAAAGTGCAAGAACACGAGATTATATTGGTGCGTTCGAATGGCTATCAAACGCTGGAATCATAAATATTTGTTATTGTTTAAATTCACTAGAACTACCTCTATCTGGGAATTATGATATGTCAAAATACAAAATCTACTTTGGCGATACGGGTTTATTGATTGCCTCACTTGATGAAGAAGCTCAACTTGATTTAAGAGAAAACAAAAATTTTAATACTTTTAAAGGTGCTATATTTGAAAGTATTGCTGGCGAAACACTCGTAAAAGCAGGATATAAATTATTCTATTTTAAAGATGATTCTTCGCAAATAGAAATGGATTTCTTCATTAGAGGAAAAAATTCTTTAATACCAATTGAAATAAAATCAAAAGATGGTTCAACTGCTTCATTAAATAAACTCATTGAAAAAGATAAATATAAAGATATTAAATTCGGCATTAAGTTCGGAGATAGAAACATCGGATTTAATGGTAAGTTTTACACATTACCTTACTTTACAATGTTTTTATTAAAGGACTTCATTAAAAGCATTGATTAAATGCTACTTTTTCTAAGTCAAGACCAAATAAAAAAAAGCTAAGATTAACTTAGCTATTTTTATTTTTCTAAAGCGAAGAAATCATCGCCAATGTTTGCTGTATCATCTAACACTAAGATGCCTCTTACATTTGGAGCACCTGGAAGATGTAATTCACGAGGAGAACATAGCATTCCATTAGATTTTACACCACGTAATTCGCTTGGCAATATTTTTGTTCCATCAAACATAGTTGTGCCCAAAGTTGCCACGACTACTTTTTGTCCAACTTGTACATTTGGAGCGCCACAAACAATATCAAGAACTTCATCCTTAATATCAACTGTTAAAACGTGCATATGGTCTGAATCAGGGTGTTCTTCCATAGTTAATACTTTGCCAATTCTAAATCCTGAATGTTCTTTATAATCTAAAGTTTCGACATTTGCGTTTCTTAAGATATCATTGATAACATCTATCATTTCTTTCATTGGTAACACAATCAAGCCTTTAGATCTTATTTTTATGACATTAGAGATATTAAATATATTGATACCGATTAATTCATCTTTTTTATATAAACTTGTTACATCACCATTTTTAATTACTTTATCAGGTTTAGTTTCTAAATCTTTTGTAACTAATAATACGTCACCAATGGTGTGATAATCATAAAATAAGGCATAATCTTTCATTATTTTCTCACCTCTTGTAATTTGGTAATTGCTTCATCGTTAAGATCTTCTAGAAGCACTAATAAAGAGTTACGAGCAGAATGATAATCAGATGCATCAAATATCGATGAATTTGTATGAATACTTCTTGCACATATACAATGTGTCAAAGTTAAAATACCATTGTTTAATTTATGGATATTACCTGCATCTGTGCCTCCTGGAGAATCAAAATACTGATAATTTACATTAGCTTTTTTAGCACTTGCAATTTGTAAATCTAATAATTCTTTAAAAGCAAGCATATTGCCATCCATAAAGCGAATTAAAACGCCTTTTCCTAATTGTCCTAATGCACTTGTATCGCCATTAGAATCACGAGCAGGTGAGCAATCTAAGATAATAGCTAAATCAGGATTAACAGTGTAGGCAGATGTTAATGCTCCACGGCATCCAACTTCTTCTTGAACTGAGCCTCCGACGTATAAATCGTAATCTAACTCTTTGTCTTTAAAATACTCTAAAACTTCTAAACCAAGAACGATACCATATCTATCATCAATAGCTTTTGTTAAAATTCTTTCGCCTTTATTTAAAATAGACATTTTACCTTCCATGACCATCATATTACCAATATTAATATGGGCATCTAACACTTCTTGTTTTGATTTAAAGCCAAAATCAAAGAGCATATTACTTAATGGAGTTTTTTCATTACCCGCACCTTTTAATAAGTGAGGTGGTAAGGCCACGATTGTGCCATTAAAATATTCACCTTCATCATTCTTAAGTAAGATACGTGAAGAAAGTAATGTTTCAGAATTTAAACCTCCGATGGCGTTAGCCTTAATAAGTCCATTTTCTAAAATATTTGATACTAAGAAACCAACTTCATCCATATGACCAACGACAAATACTCTTTTGGCATTTGGCCTTTTAGATTTTTTAAAAGCAATAATTGAACCTAGGTTATCAAATGTAATTTCATATCCTAATTTTTTATACGCTTCTTTTAAGTAATTTCTTACTTCATCTTCTTGACCTGATACGCCATTAAGTTGTGTTATATCTTCAAATAATTTAATTTGATGTTCATTTAATTTCATTGTTACTACCTACTTTCGCTACTAGTTTATTTATTTTTGTTCCTTCATCACGGAAGAATCTCTCATATTCTGTCATTACATCATTTGTATCTAAACCATCATAATCAAAATTGACCTGTTCAAGAATAAATCCATTAGATGTAAAACTTTCAATTGAGTAATTAAATAAATCGATATTATCAGTTTTCATGATAATCTCGCCGTTACTTTTTAAAATTTTCTTATATTCATCAAGAAAAGTTTTATAAGTTAAGCGCCTTTTTTCATGTCTCTTCTTTGGCCATGGATCAGAGAAATTTAAGAATAATTTATCAATACTGCCTTGAGGGAGATACGCAAACACTTTGCTCACGTCATCAGCAATTAATAAAATATTTTTGATATCCTCATTTACAATCTTTTTTGCTGTTATGGCAAGACATGTAATACTTTTTTCAATCCCGATAAAATGCGTATTAGGATTGTTTATAGCCATATTTAAGATAAAGTCACCTTTACCTGTGCCTATTTCAAGATATAAAGGTTGGTGATTAATGAAATCCTTTAATAATTCATTATCGTAACTTACTTCATATAAGACTATTTCTTTATGTTCGTTTAGAAATGGAATTGACCATTTTTTATTCTTCATTCTCATAGTTTTGCTAAATACATAATCGCTGTTGCGTAAATTGAAATTGAAGTTTCAAAATCGCTTAAATGTATGTGTTCATTTGCATTATGAATCAAGTCATTACGATTAGGGAATGCTGAGCCAAATGCGATTGTGTTTTTACATTCTTTTGCGTATGTACCTCCTCCGATAGTCATTATTTCACTTTTGTAGTCATGTGTTACATCTTGATATGCTTTTAATAAAGCTTGAACCATTGGACAATTCGGATCAAATAATAATGGCTTTGATTCACTCATTAAAGTTGTTTTAAGAGGCAATACTTTATTTAAGGTAATCATAACTTTTTCAACGTTAACATTCTCTGGATAACGGAAATTAACTTGCATTGAGAATGTATGTGTTGAATTATCATAATTAATTAATCCAACATTGTAAGTAGAATTATGAAGTAATGGAGAATTGAAATATAAGTCCATAGATTTACCAAATGGATCTTTATATGCTTTAGTGATGACTTTTAATAAATCTAAATTGTAATAATCACCAATCAGTTTTAATAAAACAAGTCCAGCATTAATTCCATTTTCTGGAAGTGACCCGTGACTTGCTACGCCATGAACGATGACTTCCATTGTGTCATCTAAATACGATATTTCATAACTAGCTTTATGTTTTTTAATATAATCTTCAAAAGTATCATCTCTAATCAATGTTGCTTTAGCTAAGTCTGGCACTGAATTAATAACCACACCAGCTTCAAATTTTAGTAATGGTTTTAAATGAACATGCACAGTTGAAAGATAATTAGAAATACCTTTTTCGCCATAAATAAGTGGGAAATCACCATCAGGAGTAAAGCCATAATCAGGATTAGGTTTATGTAAAACATTGAAATAATGATCTAAACATCTTCCACCTTTTTCTTCGTTACCACCTATAACAAGGCGAACTTGATAATCCCCTAAATCAGCGTTTTCTTTTAAGTATTTTAAGGCATAGAAAGCCGCTAAAGCAGGTCCTTTATCATCACTTGTTCCACGTCCATACATGACGTCACCATCAATTTTTCCTGAGAATGGAGGATATTTCCATTCTCCGGAGACTGGGACAACATCCGCGTGAGCGTATAATGAGATGAGTTTAGTTCCTTTTCCAAAAATAATTTCTGTACAATAGCCATCGCACTCATCAACTTCAAAGCCTTCTTTACGGGCTAAATCTGCAATAAAGTGTAAAGCTTGATAAACGCCTTCACCAAATGGCTTACCTTCTAAAGAATGATCTGAATCATCAATAGAATTAATGTTTATCCATTTTGAAAGGTTTGTTAATGCTTCTTTCAAATTCTTTTTAACATATTCTTCTAATTCCATAATTAAGCCTCCTATTTCTTAATGATTTTTATTACTTTAATAATCGTAGGTATTAAGATGGCATTAACTAAAAGTTCCACGACAAAGTTAATACTTACAAATATTGAAATCAAATTTCCAAATGCTCCATTAAAGAAAATTAACGAGCCAACGATAAATAAAGATGTATTGATAATTGGGACTAACATTGCAGAAACAATGATTGCCACTAATTCATTTTTATTTTTAAGCAAGCGATGTATAAGTCCACAAACTAAGCCAGCAACAGATGTTTTTAGTAAGCAAACTAAGACAGTACCAAGTGGCGAAATAGCAAAGAATGCCTGAGCAGATAATAATGCAAAAGCACCATTTATTAAACCTACAAAAGCGCCTGATAATGGTCCAACAAGAATTCCCGCTAAGATGATAGCAATAAGTCCTAAGTTAATACTAATTCCTCCAATAACAATGGAGTTTGAAATTAGTGTTAAGATAATCGTAACTGCAGATAAAATTGAAGTATAAGCTAGATATTTAACTTTTGTCATTTTATTCATGTTCTTTACCTCCTTGATTTTTGAGATAAATCACATATAGACCATGATGGATAAGATTGAAATCATAAATGAAATCATTAAAGTTATTGATAACATTAGCGTATCCACCAGTTACTACTCTTTTTAATGGATATCCGATTTCTTCTTCCATTTGCTTACATATTGCTTCAATCATTAATTTTGTTCCGATAACAGTGCCAGAATTAATACAATCACGTGTATTTTTACCAATGATATTTTTTGGCATTTCTAAAGATGTTTCGGTTAAATTTTGTGTCTTACCCGCCAAAGCCTCAATTGATATCTTTAATCCTGAAGATATTGTTCCTCCCACAAAAGCACCATTTTTATCAATAACTAATATCTTAGTGGCTGTACCTAAATCTACTACAATTGTACTATTACCATACTTATTTAATGCTCCAACACAATCACATACTAAATCACTACCAAGTTCATTTGGTGTATCAATACGAATTGGTAAGCCAGTTTTTAATCCTGGTCCTACAAATAGAACATCTATTTTAAAGAGCCTTTTTATAGCTTCCTTAATTGTGTAATTCAAGCATGGTACGACTGATGAACAAATAACTCCATCAATCTTATTAATGTAATCACCTAACAAATCTTTAAAAATGATTACATACTCGTCACTAGATTTATGAATATTTGTAGATGTACGATAAGTATCAATTACTTTTCCGTCATCACATACTCCAATAAATAGGCTAGTGTTTCCTAAATCTAAAGTTAATAACATATTTTTCCTCCGCTACAATCTCCCTAAGAGTATCGTGCATTGTTATTATATAACAATTATTATTGATTTGTATATTTATAAGATAATTTTATTAAATAATCCTAACTTAAATCAATTACAATTAATTGGAAGAGAAATTTAATGTAATATAAAAGCATTAATTAAAACAAAAATACAATGTTGTTAGTTGTTAGCTTTTACTTATAAATTATTTTGTTTTCATTTAAGTTTCAATATGCTTCCAGTATGTGGCATTATTTGTAATTTATTTGAGTATTGATAACCATTTAATAGACATAGTATCACTGTTATCACTCCACCATGAGTGACAAGTATTATCTTTTTATTCTTATTATTCTCAAGCATTTTGAAAAATGCGTCTTTAACTCTTAAATAAAATTCAGTTGGGGATTCTCCACTTGGATAATTTTCATTCATTTTAAGACAAGAGTATCTAAAGTTTTTGTGTTCCAAAAACTCATTAATTGTTTTATTTTTGAATATGCCATTATTGGCTTCTCTGAAATTATCATTAAAAATAATGTCCATATTTAATTTTGTATTTATTATATTGCTAGTTTCCATAGCCCTTGGAAGATCACTAGAAACGAAAACATCATATTTTTCCAATTGTGTTAGAAGTGTTACAACTTCTTGTTTGCCATTTTCAGTCAAATGACTGTCGCTCCAACCTCCAACAATGTTTTTATCACTTTCCCCATGTCTTACTAGATGAAGTTCAATATTATAATCAGATAGATATATTTTATTTTCAAATTTTAAATGAGTAAATATATTTAAAATACTGAGTTTACACATTTCAAAAGAAACATCTTTAACAAATTTATTCTTTTTAGCATAATTTTCATACAATTCTTTAGGTCTATCAAAACTAAAAACATCATTTAACGTATTTAGCATTTCAATCTTATCATATTTCGTTTTTCGACTGTAAAATGTGTTAACCATTGCATCATTAAGAATATTTACGTCGTATTTTTCTTTGTTCAGCAAATACAAATCAAATAAATCTTTTGATCGTGAATTTTGCATTCCCTTTGAAATAAGCGTCTCAAATTTTTCTGCAATAATTGTTTCAATAGTATATGCAAATAATTTGCATTCTTCATTTTTAAATAAAAGTTTATGGTCATACTTAATTGGATTGGGAGTAACAACATCTCCGATTGCTATATCTATTCCAAATCTTTTTCTTACATTATAAAAAGATGCCTCAATTCTAATTGTTTTGCCCCCATATTTTGTTTCCGTTATAATATCATCAACCGATACAACTCTAAAATAAATATTATCATTTTCATCGTTAGAACAAATTTCCGAAAATATTATCTTCAAATCATCATTTGTATACTTACTACCAATATATTTGAAATCAATATCCATAGTACCTCTTGTTTCAACACCAACTATATTTTGCAAATATAATCCACCTTTGATCATAAAACTTTTACAATATTTACTCTTTGATAGTCGTAAAAGTATTTCATCAAAAAAGAACATATCCCACGTACTTTGTACATCAATACATTTTTCTTTTGCAATTTTAGAAACAATCGCTTTTGCTTTTCCTAATTCCACCCTATTACCTCAAATAGATTCTTTACTTTTTCATATACTCCTAACTTCTCTGCATAATTATATAGTTTCTTAAAATTCAAATATCGATTTTTATATTCATTTATTGCAAAAATTCTGTCTTCATAATCGTAATAATCTGGACGAATAAATAAATCACAAATACATCTTTCTTTGTCATAGCATCGAACTGCATTGCCAAAAGGTGTTTTTATATAAATCATGCCTAGTGCATATTTATTTTCATTTCTACAATATTTAATATCGAATCCTTCTATTTTTGGAACGCAAGTACCGAATGGAACAGTATATTCAAGGCCAGGGGATTGCTTATTTGATAATCCATTTAAAAACAGAGCAGTATCGCCAGAAAAAATAATTCTGCTATATTTAATAGATGCAACATATAACTGGTCTTCAATTCCTTGATTTGTTATATATATACCTCTTGCAACTTTAGTTAAAACACCATCTTTTACAAGACGTCCTATCACTGCAGTTGGTATATTATTTTCTTTTATTATTTTCGAAAAAAGATATCCATTATTCTTATTTGCAATAAGTACTACCTCATCCTTGTTCATCATCATGCACCACTTTCACGATTACATTATAACGTTTTGTAATCGTATTTGCAACAATATGCTTTTATAATCCTACTGATAATCCTTCATAATATTTTTACAACAAATTTATAAAAAATAATCAGTGCTCAATCTATTGTTAACATTTTAGAGACAAAGTATTTATATTAAAAATCATTCTATTCACAACACTATTTTACACTTTTCCTATAAAATTGAATGTCGAATAATACACTTTTCCTATATTTTCACGCACTAAAAAATACACTTTTCCTATAAATTTGAGTGCCAAAAAATACACTTTTCCAATTTTTTCTTACTTTTTAATCTAAAATTCTAATAAAAAAGTAGCCATTACAGCTACTAAATATGCCCTATACATCGAGCTTTTTTACAAATGAACGACGACGTTTATGCTCAATTTGTTTGAAGTTTTTCCAGTTGTTACGAATTTCCATATTATTTTCAAGATTCAAATTTGTTTCAGCGTACTCAACATCACCATTTTTAAGCATTTTCATGATGTGCGCCAAAATAGCGGCACTTACTCCTAATTTTGCATATTCTGGTAAAACACCAACAAGCGCCAAATCAATTATTTGTGGATGTTTACGAGCCTTCAATAATTTAATAATACAAGGTAAAGTTAAATGACCTTGAGATTTTTGTACTGCTCTTGCAATACTAGGTAAACATATACCAAAACACACAATTTTATCATTTTGATCTAAGATAATAGCGATATATTTTAATGACAACAGTAATTTAAAATTACTAATCATCATCTTTTTCATACTATCTGTAAATGGTACAGTTCCATAAATATCAACATATGTTGTATCTAATATTTCAAATATTTGATCTTTATATTTATCCAAAAACTTAGCGGTGGTTTTTGCCGTTCCAAAATGAAGCTTATATCTACGAAGCATAATATTAGATATTCTTTCCATACGGTCAGAATTATCTTCAGGTGCGTATAGTTTTGACTCTATCCAATCAACTTCTTTAACATAGCCTAAATTTTCGATTAATTTTTGATAATAAGGATAATTATATTGTTCTTCAAAAGTCGCTAGTTCATCAAAGCCTTCAATAAGTAATCCTTCTCTTTCTAAATCTGAGAATCCCAATGGTCCAACAATAGTGTCCATTTTCTTTTCTTTAGCCCATGATTCAATTGACTTAAAAAGGAGATTAGCGACTTCTTGATTGTCAATTGAGTCAAATCTTGTAAAGCGAACACGTTTTTCGTTATGCTTTTCATTACTTGCTTTTTGTAATATTGCTGATATTCGGCCCACTACTTCTTTTTTATCATTAAAACACAAGAAATAAACATGCTCACAAGTATCGTTATAAACATAATTTTTTGAAAATATTTTCTTTTCGTCCATGTATAAAGGTGGAACAAAATATGGATTCCCTTTATATAGTTTTAAAGGAAAATCAAGAAAGAGTTTTTGTTCTTTCTTTGTCTCTACTTTTTTTATATAAAACATAGATGCTCCTTAGCGATGTATTGCGTGAAAAGATATTCCTACTCCATCAGGACCACAATGCGCTCCTGCTGTTGGATTAACATCAACAAATACAATATTTAACTTATCACCATATTTTTTAATAAGTAAATCTTTTAATTCAGTCGCAGATTTTAATGCGTCAGTATGACCAATTAAGATACGATGTTTATCAATATCTTCTCCTAATTCCTCTACTTTTGCTAATAAAGTCTTAATTGTCTTTAAATGGCCATGTGCTGTTCCAACGTTAGTCATCACACCATCACTACCCATAGTAATAATTGGACGAATACCAAAAATATTACCCATTAAAGCTTTAATACCTTTGACACGTCCACTTCTTGCAAAGAATTTAAGATCTTCCGCGTAGAAGTACATAGCGAATTTATCAACTTCTTTTTCCGCCCACGCCATTATTTCTTCAATACTCTTTTTAGCTAAATACATATCGCCAACTTCTAAGACAATATTTAGACTTCCAATCGTGATACCCTTAGTATCAATTTCATAAAACTTTCGATCTGGATATTTTTCTTTTAATTGTTTTAAAGCCATATCCATATAATCAAAAGTCGCAGTCATTGCACGAGAAAAATGCACATATAAAATGTCATATCCTTCTTTAAAGACTGGTTCAAAATAAGCAATATATTCTTCAGGAGATAAACCACATGTAGATGGTAATACTCCTTTTCTTAAAGACTCATAATATTTATGAGGCTCAAATATTTTAAAATCCTTATAAGGATGAATTAATTCTCCATTAACAACATAAGGCATGCTAATAAGATGGTAGCCATACTTCTCAGCAACCTCTAAAGTGATATCAGTATCGGTATCAGTAAAAATTTTAAACATAAAAATAACTCCTTTTGATTATTTTACTATTTGCTAACTTATAAGTCAAATTAAGAGATTATAAGGTAGCTATGCTACCTTTGGTACAAATATAGTTTTAGATATTATAATCACCTTAGCAATTAAAAAAGTTTTCGAAGTGCAATTCGAAAAGTTTATAAAATAAGATAGTTTTCAAAATATAATTCGAATTTTATAAAACAAAAAGGTAGCTATGCTACCCTTATGCTTCAACTTGTTTCATTGATAAACCAATACGTTTCTTATCAACATCAACTGATATAACTTTAACTTTAACAATTTGGTTAATATGTACAACATCTAGAGGATGTTTAACAAATTTATTTGATAATTCCGAAATATGTACAAGTCCATCTTGATGTACACCAATATCAACAAAGACACCAAAGTCCATAATATTACGAACTGTACCAGTTAAAACCATACCAACTGAAATATCTTTAATATCAATTACATCATGACGTAATTCCGCTACTTCAACATCAAGTCGTGGATCTCTTCCAGGTTTAATTAATTCTTCAATAATGTCAGAAAGTGTTGGAGCACCAACATTTAACCTTTTGGCATATTCATTAACATCGATGTTATGGAGTAATTCTTTTAAATCTTCGTTTGCTAAATCATTAACTGAATGTTTTAATTCTTTTAATAAAGCAACAGCGAAATGGTAACTTTCTGGGTGTACCGCAGTATTATCAAGAGGATAACCATTACGAATACGTAAGAAACCTGCACATTGTTCAAATGCTTTTGGACCTAATTTATTTACTTTCAACAAATCTTCACGATTTTTAAATGGACCATTAGCTTCGCGGTAACTAACGATTGATTGCGCTAAAGAAGATGAGATACCCGATACGTATTCTAGTAATGATGGCGAGGCTGTATTTAAATCTACACCAACACTATTAACAACACTTTCGACGACACCACCAAGCACTTCTCCAAGTTTCTTTTGGTTCATATCGTGTTGATATTGGCCAACACCAATAGCCTTAGGGTCTATTTTAACTAATTCCGCGAGTGGATCTTGTAGTCTACGAGCAAGAGATACAGCACTTCTTAAAGCAACATCAAAGGTTGGGAATTCTTTTGTTCCTAATGGAGATGCACTATAAACAGATGCTCCTGCTTCATTAACAATAACATAATCAATTATATGATCTAATTCAGAAATCAGTTCACGTAGGAATTTTTCTGATTCTCTTGATGCTGTTCCATTACCTAAAGCAATCATGTTAATACCATATTTAGCAATGAGAGCTTTAATTGTTCTTTTAGCTTCATCAACACGATTGTGTGGTTCAGTAGGATAGACAACTCCTGTTGCCAACACTTTACCTCTTTCATCGACAACTGCTAATTTACAACCAGTTCTAAATGCTGGGTCAAAGCCTAAAACAATACGATGTTCTACTGGTGCTACTAAAAGCAATTGTTTGAGGTTTTCTTTGAAGACTACCATTGATGTTTCTTCAGCTTTTTCGGTTAACTCATTACGAATCTCATTTTCTAAACTTGGGAAGATTAAACGTTTATAAGCATCTAAAATAGCTTCTTTAACATATTTAGCACTATCGCAATCACGTTTAATAACTTTGGCAATAATTCTTGCTAATACTTCTTCATCATTAATAATCAATGAAACTTTTAAACATTTATTAGCTTCACCACGATTAATAGCTAAAACACGGTGAGGAGCGATACGCGATACTGCTTCTTCATAGTCTTTATACATATCATAAGTACCTTTTTCATCAGGTTTATCTTCTACTGTTTTAATCTTTCCAGTTCTAAACATAAAATCACGGATAAGTTTACGGAATTTTGGCTCATCAGATACTTCTTCTGCAATAATATCTTCTGCCCCAGCGATAGCGTCTTCAACTGTTAAAACTTTTTTCTCTTCATTTATATATTTTTGTGCTTCTTCTTTGATGATAATGTTAGGGTCAAACTTTAGCATTGTTTCTTTTAAAGGTGTTAATCCTTTTTCTTTAGCAATGCTTGCACGTGTTTTCTTTTTAGGCTTATATGGGCGATATATATCCTCTAATTCGGTCATTGTTTTAGCGTTGTTTAAGGCATTCATTATTTCATCAGTCATCTTTTCTTGTTCGGTGATTGATTTAATAATTGTCTCTAAACGTTCATTAAAACCTTTGATATATTCTAAACGAGTGTAAAACTTACGTAATACTTCATCATCTAGACTACCTGTTACTTCTTTACGATAACGCGCAATGAAAGGAATAGTGTTTCCTTCGTCTAATAAACCGATTACTGCATTTACTTGCTTTTCTGTAATATCTAGTTCTTGACTTAATGTTTTAATAATATCCATCTTAATTAACTCCTTTAAACATCAATATGAAAATATAATTCATTTATGGTATTTGTTTCTTTGTAAGAAAATACTGCTTTTAAGTGAGCGTTATCTTTATCGCTAAGAAAATTAAATCTTATTGCGATTTGATCACTTGTGTTGCTTCTTACTGAAACAAAATTGATACTATCGTTAAAATATCCTAAATTCATTGGTGCGTTAGTAACATCTTTTGCTTCATTGTCTAAAAGCAAAAATGTTATATCGTTATAATCATTTTTAGGATTAGAAAAAAGTATTGATATCTTATACTTGTTATTCTCTAATTCTTGTACTTTAGAAGTAATATCAAAATAGCTATCGTAATTAGTAAAAACGCAACTATCATCTAGTAAGTTAGAGATGTGTTTCTTATATAAATCAGACTTATTTTGACTACACGAAAAGAGCAATGTAATTATAGGTATCAATATCCATTTCTTTTGCATAGAATCACCATATAGATTGTAGCACATTTATCTTTTAGATAAAAATATAAATTGCGATAATTAAAAGAAGAATCAATTAATATAACTATCTTTTTTTATTTGTATAGTATTTGTATCGTTTAAGAACTTCGGAAAATTCAACAAGAAAATCTTACTTAATTGATTTTTAATATAACGAATAACTTAAGAGCATTTTCACAAATTATTAATTAAAACTTTCCTTTATTTCCATTTTTATAGTTAACTAATATGGTATTATTGTAGAAGTGTAAAAATTATGTTTTTATTATGTACATAGGCCGATATTCAATCAACGTTTTACGCCCCAAAAAACAGATTTTTTATTTGGATTCCAACTTGAACTCCAACCACTTGGTTGAGATGTTGCTTCACAATAGATTGTTAAAGATGAACAATTATAGAATGCATAATATCCGATTTTAGTCACACTATTAGGGATCGTGATACTAGTTAACGAGGCACAATACCAGAATGCATATGCGCCTATTGTTGTTACACTATTTGGAATTGTTATGCTTGCTAACGAGGTACAACCACAAAATGCAGATTCTCCTATTATTGTTACACTGCTTGGAATAATAACGCTTGTTAAGAATGTACAAGCCGAGAATGCGCGTTTTCCAATTTTTGTTACATTATATGTTTTACCATTTAATTCAATATCACTAGGAATAGTTACATTAGTATCATTACCTACATATCTTGTTACTATTGCTTTATTATTTTGTATTACATAAATTATTCCTTCTTTTTCTATCTTATTTTCTTTTGTTATTCCATAGTAGACTGGCCAATCACTCCCATTCCAATTTGAGTCCCATCCACTTGGTTGAGATTCTGTTTCACAATAGATTGTTAATGAATAACAATTTTCAAATGCATATCCTCCTATTTCAGTTACACTACTTGGTATTATGATGCTTGTTAAGGAGGTACAATTTTCAAACGCACGCATTCCTATTGTGGTTACACTACTTGGAATTACAATGTTTGTTAAGAATGTACACTCAGAGAACGCATATTCTACTATTGAAGAACATCCTACTAATATAACCACTTCTTTTAGACTACTTGGTACTGCTCCAAATATATATGATAATTTAGCATTATTTCCTGTTGCATCTTGTGACGCTCCTATAAATGGTAATGTTATCTTTTCTAATGATGTGCAACCCGAAAATGCATATTTTCCTATTGTAGTTACACTACTTGGAATTGTTATACTTGTTAAGGAATTACAACCATAGAATGCATAATCACCTATAGTTGTTACGCTACTTGAAATGGTGATGCTTGTAACATTATTAAATCCATCAAATTGATAATCACCAATATTGGTTACTGTATTTGGTATTTCTAAACTTGTTACTTCTTCATATACATTATTACTACTTAACATATAGAAATGTTTTGCATAATACATTGGAGATGAATCAAATTCAATATTACACCAATCTTCTATTGTCCCTTCATAATAGACATTTTTTAATGAGGTACAACCAAAAAATGCATGATTTTTTATAGTTGTTACACTACTTGGAATTGTTATACTTGTTAATGACGTACAATCACGGAATGCATTTGCTTCTATTGAAGTGCATCCCTCCAATACAACTACTTCTTTTAAACTACTTGGTACATATTTTGAATTATCTCTATATGATGGCGCCCCGAATATGTAGCCCAAATAAGTATTACTATCTTTGCTTCCGCCAACAAACTGTAATGTTATTTTTTCTAATGATGTGCAACCTCTAAACGCTGAACTTCCTATTTTGGTTACATTATTTGGAATAGTAACTTTTTTTAATGATGTACAATTTAAAAACAAATATTCTCCTAGAGCTGTTATTTTGTATGTTTTATTATTTAATTCAATAGTATTAGGAATAATTACGTTACTATCATTACCTAAATATTCAGTTATAATAACTTCATCATTTTGTATCACATATATTATTCCATCTTTTTCTATTTTATTATCTTTTGTTATTCCATAGTATACTGGACTTCCGCCATTCCAATCTGAATCCCATCCACTTGGTTGAGATTCTGTTTCACAATAAATTGTTAAAGATGAACAGCCATTGAATACATTATTTCCTATTGTCGTCACACTACTAGGAATTGTGATACTTGTCAGGGATGTACAATTAGAGAATGAATTTTTTCCTATTGTCGTCACATCATATGTATTACCATTAAATTCAATAGTGTTAGAAATAGTTACATTAGTATCATTACCTACATATCTTGTTACTATTGCTTCATCATCTTTTATTACATAGATTATTCCATCTTTTTCTACTTTATTATCTTTCGTTATTCCATAATATACAGAACATTCACCATTCCAACCAGATTCCCATGTACTTGGTTGAGATATTGTTTCGCAATAGATTATTATTGATGATTCATTTTCAAAAAGTCCACTTTTTATTGCGGAGACATATGATGGTATAAAATATGTTGAATTATTATTTATATTTTTGACAGAAAGTAATGTTATAGTTTTATAATCATCATTTATCACATAATTTAGGTTATCATCAATCCAATAAGCAATTAAATCTAAGTTTTTGCATACTACTAAATTGTTTTCTAAAATAATATCGTTGTTTACCCATCCAACGAACTGATATCCTTTCTTCTCAGGTATTGGTAACATTATAGATGTACCATAATCACAAGTTAATGATGATATTGTATTTCCACCATCTGAATCGAAATTAATTGTATACTGATTAACATTCCATTTTGTGTAAAAATTAATATCACTTTTTATGACATAAGGAAAAGTAACTTCAGTACCATTTTCATCAACCCAACATTCAAATGAGTATCCAGTTTTTTCGACCTCACTATTTGGCAAATTTATGGACTGATTTTCTTCAATAACGTCACTTTTTATTAATTTATCACCATCGTAAAATTGATATGTGAACATTGATAAACGATATACATCCACATAATAAATAGCGTTATGCTCTTCACTCGCATCCCATACAGTAATGTAAGCGTAATTATGTCCTTCGGTCAAAGACATATTTTTAGTTTTTATTAGATTTGTTCCTTCAATATCCTTAGAGAGTGTCCATTTGCAACCACTTGATACGACAATTTCGTTATTCAATGTAACAGATGTTGTCGCATTATTCACAGTCTTTTTTAATGTAGGATATTGATAAGAAACATAATCAATTTCAAAAGAACCCGAAGATTCTATCTTATATTCATTGGTGGTGTAATTCGAATTTTGCTGATTACTCTGTTGAGTACTAGAATCAACGCTACTTGAGCTATTACTAGATGTATCATTTGTACAAGAGCATAAAACAATAAAACTAACCATTAGCAACAAACTAAACTTTTTCATTTTTTAATAATCCCTCTCTTATGCATCATTTGAATTCACTTATCAAATAAAAGTACTTTACAAATCATTCAAATATTACATATAACATAATGAATTCAAATTTTTAAAATTGCATCTCACATTTTGTGATATTAACAGTATTAAAATACAGTATTTCTTGAGTTTTAGCAATATAAATCTCATAAAATCTAATATTTGTTTTGCAAATTGGTCACATCTAAAACAAATGTATAAATAAAATTATTTTTAATATGTTTGCAATTAAAAAAATCAAATACCACACTATAATGAAAATAATTTTTTGTTTATTATACTTATAATTACTTATCAAATCTTTTTTTTAAAATACTTTGTGTAATCAACAAAATACTTAAGCTTAATCTTAAAGATATCTTCTCTTATAAGATAACAACCTATTATAGTTTCCATATCTTTCATATTAAAATGTTTTAAAGTTCTATCAATATTTTCAATTGAACCACAAATAACATATGAAAATTTAGAATTTTTCCTTATTAAATTGAGAGTTTTATCAAAAGATAAATCATAATAATAATTAAAGTTGCCTTCACTGTCAATGAAACGAATATGAAAAAACCTATTTTCCATTCTATTCATATATTTAGCATCATTCATAAATTCATCAGTAAACATAATTTTTTTTACTCCTTTCACTGATAATATACAACGATAATTTTAAAATCTTACTTTTTTATTTAAACAATTAGAAATTATTAATTATGTATTAACTATAAATAATAGAAATAGTTAGCTTGATATAAATAACTTGTAAACTTGTGAATATAAACATTATTCAAATGCTAAAATTTTGCATAATAAAAAACTTAAAATATCAATTGGGACTTCTATTAATATTTTAAGCAATAGTAAAAATTAAAAGATTACGATTTATAATTGTAAATTTTAGTTTTATTAAAATTATATAAAACAAAACAAACTTGAATACGAAGCTAATTAATACCACGTAAAAATTCTTCTTTAAAGCAAGATTTTCTTTTAGAAAAAGTTTTTTCATCTAGAAAGAAATTCCCAGTACAACATAACCATATTTGTCTATCCAATTTGTAAGCGGTCATTGAAGGTTGTTCACATTTAATTTCTTTAACAATATTCAAAAAATCATTAACATATTCAGCAGGTGTTTTTTTATGATAATCATGATCGTACCCATTATATTTAGCCAGTGTCTTCATAATATGAACATCTGGCTTAGGCAAATCAAAAGTAGAATCAAGTTCTTTTAAAAAATCACAGCATAAAGCATCAGAAAAACCATGTTTAATTATATCGTTAATAAAATATTCGCTAAGTGAGTCAAATGAATCATAATGTTTTTCTAAATCATTTATTACTTCTTGTTTTTCGTTAAACCGTATAAAATAGACTGCACCATCGATTAACGAATTAGCAAATCTTTTAATAAGAGGTTTTTTTGATTTTGTAGACCATTTTAAGCCAGCAGAGTTACTTTCTGGGTTATATCTTAGCTTTTCCACTATATTTTGTACGCATTTATCTCTATCAGATTCATTTTTAAAATTGATTTCTTTTAAAAAATCTTTAGGTGAAAAGCCTTTAGTTATATCATATAAAAACTTATAATTCTCGAAAAATTTTACAATATTACATAGTATAGTCGCATTTTGCGCATGTAAAACAAACTGTGCAAACACTTGATTAATTCCACTTAGTTCGTTGATTTCTTTAAATTGATAATCGCTTTGCGAATAATATTTTTCTAAATTTTCGATTCCGTTTTTTTTAGCAAGATTCTTAAGATATTCCTCAACATACTCTGCAAATTCTTTAGCATTCATAATTATTGACCTCATTTTCAAATTATTTACTTTCAATTATATTTTAGCATAACTAAAAAACTTTTACAAAAGCCATTTGACACGCATGTATTTGTAAATGAAATAATAATTTAAAAAATACTATTTATAGTAAAATAATACAAAAACGATACTTTTTAATGAATATTATCAATTTAATTTACTTCATATGTATCATCACTGAATCATTATCAACAAATAAGCCTAAAAATCGAAAAAACGAAGTGAAAACAGAATAATAATATTTACCAGGATTACGTAAAAATTCATTGAAAACTTTTTGATTTTGCTCATGATATTTTGTTTTACCTTTTTTTGGATGGTTTGCCAAAATCGAAATCACATACATCTTACCTATATCTTCTAAAAGTGAATTATCAATTTTTCTTCCTAGTTTTTAAAGTTACTCACATATTTGCTGTATTCTGCATCTCGTCTTCTCCCCAAATAAACATCAATAAATGAAGGTATATTAAACTCGTTGTTTTCATCCGAATAGTTACAGACAATTTCAAATATTTCTCTTACAAGAGGAAGCAAGTTTTGCTTATAAGAATTAGTTTTTATATCTGCAGCATATATAGCAATTTCATTTTTAGTATTAAAATGCTTTTCAGTACATTTTATCAACTCATCCAAAGAATTTAAACTATTTTTAAAAATTGACTCGAATGTAGGATATTTCTTTTTAAATATGAAAACTTCAACCTCGTTCTTAATAATTTTTTTCACATTCTAAGGGATAATATCATCTGAATATCCTAAAATCGACTTGTAAATAAGATCAAACTTTTCTTCATTATTTTTGTATTGAGAAACTGATTCTTCTATAACTTTTTTTGTCTCATGAAGTTTCTCATGTATATCTTTGTTTTTAAAGCGTTCCTCTAATTTTTTCACTTCCTTATTTAAATTTTCATTTAAGGATTCGTACTTAGATTGATATTTAGATAACTCGGATTTAGTTTTGTTCAATTCATCAATTAATATTTCTTTTTCTTTTTTAGATAAATCTGCTTGTTTTCTTTTTTCATCGTATTCGATTATTTTTGCTTCTAGTTCGGAAATTCTCTTTTTATATCTTTCGCAAATGGAATCCTTAGAATCAGCTTCATTTATAAGTTTTGAAATTAACTCCTTTTGGCTTTTATCTTTTTCTCTAAACTCATTATTTTCAAATTCTATTGCTTCAATTTTTTTATCTTTTTCCACAATTGATTCCCGTATTTTATCAGTTTCTTTGATTAATTGTAATTGTATAAAATTATCTCTTTCTAAAGATTCAATTATCTCATCTTTTGCCTTAATAATATTACACTTATCATCATTCAAATATGTAAAGGATACTTCTTCAAACGACTCGATTTTTGTAGAAAAATAAGTCTCTGGTATTGTATAAATAAAAGATTTATCAGCTAAGTCTTTTGTATTATCTACTGCATAGCCTGTAGCAGTCAAATAAAGCAATTCTCTTGCTCTTGTAACGCATACATAAAAAAGTCTACGTTCATTATCCAAATTTGCATCATCTAATTTTTCAATGTTACACGGAAATCCTCCCGCCTCTAAACCAACAATAAAAACAGCATCAAACTGTAGTCCTTTAGATTGATGAGCAGTCATCAATCTAACGCAATTTTTTGTTTCATTTTTTTGCTGCTCACATAAAGAAAAATTCATTGATGCCACAATTGAAAGATACTCATCATCTTCTGAATTATCACTTTCAAACATTTCTTCACTTGATTTGCAAAAAGAAAAGGCATATTCGTATATATCATCCATTAACTCATAACGTGTTTTATTGTTTTTAAGATCATAAGCAATTAAATTTGCAATAATCATTGATGGCATTTTGCCATTATGTACTAAATCATATTGTTCTTTAGCAAATGCATAACATCTTGTTAAGTTTCTAATCCTTTTTTGAAAAGCTTCAGAATTAGTAATGATTGGATTCAATTCTATAATTTGATCCATTGTTTTTTGAAAACTTCTTTCACATGAAAAATTAGTACCATATTCTATATTAATTAATTCCAAAATTCTAGAATAACTTCTTTTCACAAATGAGTTAGAATCAATAGCAATACAAAGAGATGGATTAATTTCTTCTTTATATAGGTTATTTAGTATATCACATATTCTTTTAATTGTTTTCGATGTATCATTGTCATTTCCAAGGAAAGTAGATGTAGTCGCATCAATTCCTTTTTTTTGCAATTTTTCTTTAATTTCTATTAATCTAAAATTATATCTAGATAAAACTGCAATTTCTCTTGGTTCAATATTAGACTGAGTTATTAAGCGAAAAATCTCATTAACAACATAATCGTTTTCATCATTTTTGCTTGAAAACGGAGCGCACCTTACTGGTTTTAGTGTACTTTTTGTTTTATTAGCAATAATAGTTTTTTCTCTTCTTTCCTTGGAACGTAGTCCCATTAATACCTTTTTTGAAAATTCAACAATTGGTTTTTCTGATCTATAATTTCTTGTTAAATAATATACGTCATACCCAGAATCTTTAGTTGTTTTTTCAAGAATAAAATTAGGGTTTGATCCCCTAAATTCATATATAGATTGATCATCATCACCGACATACAAAACGTTAGTATCTTCTCGAATTAGTAAATCAAGTAGTTCGTTTTGTTTTTTATTAATGTCTTGATATTCATCAACAAAAATATAATCATACAAATATGATATTTTTTCCCTAATAATTGAATTGTTTTTTAGAATTTTGACAGTCAAATATATGAAATCATCCAAATCAATTAAATTTGAATCAATCATTTTTGCGCAATATTCATTAAATTGCTCTATTGTAAAATTATACTTATTAATAACAAATCCATTCTTTATACTAGATACATACTCAAGAAATGAATTTATCACTTCATTAGATTCATCTTCTTCAGTAATAATTGTTTCTATAATTCTTTTTTTGTCATTTATGTCTGCAATTGTATATCCATCTCTAAGTCCCACAAGATCTTTATATTTAAATAAAAGTCTGCAGCCAAAAGAGTGAAGTGTACATATATTTTTCTTTTCACTTCTACTAAATGAAATTTCTTTTGAAAGACGTTCCAACATTTCTCCAGCAGCTTTTCTAGTAAATGTTACAGACAAAATCTTTTTTAGCTTAACTCCTTTACTATTTAGCTGTACTATTTTTTTTATTAATGTTGTTGTTTTTCCACTACCTGGGCACGCTAAAACAACTATTCTTTTACTTGTTGATTCTATAATTAATTCTTGTTGTGTTTTATTTGACATTTTAAATCCTTGCCTTTATATTAACTCTAATTCCAGCTTTAATACCTTTTTCTTCATCACTTGGTAAAATATTGGAGACAGTAATTTGAAATTTGTATCCATCATCAATCATTTTTCCCATAGTAGGTGTTAGATATGCTGGAATATTAAATACATCATCGATATAATCTATAAAAACATTAATTTGATACTTATCATGAATGGAATTTTTAACGCGTTCGTATTTAAGATTAGTACCAATATCAATTAAATCAAAATCATTTTGAAACGCTTTTGAGGATGTATGTCTAAGTGGAACATTTTGTTTTCCAAGATATGACAATAATTCGTTTTTGAAATATTCATTATATGGATAAAGATTTGATGTATCAAATACAATACCAGTTTTTTCATTTGCTGGTACAACCCTGTTAGATGTGATTTTTATATTTGGATACTCACTTACACACTTTCCATTTATCTTTAAATAAAATTTATATTTATTATTCTCACTATTTAAAAACTTAACATCGTCTAAAGAATCAAAAAACAATAATAATGATGCGTTTTCAAGATTTTCTAAAGAAGCATCTGAAATTTTAAAAACGATATATTTATTACCATTTGATGCCTTGATAATTTCTTTTGATTGATTCTTTACAAGATAAACAGAATCAACGTACTCGCCTTTTTTTAAATTTTTTAAATATTTATGCATAGACATTGCGCCTCCGTATTTTAAAACAACGTACGATATATCCAATAATTAATTTTTTTCTCATAATTTATGAGTTTTGCATAATCAAAATACAATATTTTTTGAGTTTTTACAATAGTAATCTCATAAAATGCTATATTTAAGTGAGGAAAAACTTATGTTTAAAGATAAATTACGTGAATTAAGAGAGGACAAGGGTATTACACAAGCCGAGATGGCAAAAATGCTTAATATGACAAGCACAGGATATGGTGCTTATGAGCGAGGAGATTGTGAGCCTAGTATATCTACGCTTATTAATATTTGTAAGATACTTTGTGTCAGCGCTGATCAACTCTTAGAACTTAGTAAACCTGATGTTTTTTCACAAAATGATGTCGAATATTTAGAGTCTTTAACAGTAAGAATTTCTCAACAGCTCAAATAATTAAATCAATAACAAAATAGAGTCTAGCCAAATCGCTAGACTCTTTTATTACGCTATCTACTAATTATTACTTTTGTCTTTTATCAAAAGACATCTAGACATTTTAAAAGCCTATTTAGTAATCTATTAATCGCAAAAATAGGCCTCAATCAAAACATTACGCTAAACGAGGTGAATATGAATAAACAGCAGTAAGTGTGATTGATTCCATATAATGGAGTATCATATTGAATTTCGTAGATACTTGTGAAGTATTGGTCTTCATTAATTACATGCTCTATATCACTTCTTCTGATAATCATATCATATTCGTTATTTGGAGTAATTAAATCAATTTCCTTACCTTGTGATCCTGGTCGACTTTTTTTAGTTAACGAAATTCCCATAATTTTTGCTTCATCTACTTTTACTTCATCAATAGATGTTTTGTTTTCATCTTCATAATAAACTTCTAAATAATCTCCCATTACAACAGTGGAAATCACATTATTTGATTTCTTAGAATGCATAGTTAAATTCATAGATAAACTTAAACAAAAAAAAGCCCAGTGACCAAGTCACTAGACTTTTCTAAGGTGTATTAAAGTTTTACTATGTCTTGTTCTATCAATTGTATTTTGTTAAAAGACAAATAGCTTTTCAAAAAAGAGCCTACTTATATTCATACATTAAATATCTTTTATTTATTGACTCTCTTCGAATGAATTATCCTAATCTTGGCGAATAAGAATAAAGTGCTATCATATTATAAATCTTGTATTCATATGATTTCACACTTCCCTCAATAGTATTAATTTCGATGTCTTCTTCGCGATATATTCCGTATAGTATAGTGTCATCTAAAATATCGTAAATACTTGTGAAGGATTGATCTTCATTAATTACAAACTCTATATCATTTCTTCTGATAATCATATCAGATTCGTTATTTTGAGTAATTAAATCAACTTCTTCACCATGTGATCCTGGTGGACATTTTTTAGTTAACGAAATTTCCATAACGCTTGCTTCATCTACTTTTGCTTCATTGATTAAAGTTTTATCTTCATCTTCATAGTAAACTTCCAAGTAATCACCTGCTACAACATTAGAAATTATATTATTGGATTTCTTAGAATGCAAAGTTAAATTCGCAGATGAACTTAAAACATTATTCACTGAATATGATACGCATCTTGTTTCCTCGTCGTAATTGACATCTACGTACATTCTTTCCATGTTTTCAGTTTTACTTTGAGATTCACCGCCACCTGTTTTATCACAAGCAAAAAGGATTGGTAAGCATAATGCTAAACATAATAGACCAAGTGATTTTCGATTTTTCATATGTTTTCCCCCATACATAGTTTATTCTTCAATTCCTATTTAAATACATTTTTATTTAATTCAATGAAATTGAATACCTCCTAAGTTGTTTTCATTTTAACACATTTTATTGCATCTGGCAAATATTTTTTAGCAGGCTTAAAAAATGAAAGATATCTTAAGCTTAGTATAATTATTGATAAAAAATCGATAATCAATGCTTTTTAGTCACATTCCATTTTACATTATTAACACTCTGTCATTTTTTTAAAATACATTTAACAAAAAAAGCCCAGTGAGCAAGTCACTAGACTTTTTAAGGTGTATTAAAGTTTTACTATGTCTTATATATTCTATCAATTGTCTTTTGTGAAAAGACAAATAACTTTTCAAAAAAGAGTCTACTTATATTCGTACATTAAATGTCTTTTATTTATAGACTCCCTTTGGATGAATTATCCTAATCTTGGCGAGTAAGAGTAAAGTGCTATCATATTATAAATCGTGTATTCATATGATTTCACACTTCCCTCAATAGTATTAATTTTGATGTCTTCTTCGCGATATATTCCGTATAGTTTAGTATCATCTAAAATATCGTAAATACTTGTAAAAGATCCATCTTCGTTAATCACGTATTCTACGTCACGTGCCTGTATTAATTTGTTGTCATCATTATCTTCTGAAAGATAATTAATTTCCATCCCTTGAGATCCTGGTGGGGATTTTTTAATTAACGACATTTCCATAATACTAGCTTCATCTACTTTGATTTCATCAATTACTGTTTTATCTTCGTCTTCATAGTAAACTTCCAAGTAATCTCCCGCCACAACGTTAGAAATTACATTGTTTGTTTTTTTAGAATACAAAGTTAAATTAGTGGATGAACTTAAAACATTATTCACTGAATAAGTTACTTTGTCTGTTTCAGTATCATAACATGCGTCAACATACAATCTAGTCATCTTATCACTAAGATTGTCATTTTTGTTTTCGCTTGCGTTAGAATTTGAAACACCACAACTAAACATACCAATAGAACATGCCATTAAGCAAAAAAGACGTAAAACTTTTTTCATTATTATTCACCTCCTAAATAAATATCCATATCTCCAATACAAATTCTTCCCTTGTTTCTGCTACCTATCGCATCAGATTCAACACTAAATCTAAATTCAGTAACTCCTTCAGGGAATACAATTATGTAATGACCTGGGTTAGTACGATCAGTAGTAAGTGTTATATCATTTAACAAATCTAATGATGTTGCCCATAATCCATTACTATTTCTATATTCAAGCTTAGCTTTAGCGTTAGACTTATTTATTGATTCGCTACTGCTCCACATTGTTAAATCAACATCGATACGATATACATTGGTGTCAAATGAATATATCAAATATGCACGACCAGCATTTGATCTTCTTGGTGATAATACTATATATTCTGATTCAATGTATCCACATCTTAATCTTGTTGTTCCAATAGTATAATTACCTTGAACAATGTCTAACTCTTTAATTCCTTCGTTTTCAAAATAGTATCTTTCTTCAAAACCGTATTCCGCTGGTGCTAATACAATACGATCTATTGAAGAAGTTGGTTCATTATAAACATATGTAACAGAATTGTAATATGATACATTAGAACTTGCAATTCGCTTAAATTGTACATATATTTTGCCACTAGCTTTATTCAAAATAGTTTTCCAAGCATTTAATGATAATGTAATTTGATTTCTTGATGTTGTATATGAATACAATGCACTTCCATTTCTTGATGTTTTTATAGAAAGCGTATATGTCTCTTCTGAATCATATATATCTTTCATCCAATATAATGTTGGTGGAACGTTTTTCCAATTGGCTGGTACACTGAATAATATTTCATCAGATATATTACATCCACAATGTCCCTTTCCATTAATAATGTAATTATTAGAATGTGTGTGGCCCATTGCTGAGTAATCTAAAGTAAATGCTTCTGTAATTTTGGAATAATTATGCGGACTTCCTAATAATGGTGAGTGTGTACTACCACTACTCCAGCCAAAGTTTGCATAGATACCAGCCTCATCATAATCATATGCTACGACGGAATGGTAGGCGATTTGGTTACCAGCTGAGTCGTAACTCTTAATGTGAACAATAATAGGATTTCCACTATTTATTGTATCCTTAACCAAATTAATATATTCTGACTGTGTCTTGTTTCGATAACTATTAACGACAACAGAGGCATTATAATTTGAATAGAATGAGTTCAAAACTCTTTGATAATCCCATCCTCCGATAGAGTATGAAAATTTGTCAGAACTGTCTGTAATGTCTAGAGTATTCTTTACAATAGTTAATTTGCTTTGTAAGTCATTGCTCTCGGTTGCATGACAATATTCGTAGTAATTTGAATACCCGCTTCCATAATAGTATTGTCTTTTTACACCAGGCGAATGTTCTTTTACTTCAGTTTCAGTTGTTGCCGATGTATATTTTGCTTCAAAAACTTCTGGAATAACGTTGTCATTATAGAAAGTATCATAATAACTCATTGCTTGTATCAATGAAACATATCCACATGAACCAACGCTATTATAAGCGGAATAGTCATTTAAATTTTCAAAATAACTTCTCCTTGTAAATGCGGTTTGTCTAGAATAAACTTTTTCAGCAAAATCCGTGTAATCAGCTGTTCCATCTGGAGTGCTTTCTGGTGCAGAGAAATCATCATAATTTGAAAAATCAGAATCATCCGACTTGTATTTCTTTGCTATTTTTTCTAGTTCACTAGCATAATCATCATCTCTATGATAATTTTTTAACTCCGTTTTGCTAGTGTTAGCAGCTAAAGTTGTAGCTGCTAATATTAAAAATAATGTTACTTTTTTCATATTGTCCCCCTTTTATTATTTTTAATTGATAAAACCCAAATGTTCATATTTATTAAACATACGAACACAAAACTTAAATTTTTTTTCTGTCACTTATCTCCTCCCTCAAAATGTGAGTGATTCATTCAACAAAAAATGAAATAGAAAAAATGGCTAGCCTCGCAAAGGCCTAAATCCGTGCCTAAATTATAAAATGTTACTAAATTCAAAATTATAGTTCTTAATTAGAATTAATTGATATGCAATTCTCCTTGTGTCATTTTCCATTTTAATCCCCTCACACATTAATTATTTCAACAACAACAGCAACCTTATTGACTTACTAAGCACATAGTAACCCAATAAAGCGCATAGGATGCTAACTGCTCATCACTACAAAATTAAGTTAACATATAATAATTCCTTTTGCAACACAAAAACTTAAATATGGTATATTTTTTAAGCCACATTAAAAAATGCTAAATGGCAATCACTTAGCATTAAATAAATCATTATTTAGAAATAATACGATAAATAATAAGCGCTGAATAGGAATATATTTGCTCATTAGTATTTGATAAAAAATGTGATGTAGCGTATTTAATATCAATAAAACTCTCATCAGGAAGCGATTTAAAAAAAGCATTAATCTGTTCTTCTAAATCTTCTTCATTTTCTTCATCAATTACGGCGACTGCAATCACGATTAATCACCCTTATTAATAGTAACCAATGAATAATACAAATAAACTCTAATAATGTCGAATTACTTATTTCACGATGTAACTTGTAGCAAACGCAATTTGGAGAGAGTAACCACCGACAAAGGCATCAACATCAAGTACTTCTCCAACAAAATATAAGTCTTTTACTATTTTGCTTTCCATATTTTTAGGATTAATATCTTTAACATCTACACCACCAGAAGTAACAATTGCTTCCTCCAGTGGTGCAAATTTTAAGAAATGCAATGGAAAATGTTTTAAATATCTTATCATTTCTTTGCGCATTTCTTTCGTAATAGCGTTACATAATAAATCTTTATTTATTTTTAAAATAGACAAAATAGTGTCAGATATTATAAAAGGAACAAATGCTGTTAAAGTACGAGAAATCTCACGATTAGGATTTGCAGAAAACTTCTGCACTAATAAGTGATCTAGTTCTTCTTCTGATACATTATTTTTAAAATCAAGTTCCAATTCTTTTACTTCTTCACGATTAATTAAACTCGACATGTTGCGGACAACATTTCCGCTTATGCGATTATCTTTAAAAATTACTGTACCAGTTAATTTTCTTTTAGCATTATTAGTCATACTAATAAGCGTTGCACCCTCAAAAGTGAAACCATCTAATTTTTTTAAAAAATCATCTTTCAAATATATATCACATAAAGCTGAACGAATTGGAACAATTGTATGACCAAATTCAGTTGCAATCTTATAACCTATGCCATTAGAGCCTGTTTGAGGATAAGATTTGCCTCCTGTTGCGACTACAAGTTTATCGCATTCTAATTCGTTATGTTCTAAAGATACAACAAAGCGTTCCTCATTAAAGCATTTTATAACTTTTGCGTTATATAAGAACTTAACACCTAGTTCTTCACATTTATTTAATAAAGCATCGAGAATATCTTTAGCTTTATTACTTTTTGGATAGACTCTTTCTTCAACAACATAAGAATCAACACCTAAATCTTGAAAGAATTCAACGCATTTTTGACTAGAAAAAGTATATAAAGCAGTCTTTAAGAATGCATTGTTGCGCACAACACATTTTAAAAATTCATCAACACTTGTTAAGTGTGTAAAATTACATTTTCCGTGTCCTGTTAAAAGCAGTTTATGACCTGCAGATTTATTTTGTTCTAAAACGAGAACTTCATAGCCTTGCGAAGCAAAACTAATCGCCGACATTAATCCACTTGGTCCTGCACCAATGACAATAACTTTCATTAGTTTGCCACCACACTTACAATACGATTTTTAATAACCATAATCTTTCTAATTGTCAAATTAGCTAAGTGTTTTTGTACATTAGGCGACGCTAAAGCCTTCTCTTTAATTTCTTCTTCGCTTGCATCAACAGAAACAGTAATAGTATCACGTAGTTTTCCGTTAACTTGTACTGCTAAAGTCATTTCTTTTTTCACTAATTTATTTTCATCAAATGTTGGCCATTTTTCATATGCAATAGTGTTATCATGGCCTAATTTTTGCCACATTTCTTCACCAATATGCGGAGCAATACAAGAAATCATTTTTACAAATCCTTCCGCATATTCACGTGGTAATTTATTAATACGATAAACTTCATTAATAAAAATCATCATTTGGGATATGGCAGTATTAAATGATAAGTTTTCATAATCGCTTGTTACTTTTTTAACTGTTTGATGGTAGAGCATTTCTAATTCTTTTACTTCTTCATCAACAATAACATTTGCATCAACAATAATACGATATACTCTATCTAAGAATTTATGCGCCCCTTCAACACCATTATTACTCCATGGTTTACTTGCCTCTAAAGGTCCCATAAACATTTCATATAAACGCAATGTATCCGCGCCATATTGCTTAACAATATCACTAGGATTAATAACAAATTCTGGGAATCTCTTACCCATTTTAATACCATTTGTGCCTAAAATCATACCTTGGTGTACAAGTTTTTTAAATGGTTCATCAAAAGAGATATAACCTTTTTGATGGAGATATTTTGTCCAAATGCGCGAATAAATTAAATGTCCTACTGCGTGTTCTGGTCCACCAATATATAAGTCAACTGGGAGCCAGTGATCAAGTAATTTCTTATCACCAAATACTTTATCGTTATTTGGATCAACATATCGCATAAAATACCAGCTTGAACCTGCAGAACCTGGCATTGTTGATGTTTCTCTAACACCTTTTTTGCCGTTATATGTATATTTCTTCCATTCGGTTGCGTTTTCTAAAGGTGCTTTACCATTTTTGCCTTTGTAATCATCTAGTTCTGGTAACACTAATGGCAATTCTTCATCGCTTAAAACGTGGATTGTGCCATCTTCCATATGTACAACTGGTACTGGCTCACCCCAATAACGTTGACGAGCAAAAATCCATTCACGGAACTTGTAATTAACTTTTTTCTTACCTACGCCAAGTTCACCTAATTTTTCTAGCATTACTTTAATAGCGTCCTCTTTATTTAATCCGTTTAAGAAGGAAGAATTAATATGTAATCCATCTTCGGTGTAAGCTTCTTTTGTTATATCTCCGCCTTCTAAGACTGGAATAATGTCAAGATTAAATTTTTTAGCAAAAGCATAGTCTCTTTCATCGTGAGCAGGAACCGCCATAATCGCACCTGTTCCATAAGTTGATAAAACATAATCAGAAATAAAGATTGGCATCTCTTTACCATTTATTGGATTAATAGCATAACTTCCAAGGAAGCATCCCGTTTTTTCTTTATTTAAAGAAGTTCTCTCTAATTCAGATTTACGACTTGATGCTAAAACATATTTTTCAACTTCTTCTTTTTGTTCTTTACTTGTAATCTTTTTGACTAATTCATGTTCTGGAGATAAAACGCAATATGTCGCTCCAAAAAGAGTGTCGCAACGTGTGGTAAAGACTGTAAATTTCTCATCTGTTCCTTTGACTTTAAAATCAATTAAAGCACCTTCGCTACGGCCAATCCAGTTTCTTTGCATTTCTTTTGTGGATTCTGGCCAATCAATGCGATTAAGTCCTTCAAGTAATTGATCTCCAAAGCTCGCTTGGTCAATTACCCATTGTTTCAAGTTTTTACGGACAACTGGATAACCACCACGTTCAGATTTACCATCGATTACTTCATCATTTGATAAAACTGTGCCTAATTCTTCGCACCAATTGACTGGCATATCAATATATTTTGCATAGCCATCAAGGTAAAGATTTTTAAATATCCATTGTGTCCATTTGTAGAATTTTGGGTCACTAGTAACAATCATTTTGCTCCAATCATAATCAAAGCCCAATTCTTTTAGTTGTTTAGTGAATGTTGCAATGTTTTGCATTGTAAATTCTTCAGGGTGATGATTTGTTTTAATAGCGTATTGTTCAGCAGGTAAACCAAAGGAGTCATATCCCATTGGATGTAAGACATTATATCCTTGCATTCTTTTCATACGCGAAACTATATCAGTCGCAGTATATCCTTCTGGATGTCCAGCATGTAAGCCCACTCCTGATGGATATGGGAACATATCCAAAGCATAAAATTTTGGTTTAGAAAAATCATAAACATCAGTTTTGAATGTTTGATTATCTTCCCAATACTTTTGCCATTTCTTTTCAATTTCACTAAAATTGTAACCCATAATCTTTCCTCCAATAAAAAAACGTCCACATTTAAGGACGTTATTAACGCGGTACCACCTTAATTTATATCTTGCGATATACACTTAATTATCTTGTTAACGCCAAGAAACGAGTCATTACTAAGTTGAGACTTAAGAATTCAAATGTTATATTGCACCAAACTATAACTCTCTAAAAATCAAATTCCTAATTATTCTTTAACTAGATTTATTATTACTTTTATAAAAAGTAAAGTCAAGAAAAAACATACAATCATAATATATTTAGCCAATTAAAAAGGTAAGAAATACATCTTACCTTCATAAACTAAATTTGTTTAAATTGTGAATTATATAATTCGTAATAGAAACCTTTTTTCTTTAATAATTCATCATGATTACCTTGCTCTACAATATATCCTTTGTCTAACACAAGGATAATATCGGCGTTACGAATGGTTGAAAGTCGATGAGCAATGACAATAGATGTCTTACCTTTCATAACTTCATTAAAGGCTTCCTGAACTAATACTTCTGTACGTGTATCAATGCTTGATGTAGCTTCATCAAGAATTAAGATATTAGGCTCAGAAAGGAATAATCTAGCAATACAAATTAATTGTTTTTGTCCATTTGAAAGACCTAATTCATCACTTACAACTGTGTCATAACCATCTTTCATTTGCATAATGAAGTTATGTGCTTTAGCTTTCTTACTTGCTTCAATGATTTCTTCATCACTTGCATCAAGTTTTGCATAACGAATGTTATCTTTAATTGTTCCTTTAAAGATCCAAGTATCTTGTAAGACCATACCTATTTCATCACGCAAAGAACTGCGTTTAACTGTGGCAATATCTTGATTAGAAACACAAATGTTTCCCCCATTAGGATCATAGAAACGCATAATCAAATTAATTAAAGTTGTCTTACCACACCCTGTTGTTCCAACAATTGCGACTTTGTGGCGTGGGAATATATCAATATCAATATCTTTTAAAACAAGTTTATCTTTATTATATCCAAAGGCAATATGATTAATTTCAATATTGCTGTCTTGATAAATAAAATCTTTTAAATTTGCATCATCAATTACTTTGTCCTCATCAATCAATGATTGAATACGTTTAATAGAGGCAAATGAAGATTGTAATTCCGCAATAACACTTGATATTTCATTAAATGGTTTCGTGTAGTGATTAGCAAATAATAAGAATGACACTAATAAACCAGAAGTAAGATTAAAGCCACCATTAATGACAATAATGCCACCCACTAAAGCTAATGCAGCATATATTAAGGCATTAATTAATCTAGTTGAAGGATTAATTACCGCTGCTGCTAGTTCGGCTTTAAAATTGATGTTTAAAAGTTCTTTATTAATAACTTCAAAGTCTGCTTGTACTTTATCTTCGTTTTGATAAGAAGCTATGACTTTTTGATTTGACATATTTTCATTTAAGAAACTGCCAACTTTTCCTCTTTGCTCAGATTGCAATTTATAAATCTTACTAGATTTTTTAGCAATGACAGTTGAAGAGATTAGGGATAATGGTGTCAAAACCAAGACAATAATCGCTAATGGATAACATAAATAGAACATAATTGCCAATGTGACAATAATAGTTAATACACCTGTAAAGAATTTTTGGAATAATTGAATTAAGCCATCCGAGATAATATCAACATCTCCTACAACTCGCGAGATTAAATCGCCATGTGAATGTTGATCAATATAAGAAACAGGCACAGATAATAATTTATCAATTGCTTTCTTTCTTAAATCACGAACTACTTTATAACTTGTTTGCATGGAGATATAACGAAGTAACCATTCCGATAAGAAACATGAAACAGTACAAATACCTAAAATCAACAAATAATGAAGTAATTTAGTAAAGTCAACGGTTGTTAAGAATAAATCAAGTGCATAACCACTGACAATCGTAATAATTGTTGTTGCTCCTACAAAGACAATTGCCAATAAGAAACAGCAAATCAAAGAGAAAACATAAGGCTTAAGAATCATCTTAAAGAAGGAATAATAATTCTTTTTCATTATTTGTTACCTCCTAAAGTGTCTTGAGAATCACATATCTCTTTATAAACCTGACATATTTTAACTAACTCTTCATGTTTACCTAAGCCCACAATCTTGCCTTCATCTAAAACAATAATTTCATCAGCATTTTTAATAGCGTTAACACGTTGTGAGATAATTAATAATGTCGTTTCTTTATAATTATTTTTAATAGCAGTACGTAAATCTAAGTCTGTTTTAAAGTCAAGCGCGGATGTTGAGTCATCTAGCACTAAAATCTTTGGCTTTTTAATTAGAGCTCGAGCAATAGATAACCTTTGTCTTTGTCCACCCGAGAAATTCTTTCCTAATTCTTCGACAACACTGTCAAGACCATTTTCTTTGCTTTCGACAACGTTACGTGCTTGAGCATTATCAAGAGCAAACCACATATCTTCATCGCTTGCATTTCTATTACCAAATAACAAATTAGAACGTATTGTTCCTTTAAAGATTGCAACTTTTTGGTCAACGACTGCAATGCTACTTCTTAATTCATCTAACGATATATCTTTAATGTTTACATCATTATAATATATCGCACCTTTAGTAACATCATAGAAGCGATTTAATAAATTAATGATTGTGGTTTTACCACTTCCTGTACCACCAATGATACCGATAGTATTCCCTCGTTTAATATCAAAACTTGCGTCTTTTATTGCGTAAGAATCATTATCTGAATAAGAATAAGATACATTATCAAATTTAATGATATCTTCTTTATCAGTTGTTTTTTCTTTACCACTTACAATTGTTGGTTCAAGCACTAGGACATCATTTATTCTTTTTGCGGATACCGAGGCTTTAGAGAATGTGACAACTAAATCACCAACAACCACAACTGCTAAAGATATTTGAACTAAATAATTAATTAATGAAGATACTTCTCCTTTTGATAAGCCAAAAGCCCATGAAGAAGAATTACCACTAAAATAAAAAATTAAAATAATTGCTACATTTACGATAACAGTCGTCAAAGGATTAAGTAAAGCAGAAAGCACGGACAAGGAAGTTGATGTTTTTTGAACATCATTAACTTCTTTATAAAATCTATTTCTTTCATATTCTTGTTTATTAAAAGCTCTAACAACACGTGTACCAGTTAAATTTTCTTTTGTAATATTAGTAATGTTATCAATTTCAGTTTGGATTTTACGGTTGTATGGTAAAGAGAATTTAGAACTTAAAAATAAGACTAAACCAATAAGTAGACCAACACCAACGAAAATGATACCAAGTTTAGGCGATACAAAGAAAGACATAACAGTGCCACCTATAACAATTAAAGGTGCCCGCACTACTAAACGAATTAACATTGCCACTGCTCTTTGTGTTGTTGAAACATCGGTGGTTAATCTAGTTTGCAAAGAACTAACACCGATATCATCAATTTCTTTAAAAGAAAGAGTGTTAACTTTCGCATACAAATCTATACTGACATTGTAGGCGTATTTTGAAGATATACGGCAAGCGATGTATTGGCAAACCATTGTAGTAAAAAAGCCTATAACCGCAAGAGAGAGTAAAATAAGTCCTTGCTTAACAATATAATCCGATGTTAAGTTTTCACCACTATCAATATAATCAATAATATTCGCCACGATTAATGGCACAATTAATTCAAAAATAGCTTCCAATACTTTAAAGCAAGGGCCAGCTATAACGCCTGCCTTATATGGGGCTAAATATTTTTTAAATAATTTAAGCATATTTTAAACGACCACCATTCAAATACTTTACTTTTATAGAATATCACTTGCATTCTATGAATGCAATTAAACTTTACTTTCGTCATATTACAAAACAATCATACATTTTACTGATATTTTTATGCATTTTTCTATTGATTATAAATTACTTGTCTATGTCCAATTTTTATTGAATAAGATTTTTAAAAAAATTATTTCAAAAATACAAATACAAGTGCAAAAAGAGCATTATTTAGGATTTTAATTCACTAATATTTTTAAAATATTATTAAAAATTATTAATTTGCGTTATAATTAATATATCTTTATAAATTTTAGGAGATTAGAGTAATGATTAGAATAATTGTACCAATGTATGGAGAAATTGAAATTGAATTAGATTATGAAAACGCCCCAAACACATGTGCAAATTTCGTTGAATTGGCACGTAAAGGTTTCTATGATGGCTTAACATTCCATCGTATTATTAAAGGTTTTATGATTCAAGGCGGTTGTCCAATCGGTAATGGCACTGGTGGCCCAGGCTACACAATTAAAGGCGAATTTAAGATTAATGATTTTGAAAATAATTTGTCACATAAACGTGGTGTAATATCTATGGCACGTGCTTTAGGTAAAAACACTGCTGGATCTCAATTCTTTATTATGCATAAAGATGGTGAATATCTTGATGGACAATATGCTGCTTTTGGTAAAGTAGTTAAAGGCATGGATGTCATCGATCGCATTGCTAATGTAAAAACAAGTCCATCTGACCGTCCTTTAGAAAGAGTAATTATGTCTAAAGTCGAGGTCATTGATGAACCTGTTAAAAAAGTTGTTAAATTAAAAGAATAAATAGTCTAAACGATTAGCAAAATCTTTTAAAAACTTTTCTTCGTCTACACAATCATAGGTCATTGAAAAGCGAACATAATGATTTACATCATCATAAGGAATACACATAATACCTACTTTGTTTAATAAGAGCGCAGCAAATTCTTTGGCACTAGTAATAGTTTGCTCTTTAACAAAAGTAGGTGTTTTTATATACAAATAAAATGTTCCATAAGGGATATGAGTATAAAGCCCATGTTCAAATAAAATCATTGCTATTTTTTTCATACGTCTTAGATATTTCTCTTTTAATTCATTAGTGATTTCATCATGCTCTAACGCCACTTTGGCCGCATATTGAATAGGTAAATATTGTCCTGAATCAAAATTATTTTTTAAATCTTTAAGTAGACTTATTATTTTTTCATTTCCAATTACAAATCCAATACGAAATCCCGTCATATTATGACTTTTTGATAATGTATATATTTCAATTCCCACATCTTTTGCTCCCTCAATAGACATAAATGCTAACGGAGATTCATATGATATGCCCAAATATGCCGCATCATTAATAATTAAAAAATGATATTTTTTTGCTAGTTCAATTGCGTGTTTATAAAACTTTTTATCAACAGTAGTACCTGTTGGATTATGCGGAAAATTTAACATCAAAATCTTTGTCTTTTTCCATACTTCTTCTTTTATTATATCTAAATCAGGATAAAATTGATTTTCTTCCGATAACGACAAGTATTCAATTTTAGCTTTACGCAATTGTGCCGCTCGCTCTAAAACGACATAACTTGGTTTTAAAGTTACTACGTAATCTCCTTCTTCAACAAATAATGAAGGAATCATTGCTAAAATGGATTTTGCACCCATTACATGCATTATTTCTTTTTCATTTGCCGTAACATTAAAATTTCTTTTAACATATGCGCGTGCGGAATCTAAAAAAGAAGAATAATCATTATCACTATATTTATGATTTTTGCTTTCTTTTAAACTATCTATTAACGCATTTAAAATAAGTGGATTTGGTGCATCTTGTTCTTCACCAATTCCAAAATCCATCAAAGGAAACGAGCCATGGTACGCTCTTTTAAGACGCATAATATCTTCGAAACGATTAAAGAAAATATTATGATAATCTTTAATAACTAATTCATTAAAATCCATCCATTATCTCTCCTTTATAAACACACTTAACATCGCCATATATGCACAATTTGTCCATTAATTTTTCAATAATATAATTACCTCCTAATGAAACAAATTCCACTTTTGAATTAATAATTCCTAAATCATATAAATGCTTAAAAGCGCATAATGAAGCACTTCCACAAGATTTAGTAATTCCCACACCATTTTCATAAGTTAAAATCTTAAATTTATTAGTGTCTAACATTTCTAAATTTGTTACATTTACTTGCGAAAATAGTTCATTTTTCTTATCGTTACTTAAATTGGTTTTTGAGATATAGTCCACTATTCTAATTGCGTGCTTGTTGCCTATCTCATATAAACTATATGGTTCAATAAAACCTATAAATGATGGCATATCCATCAAAGCATAATATTTATTAAACTCATATCCTACAACTGCCTCAATATTATTATTTACTAGTAAATGGTATTCATCTTTTTGATTTTTTAAGATATTTTTCAAAAAATATGCAACAATTTTTAGTCCGTTTCCGCACATTTTTGCTTTACCACCATCTTTATTATAAATATTTAATAAAGCATCATATTTTTTATCACTTTTAATGATTAATACTCCATCTGCCCCAACTCCAAAATGTTCTTCACATAAAGATTTAATATCTTTAGTGTCAATGTTTTGCTCAAAAAGGACAATAAAATCATTGCCCATTGATTGTATTTTATAAAAAATCATAGAACCCCCAATTTAAGAAGTGATAACGCTATTTTGACCGCGTTATAACTTGCGCCTCTAATCAAATTATCTGATGTGGCAAAAAGGTTTAATGTATACTCACAGAACTTATCAATTCTAAATCTTCCAACATCAACATAATGTGTGCCACGCACTTCTTTTAAAGATGGGTAATCATCTAATGCTTTAATTCGTAAAAATGGATATTCTTGATAAAATTGATATACTTCATTTAAATTAATTTTCTTTTTACAAATTGCATATATACTTGCGCCATGGCCAAAAAGCGTTGGTACACGCACACAAGTAGGATTAATTTCTAAATCGGCGCGATGTAAAATTTTTTGTGACTCATTTATAACTTTAATTTCTTCACCTGTATAACCATCTTCATAAACTCTATCAACGATTGGTAAAATATTATTATATATTGGCTTTTTGATAACATTTTTGGACGGTAAATATGTTGGTTTATAATTTATATCTATACTTTCATTTACATATTCTTGCATAGCTAAATTACCTGCCCCACTTATTGATTGATAACTTGATACATTTATTTTTTCAACGCCATACATCTTTTCTAAAGGATAAATAGCTAATAAAATCATAATAGTAGTACAATTAGGATTTGAGTATATGTTTGAATTCGTTAATAAATCAGTCTCGTTTATCTCTGGTATGACAAGTGGAATATTTTTGTCCATACGAAAATAAGAAGAGTTATCAATTACTTTTGCTCCTAAGCGAATAAATTTACTTGCGTATTCTTTTGAAATATCTTCGCCTGTTGAAAAAAAGACTAAATCAAAATGTTCAAGATTTTCTTCACTTAATATTTTAATTTTATGTGTCTTGTCATTAACAATTAAATCTTCATTTGCGTGTTCACTAGATCCATAAATAGTCAACGATTCTAAAGGAAAATTAAGCCGATATAATTCTTTAATAATTGATACTGAAACTAAGCCGTGGCCTCCCACCACCGCTACTTTATATTTTTTACTCATAAAAAAACACCCCTAACACTTTAATGTATGTAAGGGTGTATATTTTTAGAAATTATTTGAGGTTATTTTGATTAATAACATCAACAATCAACGACCATTTCGTTGAGTTATCTTTATAATCTAATGGGTAAACATAATATAAGAATTCATCATTATAGCACTCAAATTCTTTGCCTATAGCGAATGGTAAGGCATGTAAATTATTATAAGGAATGAAAAATTCTTCATCATTTTTCATTTTCCCTATAAATCTAAATCCATTTTCATCTAAATAGCATGTTCCTTTTCCGCGTTCATCAAACTTTTTGTTTTTTATTGAAAGCTTTTTAACTTTTACTGGAACACTCATCTTGTTTGTAACTAAATCTAAATTGTCTTTTTCATATCCATACATCCACTTATAGTAATCATGAATGTTACTAAACTTCATTTCATTTTCTTTAAAAGAATAATTATCATCTATTTCTAATGTAAAATTACATTCTTTACAATAAATAATATTTCCATTTGTTTGCATTACATGCTCATGATGACATTTTGGGCAACGATAAAAAACCTTATCTAAACCTTTCGCTTTTTGATTGTTTTTATATATAATATTCTCTTTTTTAGCATATGCGAAATCATTATACGATAAGCTTTCATCAATTATATTATCAATTTCTTCATAACTTAAAAGATTAATTTGTTCTTTATTTAAAATACGTTTAGTTTCAATTTTAATAGGAGCACGCATAAATTTTTTACGCCACTTTGGTTTTGATAAATACGCTCCATTAATAGTAACAAGGACCACAGGAATTTCTAATTTTTTAATCAATTTACCAGTTTCTAACGTTGATTTATAATTAACACCATCAACAGAAAGACGTCCTTCCGGACACATGATTACTGGAAATCCTTGCTTAACACTCTTAATAATTAAACGAATTGTCTCAAAATCAGGAGAAAATAGTTTTTTAGGAATTACACCCATTTGACGCAAGAGATGGTTATTAATTTTCTTTCGAAAAAAGTCACGATTTAACACTAATGCAAAGCGTTGAGGATATAATTTGTCTGTCAAATAGAAAACATCAAAGAATGATGGATGATTAGTAAGTAACAAATATGGTCCTTGAATCTTTTCTATTTCTCTAGTGTCAAACTCAATTTTTCCTGTTCTTTTAGAAATAAAGGACGCCATCTTTTTAAATACGCTATATAAAACAGAATTTGGTGTACCACGTCCTTCTTTAAAAAATAGACGATCCATTATTGTGAAAATTATTATAAACAAAATAATCATCGCTAGAATTACTATTAAAACTAACCAAACTATTGAAATATTAAGTCTTAAAAAATATTTAATCATTTCTCCTATAAATAATGAAGATAAAATTGAAGGTAAAACACCTAAAAGAGAAACAATTAAATAACGCCAATAAGAAATTTTAGTTGATGAACCAAAATAACATATTGCACCAATTGGTAAAACAGGCAAAAAGAATAATAAAAGCATTAATGATTGAACGCCTTGATTACTCTTTTTTCTTTTTGCTATATCTTCGATTTGTTTTGCGTTATTTGCAAACATAGCGTTTCCATCAAATTTAAACAAGTGCACTAGAAGGTAAATAACTGAAGCGCCCACAAACACACCAAATAAGCATATTAAAATTGCTAATAGTGGTGGATAAGCAATACATGCAGACATTTGAATAAATTCTGTAGGCAAAAAAACAGCAATCATTTGGAGTGATTCAATTAAAACAATTAAAAGTACGCCAATAAATCCTTTTTCTTTTAAAAAGTTCGCGGCGCCTTCTTGATCATTATTTTTTTGAAAAGAAAAGATTTTAAATAAAATATCTTTTAAAAAAACAACTAAAAGAGCAATAGTAACAATTGCTAGGAAAATAACGATAAACTTTTTAAATGGGTTCTTCTTTTGTTTCATTTTAAATCTCATTTCTATATTTTTTATTTTATCAAAATTTTATAAATAAGTCGATAATTTAGTTTATGACTTATTTAGTGTTTAGTTTACGACTTCTTAAGATATTTGTTTTTAATCTTAAAATATAGTAAAATATGGTAGGTGTTAGAAATGGAACAAAAAAAATTTACTGTAAAATTCGCAGAAACTAAAGAAGAGTTAGATGCAACTTTTGCTTTAAGATACAAAGATATGATTTTAGAATACAATTCGGAATCTCAAAACGAACAAAAACGTGATAGAAATATTTTTGATGATATTGCAAAGCAAATCATAGTTATAAATAACGAGACAAATGAAGTAATAGGCTGTTATCGTTTAATAGATAATGCATTTTTTAATAAAAGCATTAGCACTTTTACATGTGAAAACGAATTTAATATTTCAAAAATTAAGAATTCTGGTCATCGTATTTGCGAATTATCACGTGCGGTAATAAAAAATGAATATCGCACTGGTGTTCCGCTTATTTTATTATGGAAATTTATCTATGATTACGCTATTAAAAACTCCATTCGTTTTCTTTTAGGAGATGCAAGCTTTTTTGGAATTGAACCTTCTAAACATATTCATTCTCTATCTTATTTAGCACATTATCACGCTATTGAGAATGAATTTGAAGTCACTTCGCTCGAAGTGAACCCACAAATCAAGCTTCTAAAAAAAGAACATATTAATGTTGATGAAGTAAAAAGCAACCTTCCACCTTTAATAAAGGCATATCTAACTTTCGGCTCTAAATTTTCAAAAGAGTATTTTATTGATCGCGATTTTAAAAGTATTGATGTCTTTACATTACTTGATTTTGAAAATTGTAATTTAAAATTATTAAAAAAATATCTACGTGTCGCCTAATTTTGTGTTAACTCTTCTTCTTTTTCATATAATATCATATGGAAAAAAAGTTGATTGGCATACCCATACGAAAATATAAAGATTTAAAAACCGATGTTATCGGCATATATGCCCGTTATCTAGATTATTTTGAAAGCAACAATTTAATTGTTGTCTTTTTGACGTTAAACAATTATAAATATCTTATTAATTCTTTATCTTGCCTTGCACTTATTGGTGGGGGAGATGTTAATGCTAAGATATATAATTCTCTTGATACACTTGATTATGACTATGAACTAGATAAACTTGAATTTTTATTAATAAAAGAGGCTCTTGAACGCAAGTTACCTATTTTTGGTATATGTCGAGGCTTACAAATTCTTAATATATATTTTGGTGGAACCTTAAAAGAAATCCCTTCTTCACATCTTGGTTTACACAATATAAAACTTAAAAATGATGTAGTAAAAAGCGTTAATTCTTTTCATCATCTTTGTATTGATAATTTAGCTAGTAATTTTTCGATATTAGCCAAAAGTAATGATTTCGTAATTGAAGAAATCGAAGACAAAAAAAGGATGATATTTGCCATACAATATCACCCTGAAATAAATTTTGATTATGAAGTAATTAATTACTTCTTATCATATTTGCGTTAATTAATAACGCATAATATAGCCACCAGATTTTGTAATCTCATCATAAGCATTATCCATCAATTGATAATCATAACGCTTATTTTCAAAGTTTTTATAAACTTCGTCATAAGGAATACCAGATACACTTTCAACAGTTTTGCTAACTAAATCAAATAGTTCATCTAGACCATCAAATGAAGTAATGCATGAGTGGTATTTTAATTCTGAATCACCGTCAGAATCTTTGTAATAAAGATTTTTACTATTAAATACTTTTGTTCCATCATCTTTATAAGTAATCAAACTCTTTTTCATTGGCACATAGCCATTAACAATCATATTTGCGTTCCATCTATTATGTTCTTGATACGCCATCGCATTTCTTAAAGATAAAGTATGTGAGAAATGAGTAGGATATACAATATTTCCATCTTTTCTTTGGATCTCTTTAAAATTATCATAAATTTTAAAATATTCTTCGCGACTTATAGCTTTACTCTTATCATCTGTGACTTGTAGGCCCATCATACCTAATTTTTGTAAAATAGAAATAACAGAATCAGAATTGCTACGTTTTTTATCAACATCTAATTTTTTCCATACTTCGTTAATGGTTAATTTAGTATTTGGATTTCTTTCTTTTTCGTAATTGTACGCTCTTGCTTTCGCACTACCTAAAAGTTTTTCATTAATGATAACATCTTCATTAATGACACTTTCGACTGTGCCAAATGGAATTAAGCCATTATCTTTAATAATGCTTTCATAACGAGCGTTATCGATTTTTACATAAATATTTGTGTTAGACTTAACATTCCATTCATGAAGTTTTTCTTTTAAGCGCAGAGCTAACTCGACATTTTGTAAATCATCACCAAATGAGATAATAAAAGCATTAAATCCATTAGTAATAGAGACACAATTATGTATCTTTTTATAGAAATCGAAATTATTAATGTCTAAATGTTCAAATGTTGTATTACTTATTTGATCACATCTTGGGAAATATTCATCATTAATATCAAGATATTCCATTCTCTTAATGGTGTGATTAAAAAGATTATCTTCAATGTTGTTTTTATCAAAAATATAATAATTTACTGGTTTCCCGACGAATTTATCGTTTTTAATCGTAATAAATTGATAGAACTTAACAAGATTTAAATATAATGTTTTATTTGTGCCCCCAAAGCCGATTAAGAAGGCATTAATTTTACTATCCGCATTAACTGTTCCTGTTTTAGTATCAAGTATTTTACCAAATGAATGTGAAAAATTATTGGATGAAACAAATAAATCACTTGTTAATTGATGTTTATTAAAGAAATGAATATTTAAATTTGTGCCTTTAATCATTTTCTTTATTAAGTACCAGTTCTTATCTTTAATTAAGAAATATGAGTCATTTTCAAATTTTGAAAGATAATCAATAAGTTTGTATTGCTTTAATATGTCTTCTTCAAAAGAAATAAAGATATTATTTTCTTTGGCAAAGCGTTTCAAATCTTCAACTTTATTAATAATTGCAACATGCTTCTTTTCGTGCATTAATTCATCTTTAATTTTTTTATCTTCACTACTTAATAAAATGTAGACTCTCTTTTTCGTAGATTTTATAAAAGTTTTCGCATTTTCGTTATAGCCTAAAACCACTAATGAATTCTTTTTGATGATTAAATTTTTAAAGAAATTAACAATTTTATTAAAAAATAAATCAATAACTAAAGAGAATGTTATATAGGCGTAAAGTAACGCAACAACATAATATGCACATTCAAAATATGTGTTTTGTAAAGCCTGAGTCAAGTTACCTCTTGAAACATTGAGAGTTATCATTTTAAAACTATTATAAATAGAGTCAAAAATGATAATTAGAGGATTACCTACACCTTCATAGATATAACCACTTATCAATAAAGTAATAGATATGATAAAAAGAGGGACATAAAAAGAAGAATATTCTTTTAAAAAGAGATGCTTCTCTTTTATTATTTTATAAATTAATAAACATAATAATGTAAAATCTAAAATGCAACAAATAATCGATATAATAGTCATTATTGAAGTCCTCCTGGACAAATGTAATTGTTTTCAAATCCTTCTTTTTCTAATATCTTAAATAAACCTTTTGATTGACGTTTAGGAAGGGTAAAATAAACCCTATTTGTCGTGCCTGAATCACTAATGGAAATATCAGTAAGTCCAGCATTTTGCAATAATTTAATAAATTGTTCCTTAATCATTGAATCGTAAATATCGACAAAACATTTAAATGTTACACCATACATGTTACTTACAAGAATTAAATAAGTAACAGTATAATTATCAATTGAATAATTATCATATACTTTATTTAAAATAACGATTTCTTTACTTGTTTTTTTTGGTAAATCAATGAAAGGACAATGTTGATGTGCCATATAAAATTTGCAAAAACAATCATCTAATTCTTCACCGTTTTTATAACAGACTCGATTAGTTTCTGTGATGTATTGACGATACATTTGTGGAACGATAAATTGAAATTGATAAGAATAACGTGGAATTTTTTCAATTCCAGGAATCGCAATTTTTAAAGAAACATAACCTAGTTTACCTAATACTTCTTTGTTAAATTCTTCTTTTGTTAATAAATTTGATTCAGCTTCAAACAAATCAGAAAATAATGTGTTCTTTTTTAATTCTTCTTTTAATAAAGCTAAATCATCAATATATGTGGCATTTGGTAAAAATGACTTTTTAGTGCCTTTAAAAACATATAATTTTTTATGCATGGAAATTAAACGACCTATTTCAAACATAGTCCAAGGCGTATTAATATCTCCAACAATCACCGCACATGTTGATTTCGCAATCATTTCATTAATGCGGTTATAAAAATCTTGAGTCTCCGCATTTAATAACTTATCAGATAAAATATTAACTTCATCTCCACAATAAGCGATAATCTCATTTACTAATTCTTCGTTTGCCCGAGCGTAACTTAAAAACACTCCAACTTCTTTTTGTTGGTCTGCACTTATTTTAGTAATTTCTAAATTTAATTCACCCATAAAGTTACCTCCTATTTCGGATAAAAATAGTTGACAGTTTCACTATATTCTTCTTTAACATCATCTTTGGCATCATAGAATAATCTGCCATCTTCAATATTAAGTGGGAAATACACTCTAACTTTATCATCAACAATCTTTTTTACGATTTGTTCTTTCTTTAATCCATCATCCACTAAAATAGTGACTAAATCACTTGGTGTAATGTCGTTATCTTGAATTTCAAAGAAAGGTAAGAAAGTAACACCTAATATTTCGTTATTTGGCACTACGAATTCCATCTTAATTGAACCAACTAAATCAGTTGGATCAACTTCTTCGCCACATTCAATTTTCTTAAAAGTTTTAATTTTTGAAAACATACTGCGAAGTGGAAAATCTAAATCAAGACGTTTCATTTCTTGATGATATGGCCAATAGCCAATATTTTCAAAACTTATTTTTTGTCCAAAATGCAATACTCTAATGCCAGTCATAACTGATTCTTCTAGCATTGTGTAAACATCATTAAGCGTGATATCATCACGTACTTTACTTAATCTTTCATATATTTTTAATAACGAATTATATCTTAAATCGAGCATAACGACAAATTTAACATAAAAAATACGATTACGAGTGTAGCAATCTATCGACTCATCTTTAAAAATGTTAAGAGGCAACGTGATAAAGTTTTTGACCGCTTCAATAACTTTTTCTTTACTAGAAAGTTGTACATCTCTAATTGGTGACTTAGAGAAAAGATTAAGACTTTCTGGACTTAATCCTGCATTATAAAGCATTAATTTCTTACCAATTAAAACTCCTGCTTCATGCATTGTGTAGTTATACATTTGAGGGTCATTAAGTGTTTCATCATCAAGAACAATAATACCAACATCGGCTTTTAAACAGTTATAAATAGATTTTTCGACTAGAAAATCATTATCAAGATTTTCTTTACTTTTAACATATAAATAATAGTTAAAACCATATTTATCGAGTTCGTTTAAAAATTCACGGCATTCTTCAAGCTTATTTTCATTTAAACTAATATAAAGCAATAACCGTTTTCCTGGATTTCTAATTTCTCTTTTAGACGCAAGGAACATCTTACTCCACCTCCATTACATAAGCTTGATATGGTTCGATTACTTTGTAATCGTGAAAGTTGTTATAATTATTATACAATACTCTTTTAACATTAGGCAAATTATTAAGGGTAATGACATTATTTGTACAATTACAAATAATTAATAAATTGCCTCGTTTATAAGAAATAATCCTCTCATCTAACATAATTTCTTCATAATAGCTTTGGGTAATTTGTGTTAAACTCTTACGAAGTTTTATGATTTTTTTATATTCATTAAGAAGAGATCTTTCTTCTTGCTCTTCTTTTTTAACATTTATTGTCTTGTAATTTGGATTAATGTGAAACCAAGGTTTAGAAGAAGAAAAGCCAGCGTATTCACTATCATCCCATTGCATAATGGTACGTGCATTATCGCGGCTTGTATCTTTTACAGCGTTAACAAATTCTTCTTCACTTAAAGTGGTATTTAATTTATAAGTTGTACGAATTCTTACATCATCAAAGTCTGAAACTTTTTTAAATGGGTAATTAGTCATACCGATTTCTTCGCCGTTATAAATAAAGGGTGTTCCTTTTAACATATACATTAAAACCGCTAACATAGAGCCGGATTCAATAAAATAATCCATATCACCATATAAACTCATCGCGCGTTCAATATCGTGATTAGTTAAATATAAGCCCATCCAGCCTTTTTCATTTAATTCGTTTTGATATGCACTTATCAAGTTTCGCATAGCTTTAACATCCATCTTATTGCTAGACATATTATGTAAATCTACTTTTGCACAATTAGTAAAACCAAAAGTATAAACCATATCTAATTCATCATTACAATAATCTAGGGCTTGTTTGATTGTTGGATTTCCTCCAATCTCACCAATAGTCATAATGTTATAATGCGAAAAAATTTCTCGTTTAAATTCTTTTAAAATATTATGAACTTCTTTCAAGTTACTAAATAAGGAATAATCATAAACTAAATCTTTATTAATTGGAGTGGTATTTTCTAATTTCTTTTTGCATAGGTGTGAAATTGCATCTAATCTGAAGCCATCAATACCTAAAGCAAGATAATACTTGATTATTTTCTTTACTTCTTTTTTAAGATTAATGCTCTTCCAGTTTAAATCTGGCATTTTATCAGAGAAGATATGTAAAAAATATTCTTTGCGTTCTTCGTTATATGAAAACGCACTGCCTCCAAAAAAACTACCCCAATTATATTTTTCTTTACTCCAAATATAAAAATCGTCATAATATGGGTCTTTTGCACATGATTTTTTAAACCATTCATGCTCAATTGAAGTGTGATTTAAGACTAAATCAAAAATAATCTTTAATCCTAAGTTATGAGCCTTAGTTATCATTTCTTTAACATCTTCCATTGTGCCATAATCAGGATTTATTTTGTAATAGTCACGAATATCATATCCGTTATCGTCCATCGGAGAATCAAATATTGGACAAATCCATATTAAATCAATTCCTAAATCTTTTAGATAATCTAATTTTGAAGTAATGCCTTTTATGGTTCCCACGCTTGAATCAATACTTTTAAAACTTTTAGGATATATTTGATAACCAATCGCACTTTTATACCACATTGTCATCCACTCCTAAATCTCATTATTCATTTCGTTTTCGTTTTGATTTTTGATTAACATTGTCATTGCTTCAATGTAATTTTGTAATTTTTTTAATGCCTCAATTTGTATATCGACAATATTGATACTCTCTTTTGCAAATATTGATTTATACATATTGATTTTCCAATCTTTGATTAAAATAAATAAGTTATCATCAAATAAAACAAGACATAAATTTGTTTTAATAAAATTTTGGAAATCATATAATTCTTTAATTATTTGATAATTTAAAACGGTATATATTTTGTTATCAAGTGTGGCGTAAAGAGCAAAATTTTTATCATAAAGATAACTATTATTCATCGTTCCTAATCCATATTGTTTTAAATTTTTTTCGTTATAGGAAAGTTTACCTTTCTTATTGTCATTGCGTAAAATAATCATTTCATTGTAAAGAAAATCTATTTTTGTTTTTATTAACACATCATATTTATCTTTATCGTGCTTCAATTGAAATAAATCAAAATAAGCTCGACTAGAGGTTTGCGTAAAAGAATACACTTCTTTAAAATCATTAATAAGAATGTAATCTTTAATGAATTTACGTTCGACATCATTTAGCCCATTAGTGTTTTTGAAAAGTGCTAAACCATCAAGCATTGCTTCATTTTCTAAAAGTGTTTGATGGAAAATTTTATATTTCTTATTTAAATGAAAATACATAAGAATAAAAGATATGACACTTAACACAAAGGCTAAAGTTATAAAAATAATAACAGAACTAATATTTGAGGCACTATCATAAACCCATTTCAAATGTGGATTTAAGAAAGTATAAAAAGCATAAGCAAGCGCGGTCACAAAAAGCATAGCGAAAAGAACGACCAAGAATAATTTAAACTTGTTCAAGCGTTTCTTATTCCTTATTTTTTTGCTTGCATAACTTAATTCCATATTCTCCCCAATGTTAAATAAGACCAACTAAAAGCGTTGGTCTATTTAATTTTATTTAGCAAAAGATACTTTTTCTTCTTCTGCGTATAATCTTACACGAGATGTGTTCTTATCGTGTAATACTACTAATGTTTCATCAACTAATTCAGAAATATCGGCAATCTTATCAGATGGAGCACTGAGAATAGCTTGTAAGCCGAATTTACGTAATAAACGAATTGATTCCGTAATACGACCTTTATCCATCTTAGAGAAGGCTTCATCAAAGATGATAAGACGTGTGGAATTTCCAAGTTCACCTGGATCATTGACGCGATATAATTGAGCAAAACTTGCTAAAACTGCAATGTAGAAAGGAGTTTGTGTTTCACCACCACTCTTTTTCTTGATCATTTTAGAAAGACGTTGTTCTTGTCCTTCTTTGTTTGTAACGATTAAGTCAAAGTCTAAATAGGAACGATAATCTGTAAATTTTTCAACATTTGCAGCTAATTGAGCTGTTTTATCACCATGATCACCGACATCAACGATTTGTCTAAATAAATCGTTCATAACTTCAGAATATTTTTCAATAAAGGCTGATTCATCTTCGCCAACTTGAAGTAATAAGTCATCTTTAATCATATCGTAGTAACGATGATATAGTTGACTTGGCTTACATGTAAAGCGATAGGAGTCGTTACCAAAGCGAGATTGTGATAAAGCATCATTTAAATCTTCAATTTGTGTTTCAACACCTTCGATAGCGCTTCTTAATTTAGAGATGAAGTCATCTTTAAATTGCTTTGTTGCCTTATTATAAGCATCGTTAATTGCGATACGATAATGTGGTAATTTAATATCGCGCAAATCAGATAATTCTTTTTCGTAAGCATCATTATCTTTTTGGTCAGTATCATATGATAAACGATAATCTTTAACATAATCACGACGTAATTTCACAACACTATTGAAAATCGTTTGAGCGCGGTATTGCACTTGTGAGTATTTAGCTTGGAAATCAGCAATAATGTCAAGTGGTGACTTACCTTCCACGATTAATTGGTTAAATAGTGGCTCTGCTTCTTCGGCGACAACAAAAGCATCATAATTCTCTTTTAAGTGATTTTCTCTTTCAAGAGTTTTATTCTTTGTTTCAGGTATTTTTTCTTCTTTTAATGTCTTAATTTGCGTATTGAGTTGTCCACGTTCTTCATACAAACTTTGACGTTCATTTTCAAGATTCTTGATATCATCTTCGACATCTTTAATACGACGATCAAAGCTTTCAATTTGTGTGACATCGTGTTTAGATAACTCATCATCACAATAAGCAATTGTTTGTTTAAGTCCATCGACATTTCTTGAAGCTTCAATTAGCGCAAGTGTTGTATTACTTTCATTAGTGTTAATTGATTCTAAGGATGCAGCTTCAGAAATATCTTTATGCACTTCTCTTAACATAGCAACGAGATGGTTGTTACGGTCAAGTTCTGCACGTTTTAAAGCAATTTGTGCTTCGTTAACACTTCTTCCAATATAAGAAGGTGTGTATAAACGAGGGTTGATTTTTCCCATTGCAAAATTACGATAAATATCACAATCAGGAGTAATACCATTCATAGATTCACGAGCTTCTTGAGGATTACGACATTTCATCAAACGCCCAATCAAGAAGTTAGTATAACATCTTGCTCCTTCATGGTCCGTTATAATTTCTTCTGCTAAAGAATTCTTCTCACAAGAATAATTTCTTTCAATAATCTTTTCTTGGTCAACAAGTGTTGTGCCATAGAAATGATTCTTAGCAAGTAAGTCACGTAAGATTTCGTAAGCATCTAAATAATATCTGCCATCAACAAATAAATTGAATTTTTGGCTGTGTAAGAAACCTTCGATAGCGTTAATCCATTTTGGTGACTTAATATCAATCAAATCAGCATAAAGAGAAACAGTAATTGGTTTACCATATTTCTCAGTTAACCTTCTTTGTAATTCATTTTTAATCATTACAAGGTTACGATCATAAGACTTTGTACCATTTCTTAAATCTGCTTCTTCCGCACGGAGTTGAGCGGATTGACGGTCAAAGTTTGTAATTGTACGACCTAAAGATACACTCATCGCTGAAACAAGTTTTTTGAACTTATCAAGCGAATCACGCCACTCTTTCAAAATCATACTATCTAATGTTTCAATATGTGGTAATTCGTTATCGCGTAAATTTGTGGAAGTACGGACAACTAATTCAGCACATTCTAATAATTCATTAAATTCATAAGCGCGGTCATCATTTAAAATTGATTTATCAAGAGTTGATAACTTATTAACAATGTTAGAAGCTACGTTAATAAAGTCATTCGCGTATTTTGTTAAATTGTTTTTAACAGCCTCCGCATCTTTATTTAAAGCCGCTAATCTTTCAATCGCAGCCTTACGTTGCTCTCTTAATTCATCAGTAAGTCGATAAGTATCATTACTTGCCTTATCTTGAATGAGACGAGTTTTACGACGATTAAGTTCAGCTATATTAACATCAATATCTGCTAATTCGTTTTCAATTTCTAACAATCTAGTTTGCGCATTACCAATTGAATCTTCATAAGATTTTAAACGATTCAATTCCATTTGTAATTCGGCTTTTTCGACAACATATCCATAAATACTCATATTGTGGAAATTAGTCTTATAAGCTTCATAAGATTTTTCAATTTCTTCTAATCGCTCAACACGAAGTCCCATAATGAGAGCTTCATTTTCTAAACGTTTATATTGCAAAATGTTTTCTTGCATTGAATCGATAGAAATATTAGCTTGTGAATCACAAATATATTCTGTAATGAAAGTTGTAATATCGGTAATTGGGGTAAAGGAAACAGCTTTTTTGAAAAGTGAGAAATACTTGTCTTTAATATTTCCAAACTTTTTCTTTAACAATTCTTGATATTGTTTATTTGTATCTAAGAACTTAAAGTTTCTTTCACCATAAGTTTCGGCAAAATACTTAGCCAATGTTTTAAAGTCCATTGGAATATTATTTTTAATAAATTCATTTTCTGGAATTTTATCTTCTAATAAGAAATAACGATGTTCTTCGCTTCCATCATCATATGAATCAAAGACAATACCTAAAGTAAATGATTTGTCATTTAAGTCATCATAGAATTCCATAGCGATATAGGAAGTAAAGCGTCCATCACGTAAATACTTGAAACCACCATCTTCGGAATCACCTAATTCTCCACGAAGGTATCCTTTTAAAGTACGAGAAGATTTTTCACTCGCTGCTTTATTAAAGAAACGTCCAGAAGTATCGCCTAACAAAACGACTTGCATCGCATCAATAAGTGTTGATTTACCAGAAGCATTAAGACCTGTTAAGAAAACAATTGGTTCAATGTTAATTGTTTCGTTCCAAAAATAGTGCCAGTTAATGATTTTAATTTTCTTGAGAGATTTCATCTGGCTCACCTACTTTCAATTGTTCTAAAGCTTCTGACATTGCTTTAATCTTTTGGTTATCAACCGCAAATAAGATACTTGGTAAAATATAGAATGCGACGTTACCTTCGTCATAAGATCCACTAACTTTAGCGATAATATTATGATTAGCTAAGAAACGCAGTGACTTAGCGAATAAACGACCACTCATTCTTTTACCTGACATCGTAATATTATGGTCAATCATTGTTTTTAATAAAGTTGGAGTAGTGATATAAATCGCTTCACCAGTTTGGCTTGATTCATTTTTCTCAGTTTCATAAATTAAACGTAAGACAAATAAGATAAGTGATGTTTCTCTTTCCATTCTTAATCTATTTTGCTCGTTAAGATTAATCAAAGCTACAACACCATTAAGGACATCTTTTTCCATCATCCAATTAGTGTATTTTAAATAGTCATTTATTAAATCAAAGTGGCGTTCAATAAAACGATAATCAGGATTAATACGCATTGCTTTTTCTTTGTTATCAAATACATCACGTACAATGAAAGATTTTAAAAGCAATGTATTAGTAACACGTGCGAATTCGTTTTGTTCGCCATTTGATAATTTTTCAAATTCAGTTTCAAACATTATTCAGTTTTCTCCTTTCGTTTAAACACAAGTTTTGGTAAAACATAACCTTGAGAAAGGACATGTCCATCGTCGGAATAATCTACTTCGTAGAAGCAATCATCATCATTACGATTTAAAGTTGCAAGAATTAAGAGAATAAAGGCATCGTAGTCTGGTAAAGGTATCTCCTCTGCTCTCACTTCATCAGCATCACCAAACGCTCTTTCCATAAATTCAAGCACACGCGCACTTGTGAAGACATTACGGGTTTGATCCAAGAAGTTTTGCATAATTAAATCGCCAGCTTCTTCAAAGTTATTGACAATTGGTAACGGTTCTCCTATTTCACGATATTGACGGATAATTGGCAGAGTTATTGAATCTGGATCAATATATCCTTGTTCGTGGAACATGAGAGCATCTTGCATTGAAGTTAAGATATTGCGCAAGTCTTTCGAACCATTTCCCGCCATTGCATCGGCATTCGCTTTTGCGTAAGCTTTAAATATAGTTTCCAAGTGACCTTTAATTGTCTTATCGTTATTGTTGAAATAAACAATTTTAGAAGCACTAGATTTGGTGTATTCGCTATGACTTGCATCAATTTGACTAATCATACCATTTAATTGTTCATACATATCTTGTATGTAATTTATCATGTTAATTAAATCCGCTTCTGCTTTTCCATAGTCGCGACTCTTTCTTAAAATCAAAGATTGCTCAATGAGCATTTTTCTTGTTTTTTCATCACGTAACCACTTTTGTAAAATGGAGGTTATTGGTCTTTTAAAACGAGTGACAGAGTCAAATGTTTTCAAAGGGTGATAGAGTCTATCAGAAATACGTACTTTATAATCATCAAAGTGATTAGCAAGAACTTCATTTGTTGTAAACAAGTTTGATAGGCGATGTTGATAGATTTTAATTTGGTGTCCCAAAGTAACTAACTCAATACGAAGTTTTTTCGTATTTTCATAAGCTCTCAATAAAGTCACATACATTAAATCATCTGGGTCATCATCTTCTAATTTCAATTCACTATACGTTGAGTGAACAAGAGAGTTATATGCCGCTTCTGATTCACTATTAATATCTTTTAAGCACGCAAGCATTTTAATAGAATACGAAGGCAGAATAATATATTCTTCAAACGATTCAGGATCTATTTGTACATCAATCCATCCAGTCTCTTCAAGTCTACGGAGAATGAATGCAGCACGACTAGGCAAAGTTGGATTTGCAAGAGCGTCATCTTCTGTGCCTTCTTCTGACATATCTAGACTCATAACTAGGTCAGTGGCATTCTCTTTTAAGATGCGCAAGAAATCTTGCTTTTTAATCGTCATCTCTTCAGTTTCTAGGCTCTTATATAATACTTCTAGAGCCATAGCGTATACTTCTTTATTTTTACTAGATAGGATTGAGAAAAAGTTGGTAGGAATTATATCAAATAATCGCATTTTTTCTCCTCCTAAAGTTTATATTAAATTTTACCACATTTTTAGTCTCTTTGTAAATATAATTTACAAACAAAAAAATATGAAAAAGTTATATTATTTTAGGCTTTTATGTTATAATCAAAAAGGTGATTGCTGTGAAGATTTATCCAAATATGAAAAAGACTTTAATTTATTTTTCTTTATTGTCGATTGGCTTGTTGTTCTTGTTCTATTTAACATTTGATGGTTCCTTTACTTGGCCCTTACCTTCTAAAGATTATATTATTTTTGCTGGTTGGCTAGTTATTACTGTTATTTACTTTGTTATAACTTTAAGAGGTGGATATTACGTCTTAGAAAAAAGTGGTTTAAGACAAAAGCAATTAAATAAAGATTTAATGTATGAATATAAAAGAATTATTTACATTAATGAAGAGTGGTCAAGAAAAAACGGAATGTTATTATTTGTAACTGATCGCGGAGATGCCAAGTATTTAATTTTAGATAAAAAACAAATTTTACTCGATGAAATGCTTAAAAGATGTTCAAAATTAATGACTCGCGAGGAAGTAAGTAACAAATTTCCAAACCTAAAGTTTTAAATAATTTTCAAAAGTTAAAAAAAGTAATTGCATAATTAATAAAAAGTATGTTATTATACAAAAGCATTGTAAATGCGTTAAGGGAGGTATGTAAAAAATGTCAAGAGTTTGCCCAGTAACAGGTAAAGCACCTTTAAGCGGTAATAAACGCTCTCACTCCTTAAGAGCAACTCCGCGTAGATGGAATGTCAACTTACAACCATATAAGGTCGTCGTTGATGGACGTGTCCAAACAGTTAGAATGTCCGCACGTGCTTATAGAACCCTTAATAAATCTACTAAAGAAAACTAAAAAAACTACCACGCTGTGGTAGTTTTTTTTACATCAATAAGGTTACGATTGTTAACAATAAATCAAATACAATTGTTAAAATCATAAATATCCATTCATAGGTCGCAAGTAATAATACTTTCGGCCTTTTTAATGTGCTTGTGCCGTTTTCTTCTTGGCGTTCCATATACATCCATTTATAAAGCTTTGGATTAATAAATAATAACAAGATAACCACTACTAATATTACACAGATAATGCCTAAGTAAAGAGGATAATCTACAGTATTATAAAAGAAAACGTAATTTGCCATTGTGGCGTAAGTAATAAATGTTAAACCAAAATGCGCAATAGATAGAATCATGTGCAATGTTGCATTACGCATCGTAGTAAAGAACAAACACATCATTATAACTGCATTAACTATCATAACTATTAATAAGAATGACAAGTTCGGTTGAAGCGTTAAATCAAATGCATTAATAGCAAATAATGATAACGCTAAAGCTAGAAACAAAGCAATGAAGCGCACATTCCAGTTATATTTATAATATAAACCATCTTGCATTTCATAAGGAAACATCGAACCCATTAAGAACTTCTCTTTTTTCGCGTCATAATAGTTTGCGCGCCCAACATTAAGCAATATGATAAAAATCACTATTGCAACGATGATGCTAGGTATCATAAACTCAATTTTCATCTTTATCACCTAATTTCCGAATTACTAATACTGAACCTTTTTCAACTTTTAATAATGCGATACGTTGAAATAATTTAATGTTTTTTAATAATCCTGTTGAAGAATCTAATTTGATATGTGTCATTTTTTCTACTGTGTAATCTAAAGATATCATCGCTTCTAAAAACGGACAAATAGAAATAAAATTACTATTTCCTTTAGTAATGATATGCGTTCCTTCTTCGAAATATTGAATTGACTCTTCTTCGGTTTCAAACACAATTTTTAAGTGTTTGTATTTTTTCATTAATAATAAATTGTAAAGATAATTATCAGAGGAAGTTTTAATATTTGATAAAATTGTAATTTCATCAAATCCTTTTTTATACAAGTATTTTATAGCGTATTCTACATCGTGTTCTTCTTCTTTTATTTCTTCTAAAGTCGAAGGATCAACCGAAGGAATATAACTTGTTTTAAAATAATCATAAAATATATCACTACTTTTTATATCACTAAAATTTTTAGAAAGCACGAGTAAAGGATAGCCATCGTATCGCGATAATTGGCTATATTTAGTGTCATCAGTAATGATAATAACTTTACGCATTTTATTCTCCTTTTAATAATTTTATTCTTTCTTTAACGTCTTCTTTTCCAAATAAATATGAACCAGCGACTAAAACATCGACACCAGCTTCTACACATTTTCTTCCAGTTTCGTTGTTTATTCCGCCATCAACCTCAATTAAGGTTTTAAGGTGTCTTCTATCAATCTCTTGACGTAAAACTCTGATTTTTTCTAAAGAATTCTCCATAAAAGATTGTCCACCAAATCCAGGTTCAACAGACATGACTAAAACTAAATCTAACTCATCTAAATATTTTAAAATTTTGTTAACTTCTGTTTTTGGTTTAATTGATAAGCCAACTTTCGCACCTTTTTCTTTGATTGCTTTAATGACTAATTCAATCTCATCTTCCTTGACTGCTTCATAATGGAATGTAACAAGATCTGCTCCAGCATCAACAAATTTTGGCCCATAAAATAATGGGTCAGAAATCATAATATGAATATCGTTAAACATATTATGGGCATTGGAAATAGATTTTAAAACAGGGATGCCAAAGGAAATGTTTGGCACAAAATGTCCATCCATAACATCAAAATGAATCCATTCTGCACCTGCTTCTTCCATGTTTTTTAATTCTTTTCCTAACTCTAAAAAGTTTGCAGATAGCAGCGATGGTGAAACAATAATTTTTCTCATATTAGTATCGATCCTTTCTAAAAATCAACTCATTACTTATCTTTAAGTAATTGTCATATAATTCTTTTGATATATTGCCTTTTGCCACTTCTTCTTTAACCGCACAATCGCGCTCATTTATATGAAGACAGTTAGCAAATTTGCATTCTTTATATAAATTTTCAAATCCGACGAAGCATTTAGCTAAATCTTCTTTAAAAAACGGCAATTCCAAAGAAGAAAAGCCTGGAGTATCGGCAATAAAACCATTTTGATAAGGAATTAAAACTACCTCTTTGGTTTTATGTTTTCCTCGCCCTAAGAATTCGCTATATTCGCCAATTTCTCTTTTTGATTCTGGCACTAAAACATTTAATAAACTTGACTTACCCACGCCTGTTTGGCCCATAAGGGCAATTGTTTTATTGTTAAATAAAGTTTTAATTTTTTCTAAGCCATTTAAAGTTTTTTTAGAATAAGTAATCACTCGAACTCCTACTTTTTCTAAAGCATTAACTTTTTCTTTTAAACTGGCTTCATCATATTTTTTATCACTTTTAGTGATAATAACATTAGCTTTAATATCAAAGTAACGGGCATAAGCAATAAATTTATCAATTAATAAAGATGAAAATTCTGGTTCGACAACAGACATAACAATAGCAAGTTCATTAACATTTGCTATGCTTGGTCTTATCAAATAATTTTTGCGCTCTTTAATATCACTTATTACATTTTCTTTTTCATCAATAGTAACAAAATCACCTACTGCAGGTTTAATTTTTTTATGACGAAAAATTCCTCTTGGCTTACAAGTATATACTTTCTTATTTGCCAAGACTTCATAATATCCACATTTTGAAGATAATATTATTCCTTCCATATCTAGTTACCTTTTTTATGGAATAAACGATAGAAGAAACCATGTTGTTCTTTAATCATTTCGGGGTTACGTAGAATACGTTCAATGTCTTTACGCATTTCTTTTACTGACTTATATCGTTCTGAAGGATTCTTACGCACAGCTTTTAAGATTATACGTTCAATTTCTTTTGGGGTTGAAGGAATAATCTTACGAGGTGAAGGAAATTTGTCTTTAATGTGACGAATAGCAACACTTACTGGAGTATCGTCTTCAAAAGGAACTTTACCTGTTACTAATTCAAAGAAAGTAACACCTAAAGAATAAATATCGCTTAAAAAAGATGCTTGTTGTCCTTTAGATATTTCTGGTGCTAAATAATGCACTGAACCAATAATAGTTTCACTGCGAGTTAGACGTGCAGAATTCTCAAAAGTCGCAATACCAAAGTCTCCAAGTTTAATTGTGCCATCTGCGGTCCAATAAACATTTTGAGGCTTAATATCACGGTGAATAACTCCGTGTTCATGGGCATGAATAACCGCGGAAGTTAATTGATACATAATATCGCAAGCTTCTAAAGGCGTGAAATGGCCTCGAATATCTAAGACATCTCGTAAGTTCTTGCCATTAATGAACTCATTGGCCATATATGGACGACCTTCATATGTTCCTAAGTTAATAACACGTACGATATTAGGATGACTTAAAGATGCTGCTGCTCGCGCTTCTCTTTCAAAGCGTGACAAATTAATAGGGTTAGTCATCATATCGCCCTTGATTATTTTAATTGCTACTTTTTTCTTACTTACAATATCGTAAGCTTCATAGACAATTGACATTCCACCCTCGCCTATTTTTCTTTCAATTCGATATCTTTCATCAATTACATCATTGATATTCATTATTTTTCAACCTCCCAAAGCGCAACGGCAATATTGTCTAATCCTCCGTTACGATTTGCGTTTTTAACTAACATATCGCATTTATCATCAACACTATCACTTGTTGTAATGATAGATAGCATTTCTTCTTCACTTAACATCGTATAAAGTCCATCTGTACAAAGAAAAACTTTACATCCATCATAATGTATTACATTTATCTCAAAATTTGCGTTTTGAAATAAGCCTAAGGCATTCATTAGAATATGACGTTTTGGATGAACATCCATTTCTTCTAATGTTATTTTTCCTAAGTGATACAAATAGTTAACATATGAATCGTCTTCAGTTACTTGTTCAATCGTATTGCCATCAATTAAATACGCTCTTGAATCACCGATATTTAAAATAAACAAATTATTCTTTCTTATGATTACCACAGTCATGGTCGTTCCCATTTTTTTGCTTAAATCATTTTCTTTAGCGCTTTGAAAAATAATATCATTAGCCTTTTTTGTCGCCCGAGACAAAAATCTTTTAACATCATTTGAACTAGTAAACGAAGGTTTATTTTTAAATTCGTTTTTCATTACATCAATGGCAATTCTTGCGGCTATATCACCTTTGACATGTCCACCCATACCATCGCACACAACCAACATTATATCTCCAGTTGCATTAGTTAAAACAAGTGCTTCATCTTCATTGGTTTTGCGAACTTTTCCAATGTCCGTCTTATAAGAAAATATACCATTACAATTACTCATTTTCTTCATGCTTGGCACGCAATTGACCACACGCAGCATCAATGTCAGTGCCAAATTCCTTTCTAATTGTGGCTGTTACCCCCAATTTTGTTAATTTATCTAAAAACTCGTGTACATTATTTGATCTTTGATATCCATTCTCACTTACTGGATTATATGGAATCAAATTAACATAGGCTAGAGTCCCTTTGATTAGTTTTGCTAATTGCTCTGCATGTTCCATTTTATCATTTACATCTTTTAAAAGAATGTATTCAAAAGTAACTCTGCGTGAAGCAATACGTTCATATTCACGTACTGCAGGCATAAGTTTATCTAAGGAGTAAGCTCTATTAATCGGCATAATTTTAGAACGTATCTCATCGTTTGGAGCGTGTAAAGAAATAGCAAGATTAATTTGTAAGCCCTCATTCGCGTATCTTAAGATTTTATCAGGTATACCACATGTTGATACCGTAATATGCCTTGCTCCTATTGCGAAAGCTTTAGGATGATTCATAATACGAACAAAATCTAAAACATTATCATAGTTATCAAAAGGTTCACCTGTTCCCATCACTACGACATGAGTTACTCGTTGATTTTCACTTGCCAACAAATCGTTCATTACTAAAACTTGTCCCACCATCTCTTCAACATCGAGATTTCTTTTTCGTTTCAATAATCCAGAAGCGCAAAAAGAACATCCCATATTGCAACCAACTTGACTTGAAACACAAATGACATTTCCATAATTGTATCGCATTAAAACAGTTTCGACTTTATCATCATGCTTCATATTTAAAAGACATTTAATTGTTCCATCACTACTAACTTGTTTGACATAAATTGTAGGTTTCTTTAACTCATATTTTTCTTTTAAGACTTCGCGAAATTTTAATGAGATATCTGTCATCTCATCAAAAGTTGTCGCTTTTTTCTCGTAAATCCAAGTATAGAGTTGTGTCGCACGGAACTTCTTTTGTCCTTCTTGTAACATCAACTCTTCTAATTTATGAATCTCTAAACCATACAAATTAATCATTTTATCACTAGCCTTTTTATTATTCTAACAAATAATAAAACTATTTAAAAGCATAATTGCATAGTTTTTTTGTTTTTTTTGAATTATTTTATGTGCTTATTTATTTAATGACAAAAATAAATTATAATAATTTAGAAGTTATAAGATTGGTGATTTAAATGAAACTAAATGAATTAAAAATTGGTGTTGAAAAAAAGATTATACAAATTGAAGGAAAAGGCGCATTAAGACATCGCTTGCTCGAAATGGGAATTATTCCTGGCACAATAGTCAAAATAACTAAAATTGCTCCCTTTGGAGATCCCATCCAAATTCATATTCGCAGTTATGAATTATCAATTCGCAAAAATGATGCTGAGTGTATTATTGTGGAGGACTAAATATGTTAATTGCTCTAGTCGGAAATCAAAATTGTGGTAAGACCACTCTATTTAACGCTTTAACCGGATCAAATCAACACGTTGGTAACTTTCCAGGTGTCACAATCGATTCTAAAATGGGAGTTATCAAAAATCAAAAACACGAAATGAAAATTGTCGATTTGCCTGGTATTTATTCCTTATCACCATATTCTAATGAAGAAATTGTTACACGTGATTTCATCATTCAAAATAAACCAGATATTATTTTAAATATCATTGACGCTACAAATATTGAACGAAATTTATATTTAACTCTCCAATTAGCGGAACTTGATATACCTATGGTCATTGCACTTAATATGATGGATGAAGTTAAAAACTCCGGTAACTCAATTGACTTAAATAGTCTTGAAAATAAACTTGGAATTGAAGTGTGTTCCATTTCCGCATCTAAAAAAGAAGGTATAGATGAATTAGTAGATCATATTATTCGTATTGCCGAAAACTCAATTCAACCAAAAGTTAAAGATATTTGTAATGAAACATCGCCTGTTCATCGCGCTATTCACGCAATGATGAACTTAATTCAAGACCACGCAAAAAGAGAAAAATTACCTCTTCGTTATGTTGCAACTAGACTAATTGAAGGCGACGAAATTCTCGAAAAACAAATCAAATTATCCGATAATGAAATTGATATGCTTGGTCACATTGTTAAAGAAATGGAGACAGATACTAAATTAGACCGCGAAGCCGCATTAGCAGCTATGCGATATGACTATATCGACAATATTTGTAAAGATACAGTCCATCGATCTAACCCTTATACTAAGGAACAAATTATTTCAAACAAAATAGATAAATTATTAACTAATAAATATTTAGCGTTTCCGATATTTTTTATCATCATGGGTCTTGTATTCTATTTGACATTCGGTCTTATTGGCTATCATTTGTCAAACCTCTTTGAATTAGGCATTGATGCTTTTATTGAAATGGTTAGGAACTTCTTGACTTCCAATGCTATAAATCCAACTGTTGTTTCTTTAGTTTGTGATGGAGCCTTAGGTGGCGTTGGTTCCGTTCTTTCTTTCATTCCTACAATTGTCACGCTTTTCTTCTTCTTATCGTTGCTAGAAGATAGTGGTTATATGGCGCGTATTGCCTTCATTATGGATAAGCCTTTAAGGAAACTTGGTTTATCGGGTCGCAGTTTTGTTCCAATGCTCATAGGATTCGGTTGTTCTGTCCCTGCCGTTATGTCTTCAAGAACATTGACAAGTGATCGTGATAAAAAATTGACAATAATGCTTGTTCCATATATGTCTTGTAGCGCTAAATTACCTGTATTTACAGTTTTAACTGCCGCATTCTTTGGACAAAAATCCGCACTTGTTATGATAATGTTATATTTGATTGGAATCATTAGTGCGATTATTATTGCTTTCACATGTAAATTAATTATAAAAAGTAAGCCAACACCATTTATGATGGAACTACCTACTTATCGTATGCCTGGTGCAAAAACTACTCTTTTATTAATGTGGGAAAAAGCAAAAGATTTTATTAAAAAAGCATTTACAATCATCTTTGTCGCATCTTTAATTATCTGGTTTTTACAAAGCTTCGATTTAAAACTAAATCCAATTACGAACAATGAAAACTCCATATTAGCAACTATCGCTCGCTTTATTACTCCTATCTTTACCCCTATAGGCGTTAATGACTGGCGTGTCACTTCCGCTATTATCACAGGTCTAAGCGCAAAAGAAAGTATTGTCTCAACATTAGAACTCTTAGGAGGAGGTACTTCTAGTTCCTTAATTTCTATGGTTGGCGGAAGTCTAAACGCCATTAGTTTATTAGTGTTCATTCTTCTATATATGCCATGTGTTGCCACTTATGCCGCAATAAAGCGCGAGTTAAAATCAAGCAAAACCGCTGTGTTTTATATGGCAATGCAAACACTGGTAGCGTATGTTTCCGCAACAATTGTCTATCAATTAGGAAGATTAATATCACCAAATGGCATAGATGTTGTAATCATTCTTCTTGTTATTATGTTATTTGCTGTAGCATTAATCTTTAGTATCAAAAACGGATGTTCAACAAAAGGAACATATTGCAAAAACTGTGATAATCCAACTTGTAAATTTAAAGAAAAAGAATAATTTTTGTACTTAAAAAGGATAAGGAGCAAATCACTTATCCTTTTAATATACTCAATTAATGTCTATGGTTATGATGTGAACAACAATCGTGCTCATCGTCACAATCATCTTCACAACATTCACAATGCTGGTGGTGATGTTCATCAGTTAAACATCTTTCCCCACAAACACATACTTTGCCACAAGCAGGTGAAGTTCCGTTGCAGCATTCGTGTTGGTGTCCACATTCACACATTTTCTTTTCTGGTTCTTTATTCTTCTTTTTTTCTTGTCCTTTTAATTTGTCTTCAAAGCCTGCAAAAGCATTTCCTTCAAATAATTCTTCATCAGAGAAATCTTCATCCTCTTCTTCATCATAATCTTCGTCTTCTTCATCAACTTCTTCACGAGGAAAGAATGGAGCGTATTCATTATTTGATTTTTCATAAGAATGTTTCTCATCAAAATAATAGAATTCAACATGGGCATTTAAGATATAGTCTGTAAAGCTTTCTAATAAGTATTTAGCAGCAACTGCTTCAAATGCTTCATATTTTTTTGGTGCATGCACTTTAATTAATGTGTGCCATGATGTTTGATCAACTCCATCATGATAAAGTCTTAAATCACCTGAGTGAAAAAAGATTTCACTTTCTTTTGTTTCAAATATATTTGCGATACCTTTAGTATGCATATGCGAATAATCCGCAAGCATATAATGGTTCATTCCAATAACTTCAATAGTAATCATAAAATTCTCTCCTTTTTAAATGTTTAAAGCATCAATATCTATTTTAATACTAACGCTACTATTTTTCGATAAAATATTCAAAATATTTTGCATAATTGTGCGGAACAAGTCTTGCTTTTTGTATTTAAAAATACAAACTTCTTTAAATCCTGTGGCATCTTTTGAAACATAAGGCTTACTTGGTCCGATAGCTGTAATCTCACCTTGACTTTGTCTAATTACTAAATCAATCGTTCTTAAAGCCACATCATGAGCGACTTCTTCACTTTTTGAAACAATTGTTAGTGTTGAAGCAAAGGTATATGGTGGATTTTGTTGTAATTTTCTAATGCGCATCTCTTCATTAAAGAAAGCTTTATAATCTTGCCTTGCTCCATAAATAATTGAGTAATGGTTTGGCATATATGTTTGAATAATTGCCATTCCCTTTTTCTCACCTCTACCTGCTCTACCTATTGCTTGCGTTATTAGTTGAAATGTTCTTTCACTTGAACGCATTGAAGGCAATGACAAGCCTAAATCTGCTAAAACAAGTCCTACTAATGTAACATTTGGAAAATCATGACCTTTAGCAATCATTTGCGTACCAATTAATACATTAGCTTCATTTTTAGAAAATTTTTCTAAGATGGACGAAATATTATTTTTAACTCTACCTACATCAGAATCAAGTCTTAAAACTATAGCGTTTTCAAAACTCTTTTTAACAAGTTCTTCCACTCTTTCACTGCCAAAGCCAATTTTAGCTAAATATGGTGAACCGCACTTCGGGCATCTTGTTGGAACAGGTTCAACATAACCACAGTTATGACATTTCATTAAATTGTCTTCGTGATGATAAACTAGAGGTATATCACAATCTTTGCAGCGCATAATATGTCCGCATTCTCGACACAACATACTTGTCGAATATCCTCTTCTATTTAAGAGTAAGACCACTTGTTCATTACGATTTAATGTTTCTTCAATTTTGGATTTTAAATCTTTTGAAAACATTGAATTCTTATCAAGATTACGATAATCTTGCATATTAACAATTTTAGTTAATGGTAACTCTTTTTTGTTAATTCTGATTTTTAATTCTAAATGCTCATACACACCTTTTAACGCACGAGCTTCAGATTCTAAAGATGGAGTCGCACTTCCAAGAAGCACTTTACAATCCTCAAAATGGTTAGCACGCATTATTGCTACTTCTCTAGCATGATAACAAGGTGTGTTATCTTGTTTATAAGATTCAACATGCTCCTCATCAAGAATAATAATGCCAAGATTTTTTAAAGGTGCAAAGATGGCACTGCGCGTACCAATAACCACGCGAGCTTCTCCTTTTACAATACGGCGATATTCATCATATTTCTCACCACTTGTAAGTTCGCTATGTAATATTGCAACTTGTCCTTTAAACAAATTATAAAATCTTTGCATCATTAAAGGTGTTAAATTAATTTCTGGAACAAGTATAAGAGCGTCTTTACCTTTAGTTAAAACATCTTTTACTAATGATATGTAGACTTCCGTTTTTCCGCTTCCTGTCACACCTTCAAGCAAAGCCACTTTTTTAGTGGATGAAATAAATTTATCTTTAACTTCTTTTTGCTCTTTAGTTAGTTCATATTCCACAAATTCTTTTGTTGTTTCATGAGAAAAACGAGATTTTTCAACTTTATATTCTTCAACTCGTCCATATTCAATAAGCTTATTTAAAATTGAAAGAGACTTAATATCACTTTTTTTAACATTCTTATTATTTTTAATTAAGCGCAACAACTCCAATTGCTTTGCTGTTAATTCATCTTCAGAATAATCTTTGATTCGCACATATTTTTCATAAGCGATTTTAGCATGTTTTAACGATGCTGAAGTCGGTTTTAAACTTGGTGGCAACATTGCTTGATATACGCTTATTAAAGGCGCCATATAATATTTAGAAACTTCGTTTGCTAAAGTACGTAATTCTTCATTTAATAATGGAGCGTCATCTAAAAGTTTATTTGCAAAAGAAATCTTATAACCTATTTCTTTTTCATATTCCTCTTTACTCTTATTTGTTTCATTAATTTCAGTGATATAGCCCACTAATAAAGAGCCATGAAAAGGAACTTGAATTCTTTCACCAATTTGCGGGTTTTCTTTTCCTTCATAGGCATAAGAAAAAGGACGATTTAAGGCGTAAATAGCATGTTCTATTAAGACATTTAAGACAATCACGCTATCACTCCTTTACTCATCCTTATAAACGATTAATACTGCGACGAATAATTGATTTTATGGCACTTGCGGCTCTATTAACCGTATCATTTACCACGACATAGTCGTATTTATTTTGTTCTGACATTTCTCTTTTAGCTTTTTCTAATCGAGCTTGAATAATATCCTCTGTTTCGCTGCGGCGATGACGAATTCTGCTTTCTAATTCTTCAATTGAAGGTGGTAATAAGAAAATCGTTACACGATCTTTTTTATCAATTTTAGTTAATACTTGCTTTGCACCATTAACTTCAATCTCAAGAATAACATTCTTTCCTTCATTACGTAATTTTTCAACATAATCAGATGGTGTACCATATTTATTACCAACAAATTCCGCGTGCTCTAGAAGATTTCCATTTGCAACATTTTCTTCAAATACTTCATTTGAAACGAAAAAGTAGTCAACACCATCTTTTTCTTTTGCTCTTGGTTCTCTTGTAGTCATTGATATTGAATAAGCCAAATTTAAAGACTTGTCACGCATAACAATTTTTCTAACAGTTCCCTTACCAACGCCGCTTGGACCTGATAGAATAATTAATAATCCTTTTTTCATTTTTTAATACCCCATCTTTTTGTTCTCGTTTATTATAATAAACGGGTATTTGAAAGTCAATAAGACTTACAATTTATATATAAATTTGCTATTATTATGGCGGTGATGTTTATGGCTCTTTCAAATAAATTCATTGAAATATTAGTAAATCAAATCAAAAACGACTTAATTGATGTTCATATAAACAAAATTACTATGCTTAACGATAGTGATTTTTTAATCTCAAAATCAAAAAAATGTAGACAAAAACTATTTATTTCCTTAAATAATCGCGAACCATTTATTACGCTTTGTGAGGAAGAAAGAACTTTTTCTTCTAAGTCTAATAACTTTTTAATTTCTTTAAAAAAAGAATTGGAAGATGCAAGAATACTTGATGTTTATAAAAGTCCAAATGATCGAATCGTGGTAATTAAAATTAGTAATACTAGTGATGCATATGTTAAATATTACCGAACATTATATATCGAATTAATACCTAATCAAACAAATTTAATTTTATGCAACGAAGCTGATATTATTATTTCATGTTTCAAAACCACGCCTTTAGAAAGCGAACGCTTTATTAATAAAGGTGCACAATATGTATTGCCAAATCACATTAATAATTCAAATTTATCACAATTTGAAGAACAAAAATTGTCACAATTTCCTAGCCAAACTTACGAATCTCTTTATAATGACGAAGGTATTTATAGCGTTATTAAAACTAACACTTCTAAAGATATCACTTTAAATGATATTTATAATAACTATCTAGATACAATGGAAAAAAATCATCGTGAAGATTTATCTTTTGAAGTAACTAACACTGTTAAACGTCATATAAAATCGTTAAACAAAAAATTAATCAGTCTAGAAAGCGAATTAAAAAGCACTACAAAAATGGAAGATTTTAAATTATATGGCGAACTACTTCTTACTTATCAAAACACTTTTGCTTATCCTTGTAACGAGGTAGAATTATGTGGCTATAAAATTCCTTTGGATCCATCTATTAAAATTTCCGATAACGCAAACAAATATTTTGCAAAATATCATAAAATGAAGCGTAGTGTCGCCCATCTAAATGAGCAAATTGAAATCACAAAAGAAAAGATTCAATATTTTATGCTTCTTGACAATCAATTAAAATCTTCAAATGATGCCGATTTAAAAGGAATCGAATTTGAATTAATTGAAAATGGCTATATCACTAAAAAGATTCTTAAAAAACAATCTCGACAAAGTCAAGGCATGTCACAGCCATATTACTATTATGTTGACAATGTAAAAATTGGATTTGGTAAAAATAATTTCCAAAACAATTATTTAACATTTACTTTAGCTAAACCTGATTTTATCTTTATGCATGTTAAAGATAGACCTGGTTCACATGTAATTATCTTTGATGCAAATCCTAGTAATCATGTTTTAGAAACCGCTGCCTCTATTGCTCTAATTAACGCCAAATTAGATGATGGAGAAGTTCAAATGACTGCTAAAAAAAATGTTAAAAAGATTAATAGCGTTGGAATGGTCTCACTTTCGACTTATCAAAGCGTCTATATAAAACAAATAAATCCTAAACTTAGAGAACAAATTAAAACTCTTAGGAAGAACTAAGAGTTTTTTTCAATTTTTACTGTTTCGCGTAACGTTCTAACAAAGTCTCTTTTAACTTTTAAAGCAATGTAACCTTCTGATACAACAAAAAGACTAGGCAAATCTGATATGATAGGTTTATCTTCTGAATATGTAATTTCATCAAAACCTAAATCATTATTATTTTCACGCATTTCTTTATCTATTTCTTTATAATCGTTAATAAAATCTTTATTATCAACATCAAAGATATATTCATTAATGACAAAGTTATTATCGTATGCGTATTGATTTAAATCTGCTAAAGTGCCACCATAACAAGTATCGCAATAATTACCACTACTTAAAGCAAATAAGAAAACATTATTCTCTTTTGAATTAAATAAATTATTAAATTCACTTTTATTGATGGTGTGAAATCCCCCTTGTTCGGCATATGGGATATTTATCATATTTCTTTTCCCACACGATGATATCAAAAGTATAAAAAGGATAAACAACAATTTACTTTTATTTTTCATGTTTGTTCTCCTCAATTAAAAAATCTTTTCCTTTGATAGCTTCATAGGTAGCTAAACCATAATAATGTTGTTGTCTTAATATTTCATATACCACAATTGCTACACAATTTGATAAATTTAAACTACGGGCAGATGGCATCATCGGAAGTCTTAAACAAAAATCTAAATTATTGCGAAGTAATTCATGAGGAATGCCCGATGATTCTTTACCAAACATAACGAAGACATTTTCTTCAACATGCGACAAATCAACTTCATCAGGACTTTTATATCCATATCTAGTTATATAGTATATTTTTCTTTTGCCTAAATATTTAAGAAATTCTTCTAGCGAAGAATAATAACGATAATTAAGTTCTTGAATATAATCCATACCTGCACGCTTAAGTGCTTTTTCATCTAGTGAAAAAGTTAAAGGACCGATTATATGTAAAAAAGAATTAGTTGCAACACATGTTCGCATTATGTTACCTGTATTTTGTGGTTTTTCTGGTTGATATAAAACAACATTAATCATTTTCATCGCCTCGTATATATTGTAAAACAAATGATTTAATTAATATAGTAATTATTAATTAAAAACCCAATCTATACCCATGCAATTTAAAATTTTTTTAGCTTTAGCTTTTGGTATTAAGACATTATCAATCTTCATGCCACAGGCATAGGCTTCAGTATGATTAAAAAATCCAGTATTTCCTTTAAATATTGGACCAACAAATCTGAATTTAATTTCAAGCGTTTCATGATTTTTTAATAGTCTTTTAAAATAATCCATATGATACGCTTCTAAATGAGTAAAAATCTCGTTTAAAACATAATTGTCACAAATATGATCTGTGGCAATATTAAAAACATAATGATTAATTAAGTATTTTTTAATTCTTTTAATCCTTAAAACAATAATTTCTCCGATAATTTCTCCGTCTAATACGTCATCAACTTTGCCCCTAGCCATTGGTAACCCTCTTTCAATTAATTCTTTTTACTATTATATTATAACACCTAATAAATCATTTAGCACTTGATTAATGTATATAATATCATAATTTCCAATAGTTATATGATAAATAATGATTAAATCAAAGGGATTTGTGTAACTTAACACATATCCTGCTGATTCTAGGAGGTGATTTGCTTCTTTCAAATTCAATCTCAAAGCCAAGGCAAAACGAATTGCAACTTTTTTAGAAACTTGATGAAAATGATTTTTCTTAATGCACGAATAAATATTTCTATTTAATCCCGCTTTTTTATAAATTGTTAAGTAGTTTTGTTTTTTCTTGTTCACATAGTAAAGCAAGGTGTCGATGAAAGCACCTTTATAATTTTTAATAATGTAATCTCGTACTTCACATACTTGCTTATAATTTGGAGATGTTTTTGATACATCAGAGACACTATTTATATATTCAGTAATCTCATTTTCAATATTTCTTTCCATGGCTTTATCCCCCATAAAACAATGTGTTTTTTTTCTTAACATTTATAATATAGAGTATGTTTCAGCCTTTTTGGTATTTTGTAAAAAGACAATGGCACTTTTTTTTATTTTTTTTACAATTTACACTTAATATTGCTGTCTGCGTTATAAAAACAATGCTTCTTAAACTTACCAGCGTATGTTCCATAGAACCTTTTTCGGCATGGTTTATTGTTTCCAGGGTTTTGATAAAATAAAGCCGCGTAAGCAGGATAAGCTCTCCAATACTTTATGCAATCGAGTGCTAGACGCTTTTCAACACTTGTGGCGTTGCCATAAAATAATTTAGCGCTAACACCTGCAAACTGATTCTTTTGATATATTGCTTGAGTAATGGTGTTAATGTTCTTAAAACTTAAACATTTTGCCACTACTCTATTAATTACTACGTTACCTACTAATTTCATTCCAAAACGTCCTTCGCCAACTGCTTCCGAACGCATTAATCTTCCTAATAAATTTACTTCACTATTGCGGTATTTACATCGATTAGCCATAACTATCACCTATATATCTTATGAAGCATCTTTAAATTGAAACACAAAAAAAACACTAATTGCTTAGTGCTCTTCTTGGCAATAGGAATCAATAATTGGGTAATGATATTTTTGAGGGCATATCGCGACCCCTATTGCAAAATTATTATATATCATACATTTAACTATTTCTACATATTTTTTAAAATTTTGTCGAAAAAATTAATTTTTTAGCATTTTTTCTGTCATTTTTTTTACTTAATGTTAATTATTTTTCTTTTTAATGCATTTAATTCTTCTTCACTAATTAGTCCCATATTGTATTTGTTGTATATCAAGTCTAATTCTCTTTGCTTAAGAATATCAATTTTTTCTTTTTCTTCTCGAGTTTTTTTATTTAACAAATTATCATTATCTAAATCAAATAAAACCTTGTTGTTCGCTACTTGCTTTTCTGATGTATTTGCCTCTTTAATATTTATTTGTTGAATATACGATGAATCAATTGGTAATGATTCATATTTCTTATTGTAATTTGTTAATGTTTCTAAATCATTTTCAGATGCCGGAAGCATATTTTGTTTGTTTATTGCTTTTTTTAATCTTACATTGTTAATAAATATCGCAATAATGGCCTGTGGTAAAAGTGCAAGCACTATTGATGTAAAAATATCACTAGAAAAATGTGGATAAGCTAAAACACTAACGATATTTGTGTCTGACACTATTTTACTTATTAAACTAATAAACATATTTTTAGGAATTAGAATTATATAATAGAGCAAAAGTAATACGCTAACCCATATTTTACCCTTAAACAACAAATAAAACGGGCCTAAAATTAAGCATGCAAAAGAATAGCCAAGACTATATTTATGCCTTTTTTTATTTGAATCCACTAAAGCTACCTTTTGCATAACTCTTATCACCTTTCTTTTTAAGATTATAGCAAATAAAAATGTCACTTACAATGAAGTGACACCTCTATAATTATTTACGTAAGCCTAATTTTGCAATAAGAGCTAAGTATCTTTCTTTATCTTTTCTAGCAAGATAGTCTAAAAGATTTCTTCTCTTACCAACAAGCATTAATAAACCACGACGGCTGTGGTGGTCTTTCTTGTGAACTCTTAAGTGATCAGTTAAAGCATTAATTTGAGCTGTTAAGATAGCGACTTGAACTTCTGTTGAGCCAGTATCTTTTTCGTCGCGTCCGTATTCTTTAACGATGCTTTCGATTGTTTCTTTTGCTAACATTTGTTTTTCCTCCTTCTTCTTTATTGTCCAACTTAATCCAAGGATAACGATGAGGATTCGTTATTCGTAGAATAAGTTACGCTAGTAGTGTAATATAAACTAAGATAAAATGCAAGACAAAGTTCTATTTAGTTTAGAATAACCCTCTCACGCATTTATAAGTTGCATCATTTATTTTTTCATAAATTGAAAGAACATTTTTTTCTTTATCAATAAATAAGACTAAATCATCATGTCCTTCATCTAATACTATAGTTTTACCATCCATAATATTCTTTTTGGTAACATCATCAACTTGCACTGTATCCATGTAAGATAAGGCATCCACACAATTGATTTTGTCATCTAGTCTCACAGTTTTGACTGTATGAGCGCTTTTTAAATCAAATTTTCCCACTCTCGTACGTTTTAGACTCACTAAATGACCAACAGTATTTAGTTTTTCCGCAATTTGTTCTCCAAAAGTACGTATATATGTACCTTTAGAACAATCAACACTAAATCTAATTAAATCGCCTTCAACTTTGAGTAAACGCACATTATATATTTCAATCGTACGTAATTTTCGGTCAATTTCAATATTTGATCTTGCTAATTTATATAATGGAATCCCGTTACATTTTACCGCTGAATACATCGGTGGTAATTGTTCTAGTTTCCCAACGAAAGAATGCAAAACTTTTGATACCATCTTTTTATTAAGTTTTGGTACTGGCTTTTCATCAATTACCTTACCATCTAAATCTAAAGTATCTGTTTTAATTCCTAATTTTAAAGTAGCAATGTAGTGTTTATCAGATTTCTCTAAAAAGGGAGCAGCTTTAGTTGCTTTGCCCGCCACAACTACTAATAACCCTGTAGCAAAAGGATCTAATGTACCAACGTGGCCCATCTTCTTAAAATGAAATTTCTTAATCATTTTATTAACAACGTCGCGAGATGTGACACCTGCTGGCTTTGATATTAAAAATATTCCATCCATATCTTTTTACTTTTCCCCTTACGTTATATTATAATACTTACAGGACTTTTTTTAAAGGAGATTTAAGTATTATGAAAGCAATTAGAAAAATTTTAGCGGCCATAAGAAAAGCAGATCACGAGTTTGGTCTTATTAAACAAGGAGATAATATTATGGTTGGTGTTTCAGGTGGAAAAGACTCTTTAGTTTTGTGCTACGCCTTAAAATTATATCAAAAGTTTCCGCACACTAATTTTAGCTTTCAACCAATGATCCTCGACTTAGGTTTTCCAAATTCTAATATAAAAAAGTTACAGGAAGATTTTAAAAAGTTTGATATGGATTTGTTGATGGTGGATTGTTCTGAAATTTATAAAATACTTACAATTCAAAAAAAAGATAAAGAAAATCTTCCTTGTTCCATTTGTTCAAGAATGAAAAAAGCGGCGATTAATAAAGCGGCGAAAGAATTAGGTTACACTAAAGTTGCTTTTGCCCATCACGCTGACGACGCCATAGAAACAATTTTTATGAATGAAATGTATGGTGGTCGCATTGCAACATTTGCCCCTTTTATGCATCTAGAAAACGCTAATATCGATTTTGTTCGTCCTTTAATATATTGTCGTGAAAGCGACATTGAAAAATGTGCAAAAGAACTTAATTTGCCAATTATGAAATCAACTTGTCCTAACGATAAACATACAATGCGTCAAGTAATAAAAGACTATTTGGCGCATATTTATAAAGAATATCCTTTTGCTAAAGAAAACTTCTTACGTATGCTCACTAATAATGAACATTTAGATATATGGACTAATAAAATGTTTGAATCTATTGAAGGAACAGATTTAAGTTATCATTTAGTAACAACAAAAAACGATGCCTTACTTGCTATGAATTACTTAAATTCGCGCCAAAACAATGTAGAAGATTTATTAAAGTCAGATATATATTTGCTCTATAAAAAATACGAAATTATTGGAGCGATGGCTATAAATAGTAATCCTGAATCAATTGCAGTTATCGCTATTAAAATTAAGAAGAATGTTAATGTTTATAATGTGAAAAAAAAGTTTATAAACGCTCTTAATAAGAAATATTTAGAACGTTATCCTAACGCCAAAAGAAAATAGTCATTGCTGACTATTTTTTTAACGTTCAATTACAAAATAATTAATTTCTTTATCAGTTTCAAAATGGAAGTCTGTCGCACCATGGCTCTTTAAAGAGTAAGCAAATCCTTTTTGTGATTCATTACCAATTAAGGTATCGACAACTGTCTTACCAATTAGTTGATTAAATGAATCGGAAGTTCCCATTTTAAATATTACATCAAGGGTGTGGAACATATCGTCTGTTTGTTCTTTAGTTAAATTGTTAATTCTTAATTCTTTATGACTAACTTCATAAGAGAAAGCTTCAGTTTTCTTTTCTATTATAACTGTGGAAGAAACATAAAAACTATCTGGTACATATTTTTTAATAAGATTGAACGGAAAATTCACTAATGTGCTCTTATAATCTGTAAAATCAAGTTTTACAACTGTAATAAAATCGCATCCTCCGTTTTCAACATTAGAAAATTGAATTTGTTTTAATTCATATGTAAAAGTATTGCCTCCAACATCAACTTTACCTTGAGTTTTTTCTTCAATAACTTTTTCCGCTAAAGCACCAACTTGTTTATCTGATAACTTAATAAGCGTATTCATATTTGCTAAGTTTTCTAAGTTAACATAATAGCCATTTGTCTCATCATAAGTAATCATGTCTTCGACTGAACCATTAACAATAGTTTTTACATCCACCATATCATCGCTAGTAAAGGAATGTGGGCACATAACTTTTTCATCAACTTTTTCATTAATTGTCTTTAATTGACCTATAGTATTAAATAAATCAACATCGTACTTAACTCTCACAAAAACGTAACCACCAACTCCGATAATTGCTATTACACCTACAATTGCTAAAATAAATGTTAATAATTTTCTTAATAATCGCATAATCATATCCTCTTTTCTTATATATTCTATCATAAGAATTTGCAATTCACACAAAAAAAGTAGCGAATTGTTTTTCGCTACTTAATTTATAATTTCTTTTTGTGTTCAATATGCTCTTTTTCTCTTGCTAATGACTCTTCTAATTTCATTGCACGGTCAAATGTTTCATCAAGAATAAAAGCAATTTCTGGAACTTTATAAATATCAAGTCGTTTAGCTAATTCACTACGGATAAATCCTTTACAACGATCAAGAGCTTCTAGTCGCTTGTTTTTATCACCTTTTCCAAGAAAAGAAACATAGACTTTAGCAAATGAATTATCTTTGTTTACTATTACTTCAGTAACACTAACAAAGCCTACTGTGGAATTTTTTAATTCAAATTGAATTATTTCGGAAATATTCTTTTGAATTAACGCGTGCACTCGTTCATTTCTATTTGCCATTTTATTTATCCTCGACCATTTCGTAGCCTTCAACAATATCTCCTTCTTTAATATCGTTAAAGTTTTCAATTGTAAGACCACATTCATAGTTTTCTGCAACTTCTTTAGCGTCGTTTTGGAATCGTTTTAAAGAATTTAGTTTTCCTTCATAAACTATTCTTCCATCACGTAATAAACGGCATAAGGAATCACGTTTAATTACTCCACTCGTAACCATACAACCAGCAATTTTACCAATCTTGCTTGCTACAATTACTTTACGAATTTCAGCTTGACCAGTTACTTGTTCATGGCAAGTAGGTTTTAACATACCTTTCATTGCTGCCTCAACTTCTTCAGTTAAGTGATAAATAATGGTATGTAAACGAATTTCAACTTTTTCTTCTTCCGCTTTTGCTCTAATTTTAGCATCAGGTCTAATATTAAAGCCAAAGATAATTGCGTTAGATGTTGAAGCAAGTAAAACGTCGTTTTCATTAATTGCTCCAGCTGTCGAGCGTAAGACATTAATCTTAACTCCATCAACTTGTAATCTTAGTAATGCGCCTTTAACAGCTTCGGCACTTCCTTGATTATCAGCACGAATAATACAATTAATTTCTTGAACTTCACCTTCGTGAATACGATTATATAAATCTTCAAGGCTATTAATATGTGTTTTACGTTCTTCATTAGTCTTAGCTAATTTTCTTTTTTCAGCAATATCACGAGCTTGTTTTTCAGTTGGAAAAGCCATAAATTTATCGCCAGCGACTGGCACATCAGTAAGTCCCATAATCGCAACTGGTGTGGAAGGGCCTGCACTTTTTAATTCAGCACGATATTCATTAGTCATTTTACGTACACGACCATATGTTGCACCAACAACGACATAATCGCCAGAATTTAATGTACCATTTTGAACTAAAAGTGTTGCTTTTGCACCTTCACCTTTGTCTAGTTTTGCTTCAAGAACAGTACCCATAGCGTATCTATTTGGGTTAGCTTTTAGTTCTAACATTTCTGCTAAAACTAAGATACTTTCAAGTAATGCATCAATACCAATTTTCTTTTTTGCGGAAATTTCGCAGAACATTGTGTCTCCACCATACTCTTCAGGAATAACATCTAATTCCATTAATTCTTGTTTAACACGTTCGACGTTAGCTTCTGGTTTATCAATTTTATTGACAGCAATAATAAGAGGGACTTTAGCCGCACGTGCATGATCAATAGCTTCACGTGTTTGTGGCATAACTCCATCATCTGCTGCAACGACAATAATAACGATATCTGTTACACTTGCACCTCTTGAGCGCATTGCTGTAAAGGCTTCGTGTCCCGGAGTATCAATAAAGGTGATTTTCTTTCCTTTTATTTCTTTTTGATAAGCACCGATTGCTTGCGTAATTGCTCCAGCTTCTGTATCAACAATATTAGAATTTCTAATTGTGTCAATAAGAGTGGTTTTACCATGGTCGACGTGTCCCATGATTGTAACTATTGGTGGTCTTTCTTTTAAATTTTTAGGATCATCAACAATTTCTAAATCCTCAAAATTTTCCTCACTAACAACTTTTTCTTTCTTAAAGTCATAGCCATACTCTAAACAAATTTCACCAATTAAATCATCAGTTAATGTTTGATTTAAAGTTACCATTTTTCCTTTAATAAACAAATTTTTAATAATATTAGTTGCAGGAACATTAAGTTCTTTAGCTAATTGAGCAACGGTAATATCACCTGTGTAAACAAATACGCCACCATTGACTTTATTAAAATCGTTTTTGTTAAAGTTTTTGTTTGATGGGATATTACTAACGCGAGAGTTTTTGTTATTTTTACTCTTACCATTAAATGACATAAAATCACCTGCTTTCAATTGTATTTAATATTTTGTCTCTCATTTTTGAATCTAGAATACCTATAACGGCAACATAGTGCTTGCCCAATGCACTTCCAAATTCAATTTTACTGAAACATTCGATTAATTCAGTTTTATAAAATAAAGATTTGTCTTTATACCTCTTTTTTGTGTTTTCACTAGCGTCACTTGCAAGCATAATTAACTTGACTTGATGCTTTTTTAAAAGAGGTATAATTTCATCTCCTATTATTATACGCTTACCTTTGTATGCTAAACCTAAAGACTTAAGAATATTATCCATGAATTAGCCTTTCGATTTCTTGATAAACACTATCATCAATTGATGTTTCTAATACTTTTTCAAGAACCTTTTTACTCTTTGCTAATTCTAATACTTTTTCGTCTTTTTTAAGATATGCACCATGACCATTTATTTTTCCTGTCATATCAACTTTAATTTCACCTGTTGGTGTCTTAACAATGCGTAGCAATTCACTTTTCGGTAATGATTCATGACATACAACACATGTTCTCATCGGTATTTTTTTCATAGATACACATCCTTTCTAATAAATATTATTCGTCGTAGTAAGAATCGAATTCATCGTAGTCGATGTCTTCGTCTTCCTCTTCTTCTTCGTTTTCTTCCTCTTCAAACGCTTTTAATTCTTCTGGAGTATAAATGTCCATGTGTTCTGGTTTAACTCCATCAGGAATAAGTGAAACATCTTTTTCTTTCTCTTCTTCCTTCTTAGAATTATCGTTTTTCTTCCATTTGCGTTGACGGTTGTTAGCGTTAAGTTGACGTTTCTTTTCGTTTTCAAGTTCTTGTTCCAAATCCGCCAAAGTCTTGTTTGTTTTTACATTTTGAATTTCGACTTTTTCTTCGACTTTTGCAGGTTTAACTTCAACTTTTTCTTCAACTTTAGTTGGTTCAGTCTTAATTACTTCTTCGTCTTTTGTAACGTCTTCTTTAACTTCTTCCACAGTTTCTTCAACTTTTTCTTCAACGGGTGTGACAACTTCTGTTACATCGTTTTCTGTTACATTGCTGTCATCGATATGTTCTAATTCTTCATTTGCCTTTAATTCATCATCACGAATTAAATCTTCTTGAGTCTTATAAACAATACCTTGGCTCAAAGCATCATCTAATTCTTTAATATCAATATTCCAACCTGTTAATTTAACTGCCAAACGAGCATTGACACCTTGTTTACCAATAGCGACAGATAATTCATTATTTGGTACAACTGCGATTGCTTTTTTGTTTGCTTCATCGAGTACAACACCACGAACATTTGATGGTTTTAATGCTTCCATTATGTAAAGGCCTGGATTTTCGTAATAGTTAATGACATCAATCTTTTCTTTTTCCGAACCATTACCTAATTGACCAACAATCTTTTGGATACGGCTTCCGTTTGGACCAATGCACGCACCAGTAGCAGGAACGTTTGAATCTAGTGAGTAAACAGCAACTTTACTACGTTTACCAGCTTCGCGTGCAATATTTTTAATAATGACTGTGCCTTCATAAATTTCATGAACTTCGTTTTCAAATAATCTCTTTAAGAAGTTTGCATCAGTACGAGAAACGATTACTTGGGCCCCCTTTGGAGTTGAGACAACATCAGCAACATAAAGTTTCACAACATCTCCGACTTTGAATTTTTCGCCCGCAATCATGGCAACACGAGGTAAAAATACTGATAATCTTCCAACATTGATAATTGCTCCACGTTCATCACATTTTTCTACTGTACCTTGGATTAATTCACCTATGAAGTCTTTATATTGCTCATACAATACAGATTTTTCTGCCTCAGCGATTTTTTGGCGCAATACAGAAGCAATAAGTTGTACTGATCCTTTTGTTAAGAAATCAATTGAATATGGAATTTCATATTGGTCTCCAACTTTTGCATCCTTGTTTTCTTTTTTGGCATCTTCTAGGCTAATTTCTAAAAAATCATCTTCAACTTCTTCTACAACATTTTTAAGTTGGAATAATTTAATAGTTGAGGCCTTGTCATCAATATCACATCTTACAAGTGCGTCATCTGCGTTGCCTAGTTGTTTTCTAAATGCTTTTTCCATTGCTTCTTTTAAAGCATTGAGAACAACTTCTCTTGAAACTCCGCGATCATTCTCTAATGATTCAAGTCCCTCTAAAAATATCTTAGCATCAATCATAATTCATTCTCCTCTAAAATTTAATTGCTAATCTTGCACGATCAATGTTGCTTTTATTGATCGATATGTTTTTTGTGCGTGTTTTAATTCTAATTGTTAGCACTATGTCATCGTCTTTTATTTCACTTAGTGTTCCTTCGTATATGTTTTCACCAGCAATAGGATTTATCAAATGTAAATTCACATAGCGATTAATATACTTATCAATTTCTTTGAAATCAATGGGATGTTCGGCTCCAGCTGAAGCAACATCTAACATATAATTATCATCTTTGATAATATCTGCTTCATCTAGTAATGGTGAAATAGTTTCTGAGATATCGACAATCTCATCAAGACTAATTCCTACATCATTTTCTTTTTCTACCAAAATTCGCAAAATGAAATCTTTTCCTTCTTTACCATAAGTTATTTCGTAAATTCGGACTCCTTTTTCTTTGAATACTGGTGCGACAAGTTGTTTTACTTCTTCGACAATTGACATAAATGCCTCCTTAATTAAATCAAAGAGTGGGGAGGTCCCCACTCTTAGAAAACATCTTTGACCAAATGGTCATGCTTCTTCAAGCACGATGCTATTATATATTTATATTTATATAAATTCAACCACTAATTTTATAATTTTATTTAAAAATTGTTTAAATATACATAAAAACTAGACATCTTTTGTGAAAGTCTAGCTTTTAATCTTTAATTTACAATTAAAATTATTGAGTAATCTTTCCTACTTTTGCGCCTTGACTTGGCATAAATTCCAAATTCTCTTTAGTCCAAGCCTTAACATCTTCAATCATTGCGTCACGTACAAGAAGTAAAGTTTCTGTTACATCTTTGCCATTTTGGAAACAATATTCTGGCTTATCAAATATATAGTCACAAGCCGCTACAACATATTCTTGTGTGTCATTTAAAGCATTAATTTCTTCAGTTGTATGTGAGAAGATAAAGTTATCACTATTATTAATTAAACCTTTGACATCTTTGCCAGTTATTTTGGTAGTTTTAATCATATTATCAAACGGCATCATTTCCCAAATGTTTGAGACTTTAATGTCACTACCCTTAGCGATTGGGAAGGCTTTTTCTCTAACTCCTCCAGCATTAATAATTCCTACATCTGCTCCTGTTGCTCCTTTAATAGCGTTTGCAATCCATTTTCCACCTATTTTTTTGGTGATTTTTTCGCCTGCTTTACCAATTACTTCGTTAACAACTTTGTTAATATCTTTCAAATTATCATCAATAATTGTCTTAATCTCTTGATCTTTATTTTTAACATCTTGAATTTCTTCGTTAACAGTGGTCATGCTAATCACTTTTTTCTCTTCGCGGTTATAACGTATATTTGTTACTCCAAGATATGCGCCATTAGATTCTGATTGAACAACATTATAACCATCATTTTCTTTCACATAAGAAGAATGCGAATGTCCATTTATAATTAAATCAATTTTTGCTTTAGTATTGGTGCCTAATTCAGTATTAACAAAATCACTATCATCATGTCCCATCGCCACAATTAAATCACAGTTATCTTCATTTCTAAGTTTATAAGCAATATCAACAATTCGCTCAGCAGGATTTGTAAATTCATATGGACTAATAATTGAGGTAGCAATATCATTCATACATGTTGTACTAATCCAACCAATGATACCAATTTTTATATCTCCACGTTCAACAATTTTATAATCTTTTGCCCAATCAACACGTGAAAGTTCTTTGTTTTCTTGAACTTGATAAATATTGCAACCTAAATAATCATAATTAGCTTCTCCGTTTTTAGTGTCACCATCATGCTGAGATATAATTGTGTCTACACCCCAATCAAATTCATGGTTACCAATAGTCATAGCTTCTAGGCCTAATTTATTCATGACATCCATCATTATCTTGCCTTTGCCAGTATTAGATTCTGCACTACCTTGATACATGTCACCAGCACTTAACAAAACTGTTCCATTTTTCACTTTGTTTTGCTTTTCAATAATTGTGGAAGCAAAGTTTAAGAGCCCTTGTTGTGAACCATCTTCGCTTTGTTTAACTGCGCCATGAAAGTCATTAAAACTCAATATTTGAATATCAACGATATTTCCATTATTACATCCTGATAAAGATGCCATTAATAATGGTAGTAAAAGCAATTTTTTAAATTTCATAAATATCCCCTTTGTATTTAAAATGAATTAATTTTTAGCCTTTTATTTGCAAATTAAAAAATTCATTTTTATTCACAATATAATATTATCATATTGGAGCAAATTACTTAAATCAATTTTTTAAAAACTAGTTGCGCAAATAATGTTTACTATTATTTGAATAATAGTATATAATAGTTCATTGGAAAGAGGAAAATTATATGAAAAAAGTATTAGTTTTAACAGTACTCCCACTTTTATTATTAGCCTCATGTAATAACAACAATAATGGCTCAAATGGTGGCAATACTACAAAAAATGGCATGTTAGTTAGAGAGCGTGTTAAACAACTAAGTGATAATATTGATACTATTCCATCATTTGGAAGTTCAAACGATAGCACCCAAACTAAAAATGTCAAAAAAATAGAAAGCAAGAAAGTTAGCGAAAGTTCTTTAACAAAATTTCCTGAAATCGATAAATCAAAAATTGTATCATCTTCTTATCAATATCTTGATAACGACTTTGTATTAGCGAATTCAATAATTGAAGGAGTTAAAAGTCTTAAGGAATCATATGTCGAAAAAGTTACAGAATATGGTACTTGGTTATATGAATTTGCACCAAAACAACTTTTTAAATTGACATACAATGGCGTTACCGATTCATTAAAAATTGAAACAATAGAAGCTATTAGTTCCTCTAATGAATTTGGCTATACTATTGTGGAAAGTTCTTATAATAATGAAGGGCGTATCCAAATCAATTATTATTCCTATTATGGAAATGTAAATGGTAAAACATATACACGTCGCGTTATTAATTATGTTGAAGGTGTATCAAATACTGTTTTTACCACATCAGCCTCATACGCAAGGTTAGAAATGATTAATAATTGTTATCTTGTTGAAAACACAATAAATGAAGAAACTTTTGTAAAAGGTCAAGAAAAAAGAACGCAAATTATTACTAGTGACACTTATAGACCTAATGGTAATGATGAGTACACACACTTTAAATCCAACTACACAAGCACAATTTTGAGTAAAGTTGATAATTATGATGTACGTATGCAAATTAATAAAACATCATATTATGGTAATGATAATCCTACTTACTATAAAGTTGAAGTTTATAACGATAAAGGCTATCAAGTCTTAGATTATATTGATAATGACAGCACTAACAAAATGGTTCTGTCAACTTTAGTATTAGATGGCATTCAAGGTGCATATTACATACCAGATGAACATGATTTTCAAAACTCTGATTTCTACTTAAAGGTTGGTAACCATATTTATGGTTCTGCTTATAACGATAAAATGGATTACTCAACAGATGGTTTTTACCCTAGTAGAATTCTTGCTGCAAGAGGAGAAAACAACACATTAATCTTTAGTCCTGCAATATCATTTGAAATTAACATTGGTAACATTGATACAAATTTTTCTGATGTCGTAGTTACAGGCTTTACTCAATACGGAATAAGTATCAAAGATGAAGCAAAGTCCACAATGCTATCACTACTAAATAACTATAAAAATATTATTCACTCTCGTTCGGCTTTTGGAATCGAACACTTAGATGAAGCAAACAAATCTATTATTGATGAAAAAATAAATTCTTCATTATCTTACTATTTAAGTTTTAATGAAATTATGGATTTACTCCAAAAAAACAAAGGTGAAAAATCATTAGAGGAACAATCAGAAACAAATGATCGTATTACAAATCTTAATATAAATATTGATGTAAAAGCTCAATTGATTTCTTCTACTTCTACGATTAAATTAGATGATGCAAGTTACACATTAAAGAAAAGTCAATTACTTAATACAAATAATACTTATTCGTTAGTGTACGGACTTCAAAATGGCGCTAGCTTTATTGAATTAGGAAGAGTCACCAAAACATATAATGACGAAAACATTAACTTCACTTTAACTGATGAAAGCAAAGAAATCTCTATTAACGATTTTGAAGTTGAAGGCGATTATACCTTAGTCGCATTCTTTATTGAAAAAAGTGGATTTACTGATACAGAGAATCGAATCAGTAATGTATTTAAAGTCGAGATTAATGATTTTACTGCTTATAAAGGGACACAAGTCACTTATGATGAATACACAGAAATTCGTAACTCTGTAAAAGGATTTTATGTTTATGAAGATACATACAAAATAAACTCCACAATTACCAAAACACTAACATATAGTAAGAAAAATGGTAATTTGCAAGTGAATTATCAAAAAGATGTTGTAAATAAAGAAACTCTTGTATCTTCAACAAATACAAATCAAGCATCTCCATTTTAATTAACAAATCAAAAGGCTAGGCAATTAAGCTTAGCCTTTTTAACTACTCAATACTATGTTATTTAATTCACAAAAAATACAAATAGTTTCTTCCTTCTTTTAATGATAAAGAAATTGTAAGTACTATTTTTTTACACACTTTATTTTTTTGGTTATTATAACAATTTCCAAAGTGCAACTCCAAAGTGCAAATTGCACTTTGGAATTTTGTATTATCAAACCGTAAATAATTTAATAATAAATGAAAATCATTAAAAAAATCAGTTACGTTGATTTATTTAATATCAAATCACAACAATTGTTTTATATTAAAATAATGATGTTATAAAATATGGCACTCCCGATGACATATAATAAGTTTCACCATTTGCAAATACGTACTTGTTCATTATATTTAAAATGTAAGATTCTTTATTATTTAAAACAAAAGTAACAATGTAACCTGCGCCACCAGTAATCTCATAATCTTGCTCACGAATCTGTGCGTTATGAAACCAATTCGAAATGAAATAGTCTTCATTATATACTCTTGTGGTTTCACCATACTCGTTTTCAGGAGCCACTCCTAAATATTTAATTTGAACATCAATATAATCAAGACTTTCATCAGTAATGTTAGATCCCCATTCTAATGTTTCACATAAATTTACTTCATCACCTACATAGCCATTAATTAATGAAACAACCGAAACATCATGATTTGGCATTGTATACTTGATATATTCAGGTTTTCCTGCTTCAACACCTGTAGGCCAGTATATAGTTTCATCTATTGATAAAGTTGCACTCAGGCCGGAAAAGAACTGGATTTCAAAGGTAATTTCGTCACCTTTTTTATAAAGCCCATAAGTTTTGTCTGATTCACATATCTCATCAACATTTAAAATAATGCTATGTAAATCTTTAATATTTAATTTATATTTTTCACCATTAAATAAATCGCATCCAGTTAATGGAATCATTAATAGGGCGAATAAAAGGCACAATACTTTTTTTATACTTTTCATAAAAACACCATCTTTTCTTTTTAAAATCAAATCACAACAATTAGTTAAAATTCTGAATCAAGAGCATAAGTGACACCCACTATTTCTTCTGATATTTTCCAAAAATACTTAAATCCTAAACGTGTAAGATGCACCAATACTGGCATTTATATTTGAGTGACTTCATTAAATCCTAATGACATCTACTCACTATACTAAAGTACTATCTCTATATTAAATTATACACAATCATTGAGTATTTATCTATACAACATACGAAAAACTTGACATTTTGAAATATTAATTATTCAAAAACCGATATCTTTTTCTTTCTTTTTAGAGCCATTTCATTTTTGGTTATAAATGATTGCTTCTTACATTTAATTAGTTTCTTTCTCCCAATTTCATTTCTTGTATATAATATTTCAAATTCGCCTATTCTGCCACGTAAATTATTTTTAAATACTTCTACTATTTCTTTTTTTTGTCCAAAAATTGCTGGACAAGCAAAAGAATTTTTATAATCCAATTTTTTATATTTTTTGAACACTAAGACATATCTTGGATTTTCTATAGGAGAAAGCATTTCATTAACTGCTTGATTGAAAATATTTTGTTCTTGAATAGTTGCTTCTAATTCTATAGCATCAGCGTTATTTAGTACCCTCAGTTGGTAATCTCTAAATTTTCATTTAAACTTAACATTTTCAAAATTTTTCATATTTTTATTTCAACCTATTTTTCAAATATACATATTAATTTATCATCAATTTTATACAATTATGTTTACATATCTATATACCTATTATTAGCGTTTTTTCTATGTTCCTTTAGTTGTTCGGGAGTTGCAATATAACAAGATAATTCTTGGCATAATCTTTTAATTTCATCAATTGATAACTTGTTGTCTTCTTGATTTCTATAATACGCTTTAAATTCTCTAACTGAATATGTATAGTTAGAATTTATATAAGTTCCATCCTCTAACTTAGCAAATATTACAGCACATTCAATATTATAATCATTTTTTATTACCCTTTTTAGAACAGAGCAATGCATTAGATTTTGTTTAACGGGATTTCGATGCTGTTTGTCTCTCTTACATGGATCATCGTACCTTTGAATCCAATATTCGTCTTCATCATTACCAGAAATATGTCCAACCCATTTTTTTGTCTCAATACAAAAGATTCCTTTTCTAGAAATCATTATACAATCAATTTCTATATAATGACCATTCTTAACTGGTACAAGTAAATTAACTAGTAAATACTCATCTTTTCTTAAAAGAGGTCTTAAATGATAATTGACAATTTTTTCTCCACGGAATCCTGCTTTGTCATTTGCAGGGCTAAAAAACGATATACGTTCAGTACCACCAATCTTGGTTCCTCCACCGTCTTTATAATCGCCACGATTGTGGATGATTCTTGAAATTATTATCAAGATAACTATTAATAGTGTTATTACAATACTAATTACCATTTCATACATTTCCTTTCTAAGCTTATTATCTATTTTAATCCATCTTCAAATTGTTTTAATTGTAAAACATCTTCTTGCGAAACAGATGATTTAATAGATTTCTTAATTTTAGCAACATCATCCATTCCTATTGTTTGTTCCGTTCCTTTATTTAAAGTATCCTTAATAGCGGACATCTTTAATTTTTCACAAACTTCTTTAATATCTGCACCATTAAATCCTTCTGTAATTTTTGCTAGGTAGTCATAATCTAAATTCTCATCAACAGGCAATTTACTAAGTTGGAGTTCAAACAACCTTTTTCTCGCTAAAAAATCAGGTAAAGGAATATATATCTTTTCATCAAATCTTCCTGGTCTCATAAAAGCCGAATCAATAGCCCATGGTTTATTAGTTGCGGCTATCACCATAATTGTTGAGTCAGATTTATTGGAATCTATACCTTGCATTTCCGCCAATATCTCTGGAACTAAATCATTATTTCCATTATCACTATCAGTACGTTTAGCACCTATAGCTTCAAATTCATCAAAGAAAATTATTGCTTTTTTACTTCTTTTGGCTTTAGCAAATATTTGCTTAACTTTTTGTTCTGATTCTCCGTACCATTTAGATTTTATATCCGAGCACTTCACGGGAATAAATGTTGCATTTAACATATTTGAAGCCGCTTCTGCAAACATAGTTTTGCCTGTTCCTGGCAAGCCATAAAGTAATATACCACCACCCGCTTTTTTACCATATTTTTGATATATTTCAGGATGTTCAAAAGGAAGAATAATTTTTTCTTTAAATGCTTTCTTCGCCTCTTCTAATCCTGCAATATCATCAAATGTTATACCTGTGTTTTTCCTTTTTTCGTGATTTATCTTTTTTTCTTTTTTTGTCATCATAACTATCATTATAATCACTATCAGCATCATCATTATCAACTATCATCATAATTTTCTTTTTTCACTACTAGATTAATTTTATACCCCCACACACACTAATATATTTTTATATTGTTATAACATTTAGATAATTAATTTATTGTTAATTTTCTTAGTCTTGTTTATTCTACATCAAACTGGTAAAATGTTACAAGTAATCAATCAAATTATTAAGAAATTTGTGTGTTTATCCTATAAAATAAATATTTTGCATATAAATAAAAAACGACTTTTCAGTCGCATTCAAATTAAATTTAATCTGTATAAATGGTGCCTCCTGCCAGAATCGAACTAGCAATTAATCCTTACCATGGATCCGTTATACCACTTAACTAAGGAGGCTCAACCTCTTATAAATATAATAATTTAGGGGTGATTTGTCAATAAGAATTAATAATCGCTCTCGATAAATGCAATCTTTAGTGCTTTCTTAACTAATTCTATGTTTTCTTTGCTTAAAGATATCTTTCCATTTTCTCGCCCAATCATCCTTGCAATGCGCCTTTTAGAAATTGAACGAATTGCGTCTAATTTTAAATACGAATGCTGTTTGCTATTATTTTCATTTAATTCTTCAATAACACCAATATCAAAAGTCAAATTACTTCCAATTGCGTCGCGACTAGATAAAGGAATAACCACAACATTTCCCAAATCTAAAGCCCACACTAAAGCGTAATGTCCTTTAGTGTTATAATCTGATAATTCCGTGCCAACATTGATACCAAATTCAACCCAAACGATATCTCCTCTTTTTAGGTTATCTGGTTGAGTATTATACCCAGCTTTATTAATTGAATCACGGAAATAAGTGGTCTTTTTATCTAGCCAATTAATATATTCTTCCGCAATTTCTGAATCGATATTGCCTAGTTTTTTATATATATTTTTAAACGTGCTTTTTGCATGTTTTTGTTTGTTTTTGTCAAGAAAAAAACGCATATAATTAACCACCAATATTAATATATGCGTTATTTAAAAAACTTCTCTAATTTAATACAATTCCATATAAATCATAGGCAAAGGCATCTGTAATTTTAACTGAAATTTTCTCACCAATCTTAAGTGCTTTATTAGATTCAACAATTATTTTTCCATCAACATCATCAGGAGCGTTCCAGCCTGATCTAAACTCGTATTTGCCATCGCTTCTTTTAGCGACAACTAATCCTTCCATAACTTCTCCAATATGCTTTTTATTTAAATCATATGATATCTTTCTTTGGATTCGCATTAAGCGATTTAAGCGGTCTTCTTTTACTTTTTCATCCACTTGGTTTGGTAAAGAATACGCAACGGTATCTTCTTCTCTTGAATAAGTAAAGGCACCTAAATGATCAAATTTAACATCTTCAATAAATTTAATTAATTCTTCAAAATCTTCTTCTGTTTCTCCAGGGAAACCAACTATTATGGTTGTGCGTAAAATAGCGTTAGGAATAAAATGTTTCGTTCTTTTAAAGAGTTCATACAAATATTTTTTATTGCCACGACGATTCATCGCTTTTAATACTTTACTTGAAGCATGTTGAATTGGCATATCAAAATATGGTGTCAAACGTTTTTCTTTGTTCATTAAAATTAATAATTCATCAGTAACTTCACTAGGATATAAATAAAGCATTCTAATATAATCAAATTCTTTAATTTTTAATAATTCATTTAATAATGTGACAATCGTTGTTCCATCATTAAAATCTGTACCGTAACGCGTTGTATCTTGTGAAATAATTACTAGTTCTTTAATTCCTTGTTTTGCAAGCATTTTTGCTTCTTCGATAACTTCATTTAATGGTTTAGATCTAAAAGAGCCACGAATTAAGGGTATTGCACAATAAGAACAACAATTATTGCACCCTTCGGATATCTTTAAATAAGCTGTGAAACTTGGTGTAGATAAAACGCGATTAGTAGGACATAATCCTTCTTTAATGGTATCGACATTAAATAGGGCATTAATACGATCTGCAAGAGCAGCATAATCGCGAATTGGGACAAATAAATCTACTTCAGGTAATTCTTTTTTTAATTCTTGTTCATATCTTTGAACTAAACAACCCACCACTATTAACTTTTTATGGTATTTTGCCATATCTAAAATTGTATCTATAGCTTCTTGTTTAGCATCTAAAATAAAACCACATGTATTAACAATAATTCCATCCGCATCTTTAGGATTATTTACTATTTCAAATCCACCATTTTTTAGCATTCCTAAAATCATTTCGGAATCCACTAAATTTTTAGCGCATCCTAATGATACCATTCCTATTTTAATCATAATCTCACCATCCACAAATCAAATCATATTCTACTATAAAATATTCTTTAAAGACAACAAATCTTTAAAACTGTAATCGGCGTATATTTCATTTTCTTTTGTCATTTTCCATTGATCTTCTATGAAAATTGTATGTAATTTGCATGTTTTTGCGGCGATTAACCCATTTATTGAGTCTTCAACCACACATACATTTTCCCTATTCATTTCTAATTTTTCTAAGGCCTTTAAGAAAATATCTGGGTTAGGCTTTCCTTTTTTAACATCATCATTTGAAACTATAACATCTAAAAGAGGAGAAAAGTCTAAATGTGAAAAATAAAAATTCAATAGTTCGTAAGAACTAGATGTAGCTAAAGCAACTTTAATACCTTTTTCATGCAAATACTTCAAAATTTCAAGTGCATATTTTTTCATTGGTAAACCATATCGCTCAATATACTTTCGAGTTTGTTCACGACGATATTTACTTAATTTTGGGTAAATTGTGTCATCTCCACCCGTGATATCAATGTAATATTGAGTAGCTTCTTTTTTTCCTAAACCTAATGATTTTTGAAATTGCTTCTTTGTAATGTTATAACCTAATTGTTTTGCTAAGCTAGATTTATAACGCACATTTAAGCGTTCAGAATCTAACAAAACACCATCTAAATCAAATATAACTGCTTTAAACATACACTCACCCATTTCTTGAAATTACATTGTAATTTTAAACCATATCAAAGAAATATCAATTTTTTTCTTGTAAGAATATGTATTTATTATTATAATAATAAAGTTGTTTTAAGGAAGTGTTATCAATGAATATACGAAATATTGCAATTATTGCGCACGTTGATCATGGTAAGACCACTCTTGTTGACCAATTACTTCGTTGCTCTGGAACATTTAGAAGTAATGAAGAGGTCGCAGATCGTGTCATGGATAGTAACGATATTGAAAGAGAAAGAGGAATTACTATTCTTGCCAAGACTACCGCAATTAATTATAAAGACTACCGCATTAACATCTTAGATACTCCAGGTCACGCTGACTTTGGTGGCGAAGTTGAAAGAATTATGCATATGGTGGATGGTTGTTTATTACTTGTCGATGCTTTTGAAGGCACAATGCCTCAAACACGATTCGTTTTAAAGAAAGCCTTAGAGGCTGGTGTCAAACCAATCGTTGTCGTTAACAAAGTTGACCGTCCAAATGCTGATCCTCAACGTGTTGTCGATGAAGTATTAGAGTTGTTTATTGAATTAGGAGCAAGTGAAGATTTGCTTGATTTCAAAGTTGTATATACATCTGCTTTAAAAGGTACTTCCTCTTATTATCCTGAACCATCAGATCAAAAACCAGGTATGGATCCAGTATTTGAAACAATTATTGAAGAAATACCAGAACCAAACGTTGATGAAGAAGGTAGTTTTCAATTCCAACCAGCCTTACTTGATTACAATGATTTCGTTGGACGTATTGGTATTGGGTGTATTAAACGTGGTACAGTACATGTTAATGATATGGTAAGTTGTTTAAGGCTTGATGGCACAAGTGTTAATTTTAGAATTCAAAAGCTTTATGGTTTTATTGGTTTAAAACGTTTAGAAATTGACGAAGCACACGCTGGTGAAATTGTCGCAATCGCTGGTTTACCTGACTTAAATGTTGGAGAAACTGTTGTGACTCCAGGTAGTAAAGATGCTTTACCACTTCTTCGTATTGATGAACCTACCTTACAAATGACTTTTGGTACAAACACTTCTCCTTTCGCAGGTCGCGATGGTAAACTTCTCACCGCTCGGAAAATAGAGGAAAGATTATATCGTGAGATTCAACGTGATGTATCTTTAAAATTTGTTCGTGTTCCAAATAGTGAAACTTGGGTTGTATCTGGACGTGGTGAATTGCATCTTTCTATTCTCATTGAAAATATGCGCCGTGAAGGATTTGAATTACAAGTCAGTAAACCTGAAGTAATTATTAAACAAATCGATGGCGTTGATTGCGAACCTTACGAAGAAGTTCAAATTGATGTACCTAATGATTATTTAGGAACAATTATGGAATCTATGGGTTCTCGTGAAGCAGAACTTATAACTATGAATTCAAATGATTTAAATACTAGATTACATTATGTTATTCCATCTCGTGGCTTATTAGGCTTTATGACTAATTTCTTAACCCTAACCAAAGGTTATGGCATTATTAACCATACATTCCTTGAATACCGTCCAATGACTAATAAACGTGTTGGTGAACGTTCAGTTGGCGTTCTAGTTTCTACAGAAGCTGGTCAAGTAACGGGCTATGCCTTACAAAAACTAGAAGACCGTGGCACAATGTTTGTTGAACCTGGCGATGAAGTTTATGAAGGTATGATAGTCGGCGAAAACAAATATGAAATAGATTTAGCTGTTAACGCAATTCAAAGTAAAAACTTAACAAATATGCGTGCAGCTGGTTCTGATCATACTGTTGTATTAAAAGCACCAAGAAAAATGTCTCTTGAAGCATGCTTAGATTATATTAATTCTGATGAATTAGTGGAAATCACACCAAAGTGTTATCGTCTTCGTAAGAAGATTTTAAATACTGTTGAGCGTAAGAAATATGACGCTCATCAAAAAGACCTCGATGAAGCAAAATAAACTTAAAAGAGAACTATTTACAGTAGTTCTCTTTTATTATCGTCTAAAGGCCTAAAAATGGGCAAAATAAAAAGGGTTTCAACGAAACCCTTAATATTTTATTTAGGCTCTTTGACATCTGGGGTGGACAACTTTTTTTCTAATTCCACTCCAAATGTCATAGTTTTTAAACTTCAAGGTGAAAAGACCTCTTATAATTTAGGT
>ONAT01000007.1 GCA_900315885.1 uncultured Erysipelotrichaceae bacterium
CATATATCTTACCAGATGCTTCATAAATGTAAATTTTATTATTACAATACCAAAAAATTATGTTCTTTTTAACTCATTAACTAGTATATTATTTCACCCCTATTCTTATTTTTATATTAACATTTAGATGAAATATTTAAAAGTTTTTAAAGATAAAATAAGTCAAAAATAATCTAATTGTTAAAATGCTTAATGATATATTTACAAATACATGTTAATTTTTTGCTTTCATTAAAAATTACCTAGTTCGTACTTATTAAATTATTTATTTTTACAATCCTAATCCCCTAGATAAGGAAATTAATACTAATTCATAAATTATATATAATTATTTGAAATCAAAACACATAAAACAGGTAATACAAATTCTTATTATGTATCATTAAAAAGTGAACCCACCTTTAATCAGATTCGCCAAATTATAAAATAAATAAGTTTTGTCAAAAGTCCATTTAATAATTTTATTATTTATTCTTACTCATTATTTTTAAGAGATGGGTCTTGAAAATTTGGATTTTTAATTGCTAATTTATTATTTTGAACACAGCATTCATAAGCATAATTAATTTTATCACTTCTATAAATCAATCTATATAAACAAGCATTTTCTAAATGAGTATCATTTAGTATTTCTATTACAGTTCCTTTTCTATAAAAAGATATGTAGAAATCACCATATGATTTAAAAATAATATTTTTAGGCTTTGCATTATATAGCATTGCATTAATACCTTCTAATTGTTTATATAGATATGTTTTTTCTATATTTTTTTGACTTCTATACTTTTTTACGCTCATTTCTTTACGATTACAATCTAAATATAAATCATTAAAACTTAGCAAAATTTCATTATTATTTCTTATCCTAAAATTAGTCTCAATTTCGATTTTGATTTCTTCATTATCGCCTAAAAATAATAGCTCAAATCTATCATCAACTATACCTAATCCTCTCACAAAATCAATTTTAGTAAGTTTCATATTCTTCAACATTTCTTTAAAATATAAATTTCCGTTAAACTCTTTCATATTAGTCTCCTTATTAACTAAAGAACAGTTCAATAATTATCTGTTCAATTTCTTTATATGAATAATTTTGGCCTGAGATATAATCATGTAAAATTCTTCTTTGTTCTTTTGATAACTTATATTTGTTACATAACGAATTAAATTGCTTGTTTTCATATTGGTTATAACACATTCTAGGACCATTACCTTTAGCAAGCATTAACAAACAACTTGCCGTCAAAGCTCCTGCTACGCCCAGCACTTGTCCTCCAGTAACAGTTATTGTTGTTGTTCCAGTAATACCAAACATCAAAGCACCACCTATTAAGATGATTACACTCCCGCAAGTTTGTGTTAATTATAATTTATTTATTCTTTTTATAATATTTTCTTTAGTAAAGTCATAATCCTTCATATATGGATTTTTTTTGTAAGTCTCATCGACTTCGATTTCTCCATTCAGCATCTTTTTTTTCAACATTAACAATAACTTATTACTTTCTTGTTTTAATTGTTCTGGAATATTCTTTGATACATAATGTCTCAATGTTTCAGCTAAAATAATCATAGAAAATGTATCTAAATCAGTTTGATTCAAACTATCAATTAAAAAACGCACAGCAGAGTTATTATCAAGTAATTGAATATAATGATTAATCAAAATGACTTTATTATGACCTCTCTCTACACTAATGTCTCTCAGTGAATTTATTTTTATTTCTTCTAACCATTGCTGTTCAACATCTTTTGGCACTCTACATTGTTTATATTCATTAGGACATTCTCTATCTATGTGAAAATGACTTCCGTTATATTTAAAAAATATTTGCTTTCCTTTTTTTAAATCCATATTCTCTCTCCTAAATATTACAAAAATGCATATAAACCATATTTCATAACATATGCCACTTCCTTAGCATAAAAGTATCCACTAGTAGAATCAACTAATGTAAAATGAGCACCTGCATTTATTTGTTGTCTTAAAAAGGCTTTATTAATTCTCCACATTCCTTTTGAGCCAACGCCTCTCATTGATTGAGTAGCATTCCAAACATCATCAGTAGTATGGAAATAAGTTGCACCTCTGCTTCTAGCAACATCCACATAACCAGGGCTTCTACCTAATACAACTTCATTAGAACCAACATTTGTAAACTCCAAAGCTTTGGCATTATACCATCCGTTAGCCCCATAGAATCCACCAGCAACAGTTCCTACAACAGCACCCACTCCAAAACCAAGCATACCTCCATAAAGAACATCACTCCAGAACTCAGAACTGCCAAACTCTTCACCAGCAATCATGGCTCCAGCACCTCCAGCAATTGCTCCTGCGCCTACTCCAATAGCCGCTCCTATTAACGCCCCTTTAGCTGCTCCAACCGCAACTGCGCCTAGAAAAGTAGCTGTACCAACTCCTGCGGTCAATATTCCTATAGCAACACCACAAACTAATATTCCAACTCCTAGTCCAATCCATCCTGCAATTTGCAACCATTGTGGTGCATGCCCACTAGGATCGATATTCATAATAGGGTTGTTAGCACAATAGCAATATAAGTTCAAACCATTAAGTTTTTTTGCTTCTAAATAATCACATTTATCAGGGCTTATAAATCTTCTAAATTCAGGACTATAGTATCTTGACATACAATAATATAGTTTTGTTTCTTCATCATAGTAATATCCTTTATACATTATGTGCATTGGGAAATCATTTCTGCCAGATACAGCGTATATCTTACCAAATGCTTCATAAGTGATTTTCTTAATGATTTCTCTATTACTATTTGCTATGCCAATTATTGAGCCTTCTATACTTCTTATTAAGTAATACATTTCATTATGATTAACTTCATAAGCGTAAATTTCATTGTTATGGTCATAGAAATATCTTATTACTTCATTATCACTATATTCTCTTATTAGATCCTTCTCTTCATATTCATAATTTGTTTCTTTTACTGAATTTGTACTTAAATCCGTTACTTTCTTCTTGATTCTAAGCCCCAATCCATTATATTCAAACTCAATTACTTTATTATTAACTAAATCTTGATATTTTGTTAATTTTCCTCTATCCCATGTTAGTAATGCTACATCTTCTTGTATACATTCGTCATCATCATCCACGACTTCTTTATAATATCTTATTGGATATAAGCCATTATATGGATCATAAGCTATAAAAATATCATCAGCTCGCGTTAATAAATCTTTGTTATTTGTATTAAATCCATATTGATATACTGTTATATCTCCATCAAAATTATATTGAGTAATGTTTCCATTCTCATCATACTTATAAAAAATAGTAATTTGTTCTATTGACTCACTGAGTAATTCCCCACCTATACCATAAGTATATGTCTTATTACCACAATACAAATCATCGTAAGAGATTAAGCGAGATCTTGCATCGTATTTATAATTAATAGTTTTAGTTGTAGAACCAACGTTAATATTTTGCTTTGTAATTAAAGGTAAAACACGATTGTTATCGCTTGTATTACGAGAATATTCATAAGTATGCGAGATAATACTAGTGTTATTTTGCTTAATGCTTGAAGATGTCATTAACCCCAAAGCATTGTAACAATCTTCTTTACTTGTTCTATTTTTAATTGTATTCGCAATACTATTTAATGTTTCACTACTACTATAATTAGGATTTAAAACAAGCATATCTATACTTGCATCCATTCCTGGACTTATAATACGCCACGGACTATCTTTTCCTAGTGTTAAGAAAGCATAGTTTGATAAACTATAATCATCTTCAGAAGCATATGGGCCATATGTTACTCCGTTAAGATAAACCTTGAATCGATATTCATAGTTATTATAATCTTCGTTAACTAATACTCTTTCATATGTTAAACCAATGATGTTCTCGACAACACCTATATCACATATTTCCCAGTGATATATATTATCTTGTGCTGAGGAAAGATGTAATTTCCCATTGTTAAAGTATAAGTTGAAGATTGTAATTAAATCGCCGCCTATATGGATAGTCATAATACTTTGACTTGTATCCATAGAATTTAATTTAAACCTAAACATAATAGTTTGGCTTAATAATGATACTTTAGCTAGAACACTACTTCTATCATTTATTCTTAATGCATTACACGATAATTCACTATCATATCTAAATTGATATTTTAGATTTCGTTGATATTCTTTTCTTGAATACAAAATTAACGATTTATCATTTTTTGCACTCTTTAAACTGCCATGCAAAGGATATAAATCATAATTTGTAACATCATTAAAATTATTTGTGCCTATAATTTTGTAATTTTGATAATTTTTAGCTACAAAATCATCAATTAATATTTCTTTAGTTTTTACTCTGTAATCTTCAATTTCAGTATCACTTAAATATTGTGAACTTCTAATTGCTAAACCAGTTAAATCCATCTTTACGCGAGATAAAAACTTATGATAATAACCTGTTGTGTTTAGCATATTACTTTCATCATACATAATATAGTCGCCATCTTCATCTTTTGAAGCAAAGCCAACATCTTGACCAACGTTTGTCATTGCCCCAATAGTTATCAAATGACTATGTGTTATATCCACTCCAAAAACATAAGCTGATAATACGTTACCTGGTATATCAATAGTTTTGTAATCAATTGAACATTTTAACTTTGCTAATTCATATGTCCCATCACTCTTTTTAAGCATCCCATATTGCAAACAACAAAATGTCCATTTTCCGTATTGAAAGGCTTTTGTAATTGTCGTATCAGTTGTATTCAAAGAGTGACTATATAAGTCTGATAGTCCTATAGTAACATCGCGTTTATTTACATTTAGATAGATACAATTAATATTTGTAGTTTGATTGATTGATATCAACGTTTTATATGTTTGATCACCATCGCCACTGCTTTGATCAATTTTGAACCAAAACATAATTGTGCCTCGATCCATGTTATCATTGTCTTTGCTTTTTATAAGATACACTGGATGGAATCTATTATTAAAATCTAAATGTATACAAGGAACAAACAAATCCGTTTCAACTACTGGATAAGCTCCACTAAATTGATCAAGACTCTTCCCAATTGGCGAACTATATTTAACATCAACTATGTCTTTTTGAATGTCACCCGTATCATCTTTATATACATTTTCTAAATTAGCGCTTAAATTTTCAAAGAAGCAGAAATAATTGTTTTTACCTCCTGAACTTGCATATTTTAATTTTTGAATCTTTGCATATTTTGTCCAACTAGTTTCATTTGCATCATAATAATTAACATATCTATTATCATTACCATTAATAGTCTTGCCAACAAGATTACCATTTTCATATTGATAATCAATGTTATTATCTTCGTCATCAATATTTATAACATTACCATTTTCATCGTATTCATACCACTTATCTTTTCCTGTTATACCATCAGTGATTAATTGTATTCTATCATTTTTATCATAAGTAATATTAAATAAATTTTTAACTGTATTATTTTTCTTATGAATCAATGAAGCAATTTTTCTATCACTATAAGTCATCTCAAATGATTCTTTTGTGCTTTTCTTTGATGTCTTAATTAAATCTGCAGTATATGGATTATTATTACTATATTCATTCTGCTCTAATATTACCTTATTAGAACTATTTCCAACCTCTATTTTAGTTAATAAATCGTCCGTGTATGTGAAATAATAATACTTCCTATTCGAGCATTGGATTTTTTTAACACGTCTTTTATCATCATAATAATATTTTAATACACGTTCATTATTGTCCTTAGTGAATTTTAACTCTGACAATAATTGGTATTCATTATCATAATTTCTATTCTCTTTAACAAAATAATTTTGTTCTTTAAGTAAATTGTATATTTCATCATAGACATAAGTAATATCCGAATTGGTTTCTAAAGTTTCTGTTACTTTATAACGTTTCTCATCATATTCATTTTCGCTTTGAATATAATTTCCGAAAAAATCTCTTTTGTTAACTGTTACATTACCTTTTTGAATGTGTTCAATTTGTTTAACTAGATAAGGATTAACTGTCATCCTCTCATAAGTATATTCTTTTTCATTAATTAAAGTAGTTCTAGTTGACGCTATGTTATCATTTCTAAATGCAATAACTTCATCTGAATCTAGATATTTTGTGGAATTATAATCTTTTAAACTTTGCGATGTTATTACTTCTTTTACATTATCATCTTCATCATATTTGTATTCCACTAAATTTGAATGTGCATATAATTGTAAATTAGTAATTGTTATATTGTGTTTTAAACTACCTGCGATTAAAATTACTACTTTATTAAAATATTTCTCTACTTTAATTTGCTTTAATGCGTATTGTTTGGTGGCCGCTAAAACGATTTGATAATTTTCTTCTTTTACAATCGTGTCATCATCATAAAACAATATTTTAATTGATGATTTTGCAGTGCCTATATAATTTCTTATTCTAGATAATAAATATGAATAACCTAGAGTGTAATATTGTTCATAGCCATTTTCATATTCTAATTCAAATTTTGCACCGCACATCGCAGTGCTACTTGCAGATGTACTTCCAGTCATTTTTATTTGTACATTAGAATCAACTTTCGTTATAGTTACATTTGTGTCTTTTTGCCAATTACTTAAAACTGAAATCTTAGGACACAAAACGTTATAGTTTTCATTTATGCTTGATTCAAAATTTTCATGATTGATTGTTTTTATTTTGCCATCTTCATATGTGTATAGAGTAACATTTTTATAAGCGTCAATTTGCTTATCTATACCATTAGAATTGTACATTGTGGTTATAGTCTTATTCTTATTATCTTTTTCCACTGTTCTATTTGCATAATAAGTAATAGTAACTTCATCAATTACATCTGTTTCATTATAATATGAGCCATATTTTGTTATTTTGTTATTTGCATCATAATAAAACTTATAACTTAAATTATTAATTTGATCTTTTACTTCAAGTACATTATTTATCTCATCAAGATTTATTGTTATATGTTTAAGTAACTTATTGTTATGATTTAATAGCTTATATTCACTTAATCTAGAATCAGTGTAGGTGAATTGATTTGTATAAATTAAAAATTGTTCAGTTTGATTTTCGTCCTTAATAACATTCTCCTTTATTACAATAGAACTAACAATATTACTTGTTTTATTAACACTCACTACTGTGTCTCTCATTTTAATTTGATTATCTGATGAATCAATAAAAGCTTTATTACCTGAGTTTTCAAGTCGTACTACTTCTCCATTTGAGTTATGAATGTGTGTTTCACCAAATTGGTTTGTGATACGATATCCTTCAAAAACAAAATTGTTATTTTCACATCTATATACTTTAGATCCATTTATGCTTTTTGTATCATCTACATATACTTTTTTGCTATTTGGACTTAATTCATATGTTCTACCATCAATACTTTCATAACTTATTTTATCATTTGTTTCATCATAAGTTACCTTACCATCAAAATTAAATTTTATTCCCTTCCCAAATGTACGAATATTATCTTTATCTTCCAAGTTAAAGAACATATAACTTGATATTTGAGCATTTTGATTACCCATTGCTAAAGGAATCATCATATACATATTTCCTTTATCTTTATTTAGATTTATATACGCTGTACCGATTCCTTCTAATTCGACTTTTCTAAACACTTCTTTCTTATTAATTCCGTTACTCATCTTGCCCCTCCATGAATATTATTTTGCTTTCTTTCATTATTTCTATTTTTTCTCTGCTATTAACGATATGCGGTAATTCATGCATATCAATAATCCGTTCTAATTTTAGTCTTAAGTATTCTTTAGCTTTTTTTAGCGATTCTTCTTTTTCGTAATAACTTATATCTTCTTTAAATTTTATAAATAAATCTACATCACTATCAAGTCGCGAACTTTCTCGAGCGTATGAACCAAAAAGCACTACTCCTTGTACATTACATTTATCTTTTAAAAATTTCTTTTCTTTATATATCTGCTTTACTAAAAGATTAACATCTATTCTTTCTTTATCTTCACTATGAACTTGTTCACCTTTATATATATTGTTTAAGATAAATACAACAAAATTCTCTTTAGATTTAGGATAGTTCTCTAATAATTCAATAAATTCACTTATTCCTGCATCATTTAAAATTATCGTTGAGTAATTATAAGATTTTAATAAATAATTCAAAATAAAGAATGTTAATAAAATGCGTTGAAACTCATCTTTATCAGAAAACAATTTGTAGATATAGTGAGTGATTTTTACTATATTTTCTATTTCATCTTTATTTGTTATTTCATATATTTTACCAATGATATCATCTGCTTTAAACCTTTCAATTTCTTCAAGGAAAAACATATAATACATTATTTTAATTGTTTCACTTGTTATTCCCGTCTTTACATTTGACATTAAAAAGTTATAAGCATCATAAATGCGTTTTATCTCACTATCTTCATTAGTTAATAAAACTTCTTGGTCATTTATTATTCTTTTAAAATGATTATAGTTATATGTGTCTTTTTTGTATCTTCTAATAAAATCTCGATAAATCTTATTATTACGTTTAGATGTTATCTTCTCCGTACTTAAAGCCCGCATATTATTTCACTCCTATTCTTATTTTTATATTAACATTTAGATGAAATATTTAAAAGATTTTTATAAAAAAACACCTACCATTTACGATAGATGTTATTTTGTTATTTTTGGAATTATTTTAATAATTCTTCAATAGGTTCACCAATCATATTAGGTGCTTTCTCTAAACCGAAGTTCTTAAGGATTGTAGCGCCTATATCAGCGAATGTACTTCTGCTTTCAAGGTGACGTCCATCAGTGATTGATGGTGAATAGCAAAGTAATGGGACATGTTCACGAGTGTGGTCTGTACCTGTATGAGTTGGATCATTACCATGGTCAGCCGTAACCATAATGAGGTCATCATCATGCATTACACTAATGAGTTCTTTTAATTTCTTGTCGAAGTCTTCAATAGCTTTACCATAACCAATTGGGTTACGTCTATGGCCATATTCGGAGTCGAATTCGACTAAGTTAACAAAGCATAAGCCTTTGTAATCAAGATTCTTTGCTTCTGCGATTGTTTTATCCATGCCATCGATATTTGAGACAGTTCTTTGTGTTCTTGTTGCACCACTGCCATTGAAAATATCATAAATCTTACCAACACAGCTAACTTCAAAGCCATTATCTTTAAGAATGTTCATGGCAGTTACACCAGATGGAGATAAAGCATAGTCATGACGATTTGATGTACGTTTGAAGTTTGTTTTATCAGTTCCAACATATGGACGAGCAATAATACGTCCTAATAAATATTCAGGTCTTAAGCATATATCACGTGCGATTTGGCAGCAACGATATAATTCAGGAACTGGAATTACTTCTTCGTGAGCGGCAATTTGTAAGACACTATCCGCGGAGGTATAAACAATTAATGCTCCAGTCTTCATTTGTTCTTCACCTAATTTAACAAGGATTTCAGTACCACTTGAAGCATAGTTACCAATTACTTTGTGACCAGTTTTTTCTTCGAGTTCTTTAATTAATTCAGGTGGGAATCCAGTATCTGTAAATGTCTTAAATGGTTTAGTGGTTAAAATACCCATCATTTCCCAGTGACCAGTCATCGTATCTTTACCATTACTTGCTTCATTAAGGATTAATGAGAAAGCATGTTTATGTTCGACAACAGATGAGCCTTTAACTGGACCTAAATCGCCAATGCCTAAAGCATTAAGAGTTGGAATATCTAGTCCTCCACATCTTTCAGATGTATGTACAAATGTGTTTGTACCTGCATCACCGAATTTTGCGGCATCGTCCATTGCACCGATACCTGCAGAATCCATAACAATAACGAATATACGTTTATATTTCATATAAATATCTCCTTTTTACCGTTAGTTAGTATACACTATTTCCTTTTAGTATACAAATCATACGCACTTAAAATTCGATTTTGCGTAATTGTTGTGTAGATTTGTGTTGTGGCAATATTACTATGGCCAAGCATCTCTTGCACCACTCTTAATTGAGCACCATTTTCTAAAAGATGAGTTGCAAAAGAGTGTCTTAATGTGTGCGGCGATATTTCTTTATCAATGCCTGCTTGCTTAGCGTATTGTTTAACTTGGCGATGAAAATATTGCCTTGAAATCGGTTTATGGCGGTTATTTAAGAAAATAAAATTACCACCATCTTTGATTTTATTACGCACTTCTACTAAATACTTATCTAAATATTCTAAAGCAAAGTCACCAATAGGCACACGTCTTTCTTTTGATCCTTTACCAATAATAGTGATAATGCCTTTGCTCATATTGACATCACCTTTTTTTAAATTAAGTAATTCAGATACACGTAAGCCTGAAGCATACATTATTTCAAGCATTGCGCGGTCACGTATTCCTTCTTTTTTAGATAAATTAGGCTGTTCAAGCAAGGCATCTACTTCTTCAACTGTTAAGTATGATGGTAATAAGATTTGCTTCTTTGGTAAATCCACGATAGGGATTTGCATATTGTATTTATTTTCGCGTTGTAAGAATAATAGGAAGTTATGGATTGTAGACATACGACGAATAATTGATGTAGCGTTTAAACCATTGATAGTTTCCATACGCACATATTTTCTTAAAGTATCTTTATTAATGTCATTAGTGTTATCAATACCTGTTATTTTAATAAAGCTTTGTAAGTCATCTTGATAAGCAATGATTGTGTTTTTTGCTAAGCCTTTTTCGACATAAAGATATTCTACAAAGTTATTAATTGCGTCTTCTATATGCATACTTTCACTTCCTTTTTACTAAATGTTTACTAATTATCTACTAAAAGTTATTTTTTTACTTCGCTTGCCCGTTTAAACACATCTTTTTTCATTTTGCGGTTCAAGTCATTAATAATTAGTTTAGTTTTGTTTTCTTCCTCATAAGTTTGATAATTAAATAAGCTCATTTGAAATTGTGTTTCTTCTTTTGACTTTAAATTTTGTAAAGTCACACCCACTAAACGAATAGGCTCATTAAACTTAAATTTATCATAAGCCTTAAGTGCTTGTTCTAAAATAAAGTTATAATCATTGGTTGGACGAATGTAAGTAACGGATTTTGTATGTAATCGAAAATCACAAGTCTTAATTGTCACTTGCACAGTTGTCCCTAACTTATTCTCTTCTTTTGCCCTATTTGAAACATCTTTTGCTAACCACTTAATCATAAGTTTAATTTCTTCATAATTATCGGTATCGTGTTCAAATGTTCGAGATGTACCAATTGATTTAGGATCATGTTCTTCTGTTTCAATTTTATCAGAACCTTTGCCGTTTAACCAATCCATGCATGTATAATAGAATCTACCTAAGACATGCTTTAAGGTAACTTGGTCATAAGTTATTAAATCTCCGATTTTAGTAATGCCTAGTTTTCTTAAAACTGGAGAAGTCTTTTTACCTATTCCAAACATATCTTCAATAGGTAAAGGATAAATCATACGAGCAATATCGCGTTTACGGATAATAGTTATACCCATTGGTTTTTTCATGTCTGAAGCCATTTTAGCTAAAAACTTAGTGGGTCCTATTCCAATTGAGCATTTTAGTTTCGTTTTATTATATAAACCGAGCTGTAATTCTTTTAAATATGCTTCAGCATCTTTTACTTTACTTAAAGGCTCGCTCATATCAACAAAACATTCATCAATTGACGCGACTTGAATAATTGGTGAATAAGTTGCGACATATTTAAAGAATTCATCCGATAATTTTGCATATAAATCAAAATGACCTGGAACAACAATTAGATCCTTACAAAGTTCTTTAGCTTTATAGGTTGGCATTGCACTATGAATACCATATTTTCGTGCTTCATAGTTTGCAGTTGAGACTATTCCTCTTCTACCTATGCCTCCTACCACTAAAGGTTTACCTTCGTATTCAGGATGAATGATTGTTTCAGCAGTTGCAAAGAATGCGTTTAAATCAATATGCATAATAATCTTTGTCAAAACTATCACCTGAGATTATTATAAAACTTTTTTATGCTTAATAAAACAAAAAAGGCCTTTAAATAAAGGCCTAATGCATCATAATAGCGTTTTTCTTCATTACCGATAAATAATCTGCAATCATGACTATAAATTCGGAATTTGTTGGTTTAGCTTTCTCAGCATTAATGGAATAGCCAAATATCTCATCAATTAAGTCAATATTTCCACGATTCCACGCCACTTCTATCGCGTGACGAATTGCTCTTTCAACGCGACTAGATGTAGATTTATATTTTTTTGCTATCTCAGGATATAAAGCTTTAGTGATTTGACCAATGTATTCATCCTGATTTTCAAATGTTAATAAAATACCTGTTCTAATGTAGTTATATCCTTTGATATGAGCTGGAACACCTATTTCATGTAATAAATCCGAAAGTCTTTTTTCTAATGATTCTTCGCTTTTATTAACATTACTAATAGTTTCAACATTCTTACTTTCATTTTCTAAAACTGATTGTATAGCGTCAAACATAACCGATAACTTAAATGGTTTAATGACAAACATATCGCCACCTAACGAAGAAATAAGATTTAAAATCTTTTCATTTACTAGCGCGGACATACAAATAATATGTTTTACATCAACATTTGCGTCCTCACTTTCATGAATTTTCTTAAGTAAGGTGTAACCATCAAGTTTTGGCATGACCATATCCATGATTAAAACATCAATCGGACCACATTTTTTCAATTTTTCAAATGTTTCCTCACCATCATTCGCGGTATCTACGATACACATGTTTGGTTGTTTAGCGATGTTTTCCACTATAAAATCAATATACTGCTGATTATCATCCGCTACAAATACTTTGATTTTTTTCATTTTTTTTGCCCTCTTTTGACAAAATTATAACTCTTATTAACTTGATTTGTCAATAATTCTAACAAATTCCTTAAATAAAGTCATCTATTCATTTATTTCGACACTTAAAAGTCAAGTTTTGTCGAATTACTCATAATATTCTTTATAAACCGTCTGTGCCATATCAAACATAAAGCGCATATAAACGCCATATCCATAATGAACTTTGTCGACTAAAACGTGTGTTACCGCGCCTACAACTTTATTATCTTGAATAATTGGAGAACCTGACATTCCAGCGACAATACCATTACTTATACTTAATAAGCGTTCATCTGTTACTTTAAAGGTAATTCCTTTCGGAGCGCTTTCTTCTTGCTTTTTGACTTCAGTAATCTCAATTTGATAGACACTTACTTCTTTTCCTTTAGTTACAGTTCGAATTTCTGCTTTACCTTTATGTACTTCAGAAATCTCTGCGACATCTAAAGAAGATGAATTGGATGGTAAGACATCATATTTACCATATATGCCAATTTGGGTATTTTTTAATACGTTACCAAAATAGTCGTTAAAATCGATATCAGCGACTTTTTCACCTGGTTTAGAATTCATACTTGGGTTAATAGATGTAACCGTAGAATCATAAATAGAACCTGCATCTACTTCTAATTCTGAAGAATCTATACCATTACCTATTTCGTGCCCTAACGCGCCATACATCTTTGTTTTTTCATCATAGAATGATACTGTTCCTATACCTAATAATCTTTCTTTTACAAATAAACCAGTCTTATAGCGATCATTAACTTTGATAACTTTTAAATGACGTTCATAGAACTTGCTATGACGTTTAATCTTTAATTTAACATCATTAGTTATATCATTGTTTTTAAAAGTAGTAATAAAATCATTAATAGTTTTGATGGATTCATCATTAGCTTTAACGATTAAATCACCTTTTTGGATATCGCTATCACGACTTGGGTTATATGTTTTAGTATCGTAATCAATATCATACGTACCAGAAATTAATAGTCCTCCTGGTTTAACTTCAATACCAATATTTTCGCCTCCTGGAACGACTTGAATCTTACGTACTTGTGTTGCCCCACTTATGGTTATAGCAATAAGAGAGGCAAAAGAAAATAGCAACTTCATATTTACTCCTTTCATAAATATTTTGGTTGTTATTTATCTATTTATATTGGTATTATTTTCTTGAATTAACGATTAATTCTTTAGCTAAAGCAAGAGATTCTTTAGAAATACTGCCATCTGTTAATAATTTAGCAATGTTTTCGATAAATTCTTCTTCTTTTAGCTCTTTTATTTGTGTTTTGGTCATATTGTTTTCAACAATTTTACGCACTTCATAGCTCGTATCGGCAAAACTTGCCACTTGAGGAATGTGCGATATGACAATAACTTGTTTAGTTTTACCAATTGTGTGAATCTTTCTTCCTACCGCGGAAGCAACTTTACCAGAGACTCCTGAGTCAATTTCATCAAATATCATTGTCTCATAATTTGAATATTTAGCAAAAATTGTCTTTAGTCCTAACATGATACGTGAGGATTCACCACCACTAACGACATCCTTAAGTGGGCCAAATGGCATACCGATATTAGAAGATATATAGAATATTACCTCATCAACACCATTTTTATTTGGCTCAAGACGATTCATCATAACTTTAAAATGCGCGTTATTAAGACTTAAATCTTTTAATTCAATGTCTACAGCTTTTTCTAGTTCTTGGGATGCTTTTAGACGATATGAAGATAATAATTCGCCTTTTTTAACAAGTTCTTGATACATTAAAGCAACTTTTTCTTTTTCTTTCGCCAGGCTATATTCGTAATCACTCATTAAAGCAATATCACTAACGAGTTTTTTATGCGCTTCAAAGATATCTTCTTCGCTAGTGCCATATTTACGCATAATACGTTTAATGTTATAAATGCGTTCTTGAATATATTCAGGACTATATTCATATTCATTTAGACTCTCTAAAGAGCTTTTTAAAGAATCATTAACATCTTGTAAAGCATAATAACAATCGTTAAGTTTCGTAGAATATTCATCATATTCTTCGTCGCGTAAATAATCTAATAAGCGACGCGACTCATAAATTTTAATTAACGCTCCATTTTCGGAATCAAGTAAGTCATTAATATTATTAATAGTCTCACTTAAACGTACAAAATTTGCCATTTTGCGTTCAAGGTTTTCTAATTTATCGAGTTCGCCTTCTTTTAAATCAAGTTTCTCGATTTCCTCTATTTGCGCTTTTTTATACGCCAATTCAGTTTCATCAATAACTTTATTTTCAATTTCTTCTAAGATTTTGACTTCTTTAAGATATTCTTCATAATATTTTTGATAATCTTCAATATAACTTCCTTTATTCATGAATTTATCTAATAATTTGATATGTTCTTTTTCATCAAATAAAGACAGTGATTGATGTTGTGAGTGAATATCAATGATTTCATTCATTAATGCTTTAGTCGCAGATTGTGAAAACATGCGGCCATTAATCTTAATTGATGTTCTTCCTGATACATCTAAAGAACGGGAAACTATCAATTCATCGTTTTCAATTAAATCATCGTACTCTTCGTTAATTTCTTTGATTAATTCTTTGTTTTCAACGATAAAACGACCATCTATAAAAGCTTTATTTGCTCCGACACGTATTTTATCGAAACTACTTCTTTCGCCCTTTAAAAGGCTTAATGCTTCAATAATAATGGATTTTCCAGCGCCTGTTTCTCCTAACAAGACATTCATTCCATCTTTAAAGTTAATTTCAATATCTTCGATAATCGCAAAGTTCTTAATATTTAATGCTTCTAACATATCATTGGACTCCTTTTGGCGTATTTAGCAAAGATTCTAAATCATCAAGAGATACTTTTACTTCATGCATTTGTTCATTTTGTGAAGCAGCTTTAATAAAATCTTCCTTGACCGCTAAAAAACTAATTTCGCCTCTATAATTATATAGTGCCAACATTTCAATTAAATTATTAATAAATCCTTCTTTTGTAGCGTAAGGATTATAAATAATAATGCGTTTATATTTTAATAAAGCTTCGACGTTGCTCTTTAAAATAGGTTTTTGATATATAGCGTTAATAATTCTTGTATTTTTAATTCTTTCTTTTAATACATTTATTATAGGCCCAAAACTAATAATAACTGTATCACTATCCATATCATTAACATTTAACCATTCGCCATATTTAAAATTAACATCTTCTCCATAATTATAAACTTTATCACGAGGATAACGTATCGCAAATACGGCGTGGTCATTCATTGATTCATCGAGTAAGACTTTAGCTTCGGTAACATTTGAAGGCATAGAAATAGTTACATTAGGCATTGTATATAACATTGCTTCATCAAATATCCCTTGATGTGTTTCCCCATCTTCTCCTACTAAACCACTACGATCTATTAAAATCGTGGAAGATAGATTCATTCTTGCTAAATCTTGTTGAATTTCATCAAAAGCGCGTTGCATAAATGTCGAATATATCGATATAATCGGGTGATATCCGTTTAAGGCAATGCCAGAAGCCATAGTGAAGGCGTGTGATTCACAGATACCAACATCATAAGAACGTCCTTTAAAATCACTAAAGATATTTTCTAAGGCTGAGCCTTGAATCATCGCAGGATTAATTAAAATAATTTTTTCATTCTCTTTCATCTTCTTATAGACTAAAGAAGAGATTTCTTGAGACCAAGATTTATGGCTCTTATCACCATTAAATTCTCCAGTTTCTTTATTAAAAGAAGGTACACCATGCCACTTACCTAATTTATCTTCTTCGGCGTATTTATAGCCTTTACCTTTAATAGTTAAGACATGAATTACTACTGAACGCGTAGATTTTTTAGCTTGAGTTAAAGCTTTTTCCATTGCTTTGATATTGTGTCCATCAACAGGTCCTAAATAAACAAAACCCATTGTGTCAAAGATATTTGAAGATAAAAACATATGTTTAAATTTATTTTTAATACGCGCAGATAAGTTATAAATACCTAAACCAAGACGTGTTTTACACATGATACGTTGATATGCTTTCTTGCGTTTGTTGTAGCTTACAGAGGCACGAATTCTTTGTAAGAAACGGGCAAATCCACCAGTAGATTTAGAAATTGACATCTCATTATCGTTTAATATAATAATGACTTTGGTGGCTCCTTGACCAATATTATTTAAACCTTCAAAAGCTAAACCACTTGTTAAAGCCCCATCACCAATAACGGCGACAACATCATAATTTGCTTTTTCATTATCGCGCACAACCGCCATGCCGTATGCACTTGAAAGTGATGTTGAGGAATGACCAGCTTCAAAACAATCATAAATGCTTTCATGGCGCTTTTCAAAGCCTGACACTCCATCTTTTTTTCTCAAATGTTCTAAAGAACGGCCTGTAAGAATTTTATGGGTATAACATTGATGTCCAACATCTAGTAATAATTTATCTTTAGAAAAATCAAATACGCGGTGTAAGGCAATAGTTAGTTCTACTACTCCTAAATTTGAAGCGATATGACCTCCATTAATGGAAGTCTTATCTATTATTTCTTGACGAATTTGAGCACACAAAAGATTTAGTTCTTTATATGAGAGTGTCTTTAAGAACTTTGGATCTTTTATTTCATTTAGCTTAATTTCTGTACTCATTGTATGCCTTCTTACTAAATATCTACTAATTGTTTACTATTTTATTACTTTATTAATAATTTCTTCACTATTGTTGATATTTGCAAATTTAGCGTTTGCTTCTTCTAAAGTCTTTTCTAAGTCTTTAATAAGGTTCATACCTTCTTCATAGACTTTCATACTTTCTTCTAAGCCTAAAGTGTTAGAATCGATTTTTTGTACGATTTCTTCTAAACGATTAAGTTTTTCTTCAAATGTCATTTTTTCCATAACTTTATTCCTTTTTAATAACATTACTTGTTATTATACCATCTTTTACGATTGTTTTTAATGTTTGATTTATATTAATTTCTGAACTTGAGGTAATGATGTTATCATTTTCATCAAGTGTTATTGAATATCCTTTATCTAAAAGAGCTTTAGGATTTAAAGAAGTTAATCTAATCTTTAATCTTTCAACTTCGTTAACTCGTTTATTAAGTAAAAGATTAACACTATTTCTAAGATTAATTTGTACTCTATTTATATCATCTCTAACACTCTTTAATAATAAATTCATCTTGTTATTTAATTGGTTCTTAATATTATTAATTCGTTCTTTTTGTAAGACATAATAAGACTCAGGATTAATAAAGAATGGTAAATTCGCTATTGCTTTAAGTTTTTGTTTATAATTACTAATCTTATTACCAATTGCGTTATTTAAGATAAGTTTATCATTATCTAAACGAAGCAAGATATCACTAATTTTTGGTGTCGCTCTTATCGCGGCATCGGTAGGTGTTGAGGCACGCATATCGGAGACATAATCGACTAAAGTATAATCAGATTCATGTCCTACCGCGGAGATTATTGGCGTTTTAGAGTTATATATTGTACGCACAAGTGTTTCATCATTAAAAGCACTTAAATCTTCTTTATCTCCTCCACCTCGACCAATAATAATGACATCTAAATTATCATCAATAGCCTTATTTAAAGCCTCATTTAACTCTTTTGGTGCTGTTTCACCTTGCACTGCACTATTATAAAAATGGATATCAGCGATAGGGTAACGTAAGATAATATTACGGACAATATCATGAATTGCCGCACCACTTCTTGCGGTAATGACACCTATTGATTTTGGAAATTTCGGTATTTGAAGTTTATGCTCTTCATTAAATAATCCTTCATCTTGTAATTTCTTACGCAATTTTTCTAATTCAATTAGGCGCTTACCTTCACCAAATAATGCGACATCTTTAACTATAATTTGATACGAGCCACTTGGAACATATAATTCAATTGAACCATATAATAATACTTCATCACCTATTGAAGGCATATATTGAACAAAAGTTTGATAACCACGAAAGAGTACTGCTTTTATACTTGCAGCACTTTCATCTTTGATCGTCATATATATATGTCCGCGATTAGTTAAATTCGCGACTTCACCCTTAATTACAACATTAATTAAGGCATCATCATTTTCGATTAAATTTTTTATACGCTCATTTACTTGTTTAACAGTTAGAAATGGTATCATGCTAATACATTATCCAAAACAGCGTTTATAAATTTATAATCGCCATCATCTAAGTATTTTTTTGCAAGGTGAACAGCAATATCAATAACAATTGCCTTATCTACACCTTCAACGTATTTATAATGAGCGTATGAGAGAAGCAAAATTGCTTGGGCAAGTCGATTGAGTCGGCTAAATTTCCATTTATTCAACTTTGGCTCTATTTCTGAAATTATTTCTTTTTCATGGAGTAAAGCTTTTACTACTACTTCACGAACATAAAAATCACTATTTTCATAGGAGTCACCTAAAACATCTCCAATTATTTCTTTGATATCATAATCAATATTCATATCTTCATAAGTTAAGGCATCATAAATAATAATCATGGCCTTCTCTTGATTGGCGTTTCGAGATGTTTTCATAAATGTAATTCCTTTCGCTACTTCTTGAATTTTCGCTCAATGGCGAATAAGTGATAGTAATTTGCAATGCCATAAGCCATAAAAATGATTACAATCACATGTAGTAATAGCTGAGGTATCAAATAACTATTGTCTAAATAAAAGATAAATATAAGTATTGTATCGACAAAATAAATACTTAATCCTGTAATAATTGCTTTAATTTTGCCACTTCTTGTTAAACCCCAAATTAAGACAAAGATAAAACTTGTGGCAATGCTTATTACTCCATTAACTAATAATCTTAAATATATATTAGTTATTGAAGCATCTAGCACATTGAAGATAAGTATATCCATCATGAGAGATGGAAAATATCCATTCCCAGATTTAAGGATACCGATAATTGTTCCTATGAAATTTAATAAACCCACAAACAAAAAGGCCATCATACCTTTTTGATAGTTTCGTAACGTTAAATTATGTAATTCACTATAAGTATATTCTTTTTGTTTCATTACTTAATATTTATAACCTTAATATCAATTCTAAAAGGAATCATTTCTGTTAATGCTGTCAAAGATGAAGCTATTTCTTCTTGTAATTCTTTACATAAAGATGCGACATTTTGACCACGAGCAATATTAACATCAATGCTAACATTAACTTGACCATTACGAATCATTACCTTTGGTTGATGACAAAGGGCTATTAACTTTTTCGTGGTTTTACCATTATCTTTTGAGTTGTTAGTGAGTGAATCTGTAACCTCATGAACAATTTGCTCAAAAACTTCGCGCGATAAAGCCATCGTGCCTAATTTGTTATAATTTTCAATGTAAACGTATGAAGACATAATAATCACTCCTGTTTATATTATAAATATAAACGTGTTTATTATCAAATAAAACAAGCATTAAGTCAATTATTTTTTTGTTTCTGTAGTGTTTTTGCATCGCCATAATGCCATCGGATGTGATTTTATATTATTTAAAATATCACTATTATTAAATAATAATTCTGGTCTATAATTTTGTTTTCTAAATTCATCTATAAATTTTTGTTCTCTATTCGTAATTTTTATAAGATCTTTTAAATATTGAATAACTAATATTTTTGCTTTTTCTAGATCAAATTTGTCAGTTTTTGAAATAACAGGTTTTAACTGTGTTTTATACTTCATAAAACTAATTTGCCTTATTTTATCGTATTGAAAATTGTCTATATCTTGATTACCACCAACCATGTTATAAAATATTAGACACTTTTTAAGCATCCTTTTGTTTATAATTAAATTATTCTCTATCATTCTATTAACATCATATAAATCCCTTGGAGCCGCACGTGAAAGTAAAGCATTGATTTTACTTGCATATAATTCAATTGTGCTTAATGTTAAAATATTAAAGTCATTATTCAAATCCTTGCAAACAATTTTTTTATTTTCAAGTGGCATAATGTGGTGTCGATTAATAAAATTAATTTCAACTTTAATATTATCCCTATTATGAGCATTATTTATATAGTTAAACGTGAGTGATAATAGAGCATAATTATTTTTAGGCATAATAGTTAAAGAATAATCATTAGATTCCATATAGTTGATTAGCTTATTAGTAAATAAAGTTTTAATATTTAAAACTTCTTCTTTTGATTCGTTTCCAACATAATCCAAATCAATATCTACTGAAAGTCTTGGTAAATCCAATACTAATAAATTTATTGCTGTACCGCCTTTTAAAGATAATTTTCCTTTGAAAAACTTATCATTATTAATGAAGTTCAATATTATTGATAATCGTAAAACTTTTTCAAGAGTATCTTTTATAAAACCAGTTTTTTAGATAAATCAATTAAGTATTGATTTGAAAAATTCATTAAATTCCTCCGTATATGCGAGTTTTAAGATTCTTTGGTGCCATAAGCTTCCATCTGGGACAATATACAATATCAATGAATTCATCTTTCAAAAAGTATTTAACCTGATTAGTTAAATGCATTTGACATTCGTTAAAAAATTCATCGCTAAGCATTAAATTTGAATTAAATTGTTCTAATATATACCCTACTTTTTGATATAAAAGCACTTTGTTACACGATTTTAAAACATCAAGTAGTCTTTTTTCATCAATGAATTTAATTTGAGATAAAGAATTTAATAATTCATCAATGCCACCAGCTAAATTTATATCATCGATACAATCAATTATTGTTCGTTCTAAAGTTGTAACTCTTACCCCCGCATATTTAATATAGTCAATGAATTCTGTATTTCTGGTTAATTTACATAAATATTCTATACTATCAAACTCAAATGAGTTAATTCGTGATGTTGATCCTACTATTATGGTTCTAAATACTTGATTTGCAAGTCCATAATATTCAAGCGCGGAATGATAACAAATAAAAGAATCATTGGAAATCTTACTAGCAATCTCAAATTTTGACACATTTATTGAGCCTGTTTGGTCTAAAGATACATATAGACCATTGCGAACTTTTATTATTTTTTCTGATTTTACTTTTCTTAATAGCCAATTATCTAATTGCTTTTGATTTTCAAAATTGTTTTCGATATCTGTTTTATTAAATATATAAGGAATATATTTTAACATGTTCGCACCTCTTTTTAACTAAATTAGCATAATAAACTCTATTTTACAAGTATTATGAGCATAATTAGATAAAATAAACATAAAAAATTACTACTTATGAAATTAATTCAAAATAAAAAATCCCATATAAATTATTACTTTTATTATGGGATTTTGTCGAAATTATTTATATTTTATGCACTAGAACATGATATTTTTTAATCAATGACATTAGAATTGGATTATTCATATTATCACTTGATAAATAAAATGATCCATCTTCTCCATAAGTTAGCTTACTACTTTCACCTGTCACTTGATTTTTATATAAAATTAAATCATCATCAATGATTACATCTTCTCTTTTACCAATTAAGTTAGTTAATAACGTATAAACTTCTTCTTTTTTTATTGGGAGAAAGAAGTAACGAAGTTGACGACGAGAAAACTCATCATCATTAACATTTATTAATTCGTTTAATAAACTATCATCAATTAATTCTTTAAATTCATTTGCTAAAAAATATATTTCATATTGCATTTCAATCACCATTATCATCATAATCTTTAGATATGGCGATTAATGTCGAAAATAGTGAGTAAATACTATTTTTGATAAATAACAAGAGAGTTAAGGCAATAGTTTTTACCAGTCGCATAACCTTCTTGATATTTTAATTTGAAATATATGCGATAAGAGGTAATATCTGTATGCTTAAATTCAAAAGTGACATCTTCTAAAGTTAAATTATCAATGCCTTTTTTTGATACTTCCTCTACGACTTCGTTATTGCTATTTAATCCTTGAACAGCGAATTCATTGTTACGTGATAATTCAATGCTTGCACTGGTGGAGAGACGCATATTTAAGACAACAACTGTACTTCCAGTAATATTGCTATAAGTCGGAGTTAATATCGCGTCATTTTGTTTTTTAAAATTAATTTCTCCTGAATTATTAAAGAAAGATAAATTAGCAAAATCATCAATGAATCCTTCTGGAACTTCTCCTAAGAAAGAAACCTTTTCTTGAATGATTGTTTCATAGCTTGCCCCTTGCTCAAAGACAGTTAAAGTTATAGAATCGCTTATTTTGCCATTTCTAGCCTCAATAACGACTGTTCCAACACTGAGAGGTATAACTAAACCATTCGCACCCACGCGCGCGATAGAGCGGTTTTTTGAGATAAATTCAATGTCATTAATATTACTTGGTGTTGCTATAACATTAATTTGATAAGGTGTATTAACCTTTGCGACATTATTTTCATTAGTGATTTGAATACTCGTTAAAGACTTATTCTCTTCCACTACTTTTTTCTTACCTGAGACACTTACTTCAAATAAGGCAAAACGGACATCGTGTTCAAGTCCTTTAAATTCAAATACTAAGCGGAAATCATGAATATGTTTAGCTTCAATAGTGAATGAATGTGCTTTTAATTCATCATAATATGAACCGATATCTAATTCACTTGGAGCAATATTTTTATCTAAACGCACCCAAGAATCTCCGTTTAGATATTAAACACCAATATATTTATTTTCAACATTGGAATTCTCTAAATCCCCATTGTTCCATATGCTTAGTTTTAAATCTATTTTTTCGACATCAAATTCAAAACCTGATAAGAAATTCACATAATTAGTTTTAGTTTCTTCATTACCTTTATAAGCGTTAATTATTGGATAATTAGGAATACTATTTTGTTTAGAAGCATTATCAAATCTTACTAAACCTTTTGAAGAGTCTAATTCAATACTAGATTCACTTGATTCAATTTTATAATTTGCTTCGTCGATAATGACATCGTGTTCTTCATATGAATTGGAAAAGCCACTAGCGGCACCAAAAAAATCAATTGTTTTTGTTACATTGATATAATTACCTTCATCATCAATCGTTGAATTACCATGTGTGCTACTACTTGGTAAAGTTGAGATATTAGTACTTGGATCAATGAAAGTAGAATTACTATTTTGGTTATTTACGCAAGAAGCAAGAGTAACAAGGCATAAGCCCATTATTAATAAATTCTTTTTCATTTTCTTCACCCTTATTTATTATAAATAAAAACAAAAGAAAAGGCGATAAAAATCGCCTTAACTATTATTTACCTGTAACTTTTTTAACTAATTCAACTAAAGCATCGCTTGTAAAGTCAAAGGCTTTAATTGCATCTCCTGCTGGAGCGCTTGTACCATATTCATCAATACCCATATTGAATCGAGCAAATCTAGCCCAACCAAATGTTGTAAGCATTTCAACAGAAATACGATGTTCATAATCGTTACCAAGTACTTCTTCTTGATATTCTTTGCTTTGTTTTAAGAATAATTCTTGGCAAGGCATAGAAACGACACGGACATCAATTCCTAAAGCGTAAAGTTTAGCTTTTGCTTCACTTGCAAGAGATACTTCACTACCAGTAGCAATAATGACAGCATCAGGTTTATTACCAAATTCTCTTTCAATTACGTAAGCACCTTTTGCAACGCCTTCATAATTTGAATTCTTCATTAGTGGTAAGCCTTGACGAGATAAGATAATCGCGGTTGGAGTCTCTTGAGAAAGTAACGCTAATTTCCAAGCAGCTGCAGTTTCTGTCGCATCACAAGGACGGATAACATCAACATTAGGCATACTTCTTAACATTGCTAAATGTTCGATTGGTTGATGTGTTGGACCATCTTCACCAACAGCAATACTATCATGTGAGAATAAGTAAATGGCTGGAAGCTTTGATAATGCTGCCATTCTAATTGCCGATTTCATATAATCTGAGAAGACTAAGAAACAACCAACATAAGTACGTAAACCACCATGTAGTAACATACCATTTTGGGCACTTGCCATCGCAAATTCACGAATACCGAAATTAATATTACGGCCACTTGGGTTAGACGGAGTCATATTTGTTTCATCTTTAATGATTGTGCAAACAGACTTAGCAACGTCCGCGGATCCACCAACTAAGTTAAATACTTCTTTGTTAAGAATATTTAAGATTGCTTGAGATGTATTTCTTGTTGAATCTTTAAATCCTTCTTCAAAATGAGGTAATTCTTTAAAGACGTATTTGGAAACATCATTATTTAATGTTGATTCAATCTTACTTGCTTCTTCTAAATGTTCTTTACGATATGCATTAAATGTTCTCTTCCACTTACGCATAGCTTTTTCGCCACGATTAACGAATGTTTGTTTAAATGTTTCATAAACAGTTTCTGGGATTTCAAATGGTGCATAATTATAGCCATATTTTGCCTTTGCGGATGCACCATCTTCTTCTCCTAATGGAGAACCATGAACTTTGCATGTGTTTTCGTTTTTAGAGCCAAAGCCGATAATTGTATGAACAATAATTAATGTTGGTTTATCTTTGGATTTTTTAGCCTTTTTAATAGCCTTATCAATAGCTTCGATATCATTACCATCTTTTACTTCTAAAACGTTCCAATTGCTAGCTAAGAAACGTTTTTTAGTATCTTCATTACTTGACAAGTCTAAGCCACCATCAAGAGTAATTGCGTTGCTATCATAAAGTAAAATAAGTTTATTAAGTTTTTGAACACCTGCAAGAGCGATTGCTTCTTGAGATAATCCTTCTTCTAAACATCCATCGCCGCATAAAGCGTAGGTGTAATGGTTGAAAAGATTTTCGGCATCAGCATACATATGGGCTAAAGTTCTTTCCGCCATTGCAAGTCCAACTGCTTGAGCAATACCTTGACCTAATGGACCAGATGTTGCGTCAATACCAGGAGTATGACGATATTCAGGATGTCCTGGAGTTAAAGAATCTAATTGACGGAAATTCTTTAAATCGTCGATGGAAATATGATAATTTGCCATATGTAAGACTGTGTAAAGTAACATAGAGGCATGTCCTGCACTGAGGACAAAGCGGTCACGATTAATCCAGTTTGGATTAGATGGTGAACTGACAAGATGACGAGTAAAAAGGGTGTACAAGATAGGTGCACTACCTAAAGCCATACCAGGGTGACCTGATTTTGCTTTGTTAATACCGTCGATACATGTAGCTCTTATAGCGGCTACACAAAGTTGATCATTATTCATTTTAATTTTTCCTTTCATTTATATTAATTAGTATTGCTACTATTTAATCCTCTTTTGAGATTTCAATATGCAAGTCGCGTAGTTGTTGTTCATCAACTGGTTGAGGTGCATTAGACATTGGACAAACCGCGGATAAATTCTTAGGGAAGGCGATGACATCACGGATGTTATTTGTTCCAGTAAGAATCATAGTTAGACGGTCTAAACCAAATGCCATTCCACCATGTGGAGGTGTTCCATAATTGAAAGCATTGATAAAGAAGCCAAATTTATTCTTGATGTCTTCATCAGTCAAGCCAAGAATTTCAAATATTTTCTTTTGAACTTTGCCATCATAGATTCTTAAAGAACCACCGCCAGCTTCATAGCCATTAAAGACAATATCGTAAGCTTGAGCGTAAACTTTTGATGGATCAGTATCAAGATATTTTAAATCTTCATCGCATGGTCTTGTAAATGGATGGTGATTAGAAACATATCTTTGTTCTTGTTCACTATATTCAAATAAAGGCCAATGGACAACCCATAATAAATCATAAGTTTCAGGTTTAATTAAACCTAATTCTTTAGCGTAAGCACTTCTTATTGCTCCTAAGCCAAAGCACACATTAGTGTTATTATCAGAAGCTGCAATAATGATGATATCATTTTCTTTTAAATCCAGTTTATTTTTAAGTGCTTCTTTTTCTTCTTCACTCAAGAATTTAACGAATGAACCTTCAAATTCACTATTTAAGTATTTAATAACTGTTACACCTTTTAAAGAGAACTTGCGTGCTTGCATATTAAGCTCATCCATGACTTTACGACTCGTTTTATCCGCAACACCATTTACGACAATGCATTTAACGCTTTTGGCGTTTTTAAAAGCTTCAAAAGCGGAATCTTTAAATAATTCTTTCACATCTTGTAAATGCATACCAAATCTTGTATCAGGTTTATCAGAGCCATAAACGTTCACGGCTTCATCATATTCCATACGGCGAAGTGGTAACTTAATATCAATACCTTTGACATCTTTCATAATCTTAGCAATCAAGCCTTCCATTAAAGTTAAGAATTGTTCTTGATCTAAGAATGATGTTTCAATATCAATTTGGGTAAAATCTGGTTGACGGTCAGCACGTAAATCTTCATCTCTAAAGCAACGTGCGACTTGATAATATCTTTCTAAACCACCAATCATTAATAATTGTTTATAAATTTGAGGCGATTGAGGTAAAGCATAGAAATGCCCTTTATGAATTCTTGAAGGAACTAAGTAGTCACGAGCCCCTTCAGGAGTTGATAGACATAAAATAGGTGTTTCTACTTCTATAAAGTCATGAGAATCAAGATATTCATGGACACATCTTACAATTTTGGCTCTTGTGCGTAATATTTCTTGCATACAAGGACGACGTAAGTCAAGATAACGATATTTTAGACGTGTATCTTCTAATGCATCAGTATTATCATCAATAATCATTGGGGTAGTACTTGCAGTATTAATCAAATTAATCTTTTCGGCGATTACTTCAATTTTACCAGTTTTAAGTTTTGTGTTCTCTGCCTCTTTTAAAGCGACAACACCTTCGACTTGAATAACATATTCATTACGAATGTCTGGTACCTCGATTTTATCGGTATTAATCATAATTTGAACAATACCAGTCGTATCTCTTAAGTCGACGAACATAATTGATCCAAGGTTACGCCACTTATGAACCCAACCAAGGAGGGTAACATGTTCATTAACATTATTTTCATTTAATCGACCATTATAATGTGTTCTTTTCATAAAAATTCCTCTATTCTTCGTGATGGCATGAACATTCATGGTGTTCATGGTCACAATGTCCATGATGTTTCTCTTCTTCTGTATTAAACATCATGTCTAATGTTGATAATAAGTTATCAAGTGGTAGATTTACTTGTTTTTGTGTATGTAAATCTTTAATTACTACTTCGTTATTTGCAATCTCATTATCGCCGATAATAAGGGCTAATTGCGCATTGACGTGTTCGGCGCGTTTAAATAATTGTTTAAATGATTTATTTTCTAAACATACTTCAACGCGATAGGCATTAGCTCTTAATACTTGGGCCAAAGAGAAAGCATGTTCAATAGCTTTTTCTCCAATTGGCATCACGTAAATATCGGTTTTAACTTCAGTATCTTTTAATAAGTTATCTTCTTTCATAACCGCGTATAAACGTTCAATACCAAAAGCAATACCAACGCCACTTAATTCTGGACCTCCGACTTCGCTAAGTAATGAATCATAATGTCCACCTGCTCCAATTGCTCCAACATCAACACCCGATTCAGTTTGATAATGGAATTCAAAGATTATGTGTGAATAATAATCTAAGCCACGAACAAGTGAATCATCAATTTCATAAGGAATACCATAATCATCAAGTGTTTTAGTAATTAACTCAAATCGTGCTTTAGCGCTAGGAGTTAAGTAATCACGCATTTTAGGAGCGTTAAGCGCTAATTCATGGTCACTAGGAACTTTACAATCAAGAATTCTCAATGGATTAATATTGAATCGTTCTTTGCAATCTGAGCACATTTCATCTATGTGAGCAGCAAAATAATTTTTTAAAGCTTCACGATAGTTTTCTCTTGATTCTTTATCACCTAATGAATTGATAACTAAATTTACTTTTTTAAATCCGAGATAACGTAAAGCATCATAGCCTAACATGATGACTTCTAAATCTTGGAATGGCGAAGTAACACCGACTGACTCAACACCAAATTGATTGAATTGACGGTATCTTCCCGCTTGTGGTCTTTCATAACGGAAACATGGGCCAACATAATAATTTTTTATTGGCAGATCTTTCGTTGCATATAATTTATTTAAAACTATTGAACGCATGACTCCTGCTGTTAATTCAGGACGTAAAGTAATAGAGCGATCACCTTTATCTAAAAAAGTATACATCTCTTTACGTACAATATCGCTTGATTCACCTACTGAACGAGTGAAAAGTTCGGTATGTTCAATTATAGGTGTACGAATTTGATTGAATGAATATAAATCTGCGACAGCTTTAAGCACCATCTCAATATAATCAAATCCACGAGCTTCATCATCGAATACATCATGAGTTCCTTTTACAATGTTTATTTCCATAAGTCCTCCTTTAAAAAAATAAAAACGCCCATTCTAAGGACGTTTGTTAACGTGGTACCACCTTAGTTCATAATTTCTTATGCACTCTTTTACGTTAACGCCGCCCACGTCTATCTTTTCATTGATAAATGTCTCCATAGTGTCCATTAAGTCGTTAATAAATTTTTCCACCAAGCAAATTCTCTCTACAAATAACTTCTTAATTAATCTACTTCTATGACGTCAATATTATAATATTTAAAATATTATAAAGTCAATTGTTATCAAAAAATACTAAAAAATAAAGTGACAATACATAACGCATTGTCACTATAAATTAATGAATTTTACGATGTACTTCATAAACACCAGGTACGTTAATCAAAACATTACTCAAATCACTTAGTGCATGCGCATCTTTAATTAGAATTGTTGCATCAATTGTGCTGGTCATCGTTTCGGGATGTAATTTGGCGTTTAAGTCCGTAACATTAATCTTATGAATTGAAAAAACTGACATAATATCCACTAATAAGTTATTACGGTCATTACATTCAATTTCTAAATCAACCGGATATGTTTTTTCAGCTAAATCAGGATTCCAAAATACTTCAATAAGTCGCTTTCCATCTTTAACATTTGGACATTCTTTACGGTGAATTGTAATGCCTTTTCCTTTGGTTATATAGCCCACAATTTCATCACCTGGAATTGGCGTACAACATGAGCCTAAAGAAATCATTACTTTTCCTGCGCTTTTTACTAATATAGGGTTTGTGGTATCTTTATGAACTTTAGCAAAATTCAAATTGACTTTCTTTTTAATGTTTAAAAACTCAATAATATTACTTGCAGCAGGATTTCGATTAGCGACACCTATTAATAAATCATCAAGATTTTCAAAATCATAATTATTTAAAACTTTTTGGGAAGACACTAATTCAAGAGCTTCTTTTTCTTCTATTCCGCGGTCTTTAAAGGCATCAATAATTGAATTGCGTCCTTTTTGAATTTTGTCATCGCGCATTGCATCAGCGTTTTTATCCGCTAAAAACTTACGTATATAGTTTTTTGCCCCATTCGTGCATACAAGTTTTAACCAACCTTCGTTTGGTCCTGTTGAGGCTTTTGAGGTTTTAATTTCAACAATATCACCAGTTTTTAAAATGGTGCTAAGAGGTACCAAAGCATTATTAACTAACGCTCCAACCGCAGATTCAAATACTTTCGTATGAATTTTATAAGCAAAATCTAAAGGTGTTGAACCATTAGGTAAATCTACGACTTTGCCTTTTGGAGTAAAGACATAAACATTGGCTTCAAAAATATCATGTTTTAACGATTCCATATATGATTTTGCATCACTAGATAGTTCACTAGACATATTGACAAAATCTTTCATCCAATGGAGTTTTTCTGATATTTCTTTTTGTTCTTTTTGGGCATTATAATTAACGCCTTCTTTATATCTCCAGTGTGCCGCGATACCAGATTCTGCGACTTCATCCATTTCTTTAGTACGTATTTGTACTTCAAAATATAAGCCCTCACCTGTGATAATAGTGGTATGTAAAGATTGATACATATTAGGTTTAGGCATCGCTATATAGTCTTTAAAACGATTAAGCATTGGCTTATACATTTGGTGAATAAAACCTAAGATTTCATAACAATTTATTTCTGTCTCTGTAATAATGCGCAAGGCCATAATATCGTATATTTGGTCAAATTGACGTCCTTTAATATACATTTTACGATACACCGAATAAATAGATTTATAACGCGATTCAATGCCGAGCATTGGTATATGTTTTTCATATAACATATCGGCAATTCTTTTTTGCAATTGAATAAGGTCTTTTTCGCGGTTTTTAATCCTACTTTCAATAAGGCCTTTAATTTCTTGATATTTTTCGGGTTCTAAATAAGAAAGCGCAATGTCTTGTAATTCGCTTTTAATCGTATTCATACCTAAACGGTCTGCGATTGGGGCAAATACTTCCATTGTTTCTTTAGATAAGGCTATTTGACGGTCTGGAGCTAAATACTTAAGTGTTCGCATATTATGTAATCTATCAGCGAGTTTAATAATAATAACACGTATATCTTTAGCCATGCCTAAGAAGATCTTTTTATGGTCTTCAGCTTCAAAGTTTTCGCTATATCTTTTGGATAATTTCATACGTTGAATTTTAGTTACGGAATCAACTAAAAACTCAACATCTTTACCAAATAGACGTTCGATTTCACTTAATGGAAAATCCGTGTCTTCCACTACATCGTGAAGTAACCCCGCAATAATTGTTTCTGGTCCTACTTCAAGGGTTGCTAAAATATAGGCCACTTCAATTAAATGATGAACATATGGTTCACCAGATTTACGAAATTGTCCTGCATGCTTCTTTTCCACTAATTCATAAGCTTCATTTATTTTTTTACGATCTTCTTCATTTTTGATGTAACGATAATATAATTCTTTTACATCATCGAAAGTATGTAATTTATTTTCCATAATATCACCTAGTATGTTACTAATGATTTAATTTTGTACTTACTTAGTCTTTCTCTTCCACCTAAATTTGTTAATTCGACAACAAAGCAGATACCAACGATTTCTGCACCTAATTCTTCAAGTAATTTAATGCATGCCTCTAATGTTCCACCAGACGCTAATAAATCATCAACAAGGAAGATTTTATCGCCACTTTTAATATCATCCACATGAACTTGTAAAACATCATTACCATATTCTAGTCCATAACAAACAGACATTGTACGACGAGGTAATTTATTTGGTTTACGGAATGGAATAAATCCAATTCCTAAATTTGTGGCAACTGGACAACCAAAAATAAATCCCCTTGATTCTGGTGAGGCAATTAATTTAGCACCACATTCTTTAGCAAATTTAGAAATCTCTTCTATTGCGTATTTATAAGCAGGACCTTCTTTAATTAAAGGTGTTATATCTTTAAAACTAACTCCTGCTTTTGGAAAATCTTTAATTTCAACAATGTAATCTTTTAAATCCATAAAAACACCTTCTTCAAGTGTTATTATATACAATTTTTCTTTTTAATAAAAGAAATATAGATACGTGTTGTGGCAAATATATAAATATTTAAAAAAATTAAATCAACTTAAAATTAAATATCATAGTCTCTTATAATTTAAAATTAAATACTTAACATAATAGTAACGACACATTAATGTTTAAAAGTGCATAAAAAAAGCCAATTACTAGGAAGTAATTAGCTTTTATAATTTAAATTATTTAGCTGTATAGAATGAAACAGAGAATACAACGATTCTGCCACCTGCGCCACCATTTGCAGCTTCAGATGCAATAGTAATTTCATCAGTTGCACTATTTAAAACGAATTCAACATCTTCGCCTGTACCATCAGCATTATATGGTGCTGCGACAGCGTCTAAATCATTTACCTTAACAAAGTTTGATGTATTTGTTGGGTGTGATGCATCTATCTTGTAGAATGAATGGCAGTTTACTACAACTTTAGCAATATTTGTGCCTTCGTTCATTTTGATTGTAATTGATCCATTGGCTTTTCCTGTGCCGAATTTTAGTAAGCCAGCATGATTGTCACCATATGCACCACCATTTTTGCTTCCATCAGTAACTGTTTTGACATCTGTAACGGAAGAAACTGCACTTGTTCCACTAGTAACGTTACGATTCATTACTTCTAAAGCAGTTTCAGTTGTTAAATATGTACCTGTTGCAGTTGTACCAGTAGTAAAGTCATGTGTAGCAACCAATTGATAAGCACCGATTGGCTCTGGTGTACTTGGTTTTGGTTCAGTTGATGGTTCAACAACTGTACTTGGAGCTGGTGTAGTTGATGGCTCAGTACTTGGAGTTGGTGTAGTTGATGGTTCAACAACTGTGCTAGGTGCTGGTGTAGAATCTGCTTTGCTTGCAGGTGTTGAAGTATTTGTATTGTTACATCCTGCTAAAGCTAACATAATAATTGGTAATAGAACTAATTTCTTTTTCATAAAAATTATAATTCCTCCTTTTCTATTCCTTTAATATTATACTATATGGTTTTTATAAATTGCAATTAATATATCAAAAACTTAAATAATGTTACATTTCGTGAAGATATTTTAATCATTTTCAATAATCAAATCATTATTATCCGTAATACGTTTGATGGTAAAATCAAAAGATTTTTTACCATTAAAGCAACTATAGCCTAATGTGCCATATAAATTGATGTAATCATATTGTGAGATAAGATTTTCAGAATATGAAAAGCCCATAATTTTTTGATTTAAAGACAAATTATAAAGAATATGCAATTTGCTCTTTGAGTAAGTTAATGATTTAGCAAGAATATTTTTAATTCTTAAAAGAGGCAATTTAAATCCTTCGCCAAATGGCGCGAGTGTGCGAAGACAATTATAGTTATCTTCATTAATATCCGTGATTGATATGTCGATAAAATCTTCATTTTCTTCAACAAATGGATTATTTAATGCGTAATCATTTAAACGACTTAAAAAGATATCATAATTATCTTTTAAAAGCGATAAGCCACCTGCTTGTTCATGTCCTCCACTTGTTAAGAATAAAGCCTTGTTTTCCATTAAAAACTGATTAATCGCAAAGCCGTTTTTTGAACGAGCACTTCCTTTGATAACATTTTTATCATGACTATCATATGTAAATACAAAAGTTGGCTTCTTGTATTTGTTTAATAAATTATTGGCAAGTAAACCAATAACTCCTTCTTTAATATTTGTAACAATACTTATATAAGGTAATGTTTCATCAATTGTTACATCATTAGTTTGATCTTTTGTTAAAGATTTACGTTTTTCGTTAACCTCATTAATAGAGTTATAGATTTGTAAAATACGTGTCTTGTAATTAGTTACAAAGAACTCGACAAGATGATTAATTGAGGTGTTTTCAACCATTCTTCCGATTGCGTTAATTTTTGGGGCTATTTTTAGGCCAATAACATTTTCATCTATTAAATTATCTTCGCTTAATAATTTAAATTGGTAATAATTATTCTTATTTAAATAAGAAATACCTAAACGTACAATATCGCGGTTATATGCCTTTAAAACCATCATATCGGATATTGTAGCAATACTTGCTAGAGACAACAAATACTCATCATCATAACCTAATAAATATGTCGCTAGCATAAAAGAAACATACGCACCACAACAAACAATGTCACCATAATTAGAGATAATTGGATGCAAAATAGCTTCGCAACTTGGCAATTTATCTTGCTTTTCGTGATGATCTGTAACAATTACTTTCATTCCTAGATCATAAGCTTTTTGAATAGCTTCAAATTGCGCAATCCCGTTATCAACAGTAATGATTAATTTATATCCTTTTTTATAAAAATCTTCTACTCTTTTAGTATTTAAACCATATCCATCTATATAACGCGATGGAATGTAATAACCAACTCGATAATTAAGCATATCAAAACATTTAACAAGTATTGAAGTTGCCATTATTCCATCGCAATCATAATCTCCATATATTACAATCTTTTCTTTATTATCAATTGCGTTTAAAATAATGTTTTTTGCTTTTTCCATATCGTTAAATAAACTAGGTGCAGGTAATTCTAATTCATTAACAGGAACAATTAATTTTTGATATTCTTCTTCTGTTAACGAGTAATATTTTAATATTTTTTCTTTAAAATTCATAAGTCAATTCCTTTAAGAAAAAGACTGCATGAAGCAGTCTTTTATTAGTCGTTAATTCCTGGATATAAAGCTTCTTCAGGTTCTGCTGAACGATGTCCGCCTTTTAAGTTTCCAGATTTAGTATTTTCTTTTGTTTTCTTAATCTTTGGTAAGTGGACATTAACATCACCAACATGTTTAATGATAAACATTTGCATTGGAATAAATAATGTCAAGTTAACCATCAAGCTAACTAAAATACCAAGTAATAAACTTGCAAATGTTGTAGCAAATGCTTCATGTCCAAATGCTGCGAAATCAATAGCTAAATAACTAGAGATAAGAGCACTTGTTAATAATGGGGTTGCAGCGATTGCAAGAGCCTTTTTAGCATTATCAAGGATTGATGTTTCCGCATTCTTTTTATCTTCATTAATTTCTTTTGCTTTACGCGCATGGATGATAGTAAATAATGTATTAATGAGAACAACACCAATTAGAGATACGAATGTTGTGGATGTAATACCAATTCTTGTTAAAGCAAAGAATCCAAATGGTAAGAATGTGGCTAAGACTGAAGTAGCAAGTGTTGCAAGACCACGTGCGACACCAAATCTAATTAAGATATATAATGCACTAATAACGGCCGCAACTGCTGTTACAATAATAACATTAGTTAAAGAAGGTTGAGTAACATTAATTGTTGGATTAGTGCCAACTTCACGAACTTGTTTAAATGAAACAATATCAGTTTGTTCATTTTCATCAGGGTTAATAATTGAATATAAGTAAGTTTCTAATGTTTCGCCTTCTACGTTAACTGATACGACTGTATCAGCACTTACAACACCTTTGAAATCAATAACGTAGTAATAAACTTTTGCTGTTTCATCAGTAGCACTTGTACCTTCAAATTTATTAATATCACGAACTTTAACACCAGCATCTTTTAATTGATCAATATTAATCTTTTCATTGAAGTACTCAATACTGATATCTTTAGAAGTATCACGGATTGTTTCGCCATATTCATTTAATTCATAATAAGCACGAGTAAATTCTTGATTTGAACTATAATTTACAACACCATTACCAAATACACCAAATCCGATAGTAGCAAGAATCATAACACCTAAAGCAATTAATGTTCCAAGGCCATTGCGTTTTGCCTTTTTAGTGAAATCAGTATCTTGAGTTGGAGCATAATAAGTTTGTTTTTCCTCTTTTGTTAAATCAGGAATCTTATCTGCTTTAATACCGAATAATTTGTAATTTGTTTGTGAACTTGTATCGTTAGTAATTAACCATCCTAATAAACGATTTGTTGTAATATTAGCAATGAAGCTAATTAAGCTACCAATAACACAAGCAATAGCTAAACTTTGGATAACTGCGCTACCAACAAAGTAAGTAACTACAGATACTAATAATGTAACTAAGTGTGTATCAATTAAAGAAGCAAATGTTTTCTTATTAGCTTCTTGGTTTGCTTTCTTCATTGTTCTACCACGATAAACTTCGTTACGGAATGTTTCAATATAGATAATTGAAGAAATTAAGGAAAGCATTGTTACAACAATTAAACCTACAATAGCTGCGACATTAAATGTCATACCAACAGCGTTAAATAAGCCAAATGTTACAAATAATGTGAGTAATAAGTTAACAACTGCGTTAAATCCTTGAATCTTATAGAAAGCAATCATGAAGATCGAAACAATAGCTAAGCCCATAATAAGAGCAAGTAATGTGCGAGACCATGCAAGAGTATTTGGTTTATCATATGTAATAAATGCTTCTGCTGCTGGATCTACGTATTCATCAAACATAAATGTTAATTTAAGATTGATTGGACGGGCATTGAATAAATCGACATAAGATTGAGCTTTACTAGCGTTTAAAGCATAAGCTGTAGAATATTGTTCAGAACTATAATCTGTGATGGCAACGGATAATAATTTATTGGCTTCATCGAAATATAAATTACTTGGATCAAATTTACAAAGAATACGAGAAGCCATTTCTTCTTGACCATCTTCTTTTGATTTTGCTAATGTATCAACTTCTGCGTCGAAATTAGACCAAAGAAGAATTTTACCTTCATCACTAGTGGCTTCGCCATCTCCAGCACTATTAAGTGATATTGCGTATTTTGATAACTCTTCAACAGGTTTTTTATTAGCAAGTGGAATTACGAAATATGCTTGTGAGCCTTTGTAATCAACATAAGCTTTATTATTACCAAAAGCTTCTTCGCCAGTTACAATGTGGTCAGCATTAGAATCACTTGCTGCAAGTGTGAAGTCTGAGTCGAAACTCATTAATTTCTTAATGTGTTCATATTTATCATTGTAATCTTGCGATACTTGAACACGAACTTGGTCGTTTCCTTCAATGATTACATTATAACGGGAGACACCTGCATCATTTAATCTATTTGATAATGAATTTAAAAGTTCATTCATTTCTGAATCACGAATTGTTGTATCATCATCACTAGATTTTCTTTCAACCGAATAAATAAATTCACGGCCTGATGTGTAATCAAGGGATAATTTAGCATTTCGCATCATCCCAGGAGTAGCAAATCCTACACCCAGTAATATGGACACTGCCAACATAATAAAAGCAATAAATCTACGCATATACTTAATTCCTCCAGACGAATCTTACTACTTATTTAAGTATTAATTTTTATATCATAATGACAATGTATATTTAATATAAATATACTATGCTTTACTACTTTACAACCTTTTTATTATATTTGCAAGGAATTAGGAAAGAAAAATGAAGAAAAAGAAATCAATTAACACAATTTTTGCTTTACTTAGTTTAGGTTTTATTGCCAAAATACTTTCAATGTGTGCGCGTATCTTAACGACACGCCAAATTGGTGTCGATGCAATGGGGTTATATCAACTTGCTACCCCATGTATGTTACTAGTGATTACTTTGTCTCAATTTGGCCTTCCTACTGCTATGGCAACATTAGTGAGTAGGCATCTAAAAAAAGCTAAAGTCTTATTAATATCAGGTCTATCTATTTCTTTTGTTATTGCTATTGTAATGATGGCGTTAACAATCATATTTAGTCAATTTGTTGCAAATAATATTTTAAAAAACCCCAATATTTTACCAACGCTCTATGCTTTAGCTTTACTAATTCCTTTAGTATGTTTAAGTGCGATTATAAAGGGCTTTTTCTTAGGCTTAAATGAGATTGAACTCACTTCTACTTCGACAGTTATGGAGGAAGTTGGTCGTATTCTATTTATTGTTTTCTTCTTAGATTATTTTGCTTCAATCAGTCCTGCTTATGGTTCGTTTGGTGCAATGATTGGCGTATGTGTGGGTGAGATATTTCAATCACTTTATATGATATTTTTTAATAATCGTCGTTTATATTTAAGAGTCAATGAATTTAGTAAAATCAAGTTACGGACACGTTATGAAGAAGGTAAAAGCATAATTAAGATTTCTCTTCCTTTAACTTTATCGCGTCTTATTGGCTCAATAACATATTTTTTAGAGTCAATAATTATCACAAACTTAATGCTTAAATATGGTTATGACATTAACGTTATTACGCATGACTATGGCATTTTATCTGGTTACGTTATGCCTCTTTTATTAATGCCGGGATTCTTCGCAAGTGCATACGCTAATTATTTGTTACCTAATTTATCAAAAAGTGTTGGTCAAAGGAATTATTCATTAGCAAAAAAGAAATTTAAAAAAGTCACCATTATATCTTTAATAACTGGCACTTTCTTTTCTTTAGTATTCTTTATATTTCCGAAAGAATTAATGAAATTATTATATAATACCACCGAAGGCTATGAATTAGTTCGCCTTTTAGCTCTACCATTTATTATTTATTATATAGAATCTCCAATCATTGCCTCAATGCACGCTTTAAATCTTACCACAAAAGCTTTCTATTCCACGGTTATAAGTTCGATTATTCGCATATTAATTCTTGTTTTATTAACACAAAAATTTGCGATATCTACGGTTGCTATTGCGACATTAGTGTCGGTCTTTGTTGATGTTATAATTAATGGATATTTTGTGATTGATCGTTTATTTTTTCACAACGAAAAGATTGTCCTTTAAAGCCAAACATAAAAACACATCTTTTATTGATAAAACATTTTGTTTTTCAAGTTCTTCTATTAGCCACTTTTCACTTTTATTTAAACGATTAAGAGTTTTCTTGACGACTATTCCATCACTAATTAAAGGCTCTGGATCTTCAACTTCGCAATCACTTTTACTTATTATATTTAATGTTCCGTTATCTTCTAAAACGGCGAATGCGACATCACCTGGTGATTGAATGTCTTTAGTCCTTAATTGACACATTAAATCTTCAACGGTGTAGCGTTCTTTACGCATAACATCTTGTTGAATGACGCCCTTATATATTAAATATGTTGTTTTACCTTCTAATAATCGCCTAATTTTATTAGATTTTAACGAAAGTAAAGCTGAGATTAACTGTAAAATAACAATAACAGTAATTGGGATAATTGAATGCAAAATTGAGGTATCAGGTTCATTTAAAGATAATGAGAACAATTCGGAAATTACAAAGAAAACAACGATATCAAATGTTGAAATCTTACCAATCTCTCTTTTACCCATGACACGTAAAATAAAAATTAAAAAGAAATAACAAACTAAAGTTTTTAAGATAACATTCAATATTTCGCTTAATGACATAATTTCTCCTTCTAAAACATCTTTGAATTTCATATAACTTAACGAGGTGCTATTTATGAAAAAATATTTTACAAATATTAGTGTATCCATTTTATTGCTTTTTATTTTATCTTTAGTATTTGCTTTAATTTTTACTCTTCTTTCACATAATGGAGTAATATCTACATCACTAAATGAAACTTTAATTATGATTACAAGTTTTATTACTTTCTTTTTGTTTGGCTTATTATTTGGGAAAAAGAGTCAAAAAAAAGGACTACTCAATGGAATAGTCCTTGCAGGAATTTATGGTTTAGTTTTGTTAATGTATTATTTATTAGAAAATAAGACCTGGGATTTAAACACCACCATTATTAATATTTCACGTATGTTGCTTATTGTTATTGGTTCTGTTATTGGAGTTAATCTAAATAAGAAACTAGAACAATAATTCTTGATGATTCTTTTTTAAATGTTTATAGGCAAGTTGCGTTGCCACTCTTCCACGTGGAGTACGGTCAATTAAGCCTAATTGTAATAAATATGGCTCATAGACATCTTCAAGGTTCATTGATTCTTCCCCAATTGCGGCGGCAAGTGACTCTAAGCCAACTGGTCCACCTTTAAAACGTTCAATGATTGTATTGAGATATTTAATATCGACATCATCTAAGCCAAGTGAATCAACTTTTAAAGCATTTAAAGCATCAAGAGCGTCATTATAAGTGATATGATCTTCGCCACGGAAATTAGCAAAATCACGAACACGACGGAATAAGCGATTAGCAATACGTGGCGTTCCACGTGATCTTTTCGCTATTTCAGTGCTAGCGTCATCATCAATCGTGGTATTAAATACACTTGCAGTACGTTTAACAATTTGTTTTATCTCTTCTAAAGTATAGAAATTAAGTTTTTCCATAATACCAAATCTTGCACGTAATGGTGAAGATAAGTCTCCAGCGCGCGTTGTCGCTCCTACTAAAGTGAAAGGTGCTAAAGGAACATTAATTGTTTTAGCGCCACTATCGCGCTGTACAACAATTGATAAAGTGTAATCTTCCATTGCGCTATATAATACTTCTTCAATTACACGAGGAAGACGATGTATTTCATCAATAAATAAAATATCTCCTGGCTTTAACTTCGTTAATATCGAGGCTAAATCGCCAGTTTTTTCAATTGCAGGGCCATTAACAACTGTAATATCTCCATGCATTTCGTTAGCGATAATATAAGCAAGTGTTGTTTTTCCTAATCCTGGTGGGCCATATAATAAAACGTGGTCAAGTGTTTCATTTCTTTTTAAGGCTGCACCAATAAAAACACGTAAGTTATCTTTCAAATCCTTTTGTCCAACGTATTCATCTAATATACGTGGACGGAGTGATACTTCACTTATATCTTCATTATTTTTATTAGCGTTTAATAAGCGTTCCATTATCTCACCCCATTAATGCTAAAGCATCACGAATAATTTGTGATGTCTCTTGATTGATATTAATTTTCTTAAATGCTTCATCAATTTGTGTATTTTTGAATCCTAAATTTTTCAAAGCTTCCTTTGCATCAATTGCTTGACTTGTCAAACCGATTTCATCGCTATCGACAAGCGAAACTTCACCCTTTAAATCAAGAATAATTTGGGCAGCAGCTTTTGCACCAATTCCTGGTAATTTTTTCAAAAATACTACGTTAGAATTTCTAATTGCATCAATGATTTGGTTAGGTGTCGTTTGACTTAAAGCGTTAATCGCAGTGCGTGGACCAATACCTTTAACAGATATTAAAGACATAAAGATTTCTTTTTCTTCCATAGATTTAAAACCTACAAGATATTGCTCATCTTCTCTAACAACTTGATATATAAAAACACGGACTAATTCATCAACTTTATAATCACTTGGATGCGAGACAGTGATTTGATAACAAACATCGTGAACATCTAAAACTATATAATCACTTTTAATTACATCAACATAACCTTTTAATGAATAAAACATCTTATCACCCCTTAGTTAATTAAGATGATAAAAAGAACAATGACAATGATTAAAAGGGCACTAATAATTAGAGATAATACACCATTACTAACATTCTTATTGTTCATAATCTCACCTTTTTTATTATAGCTTTAAGTTATAATAAATAAAACTATAAAATTAAAAATTGGGCACGTTAATGCCTAATCTCTATTAAATTGTTTTGGTCTTGGTAATTCGTCACGTTTATGCGCTGAGACTTTATGCAAATGCTCAATGCGCTCTTTGGCGGACTCACTTACTTCATGACCTAATAAATAATCATCAATTTCTTTATAAGTAACACCAAGTTCGCCCTCATCAGTTTGATCAATGAATAAGCCTGCACTCGGTTTTCTTTTTAAGATAGTTTCGGTAACTCCTAATAATTTACTTGCTGCAAACACTTCGCCTTTAGTCAAGTGAATAATTGGTAATAAATCGACACCACCATCACCATATTTAGTGAAATAGCCCGTGTAAGATTCATCCCAGTTATCAGTACCTAAGACTAAAGAGTTTCTGGTTTGACCAATTGCATATAAAGTTACCATACGTAAACGAACTTTCACATTATTTCTTGCTAATGGTGTGAGTTCATGTCCATAAGCTTTTTCCATGTCTTTAACCATCTTTACATAAGTATCAGTTAAATTAATGGTGCTATAAGCAATATGATACTTTTCTAATAACTCAACAGCGTCTTTTTCATCGTTTGAGTTAGAGTCGCAAGGCAGAACTAAGCAATATAATTTATCCTTTACGGCACGATGCGCTAGCATTGCGACTAATGCACTATCAATACCACCTGAAACACCTAAAATGTAGCCAGACATTTTTGTTTTATCTAAATAATCTTTTAAAAATGTTTCAATTTCTTTTAAATAATCTTCTAATTTCATAAATATCACTCCTAAGCAATATAATCAAATTCAAAATCACACAAGATTACTGTGTCGCCATCTTTTGCACCCATTTGACGTAATCGATCATCAACACCAATCTTACGCATGTAATTTAACAATTTTAATAACCCTTCATCCGTAGATAAGTTAATCAAATGATAAGTTCTTTCAATTCTCTCTCCACGAATGACAAATGTATGGTCATTCTTACGGATAATTTCAAATTCGCCATCATTATCTTCTTTTGCTTCATATACTTTAACACCTGCTTCAATGTTATCTTCATTATAAAGACTAAATGCTGGTGTCTTATCAAGTAAATCAGCGATTTTATACACTAATAAATCAATATTTTCATTAGTTAAAGCAGATATGCCAATTACAGGTTTTCTTACTCTTTTGTGGAATTCTTTTAAGCGTTCATATGCTCCATCTTCATCCATCTTAGAACCAACTAAGATAATTGGTCTTTTGCTTAATCCATAACCATAAGCTTTAAGCTCCTTATTAATCTTTTTATAATCTTCATAAGGATCTCTTATCCCTGACATATCAATAATATGAACTATAACTCGGCAACGCTCAATATGGCGTAAGAATTGAAGACCTAAGCCTTTACCTAAATGCGCTCCCTCAATTAAACCTGGTAAATCAGCGGCGACAAATGAGCGACCATCATTAACACGAACCACTCCTAAATTAGGAACAATTGTTGTAAAGTCATAGTCACCAATTTCTGGTTTAGCCGCGGAAATAATGCTTAATAATGTTGATTTACCAACACTAGGGAAACCAACAAAGCCAACATCTGCTAAAAGTTTTAATTCAAGAATTAAACGTCTTCTTTCGCCAGGCATTCCGTTTTCAGCAATGCGAGGAGTACGATTAACTGGAGATTTAAAGCATGCGTTACCTCTACCGCCACGACCACCTTTTGCGACGATGAATTCTTTACCAGGAACCGATAAGTCACATATAAATTCCCCGCTATTAGCGTCAGTAACAACTGTGCCAACAGGTAAATCAACATATACATCATCAGCACTTTTACCATACTGATTCTTTCCCATTCCTTTTTCCCCGTCTTTGGCGATAATGCACTTGGAGTGACGGAAATTTAAAAGAGTATTAATACCTTTTGATGCTCTAAAAATAATAGAACCACCGCGTCCACCATTACCACCACTTGGGCCACCACGCGAGATAAATTTTTCGCGATGGAAGGCAATCATTCCATTGCCGCCGTTGCCAGCGCGAACTTCGATTGTAGCTTTATCAATAAACATGCTCTCACCTCTTAACTAATTTAATAATTGAAAAAAGCCTGAATTAATCAGGCTTATCTTTACTTAGCGACGACTTCGTAAACGGATACACGTTTTCTATCTTTGCCTACACGTTCAAATTTGACAATGCCAGATTTTGTCGCAAAAATAGTATCGTCTCCACCACGCATCGTATTGACACCTGGATAGATTTTTGTTCCGCGTTGACGATAAATAATTGAGCCTGCTGTAGCAAATTGACCATCAGCTTTTTTAGCTCCTAGACGTTTTGATTCAGAATCACGTCCGTTTTTTGTAGATCCAACACCCTTCTTAGATGCGAAGAGTTGAAGATTTAACTTAAACATCATTGCGATGCACCTCTTTCTTACTTAATAATTTTTATATACTTCGAATAGCTTTCTTCCATTGTTTCTAATTGACGAAACATTGTTTCAAAAACTATCATATCATGAGTAGTAATCTCATTTTTAGTTGTTACTTCTACAAGTCCATCAGTAACTTTAATGTCGTAATTTTTGGTTTCAATATTATTTAAACCACCAATTACAATCGCTGACACACCAGCACATACTAGGTCTTTTCCATATTCCGCGCTATTTGCGTGTCCCGAGACTTTTAAGTAAGCAAATTGATTATTGCTGTACCTAATTTCGATTTTAATCATAATTATGCATTAATTGCTTCAATTACTAAGCAAGTATATGGTTGACGATGACCAATGGTCTTACGTTCATTTGCCTTGTTCTTGTACTTGAAGACGCGGATTTTTTTGCTCTTTCCTTGTTTTTCAACTTTAGCAACTACTGTAGCACCTTTAACATAAGGAGCTCCTACAACAGTCTTTTTGTCTGCAACAAGTAAAACTTTATCAAATGTATAAGAAGCACCTGCTTCAACGTCTAATTTTTCGACGAAGATTTTTTGTCCTACTTCTACTTTGATTTGCTTTCCGCCAGTTTCGATAATTGCGTACATAGATACACCTCCTGAAATCAAATTTTCCACTAAGACTCGCTATGAAGGTCATAAAATGTTAGTTACCTTTTCTATGCGGTTGTAGCTCGTGAGGCCGCAACGAAGTTAATTTACCACATATATATAATATATGTCAAATCTTTTTCCTTAATTTTGTTAAATTTAGACTAATTTAAGTGATTTTTCTTTTGTTTGTATAGCAATTGGCTTATGATTTTACTTTCACCAATAAGCATATTACCATTTTGATAATAATTATTGTTAAAGCGATAAATAACAGGATGATTATTTAGTCTTATTTTGTATTCTTTAAAGTCTTTTTTTATCAAACGCTTAAGTAAAAAAGCAAAGTATTCTCTTCTTTGATAAATCAAATTTTTTATTGCATAAAAACATATAAACAACGCAAAGACATATTGACCTATATTTAAGCACTTAATCACAAATATGGTTCCAAATATTAAACCAATAAGTGAAGAAATTAAAATTGATAATTTTTCATTAAAAAAACTACTTAAGATTATTTTAGTTATCTTTCCGCCATCAAGTGGAGAAATTGGTAGCAAATTAAATAACATAATAAATAAATTGATAGTGTTAAAATTTTCAAATCCATAAATTGAAATCAGATTTTTGAAGTAAGCGTATTTTATCAAAGCACTCGTGAAAAAAAATGATAAAGGGCCTAATAAAAGTATTATTAATTGCTTCTTTCTTGAAGCGTATTCTAAGTCTCCAATTTTTGCGTAGCAACCAATAGGTAAAACACTAATTTTTTCGACTTTTAAACCTAAAATATAAGCTCCAAAAGCGTGGAATAATTCATGAATAATATCAAGTAAAAATAAGCCAAAAACAAAAGAAAATCGCCCAAGTATTAAACTTAAAGCGATATAAATTGTCGTTAAAGGATGAACACTAATTTCTGTTAAAGATTTCTTCATATTTGATAACCTCATTACCGCGCATAAATAATGCTTTAAACTTTTCTTCATAACCACCAATAATTTGGTTACTTGTTAAAGTATCATTGTTTTTGACTAAGATATCCACTAAATCAAAATATTGCGCTGTAACTCCGTTATCGTAACTTATCAAAACATAATATTTATCGTTTTCTTGCTTTGTGATGTTATTAATAGTTCCTTTATAGATTGTATTCACGACATTATCATCAGTTTTATAATAATTATTACCTAAATATGTATAGTTATTTATAGGATTACTTACTGTTTCTTCTTTTCCTGTACTAGTCCTAAATATTCCCCCAACCCATGCATTTATTTTTTCGTTAATAGTTGCGATTTTAAAGCCAAATATTTCGGCATTACTATTCCCTTTTGCGTATATTAAGACACCTAAAACACCGCACACCATAAGCATTACACTTATACATAAAACAAATAATCGTGAATGTTTATTTTTATTGGTAATACGATTTCGAATTGTATTGACATTATCCATTTTCTTCCCCTATAAAAATTTATGAATTGAATAAAACATTTATGATACGTGAGAACTTAGATTGTTTCTTTAGTCTTTCTTCTTTTCCTAAAATCTTATTAGCGATGTTTGTAAATTCAACATAAGTATCAGATTTTTTATCAATGAGTGTTCCATAATTTTGTTCATGTTGCACGGAACTTGACTCTTTAATCATACCGATAATTGGTAAATCCATTACTCTTTCAATTGTTTCTATTGGTAACATTGCATTACTTTTATTTACTTTATTAACAATTAATTTAATGTCATTAATATCATTATTTTTTAATATACCCACGACTTTATCAGCGTCGCGGAGCGAAGTTTTATCTAGTGTTAAGACCACTAAAGCTTCTTTAGCATTTCTAATTGCGTTAAAGAATCCTTTCTCGATACCAGCAGGTGAATCAATAATAATAAAATCAAATTCATTTTGTAAATTATTAATAATCGCGGACATGTAGTTTTCATTAATATCTAATACATTAATGCGCATCCAAGCGGGTAATAAATATAATGTTGGAGCATATTTATCTTGCACTAGTGCTTGTCTTAAAGTCGCTCTACCTTTGATGACATCTTCTAAATCATAAACAATGCGTGATTCTAAACCTAAGACGACATCAAGATTTTTTAAGCCTAAATCTGCATCAATTAAGACAACTTTTTTCTTTTCATGCGCTAACGCTCGACCTAATAAAGCTGTAATTGTTGTCTTACCAACGCCACCTTTACCGCTTGTCACTACAATAACTCTTGCCATATTACATAGCCTCCATTTCTTCATACGACATTAAATATTTTTCACCGCTAAAAACCTTTTTATTGTTGTGGCGGTCAATGAATATAGTATTTGCAAACTTATCAGCGTATATTGATGATTTATCATCTTCTAAAATAATTGTCCCATGCACTTCACCAATAAAAACCACGTTGTTTTTAATACGAAGTAATGCTCCATTATTTACATTACCGACAATGATTTTTGGTCCTAAACAATATACTTCTTCTCCTGAATGTATGACTGTTTTTTCTAAATTACATTTAGATTCTTTTTCATATTTAATCATTTTCAAATACGCACTTTTAAAATTAAAGAATGTTAAAAGAACTTGTTTAAAAAAGCCATTTGATGGTTTTTCATTAAAAACAAGACATACTTCTTTTTTACGTTTATCTAAACGCCTACTTTCTAAGTAGTTATTAATTGTAGTAATAGCTTGTGCTTCGTCTTTATTATCTATTAACAATGTTTCCACTACTGTCACCTCAAAATAATTAAAACACTATCCGTTGTCGAATAGTGTCATATTAAATCGTGATCTTTAAATGAATAATAATTATTTTGTCCTATGATTACGTGATCGAGCATTTTTAAATGTAAAGAATTCGCCATCACCTTAATTTCATTTGTTAAATAGATATCTTCTTTTGAAGGATTAACGTTAAAAGATGGGTGATTATGTAAAATAATAAATTTTTTATAACCAGTTTTTAAAATAGTCTTAAAAGCAATATTAAAATCAAAATTGACTTCACTTAATCCACCCATGGCTAGAATTACTTCTTTTTTAACTTCATTATTGCGATTTAACACTAAAACCATTATTTCTTCATTACTTTTTTCTAAGTATTTTAGATGGTACATTTTATAAATGTCTTCTGAACATCTTATTATTTCTTTTGCGGAATATTTAAGATTTTCAAATCGCACCATTATTTCTTTTATTGCTAATAATTTAATCGCACTTGCATTTTTAATACCTTTGATTTGACATAAAGTCTCATAATCTATATCAATAAAACCTAATAATCCTTTGCTTGCATCTAACAAATTATTTGCAATATTAAGTGCGGAATTGTTTTTAGTTCCTGATTGAATAATTAATGTGAATAATTCAGCATTTGATAATGTTTTAATTCCGCATTTAATCGCCTTCTCTCTTGGTCTTTCTTCTTTCGGATAATCTAAGATTCTTGCAGTTAATCCCATGTAAACTTAAATCCACCTGGAAATGTGGCATTTCCTGATTTTGAAGCAAACAAACGATAAGTAATAACAGTCACTAAGGCAATCGCAAGTATTGCCATAACCGTGGCAATAGTAATAGCTTCGCCACCTTTTAATTTACTTAATTCAAAATCTGATAATTTATGCATTTAAAAACCTCCCACTATAATGTAGGAGGTCATTTTTAATTTTTCGATAATTATTTTAATTTTGCAATTTTTTCTTCCAAAACTAATTTTTTATTTAAATAGTTTGCTAACTTATCTTTTTCTTCTTGAACTTTATTTGCAGGAGCTTTACTTACAAAATTAGGGTTATTAAGCATCTTATTACCACGCTCAATCTCCGAATTAATCTTACTTAATTCATTTTCAAGTTTAGCAATAACAACACTCTTATCAATATTATCTTCAACGCCAAATTGCGCTAAATCATAAATAAATAAGTTGAAGTTCTTTAAGACATCTTCATTATCTTCATAAATAATGTCACTTGCGAAAGTAAAACGTTCTAAGTAAGGAGCATATTTCTTGAAAACATTAGTTTTATCAAAAATATGAAGTTTAATCTTTGCGTTTGGCGCTAAATCATTATGAACTTTATAATTTCTAATATCCTTAATAAGGTTAAATAAAACTTCTACTTCTTGAATTGATTTCTTATCAACATAAGAATCATCAACTTCAGGATAAGATTCTAACATAATAGATTCTAAATGATTTGGTAAGTTTTGATATAATTCTTCTGCGACAAAAGGTGTATAAGGATAAATCATCATAATAATAGCCTTTAAAACGCGATATAAGACTTGATATGTTACTTTCTTAGCTTTTGTATCATCGCCATTTAAAGTGACCTTAGCCATCTCTAAATACCAAGAGCAGAAATCATCATAGACAAAATTATATAAGTGAGTTGAAGCATTACCTAATTCATAACGATCCATATTATAAGTAACGCCTTCAATCGTGGCCATTAATTTAGCCATGATATATTTATCAAGAGGATTTAAGTCTTCAATTGTAATATCTTTAATTTTGAAATCAGGAGGTAAAACACCTAAGACAAAACGTGAAGCATTCCAGATCTTATTAATGTAATTAGCGCTAGCTTCTACTTTTTCTTCGACATATCGAGAATCTTGGCCTGGTGTTCCTGTTGTCGTAATAAAGTAACGGAGTGCATCCGCACCATATTTATCTATGACATCCATTGGATCAATACCATTACCTAATGATTTAGACATCTTACGACCTTGGGAATCACGAATTAAGCCATGAATTAAGACCTTTTTAAATGGTACTGATTTTGTAAATTCTAGACTTTGGAATATCATTCTTGAAACCCAGAAGAAGATAATATCATAAGCTGTAACCATAACATCAAGTGGGAAATATCTTTGATAATCTGATGTTTTTTCAGGCCAACCTAAAGTTGTAAACGGCCATAACGCACTAGAAAACCATGTGTCTAAGACATCTTCATCTTGAACATAGTTTTCCATATCTTTTGGTGGTTCAACAGAGACAACAACTTCATGAGTTACTTTATGATAATAAGCAGGAATTCGATGTCCCCACCATAATTGACGAGAAATACACCAATCATCTACTTTTTCCATCCAACTTGTAAATACTTTATTGAAGCGGTCAGGATAGAATTTAATAGCCTCATCACTTTCTTGATTTTTCAAAGCTTGATCTGCTAAAGGACGCATCTTAACAAACCATTGTTTTGATAAGTATGGTTCAACAACCGCGTCACTTCTTTCACTATGACCAACTTGATGAACAATATGCTCAATTTTAATTAAGTTACCATCATTTTTGATATCTTCGACAAGTTTTTCGCGGCACTCAAAACGGTCTAATCCGCAATACTTACCACATTTTTCATTCATCGAAGCATCAGGATTCATGACAATAATTGGCTTAAAGCCATATTTTTCACCAATCTTAAAGTCATTTGGATCATGAGCTGGAGTACATTTCATAGCGCCAGTACCAAATTCAATATCAACATATTCATCACCAATAATAGGTAATTCGTCTCCATTTGCTGGATTAATTACTTTTTGACCAATAAGATGTTTATATCTTTCATCTTTAGGATTAACGATAACGCATGTATCTCCAAACATTGTTTCAGGTCTAGTTGTGGCAACTGTTAAATATTCATTAGTGCCAACGATAGGATATTTAAAATAATAGAATTCTCCTTCATCATCTTTATAAATAACTTCAATGTTACTTAAGGCTGTTTTTTGGACTGGATCCCAGTTAATAATTTTTTCACCTTGATAAATAAGACCTTTATTATATAAATCAACGAATACTTTTCTAACTGCTTTATTTAAGCCTTCATCAAGCGTAAATCTTTCGCGAGAATAATCAAGCGCTAAACCTAATGTTGCCCATTGACTATGGATTGATTTAGCGTATTCTTTTTTCCATTCCCAAGCTTTTTCAAGGAATTTTTCACGGCCTAAATCATAACGAGATATGCCTTCACTTCTTAGTTTTGCCTCAACTTTTGCTTGCGTAGCAATGCCAGCGTGATCCATACCAGGAACCCACAAAACATCATAGCCTTTTGCTTTTTTATAACGTGCAATAATATCTTGCATTGTGGTATTAGATGCATGTCCTAAATGCAATTTGCCAGTGACATTTGGAGGTGGGATAACCATCGAAAATTTAGTTTTAGTTAAATCTTCGCCAGCTTTAAAATAACCTTTTTCCTTCCAAAATTCATATTTTCCTTTTTCAACTTCTTTGGGATTATAACGTGTGTCCAATGCCATAAAATTACCTCCTAAAAATAAAAAAACGTCCTAATTTAAGGACGCTAAATACGTGGTACCACCTTAATTTACATTAAATATCTAATGTACACTTAAGTATGCTTTTAACGCGAGCAACGTGATTTCCATCATGACTCCAAAGCGACATTCATAATATCTTATCATCTTGTTTCACCTAATCAAGACTCTCTAAAGATAAAAATATTACTACTCCTCTTTATCAACATCGACTTAATTATATTAAATAAGTTATAAAAACGCAAACAAATTATGAAAATAAAGAATTTTATTCTTTCTTCTCGCTAATTGGTAAATAAGTGTGATATGAAACATTATCTTTAAATAAAGTTTCATTCCAGAATTTCATTGCAGTTTCATAAAACATTTCCGTGTTTTGATTTACATCATATTCTTCTTTTGGATAAATAACATGAGATAAAGTTAAAGTCATACGTGGCTTTAAAAATTTTAAAATCTTCGGCTTACGATATGTTTCACTAGCGATAACAATTGGCTTTTTTAACATGGCTGCATACTTAAATGATGTTTTATCGAATTTTCTTAAACCATTATAATAAGGCCAAAGTGTTCCTTCAGGATAAATGGATATCATTGATCCCTTATTCACTAATTCTTTCATTGCGTTATTAAAATTTCTGAAATTACGCATGTTATTAGGTAAAGGTAAACAACCTAGCATCATAACTAAGGTACTTAAAACTGGTGTGTTAACAACATCAGGATGCGATAAAACATAAGTACGGCGAGGAAATCCGACAAAAACATGAGAAATATAAGCATCGATGTAATGGGTATGATTTGAATAAAAGAACACTCCTTCTTTTTTCTTTAATTCTTTGCGTAAATACTTTTTATTTTTGACGCATACACCAAAACATATTTTACTAACTAACCATAAAATTGGAAAAGCAATAATGTAATAAAGAATAAAGGAAAAGAAACGAAAGAAAATGTTACGATGAATATAGCAAAAATTATCTTTTAATGGCTTATTGTTATGTATAGCGGTGCCAAAATCATCTTGCATATCTTCGTGATAATAATAAGTTTTACGTCCCATTATTTAAGCAAATTCCTTTCTTTTAATTCAGAAATAATGATATCAGCGATTTGTTCTGAACCATTTTGATTCTTATTAACATTTTTATTAATATTTGCTCTTAATGCCTCTAAGTAAGATGGGTGTTCATATAAGTATGTAACTGTTTTTGGTAAGTGACGAATAAAATAGCAAGTCACGCCACATTTTAATGTATCAGCGAACAATTTAGCGGATGCTTTTTCAATATTATGAGCGTAATAATCAACAATAACAGGTGTGCCCATAAATAAAGAATCTAACACGGCGTTTGGTCCACTTTTAGTAATGAATACGTCGCTTGCACCATAATATTCATACGCTAGTGGCGTAAACTTTAACGGGACAAGTGTTATATTACTAGGAACTTTATCCTTCTTCTTTTCAAAATAGTTATAAACTTTTTCGTTTTTACCTGCTAAAAGAATAATAGTAACCGGGAATTTTAAATGTTTAATTAACTCATTACATGCTCTTTTGGCTTTACCTTGGGCATAAGCTCCATCGGCAATCATAATGGTGAATTGATTTAATGGCAAATTATATTTCTTACGATATTCTTCTTTGGTTCCGTTCGCCGTTGCTACTTCATTTCGAGCAGTAAAAAATACCTTACGCACTGATTTATAATCAAAATGACGACGACGTATAGCTTCATTACAAGCATTATCGTTGTTATTAATAAATAAGTCACTGCGATTATCCCACCACACGTGAACGTTATTATCAGGGTTATATGTAATAACTGTAAGGTTTGGTAGATATTTCTTTTTTAATTCTACGGCCGCAAAAGTAATAAAATAATGCGTAGAGATAATAACATCAGGCTTATATTTAAGCATAGTTTGAACTGTGGCGTCAGTGTATTTCTTAAATAAAGTTCGGTGACATAGACGCATAAAATGCTCTTTGCCGACTAACTCAAGAAACCAAAATATTCCAACACCAAAGAATTTATCTTTGTTCGTTTTTTTTGTACAATCAGATAAAAATTTTTGAAATTTAATGGTATCTTCATTACCTTCATCCATAATATATGATTCGATAATTTCGATTTGATCGTTATATTTGTCTTTTAATCCAGACGCAATCGCAGACATGGACATAATATGTCCCATTCCCGATTCAATATATGTTAACAAAACTCGTGGTTTTTGCATGTTTACCTTCCCTTATGTCTATCTTGTAGACAACATTATTATACTACCCTTAAATAAAAATTTCAAATCCAAAAAAAAGGAAGTAAAAAAATAATGTCCAAAATATAGTAAAATAGTAATGTCCAACCCTTTGACTTTATAGAAAA